>DATEOF010000365.1:0-46769 GCA_035274465.1 Polyangiales bacterium
CGATCGCGGACAACCCCAAGTGGGGTGCTCCGCCGGTTGCGATGTCCAAGGATCCGGACGGTCGACTTACCGCCGGCTGGCGGCGGCGTTGCGCAGAATATTACAGACGCATCATCCCTGCGCACGTCCCCGCGGGCCGCGTCATTTTCCTGACGACTCCGGAAGAGCTGGCGCAGTTCGTGAGCGAGCTGCGCCAGGAGAAGATCGATGTCTCCGAGGTCGAGTACGTGTGCATCGTCGAGCCGATCGCGAACCTCTACGACATCGTCGAGTTCCTCTCGCTTTTGCGCGATCGGCTCCCCGCACACGCAAAGCTGATCACCGCAAATTTCAACTGGCTGATGTCCCCGCTGTTCAAGGTTGCGAGCAGCCTCGGGGTGAGTCGACGAGGTCCGTTCAACAATTTCTGTCGTGACAAGGACCTGCTGAGCTTCTTCGACATGTCGGGCTGGGAGTGCTCGAAAGAAGTCAGACGCTACATCCTCCCGGTGCCGGTACCTGTGATCGGCAAGCTGATTGACGACTTCTTCATTCAGTTGCCCTACATGAACGTGCTGCGTGCTAGCGCGTTCTTCGTCGCCCGGAAGAAGGGTAGCGCGACGCACGCCCAACACTTTTCCGTGAGCATCCTGATCCCCTGCCGCAACGAAGAGGGAAACATTCGAGCCGCCGTCGTCCGCACGCCTGACTTCGGTTCCTCGGTCGAGTTCGTGTTCATCAACGACAAGAGCACCGACGGCACCGAGCAAGAGATCAAGAAGTGCCAGCGCGAGTTTCCCGGTCGTAAGATCGTGCTCGTTCAGGGGGAAGGCAAGGGCAAGGGTCAGGCGGTACGTGAAGGAATGAAGCATGCGACCGGCGACATCTGCATGATCCTCGATGCAGACCTGACCGTGATCCCGGAGGACCTGCCACAGTTCTACGATGCGATGAGGTTTCGCTGGGCTGACTTCATCCACGGAACGCGCTTGGTCTACGCTCAGGAAGGCCAGGCCATGCGCGCGGCTAACATCGTCGGCAATGTCTTTTTCTCGCACCTCTTCTCGTACATCCTGCAAGTGAGAACGACCGATACACTCTGCGGGACGAAGGTATTCTGGCGCAGGGACTGGCCCCTGTTCCAGGAGGCGCGGCAACTCCTCGAAAATGCCGACGTCTGGGGTGACTACGATCTGATCTTTGGAGCCTCCCACTTCGGTCTCAAGGTGTCGCAATTGCCAGTGCGCTACTTCGAGAGACTCGAAGGCGTCACGAAGATGAACAAACGAATCAAGAACGGGCTGGTCATGCTGCGAGTATCGGCGCTGGCCTTGTCGAAGTTCAGGTTCAAGAGCTGAACGGTCGAGCACAACCACTGTCATGACAGTTGCCATTATTACTGGTTCTTCTGGCCTGATCGGCAGTGAGGCAGCGCGCTTCTTTCACGAGCGGGGCCTCGATGTCGTGGGCATCGACAATCACATGCGCGGCTACTTCTTCGGAGACGATGGAGCGGTCGAGTGGAACACGAAGCGGCTGAAGCGAGATCTACCTCGATTCACCCACGTCGACTGCGACATCCGCGACAAGGACGGGATCGACGCGATCTTCGCGCGCTACGGGCGAGCAGTCGGTATCGTCATCCACTGCGCGGCGCAACCGAGCCACGACTGGGCTGCGCGGGAGCCGTTTACGGACTTCAGTGTCAATGCGCAGGGTACGCTCGTGATGCTCGAGGCGACCCGCAACCACTGCCCCGACGCTGTCTTCGAGTTTACGTCGACTAACAAGGTCTACGGAGACACACCGAATTCATTGCCGCTGGTGGAGCGCGAGCTGCGCTGGGAGCTGGACCCATCGCACCCCTACGCCGCGCACGGCATCGACGAATCGATGTCGATCGACCGATCCACCCACAGCCTGTTCGGCGCCAGCAAGGTTGCGGCCGACGTGCTTGTGCAAGAGTACGGCCGTTACTTCGGAATGAAGACGGTGGCCTTCCGAGGCGGGTGCCTCACGGGGCCGGCTCACTCCGGCGCCGAGTTGCACGGGTTTCTGGCGTACCTGGCGCGGTGTGCCGTCACCGGAAACAAGTACAAGGTGTTCGGCTACAAGGGAAAACAGGTTCGGGACAACATTCACTCCTACGACCTCATCAACTGTTTCTGGCATTTCTTCCAGCGACCACGGTCAGGGGCCGTCTACAACATGGGCGGTGCACGCCAGAACAGCTGTTCGGTGCTGGAGGCGATCCACATGCTCAAGGAGCTGACGGGACGACCTCTGGACTTCGAGATCGTCGATCAAAATCGCGTGGGCGATCACATCTGGTGGATCAGTGACGTGAGGGCCTTCCAGGCCGACCACCCCACATGGGCGTTCAAGTACGATCTCACGACGATCCTTCGGGAGATCGTCGAAGCGAACCGAGAGATGAGGCGCGCTGAGTAGGAACAAAGAAGCGTCGCCGAAGGATGCGCACGAGCGCAGCCGTGTGACGCTCGAACAGCCACCAGAGCAGTGCCGAGTACAACAGCGTGACGATCAAGGCCAGCGCGTAGACACCGATAGCTGATAGCGTGGGCTGCACCCGGTGGGCATCGAACACGAACAGCCGACCGACGACTAGTGCTGGATAGTGCACGAGATAGAGCGTGTAGGAGACCTCGGCTGCAGCGCGCGTGAGCTTGGTGTAAGCGAGGTTGTGCGAAGTGCGCACCACCAAGCTGGGCAAGGCCGCAGCGAATGCTGCACCCAGCGTGTAGTCGGTGCCGAGTGCGTGGTTTAGCTTGATCGCGACCAGCGCGCCGCCCACAGCTGCCAAGCCGAGCGCGCGCCAGAGCAGCAGGTAGCCAGGACGCACGTTCGTCGCAAGCTGCGCGACGCGAAACGCGGCAACGCCCATCAGCCAGATCGTGCCCAAGCTCACGATCTCCCACGGCAAACAGGCCGCGATGGCGATGGCAGCACCCGCCCACAGCACTCGCGTGTAACCACGCCCGAACCAAGCACTCAGGGCCAATGGGAACAGGACGTAATACCAAAACTCATTGGCCAGGCTCCAAAGCGGTCCATTGTTCCCGTAGGTCGGCACGAGGATGGTTTGCAGGAATGCCAGATTGCCTAAGAACGCAGCCGGGCCGTAGTCCGGAGTGCCTATGAAGGTGCGCACCTCGTTGGCATACGGCGGAACGTCGATGTGATGCAGCACGCCGTTCCAGACAGCGGTCAGGATCAACGCCGGCAGCAGCACGATCCACAGGCGCGTAAGTCGCCGCAGCCAGTACTCCCGAAACGACCACTGACCGTCCATGAACGACTTCATCGCATTGCCGCCGACCAGGAAGCCGCTCAACACGAAGAATACGATCACGGCTTGATGACTGAAACCAGTCGCGACATAGAGGGCCGCGGCAAGTGGGCCGCGTTGTGTCACGTCTGCCCAGTCGAGGAGCAAAAAACTGCGCAGGTGACTACTGCACACGGCGAGCGCCGCGACGCCGCGCGCCATGTCGAGGTGAGCCAGCTTGAGGTCCGGAGAGGCGGCGTGCTGTTTCATGAGCGTTGTGTTTTGGACTGCGCGCGAGCAGAATACCGCGCGGACCGGCAGCTGTCACCGTTACCGAAGCTGCATCCAGCAACCGCGTTGGCGCTTCCGAGGTCACTAGCGCGGCAGTGTGCGGTTCGCTAGTATCGCGGCCGGCATGGACACCGCGCTTCAACACTTCTCGATCAAAGACCGTGTGCTGCAGCGCTTGTTGCTACGGGTGCGGCCCGCGGCGCTGGGCTCTTTGCTGAAGAAGAGGCTGGGCGTCCAGCGCAGCGTGATCACGACTGACGCCGGCAAGTTCTACGTCGACCCAGTCTCGGGCTTCGGGGCGCTGTTGACCCAGGGCAGCTACGAGCCGGGACTCGTGGTCGCGATGTGGTCGCTGCTGGAGCCCGGAGGCTGCTTTGTCGATGTCGGAGCCAACGAGGGCTACTTCTCGGTCATCGCGTCCAAACTGGTGGGTGCCTCGGGACGAGTGCTGGCAATCGAGCCACAGCAACGGTTGCGATCGGTCCTGGACACGAACTTCGAGCTCAATCGCGTCACCAATGTCGAGATCGTGGATGTAGCGGTATCGGACCATCGCGGGTCCGCGACGCTGCATCTCTCTCCGGATACGAACACCGGCAGCACCGCGCTGCAGCAGTCGACGTCGTATCGTACTGCTCAATCGACGATCGAGACGGTCACGCTCGAAGAGTTGCTGGCGAGCCGAGGCATCGAGCGGGTCGACCTGCTCAAGATGGATGTCGAAGGCTTCGAGTACGAAGCCATCCTCGGTTCACCCGAGTTGTTTCGCCGGCACGTGGTGCGCGCGATTGCGATCGAGCTTCACCCCCGCGCGCTGGTCACGCGCAACCACAGTTGCGAAGAGATCCTCGCGTTCCTCAAGGGGCACGGCTACCGGCTCGACCTGCGCTTCGAGCACAACACCATCAACTCGGTGTGGACCGCGCAGGGCTGAGCAGCGGGAAGTCATCCGGTCTATGCGCGGGTGGCGACGACGGACGATACCGAATGACCGCGGACCTCTGTCGATGCGAGAACTCGAGTCAATGCTCTGCTCGTGAGTGCCCGAGCCGGCTGTGACCGGGATGGTCGCGTCTACTAGCGCTGGGTATGGGCCTGGGGATAGCTAGCTTGGTGGTTGTTGCGCTTGGCGCCACAACGAATCGTCGAATAGTCTGGCGTCATGATTCGAGTACACTTTCCGCGCTCCAAGCAGGGGGTCCAGGAGATCGAGCTCGTCCCGGCAGTTCGCGGTGGGCTTGCTGCATACCGCGAGGATCCTTGGAGCGTTCGCTACCGCTCGTTCTTCGAGCAAGCGCAATCCGAATTCGTTGCGGTCGACGTCGACGACGCCCAAGTCGTCTTCTATCCACACATGTACGAGGCGGGGGAACACGCAGACGAAGCGATGCGGCTCGCGCAGTCACGCGGGTTGCCGCTCGTCTTCATCAAGACGGGCGACGCGGTGGCGCCTATCCACGTTCCGTACGGTGTGGTGTACCGGAACTCTATTTTCGCGAGCACGCGAGCGCCCTGCGAAGACGCGATGCCGGCGCCGTGCGAGGACATGCTGGCTGCGCGTGCGGGACGACTCGAGCTCCGCATCAAACGCGCCAAGCCGGCGATCGGTTTTTGTGGATACGTAGGTTATGGCGCGATGCACACGCTGTATCGTTTGCTCGGCAGAACCCAGAAAGCCGTCGGCCTCGAGCTGCGCGAGCGCGTGCTCCGTCGTCTCGAGGCGGACGAGCAGCTGGACTGCCGTTTCGTGCGCAACAATCGATATCTCGGCCTGCGCACGGGAGCGCTCCACCCCGATCGAGCGATCGCGGACAGGGTTCGGAATACGTTCGCCGGCAACCTGCTCGATTCGGACTACACGGTGTGCGTACGCGGGGCGGGAAACTTCTCGTATCGATTTTACGAAGCCCTCTCGGCCGGTCGCATTCCGATCTACGTGAACACCGATGGAGTTCTGCCGTGCGAGAGCGAGATCGACTGGAAGAAGCACTGCGTGTGGGTCGAGGAGGACGCGGTCTCTGGTATCGCCGAGCGAGTGGCCGAGTTTCATCGGGGACTCGATGACGAAGCATTCGTGGCGTTGCAGCACGCGAATCGCAAGTTGTGGGAGGACTATCTGACTCCGCTGGCGTTCTATCGCTGGGCATTGGCTAAGGCCGCGACGAGAACCGAGCTCAAGTTACCGAACGAACTTGGGATCTGAGCCGCAGCCTGCCAGCTGCGTCACACGGAGCGGAGCAGGGTGGCCGCGCTGCGGCCCTGGTCGGCAGCCCCGCGTGCGACCCTGTCGTCCAACGCGTCCGCGACGAGCTGCAGCAGGATATCCGCCTCGGCACCCACCTCGCCCGAGTCAGCGATCCACGAGAAGTGCAGAACCGCCGACGCGCCGAGCGCACGGACCGGGTAGCTAGCCGTGACGCTGCACGCCTCCGCGCCGCCAGCCGTTCCACTGGGTGCCCTCATGCTCTTACGCGCCCATTCGAACGCGCCCGGGTCACTGTCGGCGATGCCAGTCAGTTCGACTTGAGCGAGCTGGACTCGCTCGGCGTAGCCCTCGAGCACTCGAGGCAGATCTCGCAAGGCGTGTGCGCTCGCGAGCTCTTCGAGCACGGAAGGCGTCGCTCTACGCATCCGCTCCACGATCGCGCTACGGATACGCTCCCGGCGAATCCAGCGCCGGATCGCCACATCGAAGTTGCCCAGGGCTCTGATCACCCCGACGACCGCGATCGTGACGACCACCAGCGCAGCGCCGACGGATGCATTGCGTCCAATCGAAACGATGATCGCACCAGCGGTGAATAACAGCGACAACGCGTACAGGATCAGGACCGCTCGCCTGTGGGTCAACCCCATCGCGAGTAGCTGGTGGTGGATGTGGCCCCGATCGGCTGCGAAGATCGAGCGACGCTCGAGGAAGCGTCGCAGCATCGCCAGCAGCGTATCCATGATCGGAAGTCCCAGCGCCACGAACGGCACCAGGATCGCCACGGTCGTCGAGCTCTTGACGGAGCTTCCGAGGATGGAGGTAGTTGCAAGCACGAAGCCCAAGAACAGGCTCCCGGAGTCACCCATGAAGATGCTCGCGGGGTTGAAGTTGAAGAGCAGAAAGCCGAGCACCGAGCCGCCCAGGCTAGCCGACAACAACATGACGATCGGATCGTTGTTGATCGAGCCGACGACGAAGTTCGTGACGCATGCGAAGAACGTCACGCCGCTGGCGAGACCGTCCAGCCCGTCGATCAAGTTGATCGCGTTCACAATGGCCACGATCCACAACACGGTGACGACGACACCAAAGACGCCCATGTCGAGGTCACCGAAGAACGGCAGCTTGATCGCGTCGATCCGAAACCCACACATGTACGCCACGATCGCAGCGCAGCATTGCACCCACAGCTTGTGGATCGCTCGAACGCCGCGCACGTCGTCGAGCACGCCGAGGGCACATAGCAGCACGCCTCCGAGGGCGAGGCCCATCACGTGCCGCGGCCTTGCGAAGAAAACCCTGGCCACCTCGGACTCGGCGAGGAAGAGCGCCAACAGCGAGGCAAAGAACGCCACGACGATGGCCAGTCCGCCCAGCCTCGGGATCTCCCGGGCGTGAACCCGTCGCTCGCTGGGCCGGTCGATCGCGCCGACTCGCATCGCAAGGCGCCGAATCCATGGCGTGAGCGCCACGGCAGCGAGCAGCGAACCAGCAAAGACGAAGATGGCACTCAGCATGTCTGGGCCGAACTAGGCTTGAGCGATCGGGCGAGGTGGCTTCTTGTCTACGTCGTTGTCTGTGTCGGTGGTGTAGTAGCTCTCACGGTTGTAGTAGTAGTAAGAGCCGTAGCCGTAACGATGGGTGGAAAGATCCACTTCGTTGAGGATCGCGCCGGTCGGCTGGCAGCCGACATCGCGCAGTTGACGTAGCGCAGTGCGAAGCGCGTCGCGGGAAGTGCGCTCGCTGTGAACGATCAGGATCGCACTGTCCACCTGCGGGGCGATGATAGCGGCGTCCGTGACGGCGGCCAGCGGCGGACTATCGAAGATGACCTGATCGAACATCTTCGATAGATCGGTCAACAGCTGTTTGAACTGCGAGGTGTGGAGGAGTTCGGACGGGTTGGGGGGGATCGGCCCCGAGGCCATGAACGACAGGCCGGGAATCTCGGTCTCCTGGATCGCCTCCTTGGCACTGAGCTCCCCCACCAAGACGGTCGTGACACCTTTGCCGAGTGTCTTCCCGAGAGCACGATGCAGGCGCGGTTTTCGGAGGTCGGTGTCGACTAGGAGCACGCGCTTACCGCTCTGTGCAAGGGAGATCGCGACGCTCATCGTCACCGTGGTCTTACCCTCACGCGGGTTGGCGCTCGTGATTACCAGCGTTCGGCGAGGTCGGTCGGCCGACATGAAGGTCAGGTTCGTGCGGATCGTACGGCACGACTCGGCAACCGAAGACTTCGGATGCGTGTGCACAACGAGGTCTCGGTTTGTCAACTGCTCCGGGGAGTTTGCGACACGACGACGCCGACCGTAGACGTAGCCTCCTCCGGTGTTGCCCTCGTCGATCTTGGGCATGATGCCCAGCACGGTCACGCCGAGCGCCTCCGCGTCTTCGACCGTGCGTATCGTGCGGTCCATCTGCTCGAGGATGAATGCGAAGCCGATGCCCATCAGCAGGCCAAATAGCGCGCCCAAGCCGAGGTTCATCGCGACGCGGGGCGACACTGGGAGACGTGGGATGAGCGAGTAGTCGACGATCCGAACGAACGAGGTCTGGAGGGCACGAGTGAGATCGGTCTGGGCGGTGCGCTCCAGCAGAGTCCCGTAGAGCTTCGAGGTATTGTCTCGCTCGCGCTGTAGGCGCCGATAGGTGATCTCCTGTAGGTTGAGCTCGATGCCGACTCGATTCGCGCGCGAGAGCGCAGTCTGCACGCCACGCTCGATCTCGAGCGACTGGTTGAGATCGGACTGGGCCGCGGTGATCATGCCGTCGATCTCGGCGCGCATCGCCTGGCTGACGCGCTCGAGCTGATTGGTCGTCGCCACGACTTTGGGGTGGGCGTCTCCGTACTGCACGTTCAGCGCGTCCCGTTCCCGTAGCAGCGACTGGTACGTCAGCCGAAGCTGCGCCAGGGCCGGGTTCATCCCGAAGCCGCTGACATAAACCGCGAATGGGTCCGGGTTGTTCGCGGCGCGAAGCTCGTTCAGCCTGGCCTCCAGCGTGATGCCGTTGGTCCTGGCGTCGATCAGCGACTTGCTTAGCAGAGAGATGTTGCTTGCAACGATGTTCTGCTGGTCCTCGAGCGACACGGCGAGGTTTGTGTGTTGCTCGCCGAACTCGTGGAGTGCCAGCTCGGACTGCTCGAGCTGGCGCTTCAAGCTGTCGAGCTGTTTGCCGAGCCACTCGAGGGCGCCGGTGGTTGCGCTCAACCGGTCTTCCATCGTCTTCTCGATGTATGCGTCGGCGATCGTGTTCGCGAGCAACATCGCGCGCTCGGGATTGGCATCCTTCACACGAATGTGGACCAGCCGCGTGTCGCGCTCCTGCGTCACGGTCATCCGTTCCTGCAGGATCCGAGCGCTGTCGGAGACGGTCGCGCGCTTCCACTTGGCGCGCTCTGCCTCCGGAATACGCCAGAAGTCGGGGTTCTCGTGGAGCGAGAGCTTGCGCACCACCTTCTCCGCGACGGCGCGGCTCGAGATGATCTTGTTCTGAGTCGCGAAATACTCGCGCGATTCCCAGAACGGCATCGTGGGCGCAACTTCTTCGACCTCGCGCCCGAGTGGCTTGGGCGGATTTGGATCGTATTCGATGCTGCAGTCGCTCTGATAAATCCGCGGCTGCCGCAGGGTCCAAAGATAGGTCAAGCCGCCGACCGCGAGCGTCACGAGGACGACGAGCCACTTTCGCTTCCACAGGATCCGCAGGTAATCGACAGCCTGGGTGTTCGCCACCGCGGATAACCCGGAGGGGGGCACGGAGGCACTTGGCGCTGGATTATTCAAGGGTTCACGCGGTGAAGAATGGGTGGAGGACACGGTCACCGGGTCGGGAGGATACCCCGTGTCACGTAGGTTGCGCAGCTTATCATCTGCGTTCAAATCATCCGTGTTCAAAACTGTTGGGGCTTGGCCAACCGGTCGCGCGCCGCGCAGTGTGAAGCGTGCTGTGGGTCGAGCTCACACAGCTTGACGTATGCCCAGAGCTCCTGGGCGCGATCCCCGAGTTGCGCCGCGAGCTGAGCGATGTGCAGCAAAGAGTCCGGGCTTTTGTTGATACGGTATGCCTCGCGAAACGCACCCAATGCCGCGCCTGGGCGGTCAAGCTCAATTTCGAGCTTTCCCTCGAGTGCGTAGCTGCCCGCGAGGCCGTCGGCTGTCTCGGCGGTGCTGCGGCGATAAGCGAGCACGCTTCGCTGGACGCCCTCCGCGTCCCCCAGGTTCGCGAAGGCGTGGGCTTGCCGCCACAGCAGGGCGGCTCGGCTGCGCTCCGCGACCATGCCGAGATCCTGGTCGACCTGCGCGATGGCTTGGCGCAGCCGCCCCACCCGCATCAACACGTCGACCCGCCTGATTCGAGCCGAGTCGTTGTGCGGTTCGCGCGCCAGTAGCTTCGCGAACATGGCCAACCCCTCTTCGACCTCCCCGGCGTCTGCCAGGCGAGCGGCGGTGCGTTCATGGGCCACCGGACTCTCGGGAAACTCCCGCAGCAGCTCGCTGTCGATAACCTCGGCCGATGGGTGTTCGGGACCGATGCAATTGGCCGCTGTCTCGAGAAACGACCTGCGATGTGGCCCGTCGGGCGCTGCCGCCAAGACGTACTCGCCGTTGAGCCGGGCGAGCATGCACAGGTGCCTCCCGATGAGCTCGTACTTGATGTCTGCCTCGGCGGTCTGCTTGAACTCGAGCAGCGCCTGGCTCCGTTGACCGTGCAACCAGAGCCACTGAAAAGCGAGCAAATGGGGCGCTCCCCAGTGTGGCGCCACGTGCATCGCGCGATTGAGCCAGCGTCCGGTACTTGGATCCTGGTGCATCAGCGCCTCGGTCGCTGCCAGGACGGCGAATACCGGTTCGGCGGGGTGTAGCGCCAGCGCGAGCTCGAGCGTCTTGCGAAAATCGGCGCGGCGGCTCTGTGCGATCTCGTCCCGAAGCTTGTCGTCGAGCGCAGGCACGGAGTGATCGGACAGCTTGGGGCCCAGGAGGGCCAGCCCAACCACCCCGATGATTAGCACGCTCGCGAAGTAGCTGCCCACCGACCGCACGAGCGAGCTCGTTGGCGGCAGTTTATCCGGCGTAACGAGCACTCCGAGCAGCGTCGCCGCCAAGGTCGCGACGCCGAGGATCTCGAACCCGAGGTCTACGAGGTTCTGTGCGCACAAGGCCAGCAAGCCCACCGCACCGCCGATCGTCGCCAACGACGTGAGCTTCGGCAGCGTGCGTGCCAGCGCGATACTGACGACAGCCAGCCAGACGAGCGTGATGGGCAGCCCCCACTCGCTCATCCACTGCGCGACGAAGTTCTCTGCGTAGGCGAAACGCACGCTGTCCCCGTAGAACGCGACGTACGTGCTGGAGAATGCACCGCGCCCGACCCCAGTCCACGCGTGCTGTCCAGCGAACTCGAAGGCGCGGCCGAGCAGTCTGAGCTTGCCGAGATCACGGTTCTCCAGCTCGCTCGCGACGCGTTCGCCGGCGATGTAGACGACGCACGACACAGCGGCAGCGCCCGTGATCACGACACCGGCACTGTCTAGCCAACGCGTCCAAAGCGACTTGCGCGGTGCGTTCGGAGAGCGCAACCGAGAGCGGCGGGGAGCAATCCGCGTGAACCAGAGCATGAGCAGGAAACCGCAGATCGTCTGCGCAATCGCCCCGCGAGACAGCGTAAGGACTGCGACTGCAGCGCAGATCATCGCCGCTCCGCGGCCGATCCAGCGCACTTCGCGCTGTTGGTGCCGGTGGGTCAACCCGATCCAGAGTGGTACGCCCACTGCGACGAACCCGCCCAGGTTGTTCGGATTCATCAGCGGAGCCAGCAGCAATGCGCGCTTGAGCTCGACCGGCTGGTATACCCCGTAGACCTGATCGAGCTGCAGCACGGCGTGCGCGAGCGCGATCACGCTCATCGACAAGCTCGATGCCGCGGCCACCCAGAGCGCGTCGCGGCGCGCCCCTCTCAACGTGAGCACGCTGGCGGTGAACAGCGTGGCGACGATTGCGATCCCCTTGATGACCTCCTCGCCAGTAGCACCCGGATCATGGGATAGGGTGCACAGCTGCGGCCGAGGACCTCCAAGCGCGGCTCGAGCCGTCCGCAGGGTGTCGACCGCGGATCGCGACAGCACCTCGACGAATCCACAGGGAAGCGGCAACGCCTGAAGGCTAGTCCATACGAGCAATCCCGCGGCGCTCCACAAGACGGCGTTCGCGGGCGTGGCCCTCGTGTCGGCGGAGATCGCCAGCGCCATGCACACGAGTGAGCTGGCCGCCGTCAGCAGCATGGCCCAGGGGAACACTCCGCCGAAGAGTAGGGGGGCTCCGACCACGTGAAGAAAGAAGAGTGCGATCGAGAGCTTGAGACGAAGCGAGCGCGGGGCGGTGCGACTGCTTGCCGAGCGGGCACGAGAGGACGAACGCGCCGTTCTAACGGGGCGCTCGAAGGCCTCTGAAGATTCGTCGATCGCTTCGGCCATTACTCTTACGTTCGGGCCATCGACGGCAGGAGCGACTGACCCACCCAGATGGAGCGCTGCAGACTAACCCGACGCGGCAGGCGCCGTCACGCGTCAGTGAAGCTCGAACTGACTCCCCCGTGTCGCACAGCCCCCACTGGTCTGGCGGTAGCAGCCCAATTCTTGTAGTGAATGCGAATGAAAACAGCCTCGATCCTGGTGCCGGCATTCAACGAAGAGCGCACGATCGTCGCGCTGCTCACGTCGGTCCGGGCCCAACAAATCGCAGGTGTTCAGCTGGAGATCATCGTCGTCGACGACGGTTCCAGCGACGGCACAGTGGCGCGGCTGGAGGCTCGACCCGACCTCTACGATCGCTTGATCAAGCGACCGCGCAACGGTGGCAAAGGCGCCGCGGTCCGCGATGGACTACTCGCCGCCAGCGGCGAGTACGTGTTGTTTCAAGATGCGGATCTAGAGTATGACCCGGCAGACTACGCGAGACTGTTTGCCCCAGTGCTGAGTCGAGATGCGGACGTGGTCCTGGGATCACGGCTCAGCGGGTCGCCCATGACGCGCGTCCACTACTTCTGGCACAAGGTTGGCAATCATGCCCTCACGCTGCTCTTCAACGCACTGAACAATACGACCTTCACCGATATCTACAGTTGCTACGTCCTGTTTCGTCGTGAGCTCATCGACCCGATCGCCCTGACCACGTCGGGCTGGCAGCAGCAAGCCGAGATCCTGAGCCGACTCGTGCAACGCGCGCAGGCCATCTACGAAGTGCCCATCAGCTACTACGGTCGGACGTACACGGAAGGCAAAAAGATTCGAGCCGTCCACGCCTTCAGCGTCGGCACTACTATCATTCAGGAGCGCCTGGCTCACGTGCGGAGAGCAACGCGATCGGGCGCGGCCTCGCGAGAGCCCGGCTCGGGCGAGACCACCCAAGCGCGCGATCAAGAAGACGACCATGGGTCGACTGCGCAGCTCTCCTGAACGTACGTCGGCGCGCGTGTTGCAGGCCCGTCCTCGAGCAGATCACAGAAACGGCCGAGCAGCCGCCGGCGTGAGAACCCAGCTTCGATAGCGCCTTGAGCACGTCGCCCCATGTCAGCCAATTCCTCGCGATCCTTGGCGACGAGCTCGCGCAGAGTTCGAGAGACCGCCGCGACGTCACCGTGCGCCGCGTGCCAGCCGGCACCAGTTGAGCGAACCAGGTCCACGATGTGGCTGCGCTCGGGCCCCAGCGCCAACACGGGACGTCCCACCGCCATGGCACCGTAGATCTTGCACGGATGCACGATGCCGACCATCTCGTCGCCCATCGCGACGAGGTGCAGATCGGCAGCTGAGAGCGACTCGCGCAAGGTTTGGAACGGCTGATAGGGCAGCGTCTGCAGGTTGGTCATCTGGTGCTCGCGCTTGACTCGCTCGATCTCTTCGCGCCCCAGCCCGCCGCCCACGAACACGAAGCGCAGCTTGGGATCATCGGCCAGTGAGCGGGCCGCGTCCAGGAACGTCGTGATCGGATGTACCGGCGACAGGTTGCCGCTATACATCACCACGCGCGTGCCATCGAACCCGTGCCGGCTGCGGAAGGCGTTGCGCTCGTGCGGCAGTGGTGGCTCCGCGGGATCGAGGTGCGACCACGGGGCCAGCACGACCAGCTTGGACGCCACTCCGTACTTGCTTGCGACTCGTTCAGCCATGTAGCGGTCGAGCGCGACGACGCGTCGCGCCTGGCTGAGAACAAGCTGATTCGCCCACTCGAACGCCCGTACCGGCGCCGCGTCGGCGGCCAGCCCGCCCGTGGCGACGATCTGGTCAGGGTTGAGATCCATGATCCAGTACGTCAGGGGCGCCTTGCGCAACCGACTGAGGGTCGCGCCGGCGATCCCGCACATCGGCGGGCTGGTGCTGACGAGGACGTGATCGATGCGGCGCATCGTCAGTGCCAGGCTGACTGCTTCGGACATGAACAGGCAGCCACCGATCACTCGGATGCCGATGCTGCGCTTGCCCAGGTGGGACAATGGCAAGCGAACGACGTGCACTCCGTCGAGGAGCTCATAGCTCGGGTAGCGCTGGCTCGGATCGTCGTAGCCGCGGTCCGAGGTGAACACCACGACGCGGGTGCCCCGCCGAACCATTTCGGTCGCGACGTCGTGCATGTGCTGCCCGACGCTCGCCGGATCAGGCACGTAGACCTGGTTCAGAATGACGAGCGTGCGCTGGGACCGATCGCTGAAAATCGATAATGGAAGCATCTGTCTCGTCGACGTACGCTCCTAGCAAGACCCGTTCAGTCCCGCAACGGTTAGTTAGGACGCCGATATCCCGCGGTGCGACGCACCAGGTGGTACTCTATACCACCGCCGCCGCCAACGTGTGCTGAGTGCCCGGACGCGGCGAACGCAACTATGCACCGCGACGAAACATGGGCGGCGATCCTGGGTCCAGCGCGAATCGCGCTGAGCGTAGTCTTGTTGTCTTGCGGCAGCCCTGCGGTCGTCCCACGCGCAGCGTCTCATCCGCCAGTCCAGCCCGCCGAATCGCAGCGACCGGCTGCTCCAGCCACGCTGCCGCCGGTCGTCACTCCGAAGCCGAGCGTACTCTTTGCTTCACCAACCGGGACGCAAGCCGGGAACGTCGATCTCCAGTACCTGCGCGAGCTGCACGAGAAGGGCATCGAGGTCGACTATACCGAGAACTTGGCCGAGCTGACCTGGGAGCGGATCGCGCGGTACAACGTGCTCGTCCTGACGGCCACACCCGATGCGTACGCAGCCGCGCTGAATTTCAAGCCGTCATCCCCCGAAGCGATCGCACGCTTCAATGCGCTGATGGACCGCTTCCTGGAGAGCGGCGGCGGGCTGCTCTTATTTCCGAACGACCTCAACCGGATCAGGCAGTCGCTCTCGGATCTCACGGACCGCTGGGGTGTGCGGTTCCCGGCTGAGGCGATCGAGGAGCAGGATCCCGACAAACGCGCACGCATGAGCCGCGCCGACATCGCGCTCGCGTACACCGATCGCGTGCTCGAGTCACCCGTCACGACGGGTATCCGGGGCGTGTGGTACCCATGTGCGCTGTCGGGCCTCGGCGCCAGCTCGACGCCGATCGAGGTGGACCAATCCTGGAAGGTCGTCGTACGCGCCTCCGCAACGGCGGTGACCAGGCCGATCGATCTACACCAGACCGCGGTCGCCGCGCCCAACATCGTCGTGCGCTCGGAGGTGGAGCGCGAACCGGCGTTGGTCGCGATCCGGGAGCTCGGGAGCGGGCGACTCGCGGTCGTCAGCCAGTGGCAATACTTCAGCTTCGGTGCGGGGACACGCTGGACTTACAACCGCGAGGTGCTCGAGCGCGGGGCGCGCGGCAAGCCGAGCGACTTCGGGAAGCTGCTCGAGAACTTGTTGCGCTGGCTGGCGGAGTCCTCGATCCAGACGCGTAGCCTCGGGGGCTTCAGCACGCCACCCGAGCGACTGCTGCCCACGAATCAACGCGAAGCGATGAAGCAAAAGTATCGCGCGGTCGAACCTGCGTACGACCCTTCGAGCCTGGATGCGCTCGCACCGGTCCAGGGCTATCGGCTGTATCGCGGCTTGATCGGCGCGCAGACGACCCACGCAGACGGCCGCAGCTCCGTCGCGGAGTATGCCGAGGCCGCGCGCCGGATCGGGCTCGATTTCGTGGTGTTCCTCGATCGTTTCGAGGCACTCACGCGTGATGAGTTCGCGACGCTGACTAAGGAGTGCGCCGAGCATTCGTCGGACAATCTCCTGCTCCTGCCTGGCTTCACGATCGACGCCAACCTCGGCAGCCGGTTCTTCTTCTTCGGACCGCAGCCGGTCTGGCCCCCGGACAAGGTGTTGACGGGGGGACAGAAGCAGCTGCTCTACGTGCAGGAGCAGGCTCCCGATGGACGCTTCACCGGCTACGGCACGGGCTATCTGGACTGGGTGCTCAGCAACTATCAGGGGCCCGAGACCGCACAAGTCGGTATCTATGACTTCAAGCACAGCCCGCACGGCGTCAGCTTGCCCGACGCGCGCCTCTACTCCGGTGCGGCGCTTCGCTTCTATGCACGAGGCAAGCTGGTCGAGGATCTGCTGCCCGACTACCTCGCGGCGGCGCAGTCGAGCTCCCCGCCGACGCCGTTCGCGCTGAGCCAGGTACGGTCGGCCGCTGAACTCGCCCGCGCGGCCAAGGCAGAGGCGTTGACGTACGTCCAAGCTGCCAGCCTGGATCCGGCCGCTTACAACGGTGTGTTCCGGGCCGGACTGCGCTGGGCGCACCAGTACGACGCGGTACCAGTCTTCGTATCCTCCGGCCCCCAGATCGTTCGTTGGGACGGCGCTCACCGCGTCTCAACCTACGGCGCCGAAGCGTTCGCACCGGAGCGGGCCCTGATGCGACTGAACATCCTGCTCACCTCGCACGCAGGTTTGAGCGAGGTTCGAATCTACGACGGCCAGCGCCTGTACCGCCGCTTCGCCACCCCAGGGCAGCATCGCTTCGCACGTCAGCTGTTGCTCGACGGGGCCGTACAGAAGAACTTGATCCTGGTCGCGCTAGACCGCGCCGGCGGCCGCGCAGTCAGCGCCGTGGTGCGCTCCTGGGCGGACGACAGCCTGGCGCCGGTGTTCTGCGGTGATCACATCAACGATTGCCGTCGCCAACCGCTGCTGGCCCGAAGCCCGTTTCCGATGCCGCTGAACTACGTGCCGGAGCTGCCGCTGGACGTGGGCGGCGCCGCGTGGGACGGCGGGCCGGGTGGATCCCTCCCCCTATCGAACTTGCAGGATACGCGAGCACGCGTGACGGCCTCGGGCGACGTGTTCGACTTCGGACGCGCCTCACAGCTCCCACTGATCGAGTTCGCCGACGAAGGCTCGGTCAGCGTGACCTCCGAGGCGCGTGAGCCCTATCGCAAGGATCTGATTCAGGTCCTCACTCCCTGGGTGACCTGGGGTCCGATCGACCGCGAGGCTCGCTGGCCGGTGACCAGCGCGTTGCACTATCGCGAGTACGTGAGCCCAAGCCTCGGTCCGCCCGAATCCGCATGGGCGGCGCTGGCAATGCGCAGCGGAACCGTCGCGAGCCTGTTCGAAGGTGAGCTGGGCTTCGGGCGAGCGATGACGATCCAATCGATCCAGCTGGCCAGCATCGCTCGCCATCCAGAGGGTCGCTTGGCCGTCAGTCGCGGCAGCGAGATCGACACGTTCGAGCTGGCTCGCCCCGAACGACCTACGTTCACGCTCGAGCGCGGCAGATGGTTCGGCCTGTACAGCGAAAAGCCGCACAACGCACAGCTGTTCTGGAACAGGAGCGAGCCGCTCCAAATCGCAGTCGAGGATCGGATCAAGCTCAGGGCTATCCTCGAGCGCCCGACGGTCGCGCCCAAGCAGCGCATCGCCTACGAAATCGCCGCACTCGGGTTCCCGATGGACGTGCCGATCACGGATGCCCGCGGCTTTCAACCGTACGTAGACTACGTGCGAGACCCGACGGGCCTGCGCGTGCTCCGCGGCCGACGCACGCCGAGCGATGGCAACCTCGAGCTGGCGGCGGATGCGAGTGCGGTCGCGCTGGCGCTGCCGCGAGCGGCCGGCGTGCCTGGGCTTACGCTGCCGCTGCGAGTGTCAGGCCTCAACCCGAGGTGGTCGGCAGGGCTTTGGCAGAAGCAGGGCTACACGCTGCAGTTCTACGGCCCGAGTCGGGACCGATATCGGGGCCTGGGAGTTGAGGATTCGGGCCACGCGTACGTGCCGCTGCACGTCGATCGCGCCGACATGACCGAGGTCGTCGCAGGTCACCCGGTCACGGCCGATGACGCAGGCCGTGAGCTCTCGATCCAGGTGACCAACCTGGGCGGCAACCCGTGGCGCTGGCACGTGGCAATCAACAATCCCACCGGCCGCACGATCGACGCAGTGCTGAATGCTGCGATGGGTTTGCCGGGGCTGGAGATCCACGACAAGCGCGTGCGCGTGGTCCCCGGCGGCTACCTGGTATTGCAATGAACCAGCAGCTGGGCGTGACACCAGCGCTGGGACCGCGGTAGCCTGCACGCGCCGGTGTACGCGGCACTGCTATGCCCGATAGTTTCTCCCATCCCCACGCCGGCACCTCGTCGATCGCGCCAGCGACGGCATGCGAGCGCGATCTCACGCCTTGGATCTTGTTGCTGTGGCTCGCAGTTCAAGTCGCGATGTGGCCGGCCGCTTTGAGCTTCGGCGATGAGATCGGATACCTCGGTCAAGCCAAGATCCTGCTTAGCGGCCGCATCGTGCCCGAGCCAGCCGATCCGGGGATCTGGCTTCTGGGCCCGAAGGGCCTGACCGGTCGCTACCCTCTGTCCTTCCCACTGCTGATCGCGCCGTTGATCGCGATGACACCTCGTGCCGTCTTCCTGGCAGGAGTCGTGCCCGCTCTCGCTCTTGCGTGGTGGGCGAGTCGCGTGCTCAAGAGCTGGGGGCGGGCGCCGGTCTGGGGTGCCATTCTACTCGCGCATCCGACGATCGTCCTCATCGCGCGCACTGCGATGACTGACGTCTTGTTCTCGGCGTGTGCAGTCGGCTCCTGGCTCGCGCTGCGGCGCGGGCGACCCGCGATCACGTTGCTCGCCTTCTTCGCCTTGACCTGCATCAAGCCCCACGGGTTCTTGCTCGGCGGAGCGCTGATTGCGGGCGAGGCGTTGAGGGCGTTGCCCTCGATACGCCGAGGCGCGCGATCCGAATGGTTGCGGCTGGCGATCCCGAGCATCGGCGTGGTGGCAGGCTCCTTGCTGCTCCTGGGGTTCAACCTGTTGAACACCGGATCCTTGCGCGGCGGCTACGAATTGGAGCTGCCGCCCGGAATCTCGCAGTTCTCACTCAGAAACCTGCCACACAACGCGTGGTCATTTGCCCAAGGTCTGTTGCTCGCGCCGCCGTTGCTCGTCCTCGGGATCGTGCCCCTCTGGAAGCGGCGCGAGTATGGGGTGGTTGCGTGCGTGCTCGGGCTGGGCGGCCTGATGTCGATGTATTGGTTCGTCGACTGGGGTCGCAACGCGCTCGAGACGATGGTGCTGGCGCCGCGCCTGATCCTTCCCGTGGTGAGCATGCTGCTCGTCGGCTACGCGGATCTGCTGGCCGGGGTCAGCCTCCGGCGCCCGATCTCGGCTCGAC
The DNA here is from genome assembly GCA_035274465.1 of Polyangiales bacterium. GTDB lineage: Bacteria > Myxococcota_A > Polyangia > Polyangiales > JAFGIB01 > JADGRF01. The sequence continues at coordinate 19,401 of DATEOF010000365.1, forward strand.
TCGCCGGCGTCGCGGTGGCGAGCGTGGTGCTGCTTGCTGCCTCCGCGATCTCGGCCGTGCACGCTCGCTGGCAGCGGCCGGCGGCAGCGGGTCTGGCGGCCGCTGCCGCTGTGGCAGCTCGCACACCGCGTCGTGAACTGGCGCTGACCCCCGCAGCGCGCAAAGCAGGGCTGCTTTACGATGGGTCAACGGTCAACTTCGATCCGAAGGATCGGCGAGCAAGCGTCGTTCTGTGTAGCACCGTCTCGGACTCGCATCGCCTGGACAAGACGCACTTCGATTGCGAGTACCCTGGGTACCGAGTGGCTACGCAGGCTGGGGGCTTCAAGGTCCTGGTCGCGAACTGATGATCGGAAACGAGCAACTCCGGGTCGTACTCTACGGAGACGGGCTGGTTCCGAACACGGGCGGCTTTTGCTACGCGGCCGCGCTCCGCGAGCTGGGGCACGATGTCGTCTGCGTGAGCGAGCGCGCAGAGATCGAGCTGTACTCCAAGGCGTTGTGGGCGCGTGCGCTGCGTCGGGTGCGAGGCCAACCGCTGGAGCTGCACCGCCGCCGCCACATCGAGCGCCTCACTCGCGCCGTGAGCCAGGCGTCCGCCGACCTGGTCATCGTGCTCAAGGGCTTGTTGATTGGGCCCGATGACGTAGGGGCGCTCCAACGCTCGGGCGCGTGGGTCGCGAACATCAACCACGACGACTTCTTCAGCCAAAACCCGCACAACTGGAGCACGCTGCAGCGACGTGCGATCCCCAGCTACGACTTCATCTTCACCACACGTGAGGTCAACCTGGCCGAGGTCGCGCCGCTGAACCCTCGGGTCGAGTTCATGCCTTTTGCCTACCATCCGGCGATTCACCGCCCGCTCGAGATCTCGTCCGAGGAGCGCGCTCGCTGGGAGTCGGACGTCGCGTTCATCGGCACATGGGAGCGCGAGCGCTGCCGGCTCCTCGAGCAGCTCGTGCGCGCGGTACCCGCGCGATATTCGATCTGGGGATCCGATTGGCAGCGCGTCTCCAGGCGTTCACCCCTGCGCCCATACCTCAAGTACGGCGCGGTGATGGGCGACGAAATGGCCAAGGCGATCGGGTCGGCGCGGATTTCCCTCGGCTTCCTGCGCAAGCTGAACCGTGACGACTACACCCAACGCACCTTCGAGATTCCGGCGTGTGGCGGCGTACTGCTCGCGGAACGCACCGCTCGCCACCAGAGCTATTACGTCGAGGGCGTCGAAGCCGAGTTCTTCGATAGTGCCGATGCCGGTGAGCTCATTCGCAAGGTTCAGGCGCTCTTGAGCGATCGACCGCGCACCGAGTCGATCCGCGCCGCCGGCCGCACCGCGCTGCTGAGGCAGCACCACACCTATCGCGACCGCATGCAGCAACTGATCGAGGTCTACCGAAGGCGCGCGCGGCTCTAGTCGAGTACGAAGGCTGGCTTGGTCCCATCTCCCACCAACCATCGATACAGCTCGACATGCTGCACGATCACGGCTTCCCAGCTGTAGCGCCCGATGACCAGCTCCCGACCGCGGCGCCCCATCTCACGCAACACCTCGGGAGCGAGCGCCATGGCTTGCTGGAGCGCGGTCGCGAGGCTGGCTTCCCCCGGTTCGACCCACCAGCCGCTGTGCGAATCGACGAGCTCCGACCAAGGAGCCCCGGTGGTCGTGATGACGGGTAATTCATGGGCGAGCGCTTCGGGCACGACTGCGCCGAAATTCTCGCTGAACGTCGGGAGCACGAACAGATCGGCCTCGCCCATCAGCCGCGTCTTCTCGGCCTCGCTGACCTCGCCGACGAAAGAGAAGTCGCGTTCCACGCCGAGCTCGCGAACAGCCGCCTCGACCTCTGCACGATGTCCGGTCACGTCAGGTCCGGCGATCACCACCCGCCAGCGCTCGGGTCGTAGCTTCGCCCATGCGCGCACCAGCTCGAGCAGCCCCTTCTTTGGGTGGATACGCGACAAGAACAGCATCGTGCGCGCGGCGGCGGCGGAACGCTCGGCGGCTCGAGCTGGCGGCTCGGTCGGCACATCGACGCCGTGTGGAATGAGCGCGACCGGCGCCTTGAGCCCGTGCAAGCGCAGGTTATTCGCCTCCGACGGGGAACTGGCATGGAGCGCCTGCGCACCATCCAGCATCGCGCGCTGGTACAGCGTCAGCGCGAGCTTCTTCTTGAGGGCCTTCTGCGTAAGCGGCCACGGTTCCAGCATGCCCATCGGACAGACTACCAGCGGTCTTCGTGCGACCCGTGCGACCCCGGAGACCCACTGGTTGAAGGGGCGCCACACGCCAAAGTTGTGGATCAGGTCGGCGCCGCCGGCGCGCCAGAATGACGCACCACTGCCGCCCGCACCGTACGTCTTGCCGCTCGCGGTCCAGAATAGAGTGTGGATGCCGGCACCCCGCAGGTGCTCACCGATCGCGACGAGGGCGTAGGCAGGGCCACCAGCATTCGGATGCAGACTCGGTGTCGCGAGCACGATGTTCATGTTGCAGCGAGCACCCGCGATCCTACTCTGTACGTCCAGCGATCGCTTGTTTGCGCATGGGCTGCATGACGATCCGTCCGTGCGGAAGCCCACGATATACCAGGCTATGCTCGATGTACCACGACTCAGTCAGCCGCGCCTCGGCACGCCGACTGCGTGCCGGACGGCGGCCAGGAACCCGTCTGCTGCAGCGACCTGCGACTGCGTCGCGCCGCGACCTCTGGCCGCGGCGCGCATGCGGCCCAGCAAGCCCGGTTCGTGCAGGATGCGGTGGAGTCGGTCGCTCAGTGCGGAGATGTTGCCGGTGGGGTAAACGAAGCCTGACACACCATCTTCGAGCACCGACTCTGGGCCGTAACAGCCACAAGCGTCGCTCACGACCGCCGGAACACCGAGCGACTGTGCCTCGGAAACCACCATCCCGTAGGGCTCGTACTCGGAGCTCAGCACGAGGGCGTCGGCCAGGGAGAGCGCCAGCGGGATGTCGGTCTGGTTGACGAAGCCGACCGTGAAGACTTGGTTTGGGTCGCCCGCGTGCTTCAGCGCCGCCTTCAGCGGACCTTCACCGACGAACACCGCGACGACGTTGGGATCGTTCAGCCGCTTGATCGCTTCGACGACGTCCAGCGGGCGCTTCCAGCTCACGAGCTTGCCACAGAACATGACTATCCTGCGGTCGGCCGTAATACCCCAGCGGGCGCGCAGTTCGGCCTGGCCAACGGCGCCAGCGGATCGCACGCGAGCCTCGAAGCGCCCGATGTCGACGGCATATGGACAGATGAAGATGTCCTGCTGGCGCACGCCGTAGTGCTCAAGATATCGGCGCGTGCTGCCTCCTGCCGCGAGAAAGGCAGTCACGCGCGGCAGAAACTGCCGGAGGAAGGCGCGTTTCGCCGCGAGCTTGAGCGCGCGCTTGCCGCGTTCGGCTAGCAGATTGCTGTCAGCAAAACACAGCACCGGCAGGCCGAGGGCCTGAGCCGCTGAGATCAGCAGCCAATTGTTCAGGTGAGCGTATCCATTGATGAAGACTGCATCCCAGCCCTTTCGCAACGCACGGATCAACCCGGAGTTGACGGCCAACGGTGTAGGATCGAGCGGATCACGCGTGGGCCACTGACGCGGAAGGAACTCGGACTCGTATCCGCCCAGGAGATCGATATCCCACGCGAATGAAGTGCCAAAGCCCGCGTCGTTGGAGGCTTCCAGGCCCGAACGGGAGAAGTAGAACACACGCAGCTGTACGCCCGGGCGGCTACCGAGCTCGCGCCACAGCGGCGCGAAGTACTGGATGGGGTGGGAGATGAACGCGGCGATTCGCAGCCGCTCCGAACTGAACTCGAACATTAAAGCCGCGACTCTACTCGACCCACCTGCACTCTTCGAGGAACCTGCGCGCACATTTTCATGGTCCGGGACAGCTAGCTGATCGTTGGCACCGACCGCACCCGAGCCGCTTGTGGGCTACTGCGTCACCTCGGTCGGATCGGGGTGTTGAAGGTCTGCGACCTTGTTCGTCAAGTCGAGGCCGTTCGTGTGATGGAGCTGCGGTTGGTGCGGGCCTTCTCGCAACATCCGGGCCAGAGTTGCTGCAACGCCAGGCTCCTCGCTGACACGATTTTCGAGCTCCGGTGGATCACTCTGGAGGTTGTACAGTTCTGCTGAAGCGTAGCGGTCATTGACGATGAGCTTCCAAGACCCCAGCTGAACCGAGCGAAGCTGCGGCTCCGCGGGTGCAAGCTGAGCGAAGCGAATGTTTCTTCCGCGCGGGTCGAAGAGGCTGAGCCCCTCGAGCGGCCGAGTCAAAGCCGGCGCTACAGCCATGAGATCCAGAATCGTGGGCATCACGTCCACGGCAGAAAACAGGCCCGCGTGTTGGCCTCGCTTCACGCCGGGGTAGCGCAGCAGCAATGGAACGCGAAGGGTTTCTTCGTAAAGAGTGCGCGAGTGAGACCGACCGGCGTGCTCGCCGAGCTCTTCGCCGTGATCACCCGTGATGATCAGCGCAGTATGCTCCAGAGTGCCCGCGGCCTCGAGCTGCTGCAAGAACTCACCGAGTGCGCGATCGACCTTTTGCACCTCGCCCTGGTACTGAGCTCGCAGCGTGTCGCCCTCGGCATCGTAGGGCAAGTGGGGCTCCATCAGATGAGCCCACGCAAAGAAGGGACCATGCGCACGCTTAACTTCTGCCGCGAGCGCAGCCAAGACGCGCGGCGCGGTATCCGACTCGTGCAGAAGGTCTTCCATATCCACGAGGACGTCGGGACCTAGCTGCTGCCAGGTGCAATACGTGTGCACGAGCGCAACAGCAATGGTCCAAATTCCTCCGCGCCTCAGCCTTTCGAAGACTGAATCTTGGCATTCCTCTCGATTCGTCGTGCGCCCGTAGAACAACGCGTGAAGCGATTCGGCTGTTACAGCGGCCGAAGAGGCGTAGCCGGTCAGGACGAGCGACTCCTGTTCGAGTCGAGCGAAGGTCGGTAGGGCTCCGTGACGCAGCGCGTCCAGACGCAGCGCGTCAACGGTGATCAGGATGATGCTGCTAGGAGCCGTGCCGCGAAAGCTGGCCGGTACGGCGCGCAAGTCCGGAGCAGGAAGATCTGCCGCGGGGTGGCGTTCGAGGGACGCAAGCACGTCTCGATCGAACGACAGCACCGATATGCGCGCGGTACCTCGAAGCAGCTCAGAACCGCGGACGACCAGGTCTCGCGCGAGCGGGTCGTTTGCAAAATGAACGGCTTGGGCAAGGGCGCCCGCGATTACCGCCAGCCCACTCGCCGCAGCGAAATACCGCGCCACGCGTCGACGGGGTGCGTCCGCGTAGAAAAACAGAGCTGCGCCAACCAGAAACCACGAGATGCGCACGGCTGTACCGCACAGCACCGTGACCTCGAAATGCAAATCACGGGGCACCGCCGACCCCAGGAGATACGACACTACGACCAAGGACAGTCCGAGCGCTACGAGGCGCGTTCGATTTGCGGGCCACCTTGGAGCTAGACGCAAGCCGGCGAGGACCGCCAACGCCGATGCCACTGGCACCGCGACGAACAAATAGTCGCGCCAGAGGTGCACTGGCGGGTTCGGCACCGAGAGGTACACCGCCAGGAACGGAACGCCGGCGAGATATACGAACACGCTCCCTGCAGTCAGGAGCCTCCAGCCCCACGCGCGGCCCTTGGAGCCTTCGCGAAACAATAACCAAGAGGCCCAGAGCAGGATCGCCGCGCCGACGGAGAACACGGCTGTTGGTAGCGCAGCGCCGCAGAACGCGCTGAGCAACACGTTGAGCCGCAGCCTGAAGAGGCCGTCGACGAAGACATCTGCGACGGCCAGCAGGCAAAAAGCCAGCGATCCCATCCACACGGACGCCATGGATTCAGCGAATGCGTGACGCTGTGGCTTCGCTTGCCCGGTCACAGCACTGCCTCGTCACCGTCGCTGCGCTCGGTCGAGTGAGACTGCGCAAGAGGTGCGGTTGTCATCAACAAGCCACAATTCAGATCGTAGAGCGACTGCGGCAATCGTCGACAGGTGCGCGAAAAGTAACAGCGCTGCCAGACAACCGTCAACGGGATGTAACGGCAGTGCAGCTGACATTTGCGTCACCGGGCGCGTGGCGAACATGCGCAGGCGACACCGACGCACACCCAGTGCACGTCATCCACCTAACAGGATTGCTGCCGAGTGATTCGAGGACGCCTCCCCCATTCTCTCGGACAGGGTTTCGCTGCAGCCATCAGCTGCGGAGGCCTAGCCCCAGTCGTGCCCTCGATCACGAGGGACGATGCGCCGCAGGGTGTAGACGTCGCTGGTTCGGATCGCCTCCAAGCGCTCGGGCAGCTCACTCCACGGATCCCAGAGCGCGCTGAGCAGCTTGCCCGTGATGCCGTCGCTGGCTGCTGCGCCGAGGAAGACCGCCAGCGCGGCGCCCTTGCTGAGCGGCGCGCCCCCATCGGATTTCTGCGCGAGTGCCTTGGCGTAAAACGCCTCGCCGACTTGCTCCGGCCCTGCCTCGATGACCTCATCGAGCAGCCGCGTGTTCAACGCCCCGGGCGCGACCGAATTCACGTCGATGCGGTGTTCGCGCAGCTCCTCGGCAAGCGTCTCCGCGAAGCGCACCACCGCCGCCTTGGATGCAGCGTACGCGCTCACGCGCGGCAGAGGGTTGGTCGCGCCGCCGCCGGAGAGCTGCACGATTTTGCCGTAGCGCCGCTGCTTGAAGTGCGGGACCAACGCCGCGCACATGAACACTGACCCGTAGAGATTGATCTCGATGGCGCGCACCCACTCTGCGCTCGAGACGCTCTCGATCGGTCCCTTGGGCCCGTACACCCCCGCGTTGTTCACCAGGATGCAGAGGTTGGGCATAGCCTCGACGGCCTGCGCGACGAGGGCCTTCACCTGCCGCTCGTCCGACACGTCCATGGCCTGGGCGAGGACCTTCTGGCCGGCCCCGGCGCGCGCGACCAGGCTCTCGCGAGCGTTCGCCAGCGCTGCGGCGTCGCGGCCGCAGAGAAAGACGTCGGCTCCGGCGACGACGTAAGCCTCGGCGATCGCCAGCCCGAGACCGCGGTTCGCGCCCGTGATGAGCGCCGCTCGACCCTTCAGTTCATTCATCGACGTCGTGCCTCAGGCGTGAGTGCGGGCTGGAGTGCCCACTGCGATGTATTCGATCCCCGCAGCATCGAGCGTGCGCGCCGCGGCGCGGTTTGCGTCGACGACGATCGGCGTCGAGATCGTGCTTCGCACCAGCTCGGCGGGTAGCGACTGATACTCGGGCCAGGGTGTCGCGATCACGACCGCATCGGCGCCCTTGAGCGCAGCCTCGATGCTCGCAGCCAGCTCGATGACTCGCGCGAGCTCGGACGGCAATTCCGTCACCCGGGGATCATGCGCGCTGACGCGAGCACCTTGCTCGTGGAGCCAGCGACACAGCTCGACCGATGACGATCGACGCAACGTATCGGTGCCCGGTTTATAGGTCAGTCCGAGGACGCACACGCGCCGGCCTTGGAGCGAGCCAAAGCGCCCCTGCAGCCTGAACTGGACCCACTTGCGGTGCCGGTCGTTGCTGTCCTTGATCGCCGTGAACAGGAGCCCCGGCTGGCCGTGCTCGCGCGCCAACACCTTGAGGTACTGGACGTCGCGCGCCAGCGTGCCACCGGCAAAGGCCGCTCCGGGCGAGAGGTACGCGAAGGGCCCGATGCGCTTCTCGCTCTTCAAGCCGGCCTCGACCTGCTTGGCGTCGGCACCGACTTGCTCGCAGACGGCAGCGACCTCGTTGGCAAAGCTGACGCACATCGCGAGGAAGGCGTTGAGTGCGTGCTTGGTCATCTCCGCCGACTCGACCGACATCCACAGGATGCGATCCTTGAAGGGCGAAAGGAGCTCGGTCACCACGTTTTGAACGCGCTCCGTGTTGGCTCCGACGACGATCCGGTCTGGCTCGAGGAACACGCTGATGGCTTTGCCGAGCCGCAGGTTCTCCGGCGAATAGGCGAACTCGATGCCCCGCGAAGGCTGCGCTCGATCACACTTCTGCTGCAGACGGCGCGTGCAGCCGGCGATCAGCTGCGACGAGATCAGGACCACCGCTCCGCTTCGCACATGAGGCAAGAGTGCCTCGACCCTGGCGAGCACTCCGTCCACATCCGCCACGTCGTCGTCGTCGACCGGGGTGTCGTAGGTAATCCAGACGACCTCGGCCTCGGCGAGCGCTTGCGAAGCCTCGCTGGAGAAGCTGAGGCGGCCGGCGCGAGTCTCAGTCGCGATCAGCTCGGCCAGGCCGGGTTCGAACACCGGCGGCTGTCCGCGCTGCAGACCGAGTATGGTCGCTGGATCAGAGTCCAGGCCGACCACGCGGTGCCCCATCTGCGCCAAGCATGCTGCGGTGACACTACCCAGGTGCCAGAGCCCGACGACGCAAACATTCATGGGCGGACGCTACCTGCACGTCGCCAGACACTCAACCGAGAACTCGTTTTTCAAGCGGTTCGACCCGAACCAGAAGCGGTGCTCGATGCCGAACATGGCCTTCAAGACGAGCGGCGGGACGTCCGCTGGAAAGGCTCTCTTGAGCACCGCACGCGTGGTGCCGAACACGGCGCGATTGAGCGCCAAGCCGAGTCGAGCGCGCCGATAGAACGCGTCCTGGCTGCTGAACTGCCGGCCGGCCACCGAGAAGTAACGGTCCCGGCCCTGCAGCTGGACTTCGTCGAAGCCGGCCGCCCGCAAGGCCTTCCGTAGTTCGGTCACGTTGGTCTTCCAGGCATGACCCACGTCGATGGTGCACATGTCCAGGGGGTGCAAGGCGTCACACGCGAGGGCGTCGCTGAACGGCGCACGCGGCTGCCCATCCAGCGGCAACGCCGCGATAAACTGACCACTCGTCGAGAGTGCGGCGCGGGCCAAGCCCAAGGTCTTGTCCGGCTCGAACAAGTGCTCCAGCACGTGGTTGGAAAACACGACGTCGAAGGCGCCGCTGCTCGAGCGTAGGAGCTCGTTGAAGTCTCCGTGATGGAACTCGATCCCGAGCGCGTGCTCGACATGCGGCAGCCGGGCGTCCTCGAAATCGGCGCAGACGATGCGCGCTGCCGGTAACCGATGGCGGATGAACAGGGCTTCGCGCCCGGAAGCCGAGCCGAGCACGAGCACGGAGCGGGCTGCGCTCGGGATGCACTGCACCTTCCAGGCGAGGTTCTTCGTCCAGGCGGCGACGGTCTGCGGATCGAGCCTCAGCTCGCTCGGCACGCGCATCCCGGAAAATGCCTGCTCCGCCGCGCGTTGCTCTTGAAGGCTGATCATCCGGATGCCGTTCGCGTCTTGCTCATCAGCCAGCGGAACGCGACTCTGCAAGACCTCGGCTCGCAGCCTGCGGTTCAGGTCCGGGTCAGGACCGTTCAAGAAGCAATACCGCTGAGCGTACCCGTGAACAGCAGCGTCCTTGAGACGGATGTTGTAGGCGTGGGGCATGCCGGCCACGAACCGTATCACGAACTCGAGATCGCGTTGGACGGCCGCGCCTGGCCGCGATGTTCAGCCAACGCCCGCGCATAGGCGGCAGCGGCGAGGTCACCGTAGCGGTCCCAGCCAGCGAGCGAGCGGGCGCGGGCCAGAGCGGCCGTCGCCATCGCGCGCTGAACCTCTGGATTTTCGTAGAGGAACAGGATCTTCTCCCGGATCGCCGCGGGGTCGCGCACAGGCACGATGAAGCCTTCGACGCCGTCGGTCAGCACGTCCATTGCGCCGCAGTGGTCGGTGGCGATCACAGGCACGCCACAGGCCATGGCTTCGGTGACCACCTTGGCGAATCCGTCTTCGAGCGTGGGTAGTACGAGGACGGAGGCCTGCGAATACACCTTGTACAGCTGATCCAGCGGCTGAAACCCGAGGAAGCGATAGTCGCCGGCGTGGCGCGCCATCAACTCGCGCATGCCCGGCTCGACGGAGCCGTTGATCGCAAGCTCGAAGTTCGGCAGCTCGAGGCCCCGTACCGCCTCCAGCAGATACGGCACACCTTTGCGGAACGAGCAGGACCCGGCGTAGAGCACCCGAAACACCCCGTCGAGCTTGGGGTCGGGGCGGAACATGCCGACGTCCACGCCGAGCGGCAGCTTGATCAGCTTGCTCTGCGGTACACCCCTGGCCAGGAACGTTCTCTCGGCGAACGTGGACTGAACCGTGATCCGATCGCAGAGCGCGTACTCCGCCTCCTCGCGCTCGATGTAGCGCGGGTCGATGCCGCGGTGGGGCACGCCCCAGCGGGCGTACTCCTCGCGCACGATCTGATCCTGGAAGCGAATGTGCGAAGAACCTCGTTCCACGACCGTCAGCGCACCGAAGCGTTCGCGCGCGGTCCGGAACGACTCGAGCCCGAAACTCGAGAAGCAATGGAACACGTCGCAAGCGTCGAGCGACCTCGACACCCAGCGGTCGAACAACTGAACCGTGGGCAGGTTGAGGCGATCGGCGACCTTGGGGAAGCCCAGCTTGCGCAGCGCCATGGGCGCAGACAGCAGCGGTTGGCTGCGGTACGCCGAGGGCGGTACGTCGCCGAGCCGGCTGGCAGGCAGGTTGGTGTAGAGCGCGCCGAGGTGTCCCAGCCGCGCCATCTGCTTCGACAGGAACAATCCGAAGTAGGCGAAGCTGGCGTTGCTCACGCGCATGGCAGAGAACACAGGGTGCGACATGTCGACACTACCGCGCGGAACGACTCGACGTGAATGAACGAGTGTTGCTCCGCAACCAAGCTGTGAGTACGATACGGCCGCTTTACGAGGAGAAACAAGTGTCTTTCAGCAGGCAATTCTTGGCCGAAGCTGCGCGCGTGGTCTCGGAGTTGGATGCAACCAAGATCGACACGGTCGCCAGCAAGCTCGCCGAGGTGCGAACGCGCGGCGGTCGACTCTTCTTGCTCGGGGTCGGCGGCTCGGCCGGCAATTGCGGGCATGCCGTGAACGATTTTCGAAAGCTCTGCGGGTTCGAGGCCTATGCCCCGACCGACAACGTGAGTGAGCTGACCGCCCGCGCGAACGACGAGGGCTGGGACACCATCTTCGCGGCCTGGCTGCGAGGATCGCGCCTGCGCAGCGATGATGCGCTGTTCGTGCTGTCAGTCGGAGGCGGGAGCCTCGAGAAGAACATCAGCCCGAACCTGGTCAAGGCGATCCAGTACGCCGAGTCAGTCGGGGCCCAGATCTTCGGCATCGTGGGTAAGCCCGACGGGTACGCGGCCCGCGCGAGTCAAGACGTGTTGGTCGTGCCGACCGTCAACCCCGAGCACGTGACGCCTCACACCGAGGCGTTCCAGGCAGTCCTGTGGCACTTGCTGGTTTCACATCCTGCGCTCAAGCAGCAAGCGACGAAGTGGGAATCCGCCGCCGCTCGTTGACGACGGAGGCGATCATGTCGAGCCAAGCTGTCCTCGTGGCGCCTGCGACGAAGCGAACGGTCGCGCGTCCGTGCAGCCACGCGCCGTTTGCACGCTTTGACGCGAACCCTGACCCAACCAACCAGAAGGAAATCCGATGACATCGAAGCTGCGCATCCGGCTCTTCGCGGACGGAGCAGACCGCAAGGGAATGCTCGACATGTACCAGAACCCTCGCGTGGCGGGGTTCACCACCAACCCGACGCTGATGCGCAAGGCTGGCATCTCCGACTACCGAGCGTTCGCCAAGGACATCCTGTCGGTGATCAAGGATCGACCGATCTCGTTCGAGGTCTTCGCGGACGAGTTCGCCGAGATGGAGCGCCAGGCGCTCGAGATCCGCTCCTGGGGCACGAACGTCTACGTGAAGATCCCCGTCACCAACACGCAGCGAAAGCCGAGCTACGAGCTGATCCAGCGCCTGAGCGACGCGGGCGTTCAACTGAATGTCACGGCGCTGCTGACGCTCGAGCAGGTTCGCGCCGTGGCGCAGGCGCTGAAGAACGGAGCGCCGAGCGTGGTCTCGGTCTTCGCCGGACGCATCGCAGACACCGGTCTCGACCCGATGCCGCTGATGGCCGAGGCGCTCTCCATCCTGAAGGTTGCCCCGCGGGCCGAGCTGCTGTGGGCAAGCCCGCGTGAGGTGTTGAACATCTACCAGGCCGACCAGGTGGGCTGTCACATCATCACGGCCACCAACGATCTGATCAAGAAGCTGGACCTGCAGGGCAAGGACCTGGCCGAGTATTCGCTCGAGACCGTCAAGATGTTCTACGACGACGCCAAGGCAGCGGGCTTCACGCTATGAAAGCATTCGTGACCGGGGGTGCCGGCTTCATCGGCAGTAACTTGGTCGATCGGCTCTTGGCCTCTGGTCACGAGGTTACGGTCTACGACGATTTCTCGACCGGTCAGCGCCGCTTCCTCGCGGGAGCCGAGCGTCAGCCTGGTTATCGCCTGGTAGAAGGCAACATCCTGGACCAGGCGCAGCTCACGGCTGCGATCACCGGCCACGATACGGTCTTCCACCTCGCCGCCAACGCAGACGTTCGCTTCGGGCTCGACCAGCCGCGCAAGGATCTCGATCACAACACGATAGGCACGTGGACCGTGCTCGAGGCCATGCGGAAGGCGGGCGTGAAGCGCATCGCGTTTTCGTCGACTGGATCGGTCTACGGCGAGGCGAAGGTGTTTCCGACGCCCGAAGACGCGCCGTTTCCAGTGCAAACCTCGCTGTACGGCGCGTCGAAGTTGGCCGGCGAGGGTTTGATCTCCGCGTACTGCGAGGCGTACGGCATGCGGGCCTGGATCTTCCGCTTCGTCTCGATCCTGGGCGAGCGCTACACCCACGGCCACGTCTACGACTTCTCCAAGCAGCTGCTCGAACATCCCGATCGGTTGGCGGTGCTGGGAGACGGCCACCAGAAGAAGTCGTACCTGCACGTGCAGGACTGTCTCGACGCGATCCTGCTCGCGCTCGACCGCGCCCCTGACCCGGTGAACATCCTGAACCTCGGCACCGATGAGTACGTCGAGGTCAACGACTCGATCGCCACGATCATCGACGCGATGCGCGTAAGTCCCAAGCTGGAGTATAGCGGCGGCAAGCGCGGCTGGGTCGGGGACAACCCATTCATCCTGCTGGACTGCAAGCGCATGCGCGGCCTGGGTTGGGCCCCCAAGCGGTCGATCCGCGACAGCCTGCGTGGCACGCTGCACTGGCTGCTCGAGAACCGCTGGGTAATGACCGCCCGGTCCGACAGCAAGGCAGGATCATGAACGTCGGCATCCTGGGCTGCGGCCTGATCGGTCAGAAGCGCGCGGCGGCAGTGCAGGCTCCGGACCGGGTCAGCCTGGTGGCGGACGTCCTGCCCGAGCGCGCGGCCACGCTCGCGCGAAGCAGCGGGGCACGAGGAGTCAGCGCCGAAGAGCTGGTGCGCGACCCCGGCGTCGACATCGTCGTGATCGCCACGCCCCACAACCAGCTGGCCTCGCTCGCGCTGGCGGCCGTCCAGCAGGGCAAGCACGTCCTGCTCGAGAAGCCTGGGGCCTGCCGCGCGAAAGAGCTGGAGCCGGTGCGTAAGCTCGCGGAGAGCCGCGGCCTGTGTGTGCACGTCGGCTTCAACCACAGGTTCCACCCGGCCATGCAGAAGGCGCGATCGCTGATCGACGCGGGCGAGCTCGGGCCGCTGTACTACGTCCGCGGACGCTACGGTCATGGCGGCCGGCCGGGCTACGACCGAGAGTGGCGCGCGAAGCCGGAGATCAGCGGCGGCGGCGAGCTGCTCGACCAGGGCGCCCACCTGATCGACCTGGCGAGCTGGTACCTCGGCGCTCCCTTCGTGGACGTGCACGGCGTGATCGCCACGTACTTCTGGGACATGCCGGTCGAGGACAATGCCTTCCTGACCCTGCGCACCGCCTCCGGTATGACCGCGCAGCTCCAGGTCACCTGGACCGAGTGGAAGAACCTCTTCTCGCTCGAGATCGTGGGCCGCGACGCGAAGCTCCAGGTAGACGGCCTGGGCGGCAGCTACGGGACCGAGCGGCTCTCGTTCTTCAAGATGAAACCAGAGATGGGTCCACCTGACACAACCATCTGGGAATATCCCGGGGCTGACACTTCGTGGGTGGAACAGTGGCGTCACGTCCGTCGCGAGATCGCTGAACGGCGCGTGGCGTGCGAGCCGGGGCTCTCCTCGACGCAGGCCGTGCTCTCGGTCGTCGAGCGCGTATACGTTCAAAACCAGGTCTCTTGGCTGGCCGCAGGGCCGAACGGAGCTGCCGAATGATCATCACCCGCAGTCCACTTCGCATCTCGATCGGGGGCGGTGGGACGGATCTTCCGTCTTACTACCGCGATTATTCCGGCTTCGTGATCGCGGCGGCGATCGATCGGTACGTGTACGTCACGCTGCACCACACGTTCACGGGGCAATTCATCCTCAAGTACTCGAAGATGGAGCGCCCCGAGGCGCTGGGTCAGGTCCAGCACCCGATCATCCGCGAAGCCATGAGGATGCTCGAGTTCCCGGATCATCCGCACCTCGAGATCGCCAGCATGGCCGACATCCCGGCAGGCACGGGCCTGGGATCCTCCGGCAGCTTCACGACCGCACTGCTCAAGGCCCTGCACGCCTACCGCAAGAAGATCGTGCTGCCGCAGGTCCTCGCTGAAGAGGCCTGCAGGATCGAGATCGACCGCCTGGGCGAGCCCATCGGCAAGCAGGATCAGTACATCGCTGCCTACGGCGGCTTGACCTGCTTCCGCTTCATGCCGGACGGCCGCGTCGACGCCGAGCCGCTCAAGGTCTCCGAACAGACGTTGTTCGACCTCGAGGATGGCCTGCTGCTGTTCTTCACCGGCATCACGAGCAGCGCCGCCAACGTGCTCTCGGATCAGGATACGCGTAGCAAGAAGCGCGACTCCGCGATGATGCACAACCTGCACGACATCAAGGAGATGGGGCTGCGGATCCAGAGCGCGCTCGAAGCTGGCGAGTTGCGCACCTTCGCGGAAATCATGAACGAGCACTGGGCCCGAAAGAAAGAGCGCTCCGGTGGCATGAGTAACCCGCAGATCGACCAGTGGTACGACCTCGCGCTCCAGAACGGAGCACTCGGCGGCAAGCTGATCGGGGCCGGCGGTCGCGGGTTCCTGCTCTTCTACACCGAGGACAAGAGCCGCCTCCGCCACGCCATGACCGCGGCCGGCATGACCGAGGTTCGCTTCCGCTTCGACTTCGAAGGCACGAAGCTCGTGACGCAGACTTGAATGAGCGAGGCTCCGACCATAGCCATCCTGGCGGGCGGCCTCGCCACCCGACTCGGTGAGTTGGTCGCGAACACGCCGAAGGCGCTGCTGGACGTGCTCGGCAGGCCTTTCCTGGCCTGGCAGCTCGATATGTTGCAGCGCGCCGGCCTGGCCGACGTGGTCATCTGTGCCGGCCATCTGGCAGATCAGATCGAAGGCTGGGTGGATGCGCACGCGCCCACAGGTATGCGTGTGCGGATCTGTCGCGACGGACCGCGCGCGCTAGGCACCGGCGGCGCGCTCCGCCAGGCGCTGCCGTTGCTCACGGACCCATTCCTGGTCGTGTACGGCGACAGCTACCTGCGCTGCGACTACCTCGACGTGTACCGGCACTTCGTGCGCGAACGGCAGGGCGGAAATCCTCCACTCGCGCTGATGACCGTGTTCCAGAACGACAACCTCCTGGACACGAGCAACGTGGTCTTCCGCGACGGTCGCATCGTGCGCTACGACAAGCGCGCGCGCAGCGAAGACATGCGACACATCGACTGGGGCCTCGGCATCCTGAGCCACCAAGCGTTCGAGGCGTTCGCGCAGCAGGATGCCTTCGACCTCGCCGCGGTATATCAACGACTCGTCGAGCGAGGCCGTCTGTCGGGGTACGAGGTCACGGAGCGTTTCTACGAGATCGGTTCACGATCGGGTCTGGCCGAGTTGCGAGAGCACCTCCACCAGCAGGGAAAGGTCTAGACATGGCACGCACGGCGTTGATCACCGGTATCCGAGGGCAGGACGGCGCGTACCTGGCCCAGCTGCTACTCGGCAAGGGCTACAGCGTGGTAGGCGCGGATCGACGCAGCGGAGAAACGACGCACTGGCGCTTGAAGCGCCTCGGCATCGGCTCCGACCTACGCATCGCCTACTGCGATCTGCAGGAGTACTCCAACGTGCTGCGCACGCTCCAGGACGTGCGTCCGGACGAGGTCTACAACCTCGCTGCGCAGAGCTTCGTGAAGGCCTCGTTCGATCAGCCGATCGTCACGTCGCAGGTCAACGCGATCGGAGTGCTTCACCTGCTCGAGGCGATCCGAACCGTAAACCCCGACATCCGGTTCTACCAGGCGTCGACGAGCGAGATGTTCGGCAAGGTGCGCGAGACGCCGCAGACCGAGCTCACGCCGTTCCATCCACGGAGCCCGTACGGGGTCTCGAAGCTCTATGGACACTACATCGCGGTGAACTACCGCGAGTCGTACCAGACCTTTGCCTGCTCCGGCCTGCTCTTCAACCACGAGTCGCCGCTGCGCGGTGCAGAGTTCGTGACGCGCAAGATCAGCCTGGGGGTTGCGGCGGTCGCGCGCGGTCGCGCGCAAAAGCTCGTGCTCGGCAACCTGGACGCCAAGCGTGACTGGGGCTATGCGCCGGAGTACGTCGAAGGCATGTGGAGGATGCTGCAGCAGAAAGAGGCGAGTGACTACGTGCTGGCGACCGGCGAGACACACTCGGTGCGCGAGTTCGTGGACCGCGCCTTCGAGATCGTCGAGATGCCGCTGCGCTGGGAAGGCGAGGGCGAGCACGAGCGCGCGCGCGATCGCGCCGGCAACATCCGGGTCGAGCTCAGCAGCGACTACCATCGTCCGGCAGAGGTGGACTATCTCGTGGGCGACGCGAGCAAGGCCCGCACGGACCTCGACTGGAAGCCGCGCACGACGTTCGCCAAGCTGGTCGAGATCATGGTCCGCGCTGACCTGGAGCACGCCGCGGGCGATTGAGCGGCTTCTCGCTCACGCCGAAGCACGCAAGCGGAGCAAGCGGAGCGCACGCGCCCTGGTATCGGGGGCGAGGCCGAACCACTGGTGGAGACCGCTCAGCGCGGTGGCTAGCGCCGCGACGGCCAGCCACATGTAGCTTGGCGGCCCGATGAACATCGCGTGCATCACCAACATCTGGATGGGCAACATGCCGAGCAGAGGGCGTGCGATGGACAGCTGCTCGAAGCGGCCGCCCAGGCGCATGAGCTCGCTTGTAGTCCAATACAGAGAGACCACGACGGACGAGATGAGCTCCGCGATCCAGATCGCGATTCCGATGCCCCCGATGCCCTGGTGGTCGGTGAACAGGAAAGACAGCACAAAGGCGAGCAGCGCGCGCGCGCCCGTGATGAACAGCTGCGCTCGCAGCTGGTTGATGCCGTGGAGGTATACGAGCAGCACCGAGCCAAAGGTCGTAGAGACGACCGCGCCCATCATGCCGAAGAAGAGCGGGAAGTTGAGGGCCAAGCCATTGGCCCAGCGCGCGAAAAAGAGTTGAATGATCGGCATCGCGAGGATCATCGATCCATTCACGGCCACGCTGCTGAACAACCAGTAGATCCTGAAGATTTGGGCGAGCTTCTCCGTTTGCCGCAGGCTGTGGTGCTTGACGATCTCGGGAGCCAGCGGCGTGACGAAGATCGTGCTCGCGCTCGTCCAGAGGTTCGACAGCGTTCGCGTGGCCACGAACAGCGGGACCATGGCCGTGCCCAGCGTGCTCGACACCGCCAGCACCATTCCACTGACGGTCGCTTGCTGCCCTATCAGGCTGATCGTCAGCAGCACGGATTGGCCGAGGTCGTGGATGCCCTGGCGCACGCTCGCGCCTCGCCACCATGGATAGTATTCGGGCACGCGCCGGCGCACGTAGGCGGCGATAGCCAGCATCGCTCCAGCCTGCATGATGGAGTAGAAGATCGCAGCCTGGTGCACCGGCAGGACGAGCACGGCGGAGGTCAGCAGCGCGGCGGCCTGGGCGGCCTGCAGCCCGATCGACCACCACGCCGCCTCGTACATGAAGCCCGTGGGCAGCAGCAGCCGATTGATGATCCAGGGATAGGACCCGGTGATCGTCCAGTTGACGACTAGGATCCCCAGGCTCAAGCCGAGGCGATGACGTTCGACGTCCAGCTGGGCTACCCCGAGGATCGAGTACAGGGTATTGGAGACGGCCAGGACGATGGTCGCGGTGAGCTGCACCGCACCCAGGCCGAGACAGATCGGCCATGCGGACGAGAGAACCTTGCGCAGCCGCAGCGGATCGACGTGGTGCTGGACGTTGAGCTCGTTCCCGACGTAGCTCGCATAGCCGTTGTCGAGCGTGCGCAGCATCGTGAACCCGGCGAGCAGCGCAAGCCAGGTGCCGTAGCGCTCGGCGCCCCACGTCCGCAAGCAGATCGGCACGCTGAAGAACCCGAGCCCGGCCGTGAGCAAGAACGAGACGCCGTTGACGAGGACTGTCTTGAGGGTGCGGTGTTCCGGTAGCGCTGCGGGCGGAGACATGTCGTTGTCGTCAGGACCAGGTTGTGCACGCCGCGCGGAGCGTTGCTTGGCTGGCGCGAGTCAACGTATAGTGCGCGGGCATTGTGTGGATACGATGCTGGCTCGTCGAAAAAATCGCAATGTTCCGCGCGATTCGGGTACCGCCCGATGATCACCGACCATCGCAGTCGCATGTACGCCCGCTATCGTTCGCTGATGGGCCGCGACGCCAGCGTTCCCGTCGCGCTGGGCGATAGCAGCCGTCGACCATTTTACGACCGCCTCGTGAGGGCGTATCTCCCGAAGGACAAGTCGGCAGCCGTGCTCGAGCTGGCATGCGGGGACGGCGGCTTGCTCCGTTGCCTCGCCGCTCACGGCTACGGAGACGCGCTCGGTGTGGATCTCTCTCCCGAGCAGGTCGCACGGGCCCGCGCCGCCGGCACGACGCGAGTGGAGCAGGCGGATGTGTTCACCGCCTTGGAGCGGCTGCCGGAGAGCAGCAAGGATGTCGTGATTGCGATCGACTTGCTCGAGCACCTCGACAAGGAGGAAGTGATGAAGCTGCTGGACGAGGTGCATCGCGTGCTTCGTCCCGGCGGCCGCCTCGTCATGCACACCGTGAACGCGGAGTCGCCGTTCTTCGGCCGGGTGCGCTACGGTGACTTCACGCATCGCAACGCGTTTACCAAGCTGTCGATCGCGCAAGTTTGCCTTGCTGCCCAGTTCGCCCGCACCGAGTGCCACGAGGATCCACCGACGGTCCACGGACTCAAGAGCGCTGTCCGCTGGGGGCTCTGGCAGGCGACTCGAACAGTGCTGCGCACGGCCCTGGTGGCGGAGACCGGTTCGCTCGAGAACCCCATCTTGAGCCAGAACCTCTTGGCGGTGGCGTTCAAGTGAACCGCGATGGGTTCACCACTCGCGAGGGCGCGGCGAGCAGGCCGAGCAGGCGCATGGCGATGCCCAGGATTGCAAAGAGCACCAGCTGCTTGAGCCATGTGTAGCTCATGGTGTTGAGGAACCCGAGGACCGAGTTCATGTACTCGCTCCCGAAGGAAATGATAAGGCTACAGGAGCACATCACGCCGAGGTCCGGCCCGAGCAGCAGCATGGTCCAGCGCAGCAGGAGCCGCATGAACACGCCTGCGCACAACCCGAGCAGTCCAACCCAGATTGCGCCTCCCCGCCTGTAGGCGTCGGCGAGTAACGTGATTGGGACCGCGAAGGACCTGCTGAGCTTGAAGCCATAGTCTCGCATCAGCACTTCGGAGCTGTCGTTGATCGGCAACTTGTCAGGTGCGACCGCCTTCGGCAGCAGCAGCGTCAGCAAGCGTTCGAAGTTCTCGAAACCTGCATAGCGCTGAGACCAGACGGTCTCGTCGATCACCACCTGTCCGGACGGCTCGAAGAAGCGCGAAACCATGACCGCAAGCGGGCCGTCACCATCATCCTCCACCTCGGACGAGTCACGAGCGGCGGAGGTGATGGCGTCGATACGGTCGGAGACCGTTCCATGTGCGAAGCCCTGACGTGAACGCGCGTCGCCCACCAGAGCGATGAACAGCATGCCCGTCAGTCCGAGGCAGAATGCCAGGCCCAGCCAACGGCGAAAGCCCAGCTCACTGAACAGCGCTCCGACCAACAGCACCCCGATGATGATCACGCTCGCGGAGCGTCCACCGCTCAAGCCTTGCGCGAGAGCAACCAGCGTTGCCATGGTGAGCGCGAACAGGCTACGGCCCGAATACAGCGGCGGTTGAAGCCGAGCGCCCAGGACCAGGAACAACGTGTAGCCGATAACGCCGATCCCACGCACCACGTAGCTCAATCCGAAGCCTTCCTCCTCCGGAAGGTCCCACCGGCCATTGAGCCAGCCTGTAAGCAGGTAGCCAAGCGTGACCAAACCGAACGTCAAGCCGGTGACGGCCAAAGTCTCCCAGCGTCGCACGAAGCGCTGGAACCGCTCGGGGGAGAGCGTTTCACGCCCGAGTACGCGCTGGGTTACGATGCTGCCAAGGGCGGCACCGGCGACCAGCAGCGCCGTCAGCCAGGCGCTGAGCTCGTGGTTGTTGCCGATCGTGAAGTTCGTGAACCGCACGTAGGCGTAGTTGAAGTACGCCCACGATGTGACGTTACCGATGGCGAAAGCAATCACGAAAGAAAGCTCGAACACGAGCTTCCGCTTCAGCGCGTACCCGATCAGCGCGAACATGACCGCGCTCGCTGCCGCGCAGGCACCCACCAGCTCGTCCTCCAACCCGAGGATGAGCAGGAGCAAGTGCACCAGGCCCAGCGCTACGCCCGCGACCATCAGCGCGTTCGCACCGATCGCTCGCGTCAGCGCCTGGCTGACCGCGCCACTCTGCCGCTGAGTGATTAGGGTTCGGGTGTGTGCCATGCAACCTGACGGTAGAGTGCCTCATACTGCGCAGTGATGCCACCCTGGCTGTACCGCCGCGCGTTTGCGTAGCCGTTGCGAACGAGTCGCTCGCGATAGTCCGAGTCTTCTATGACCTTCTCGATCCCTGCCCGGATCGACGCGACATCGAACGGATCCACCAGGCATGCGGCATCTCCAGCGACCTCGGGCATGGACGTGACGTTCCCGGTCACGACCGGCCTGCCGACCAGGTTGGCCTCGATGATCGGCATTCCGAACCCCTCGAACGTCGATGCAAACGCCACCAGGTCGCACTGCTGATAGAGCTCGAGCATGCGTTCGTTCGAGATCTGAAACTCGTTGCGGTAGTCGATCGCTCGCTCATCGAGTATGCGTCGCTGGCTGTCGTTCAGGCGCCCGATGACGACGAGCCGGCAGCGGAGACCGCCCAGCGCTTCGGCCAGACGCGGTAGGTTCTTGTTCGGGCTCGTGCCGATGTGGAGGATTGTTGGGCATTCTGCGTCGAACGCCTTCGGGGACTCTCGGTATAACGAGGGAACCGCGACCGGGATCACGTGGACCTTCTCGGGCTCGACGCCCACCAGCTCCAGGAGCTCGCGCTTGACTGCGTGCGAGATGACGGTGATCGCGCAGCAGCGGCGAGCCGGGATCGAGAACCAGAACAGCTTGATCAAGAGGCTGCGCCAGTCCGAGCGCTCCGAGACCCGACCGCAATCGAGGATCGTGACGATGGTCCTGTGCGGATCCAGGAACGTCGCGAGGAAATTCACGTCGCCGGTCACATGGTTGATGTCGCCCTGGCGCGCACGGGCCTCGAGCATGTTGTAGAGGCGCGGGAGGAACCCGTTGCTGTAAAAGCGCGAGACCGCGCGGCGCGGCGAGAACTCCGGGCCCAGCGACTGAATGACGCCCTCGACGATGTTCTCGACGCTGAAGTTTCCACCCCGCGGGCGCCGCATCATCAGGACCACGTCGACAGGCCGCGCTGCCGCGTCCACGGCCTCGCGATCGCGGCCGTGCGCCGGGCTGTCGCTCATGTTGGGCTGTCCGCGGCTATCCGGCATCGGCGCGTTACACCGCGACCCGCTGACCGGCGCGTCGGGCACGGTACTGCTCGTGGATCCACTGGTACGTCTTGCGCAGGCCGACCTCGAGCGGTAGCGACGGCTCCCAGCCAAGCTTCTGGCGGATCAAGGTGTTGTCGCTGTTGCGGCCGTTGACGCCCTTGGGCGCGCTGAGGTCGTAGCGTCGCTCGAGCTTGAGCCCGGCGAAACCCTCGGCCAGCGTGACGAGGTCATTGACCGTCACGAGCTCGCGCGAACCGAGGTTGATCGGCGCGTCGAGCGAGCTGTCCATGATCGCGCGGATGCCGCGGATACAGTCGTCGATGTACATGAAGCTGCGGGTTTGCTGGCCATTGCCCCAGATCATGATCTCGTGCTTGCCGGTTTCCAGCGCCTCGATCGCCTTGCGGCAAATCGCGGCCGGTGCCTTCTCCCGCCCGCCATCCCAGGTCCCGTAGGGACCGTAGACGTTGTGGAAGCGCGCCACGCGCGTGTACAGGCCGAAGTCCTCGGTGAAGTGCCGGCACATGCGCTCCGAAAACAGCTTCTCCCAGCCGTAGCCGTCCTCCGGCATCGCGGGATACGCATCGGACTCCTTCAGCGGAACGACCGCTTCGGACCGCTGCAGCTCGACGTTGTACGCGCAGGCCGACGAGCTGAAGAAGAACCGCTGCACCCCGCGGGCACGGGCGGCCTGCAACATGTGCGTGTTGATCAGGACGCTGAGCATGCAATCGGCCTTGTGCGTCTCGATGAAGCCCATGCCGCCCATGTCCGCAGCGAGCTGATACACGTCCGCCGCACCTTCGCAGGCATGCAGGCAGGCTTCTCGCAGGCGCAGGTCGAGCTGTAGGTTCTCGACGTCCGAGAAACGCTGGTACCAATCCTGTGGGCTGCGCACGTCCACGGCGCGAACGCGGCAGCCACCTTGCGCCCGGAAATGCGCGACGAGATGTCCGCCGATGAAACCGCCGGCGCCGGTGACTACGATGAGCGGGAGTGTCATGAGGAACCTGTCGTTGTTAGTCGGTTTGGCCCGCCGACGGTTCGCGCGTGATGACGTAGTTTTCGAGCGCGAGCACGTCCATGCGCGTGCGGAGGAAGCAATCGAGTGCCTCTTCGGGCCGGCACACCACCGGCTCGTTTTCATTGAACGACGTGTTGAGGATCATCGGGACGGAGGTCAGGTCACGGAAGCGTGAGATCAGCTTGTGATAACGAGGGTTCGACTCCGCAGATACGGTCTGCAAGCGGCCGGACCCATCGACGTGCGTCACCGCGGGGATCTGCGTGCGCTTTTCCTCGCGGATCTGAAACACCTGCATCATGAACGGGACGTCTTGCTCCTGCTCGAACCAGTCCCGGACACTCTCGCGCAGGACGGACGGTGCAAACGGGCGGAACGACTCGCGTCGCTTGATCTTGCGGTTGAGCAGATCCTTCATGTCGGAGCGGCGCGGGTCGCAGACGATCGAACGATTGCCGAGCGCGCGCGGGCCCCACTCCATGCGACCGTGGAACCAGCCCACGACGTCGCCATTCGCGATGTGCTGCGCGACCCTCGTGCAGAGCAAGTCTTCGTCTTCGATGCGCTCGACGCGGCAACCGCCGCTCGCAAGGTCGCTTTCGCGTTTCCTCAGCACATCGGCGATCTGCTGCGTGGAGAAGCTCGGACCCCAATATGCATGTGGCATTTGGCCGCGCGCCGGCACGACTCCAGTGTCGTTTGCTACCGCGAACGCGGCCCCGATCGCGCCGCCCGCGTCGCCCGCCGCAGCTTGCACGTACACATCTCGGAAGGGGGTGTGTAGCGCGATCTTGCCGTTTGCGACCGAATTCATGCCGCAGCCACCCGCGATGACGACGTTCGGCAGGCGGTAGGTTTCGTGTAGTCGGCGCAAGAGATTGAAGAAGGCTTCTTCGTACAGAGCTTGAATGGAACGGGCGATATCGCGGTGTCGCTCCTCGAGCGGTTGGTCTCGCGTGCGTTCAGGTCCCAAGAGCGCAGAGAGCTGCGGGGTATAGAGCGCGCCGACCTCCGGCACCCCGTCGCTCCAGCGGTAGGGCACGTTCTCGCGGTGGTGCCGGAAGAACTTCAGGTCCAGCTCGAACGTCCCGTCGACGTGGGTGCGGACGATCTGCCGCATCGCGTCGAGGTAGCGCGGCTGACCGTACGGCGCGAGACCCATCACCTTGTACTCGTCGCCGTAGTTCGGGAAGCCGAGATACTGCGTCAGCGCCTGATAGAAGATGCCGAGCGAGTGCGGGAAGTACACGCGCCCATCGACCTCGATCCGTTGTCCGCGTCCCACGCCCCAGGCCGCGCTCGAGAAGTCGCCGAAACCGTCCACGGAGACGACCGCCGCTTCGTGGAACGGCGACACGAGGAAGCAGGAGGCGAGGTGCGCGAAGTGATGTTCGACCCGGTGCACGCGGCCGCGCCACGACTCGTTCGGAAATGCGCGCGCGAGTTCTTCCTCGACTGACGAACGCCGGCGCGCGTTGCGAAGCCGGTCCATGACCAGCGCGACCTCGGAACGCTTCTGCAGCGCAAACAGCGCCTTGCGCAGAAGGTTCGCGCGCGGATCGCTGTTCAGAGCGATGTGGTCGACGTCGGCGAGTTTGACTCCCGCCTCTCGGAGGCAATAGGCGATCGCCTCGGAAGGAAAGCCCGCCCAGTGCTTGATGCGGCGAAAGCGCTCCTCCTCGGCCGCCGCGATCAAGCGACCGTTCATGAGCAGACAGGCCGCGGAATCCGCGTGGTAGGCGTTGAGACCGAGGATCAGGGACATATGTGCGCGCAATCGCCCGAAATACCCGAACTACTGGTCGACCTGGCAGATGACCGCAAGGATGCCAGCGCAGGGGAGCGGCGTCGAGTGGATCCTGCGCTCAGTTCGGCAGCTGGGTCACTGTTCCGAGCGGTACCAGGTCCACAGCTTGCCGAGTCCATCGCGCAAGCTGGTCCGAGGCGCGTAGCCGAGCAGCGTGCGGGCACGTTGAATATCCGCGCACGTGTGGCTGGCGTCCGCGCTGGGCTTGGGCGCGGAGCGCAAGTGAGCGCGCGCTCCGCTCAGCTCCTCGAGCGTGCGGATGAAGTCCAGCAGCTGGACCGGCTCGCCGCGACCGAGGTTGATCAGCGCGTAACCGAGCGGTTTGTCGACTGCGCTGACCACGCCCGCCACGATGTCGTCGATATACGTGAAATCCCGGCGCATATCGCCGCCGAACAGCTCGATCTCCCGGCCGTGCACCAGGCTGGTCAGCAGCTTGTGCGCCATCAGGTCCGGCCGGCAGCGCGGCCCGTAGACCGAGAAGAAGCGCAGCGCCGTGAAGTTCAGCGCGTGCACGTGGTGGTAGCTGTGACCCAGCAATTCGACCGCACGCTTGCTGGCGGGGTAGGGCGCGAGCGGCCGGTCGCAGGGGGCGCTCTCCACGAACGAAGCCTCGTCCGCGCTCCCGTAGACCGAGGACGAAGACGCGAACACGAAGTTTGCGACCCCCGTGTCGCGTGCGGCGTCCAGCAACGCGACCGTGCCCAGCACGTTGACGTCGAAGTAGTCCCGCGCGTTGCCGATCGAGGCCCGCACGCCTGCCAGCGCCGCCAGGTGCACGATCGCGTCGAACTGCCGCCCGGCGCACAGCCGGCCGACCAGCTGCGCGTCGCGCACATCGCCCTCCACGAGCGTGAAGCGCTCGGGGAAGGCGGCGGACGCATGGGCGAGGTTGCGGCGCTTGGTGGCGGGCTCGTAGTAGCTGTCGAAGTTGTCGAGCCCTACGACCTCGTCCCCCCGAGCCAAAAGCGCATCCACGGCACTACTACCGATGAAGCCAGCAGCTCCTGTGACTAAGACGCGTTTCGGCACGACGGCCTTCCGTTGAGGGTTGAGCGCCGGTCAACAGGGTGCCTCAGCTGCCGCGGACGCCGATGCCGCTGTAGACGAAGCCTTGCTTGCGCAGCCCGTAGCTGCTCCAGATGTTACGTCCGTCGAGCAGGAAGGGCGTACGCATGGCCGCCTTGATGCGCTCGAAGTCCGGGTTCTGGTACTCGCGCCACTCAGTGACCAGTACGAGCGCGTCGGCTTCGTTGCAGGCGTCGTATTGTTGATCGACGATCGTGATCGTGTCGCCAAAGCGCTGACGAGCGAGGGTGCGCGCCTCTGGATCGTGCGCGTATACCTTGGCGCCCTCGGCGAGCAGGCCGTCGATCAACGTCAGCGATGCGGCCTCACGGATGTCGTCGGTACGCGGCTTGAACGCGATGCCCCAGATTGCGATCTTCTTGCCGCGCAGGTCGCCGTCGAACTGCTGCTTGATCTTGCGCAACAGCACGCCCTTCTGGCGCTGGTTGACCTGGTCGGTCGCGAGCGCGAGCTCGAGCGGCATGCTGTGCTCGCGCGCCACGTGCACGAGCGCCGAGACGTCCTTCGGGAAGCACGATCCGCCGTAGCCGGGGCCGGCGTACAGGAACTTCGGACCGATGCGTGAGTCGCTGCCCACGCCGACGCGCACGTCGTTCACGTCCGCGCCGACCTTCTCGCACAGCATGGCGATCTCGTTCATGAACGAGATGCGCATCGCCAGCATGGTGTTCGAGACGTACTTGGTGAGCTCGGCGCTCGGCGGCGCCATGAACACCAGGCGATCCTGGCTGAGCGACAGCGGGTGGTACAGGCGGCGCATCGCGTCTTGCGCGAAGTCGTCGTCCTCGTCACAGCCGACCACGATGCGATCGGGACGCATGAAGTCCGAGACGGCGTCGCCTTCCTTGAGGAACTCCGGATTCGACACCACGTGCACGGGCTTCTCGCCCTCCTTGCGCGCGGCCTTCACGATCTTGCGCACGCGCTCGTTGGTGCCGACGGGCACCGTGCTCTTCAGCACCAGCACGCACTCGCGCTTGGCGACCTTCGCGACGGTCTCCGCCACCGCGTCCACCGCGGACAGGTTGGCAGCGCCGTCGGCGCGCGGCGGCGTTCCGACGGCGACGAAGATCACCTCGGCGGGCAGGATCGCAGCTTCCACATCGGTGGTGAACGAGAGCCGGCCGCCCGCGATGTTGCGCTTGATCATCTCCTCGAGACCGGGCTCGAAGATCGGCGTCTCGCCACGATTGAGCGTCGCAACCTTGGTCGGGTCGAGGTCTGCACAAACGACGTTGTTACCCGTCTCGGCAAAGCCGGTGCCCGTCACCAGCCCCACATATCCTGCGCCGATCACACAAACCTTCATCTCGCCAGCTCCATCGGTTCTAAGTTCGCGAGCCAGTGGTATACCAGAACGCGGTCCCAGGCCACCACGCGGGTCGGAATTGGGTCACCTGGCCTGCCCCCAGTGACCTCGCCCGGACCCCGCCCGCCCTCGCCGGGCCAGGCTTTTCGAGCGATTCCAGTCGTTACCTGGGGTTGTATGCGAAGATGAACGGCTCGCGATGA
>DATEOF010000366.1:0-4685 GCA_035274465.1 Polyangiales bacterium
ACGCGGCGTCGCTGGATCAGGCTTGCGCCCATTGTCCAATATTCCCCACTGCTGCCTCCCGTAGGAGTCTGGACCGTGTTTCAGTTCCAGTGTGGCTGATCATCCTCTCAGACCAGCTACCCGTCTTAGCCTTGGTAGGCCATTACCCTACCAACTAGCAATGATGGGCCGCAGGCTCGTCCTCTGGTGCTAGCTTTCATGAAGAGGCCAGCTTTGACCGCAGTCCCCGAAGGGTCCGTGGTCTCATGCGGTATTAGCGTTCCTTTCGGAACGTTATCCCCCGCCGGAGGGAAGATTGCCTACGTGTTACGCACCCGTGCGCCACTTTACCGGGGCCGAAGCCCTTTCTCGTGCGACTTGCATGTGTTAGGCGCGCCGCTAACGTTCGCTCTGAGCCAGGATCAAACTCTCCAGTTAAACTTGAGAGCACTTGAACCCCGCCGGCTTATTCATCTAACGATGGTTAAGTCGTTAGGCGAACAGTCCCAGCGTTGGCTGTTTCTGTTGCAAGGTTGTCGGCTTATTGTTGCCGACGGGACCCGCCATTCATACTAATGGCTCGTTTCCGATTCAGTTTTCAAGGACCGATGTCCCCCGGCTGTCGGGGGGCGCAAACTCTAGCCGGGTCAGTTACTGCTGTCAATCTTTTTCTTCGATTGACTGGCCGAAGAGCTCATCGCTTTTTCGGCCCGCCGTTCCAACCGGCTGAGGGAGGCGGAATGTACTCATGGCGGCGGGCCCGTCAAGGGTTTTTCGAAGTGAATGCGGAAAGCTTTCTCCGCGACCCGCTTCGGGATGGCTAGCTAGCAGCTGATATCGCGTGATTCCACGCACTTAGCCGCACGGCCCGAGCCACCAAATAGCGCCGCAGGCGTCACGGAAGTGGGGCCCACCAGGCCGATTCCGGATCCCCGGAGGCGATTTTTTCGATCACGCCGGGGCTCACGGCCAGCGAAGAAAGCTTCCGGTGCCCCGCGGAGCCCTCGAGATCCGTCCCGGCGCCCCGCGGGGCCTCGCGGACGACCGCCGCGCCGAGCTCGGAGGGCTGAATCTGCACCCCGGCACTGGTGAACGGCGTCGAAACCCGGTCCGCGGCGGCCGGCTTTTGGAGGCCCAGCCCACGAAGCGGCGGCCCTGGGCGGTTCGACCCGGCCGCTGCCAGCGGCAGCTCGCCCAGCGCATCCACGGGCAACGCCCTAAAATAAGGGGGTTCCGTGTAGCTACGCGCCAATAGCCCGCGCACGCCCGCCGCCGCGAGCTGCGCCGGATCCGCAGCCGTGAGCTGCCGTTCGCGCGCGGCCCTCACCAGCGTGATGCGGTCGGTCGCGCAGGTGAAGTGCGGTCCCCCGTCGAAGGGATCGACCCGCTCGGCATACTCGAAGCCGATTCGGCGCAAGAGCTTCTCCACCCCGCGAGTCTCCGGGCCGACCTCGCCGATCGCGCGCTGGGCCGCCTCCGGCAGCAGCGTGGCGTAGATCTCGTCCGGAAACAGGCTGCGTACGAACTCCTTGTTGCTTTTGCTCAGCTGGTCCGCCTCGCGATAACTGAGCTCGGTGAAGCGCCGCCCGTAGGCCTCCCAGAGCGGACTCGTGCCGTCGGCGTCGAACGGCGGCAGCAGCTCCGCCAGCACCTCGTCGCGGAAGTCGGGCCGGCGCATCGCGATGAACAGGAACCGGACGTACGAGATCAGCGAGCCCAATCGCGCGGGTGAGCGCCGCGACTCCGGGTGCATGACCAGGCCGCCAACCTCCGTCGGCCCGTCGTAGCTGTAGCGGGTCGTCAGCACGCGATGCACGAAGTGCCGATCCAGCGAGCCGCTGTACTTCTCCTCGCTGCGCACCTCCAGATAGATGTACGGCACGCCGCGCCTGCCGAGCTGCGCGATGATCATCGAGGTTCCGAGCACCCGCCCACGGCCCGCATCCCACAGCACGAACACGTACTCGCGCTGGCGCGGGTCGCGCAGCTCACCGCTGAAGCTCCGCTCCGAAGTCTCGAGCAACTCGCGGATGGCGCGCGGGTTGTCGGGCAAGTTGACCGTGTTCAGGTGGCGCGCGAGCTCGCAGACGTCGGCGAAGTGTTCGGTGGTGCCCGCACGGATTTCGTATTGGTCCAAGCTGCGCAGCCTCGCGACGTCCAGTCTAGCAGACAGCACCTGACGCCGTTCGGGCAGGCGCGTACCGCGTGAGCGAAGCGAACCTCGTGAAGGGTGGGGCCCTGACGGCTTTGACCGGTGCCGCGAAGCAAATCCCCTTGGGGGACGGGGCGGGGGAACGGCGACGTTCCCCCGGTAACAAGTAGTAAGCTCGCGCGCATGCGAGCTGTCGCACAACGTGTGCGCGAATCGCGCGTCGAGGTCTCCGGCGCGTGCGTGGGCGCGATCGAATTTGGCCTGTTGGTCTACCTCGGCGTGGGCAAGGACGACGGCCCGGACGAGGTCAGCTGGATGGCAGACAAGCTCGCGGGCCTGCGCATCTTCGAGGACGGCGCGGGCAAGATGGCGCGCTCGGTGCTCGACGTCGGCGGTCAAATCCTGGTCGTGTCGCAGTTCACGCTCTACGGCGACATTCGCAAGGGCAGACGGCCCTCGTTCGATCGCGCGGCACCGCCGGAGCTCGCGGAGCGGCTGTATCTGGCAGTCTGCGCGGGGCTACGCGAGCGCGGCATGACGGTTGCAACCGGCCAGTTTCGCGCAACCATGCAAGTACACGCCTGCGTCGACGGCCCAGTCACGCTCGTGCTCGAGTACGAAAAACCCACATGACGCAGCCCAAACCCATCATCGGCCTGACTGGCGGCATCGCATCCGGCAAGAGCACCGTGGCGCGCATCCTCTCCGAGCTCGGCGTGGCCGTGATCGACGCAGATCTGCTCGCGCGCGAGGTCGTAGCCAAGGGCAGCGACGGTCTGCGGGAGGTGGTCCAGGAGTTCGGCAGCGACCTGCTGGACGCACACGGCGAGCTCGACCGCCCGAAGCTCGGCCAGCGCGTGTTCGGCGACGCCGACGCGCGCAAGAAGCTGAACGCCATCATCCACCCGCGCATCGGCAGGCTCAGCGCCGAACGCATTCAGCTCGCGCAGCAAACCGCGTCGCCGTACGTGGTGTACGAAGCCGCACTTTTGGTGGAGACCGGCGCGCACCGCGGCATGAACGCGCTGATCGTGGTCGCGGCCGGAAGCGAGAGGCAGCTCGAGCGCAGCATGGCGCGCGACGGCCTGGATGAAGCGGCCGCGCGCGCGCGGTTGGACGCTCAGTTGCCCTTGTCAGCGAAGCTCGATGCAGCCGACTATGTCATCACCAACGACGCCGACCTCGCTGCGCTGCGGGCGGAGACACTGCGCACCCATCACGCCATCATCGAACGTTTCGCGAGGTCTGAATGACTGCTGCCGCAAAAGTCGTATTGCTGACCGGACTGCCCAACAGCTTCCTGGCGCGCAGGCTGCTGACCCGCTTGCTCGAGGATCCATCGGTCCAGATCAAGTGCGTCGTGACCGACCAACAGCACGATCCGACGCGCGACATCGTGCAGCAGAACACGGCCGGCGCGCACCGCGTCGAGCTGGTGCGCGGAGACATCAGCGCCATGGACTTCGGCATGGCGGGCACGCGCTTTCTGGCGCTCGCGCGCAGCATCGACGTGATCCAGCACTGCGTCTGCGCGACCACCGGCGGCGTCAGCCGCGACGCCGAGCAGCGCACGTACCTGGGCAGCACCGGCGAAGTGCTCGAGTTGGCGCTCGCCGGGGCCGGCCGCCTGCAGCGCGTCGTGCACTGGAGCAGCAGCCTGCTCTCCGAGCCGATCCAGGGTCGCGTCAGCGAGTCGGCGCTGGTGCGCCCGCAAAATTTTCGCAACACCGCCATGCAGGCGCGCTTCCAGGCCGAGCAATTGCTGCGCGACTCGATGGCGCGCGTGCCGATCACGATCTTGCGGCCGTCGCTGATCGTCGGCGACTCGCAGACGGGCGAGAGCGATCCGGGCGACGGGCTGTATCCGCTGCTGCTGATGATGCTGAGCGCGCCCGCGGATCTGCGCCTGCCGCTGCCGGGCCGCGGCGATCAACCCTTCAACCTCGTGCCCGTAGACTACGTCGTGCAGGCAGGCACGGCGATCGCCGAAGATGCGCGCAGCGCGGGCAAGACCTACCAGCTGGTCGACGATCGCCCGCTCAGCGTGCGGCGCGTGTTCGAGCTGGTCACCGAAGCCACCGAGCGGCCGGCGCCCTCCGGCAAGTTGCCCAACAATCTCGCCGGCGTGCTGTTGCGCACGCCCGGGCTCGAACGTTTCAGCCACATCCCGCGCGCGTACCTCGAGCAACTGGAAGCCGAGGTCATCTACGACTCGCGCAACACGCGCGAGTTACTCGCGGGCACCGGCATCGAGTGCCCGAACGCGGCCAGCTACATCAAGCTGCTGGTCGAGTTCGTGAAGCGTGATCAGCAGGCGCGCATCAAGCGCAAGAGCTCGCGCCGCGATCCGCACTTCGAAGAGATGGTCGATCCGCTGGACTCTTGAACGCGCGCGCCATCAAGAGCACAAAACAACAGAGCTCGGCGCTGCGCAGAGCGCCGAGCTCCTCAAGCACTCAAGTCGACTCAGATACCTCGGCCGCCAGCACCGCGACCTGCGGCTGCACCTGCGGCACCGCCAGCAGCACCACCGCCAGCACCCGCACGCGCGCCA
>DATEOF010000367.1:0-6531 GCA_035274465.1 Polyangiales bacterium
ATGTTGTCGAGCACGCTCAGCGATCCGAACAGCGCGTCGTGCTGGAACAGCATGCCGGTCCGGCGCATCACGCGCTTGCGCTCGAGCGCCTCGAGCGCGTACGGATCCTCGCCGAGCAATCGCACCCCACCCTCGAGCGGCGGTTGCAGCCCCGCGAGCGTCCGCAGCAGCGTGGACTTGCCCGAACCCGAGCCACCGAGGATGGTCAGGATCTCGCCCGGCCGAATGGCGAGCTGCACGTGCTTCAGCACGGGCTCGCGCGAGCTGTAGCCGCACGCGAGATCCCGACACTCGAGGAGCTCACTGCTGCCCGCCATGGGTCACCGTCCAGGCCGTGGTCACGATGCTGTCGGTGACCACGATGAAGAAGATGCTGACGACCACCGCCGCGGTGGTGTTCTTGCCGACGCTCTGCGCGCCCCCGCGCGTCGACAGCCCCATGTAGCAGCCGACGAACGCGATGATCCACGCGAACAACAGGCTCTTGATCAGGCCGAGCGCGAAGTCTTCGATCGCCAGCGAATCGCGCATGCGCTCGAACGCGACGCCGGGCGGCACTCCCACGGTCTGGCCCGTCGCGATGCCCGCGCCGATGCCGACCGCCATCGACAGGATCGTGAGCAGCGGCTGCGCGATCGTCAGCGCAGCCACGCGCGGAAACACCAGGAACTGACTCGGCGAGATGCCCATCGACTGCAGCGCAGCCACCTCCTCGTCCACCGCCATCGTGCCGATCTCCGCGGCCATCGCGGCACCGCTGCGCCCCGCGAGCACGACCGCCGTGATGAACGCCGCGAACTCGCGCACCATACCGAGGCTGACGAGCTCGGCCATGTACACGTCCGCGCCGAACTTCCGCAGCTGAAACGCGCCCTGAAACGCCAGGATCACGCCGATCAAGAAGCTCAGCAGCGTGACGATGAACCAGGCATCGACGCCGAGCACGACCGTCTGCTGGGCCACGGCCGACAGCCGCCGCCGATCGCCGCGCACCACCGAGCGCACACCGCTCACCACGGTGTCCACCACCACCTCGGCGAACTGCGCGACCACTGCCAACCGCGAGATACCGGCCAGGAGCCGCTCCCAGATCGAACCCGGCCCCGCAGGCTCCTTCACGGGCGCGCGCTCCTCGTTGGCCAGCTCCACGGCCGCGGCGTGTTGCTGGCCCATGTTCTGCAGCTCGAGCGGCTTGCTCGCGCGTTCGAACAGCCGCTGGCCGATGCCGAGCGCGGCCGCCCCAGCCGAGTCGAGCTTGTCGACCTTGGCGAAATCGACCGCGAGCGCGCCGACCTCCGCCTGTGCGGCTAAATGGCGCAGTGTGGCGTAGAGGTCTGCGGCCTCATCCAGCACGACATCGCCGGAAAGCTCGAGGACTGCACGGTTTTCGCCGGGCTTCTGCTGGAGCCTCGCCTGCATGCCGGAGAGGCTTGCAAGAATCGTCTCACTTCTGCTTCTGCAGCATCTGCAAGCGCGCGCGCGCGTTGGCGGCCTGATCTCCGCTCGGCGCGATCTTCAGGTACTGCTCGAATTGTTTCTTGGCGTCCGCGAACTTCTTGTCGGCGGCGAGCATGTTGCCCTTGAGGTAGTACGCGAGCGCGTACTTTCCATCCAACCCGAGCGCGCGGTCGAGGCTGGCCAGTGCTTGCGCATCCATGCCTGCAGCGCGCTGCGCCAGCGCAAGCTCACTCAGCAACGCAGGCGTGGGTGTACCCGCTGCCACTGCACGCTCCATCGCTTGCACGGCACCCTTCGCGTCGCCCGCGCGCCGCAAGCCGTTACCGATGGCCAGCAGCGCAGCGCGCTCCTTCGCACCGCTCAGCGCCTGCCCGAGCTCGCGCGCGGCATCTTCTTTCTTGTCCAGCTTCAGCAGCAACAGGCCATAGTTCGCGCGCGTCATCGCGTCGTCCGGCGTCAGCTCGAGCGCACGCTTGTACTCGCTGCCGGCCTGCTCGAGTTGCTTCGAGTCTTCGAGCGCGAGCGCCAGGTTCTGGTGCGCCGCCGCGGAGTTGGGATTGGCCTTGGCTGCGCCCGACAGGAGCTTGACCGCTTCGTCCAGCTGCCCACTCTCACGCAACAGGACGCCGAGGTTGTTCTGCGCCTCGGCGAAGTGCGGATCGATGGCGAGCGCCTTGCGCTCCTCGGTCTGCGCCAAGCGCGCGTCCGCCTCTGCAGCTCCCGGCTGCACGGCGGGATTGGCCCCGCCGCACCCCAACGTAAGAGCAAGCACCCACCACCCACCGTGCCTCGTGGCTAAACCCATACCGACCTCCGGTCGCGCAGAGCCTAAAGCAAGCGCCAGCCTCAGCAGCGAGATTTTCGAGGATTTTGCCCTGAGAGCGAGCGCGCCCGGAGGACCGGACCGAGTAATACTCCTGTATTGCGCAGCGTCCGGGCCGAGGACGAAAGCCGCTCTCAGGGCAAAAGCCGAAGAAAATCGCTATCCGTCGAGCTTGTGGATCGTCTCGCGCAAAGCGTCGGACAGGCGCGCTAGTTGGCCCTTCGCCAGCTTACCGCCGGACGGGGACTGTACGTAGAAGACGTCGGCCACGCGGCGCCCCTGGGTATTCACCTTGGCGAGCGCGATGCTGAGACCGTGCTGGTGCAAGGTCCGCGCGATCGTGTGCAGCAGCTCGGGGCGGTCGCGGGTGTAGACGTCCACGACCGTGTAGCGGCTGGAGGCGTTGTTGTCGACGCCGACTTCGGTCTTGATGCGCGGCCCACTGCGGGCCCAGGTGGGCGTCTTGGCGCGCCGGCTCAGCATGCGTTCGGCCGAGCTCTTGCCGTCGATCAAGTCCTGGATCGTCTGGCTGAGCTCGGCGATGTTCTTCTCGATGTCGGCCTCGATGCCGAGCCCGGGCTGCGTGACGGCGAAGATGTCGAACGCCTCGTCGCTCATGCCTTCACGCCTGCGCGTGTACAGCTGCGCCGAGTCGACGTTGTAGCGGTGCAGCGAGAGCGCGGCCGTGAGCTCGGCCAGCAAGCCCGGGCGGTCGTTGCTGACTACCACGATCTGCAGTGTGCCCTCGCCGTACGAGCTCTCGGTCACGCGCACGCGCGTCTCGTCGCCGCGTCCGGCTGCGATCAGCTGGTGGCGGCGGATCTCGCTCGCCGAGTTGGCGAGTAGGTACCGCTCCGGCATCTCGGCCAGAAACGCCTGCACCGCGCTGCGCTCCGGCTCGGCCAGCTCGCGCAAGATCTGCTCGCGCAGACCCTCGACGTAGTCCGAAGCCGCGCGTTCGCCGTCGATCACGTCCGACGTGGTGAGCCACAGCTCCTGGAGCATGCGCGAGTTCCAGGCGGTCATCGCCGTGGGATTCTCGGTCGAGGCGTTGGCAAACGTCAGCACGTAGAGGTCGCGCAGCCGGTCGACGGTCTGCACCTCGCGCGCGATCTCGGCGATCGTGTCCGGGTCGCTGATGTCGCGCTGCAGCGCCCAGCGGTACGCGCGGTGCTGGTTGGCGATCAACCACTGCACGTGCTTGTTGTCCGCGCTGCCCAGGCCCAGCCGCTCGCACACCGTGGATGCGACTGCCGCCGCGTACTTCGCCGGATCGTCCGGATGGCCCGCACCCAGCTCGTGCAGCAACAGCGCCATGTACAGAGGCAGCGGCCGCGGGAGCTCGGCGGCGCAACGGCTGACGATCGGAAACTCCGCGGCCAGCTCGCCACGCGCGATCGCTCGCAGCCGATCGATCGCCAGCAACGAGTGCACGTCCGCGGTGTACGCGTGATAGGCGTCGTAGGGCACGCGGCCCATGATCGGCTCGAACTCGGGGACCATCGCGATCAACAGCCCGACTTCGTGCAGCTCTTCGAGGATCGACCCGCGGCGCAGCGGCGCGTTGCCGGCGTGCGTGACCAGGTTGCAGAAGCTGCCCTTGGCTTCGGTGTTGCGCCGCAACGCCTGACACAGCTCGCGATCTTGAAGTGCGCTGGCGATCGCGTCGCGCCCTTCGGGATCGGGCGGCAGGCCCTCGCGGATCACGGCCTCGTAGAAGCGCAGCGCCAGCGCGGGATCTTCCGAGAGCACGTCCGGACGCAGCGTGACGTGACCGTCGTGCACCATCAGGCCGCGGCCCAGGTCGCGAATGGTCACCGGAGGCTTGCGGCGCGAGCGACGAGCGCGCTCGGGCATGCGATCGACCAGGCGCGCGATCACGCGACCCTGGCGATAGTGGCCCTGCATGAACTGCTCGACGCCGAGCGTGATCGTGTCGCGGTACCCGAGCAACGCGGAGACGCTCTCCTGGTCCTCGAACGTCAGCCGGTCGTGCCGGCGCCGCGCCACCACATGCAGGCGGTTGCGCACGGTCCACAGGTGTTCCTGCGCGCTCGACAGATCCAGGAACTCGTGTTGCGTGAGGTGGCCGAGCGCGACCAGCTCATCCAGACGTTCCACGCCAAAGCGCGCGCGAGCCACCCAACCCACGACGTCCAGATCGCGCAGCCCTCCGCGGCCGAGCTTGATCTCGGGCTCGCGCAGGAAGAGCGTGCCGCCGTAGCGCTCGTGCCGCGAGACCGTGTCGGCCTCGAGCGCCGCGATGAACGCGTCGAGCTCGGCCTCGAAGATCTCCGTGCGCGAGCGCTCGACCAGCTCCTGAACCAGGCTCTTGTCTCCGGCGATGTGCCGAATGTCGAGCAACGTAGTCGAGGTGCGGATATCGCTCTTGCTCAGATCGAGCGTCTCTTCGATGCCGCGCACCGCGTGCCCGATCTGAACGCCCGCATCCCAGAGCGGATACAGCACGCACTCGGCTAGCTTGGCGATGCGTTCGTCGGTCGGATCGTCCGCGAGGAACACGACGTCGACATCGCTGTGCGGCGCGACCAGCCGGCGGCCGTAGCCACCGACAGCCACGAGCGCCACGCGACCCATCCCGCGAGCACGCTGCTGCGCCGCGCGCGCTGCGCAGCACAGGCTGCCGAGCAGCCCGTCGAACATCTGCGCATAGCGGCCCGCGACATCGAGGCCCCGGTGCCCGGACCGCACCGCTTCCTTGAGCGCTGCGGAATGCGACACGAGGTACTCGGTGCAGGTCTCTACGAGGCCGGAGTTCAAGTCCTTGAGACTTGAAGCGGTAGAAAGCGCCTCTTCAGCCATCCGGCGCGCATTATGAAGGCGCCTTTCCATCGCAGCAAGCGAATGCTGGCCTACATCTTCGGCCGGAAACGCTTGTCAGCCCTAGCCGTTACAGCTATTCGGCGGACCCGCTGCCTAGCACGCTCCGTGCCCTCTCGACCTTCCGGACGTAGCGCGCGATGCCCTCCGCGATACCTTCGGCCAAAAGTTGGCGGTATTGGTCAGTGGCGAGCGCTTCTGCCTCCTCTGGACGCGACAGGAACGAGGCCTCGCACAGGATCGCGGGCATGCGCGCACCCACCAGCACGTAGAACAAGGCGCGCCTCACGCCACGGTCGACCAGATCCGGCAGCATGCGCCGAGCGTTGCGCAGCGCGGCGCGATGGACCGCCTGCGCCAGATCCAGCGACTGCGCGACCTGATCGCGCCTGACGAGTGGGGTCATGAGCGGCAGCAGGGCGCTCATGTCGGCCTCGCCCGCCTCGTTCTCCCTAGCCGCCAGACCCAGCGACTGCGGGTCGTGCGTGATGTCGAGCACGTGGGTCGACATGCCACCGCGGTCTTGGGGCGAGACCGCCGCATTCAAGTGGATCGACACGAACAGATCGGCGCCGAGCGCGTTGGCGATCGCCGCGCGCTCCTCGAGGCTCACGAATTGGTCGCGCTCCCGGGTCAGCACCACGCGCGGCTCCGGGAGCGTGTGCGCCAGCACCTTGCGAACGCGCAAAGCGATCGCGAGCGCCACCTCCGATTCGGCGAGCCCGTCCGCCGCGCGCGCACCCGCCTGGGCTCCGCCGTGCCCCGGATCGAGCACGATCGTGCGGATGCCCGAGGAGCGCTGCTCGGGCGTATCCAGCGGGCGAAAGTCGAGCACGAGCCGGTAGGGCTTGGGCAAGAAGAACAGGTGGTACTGCGTGCTCGGTTGCACCTCGAAGATCACGCGGGTCGTGTGGTCGTCGAACGCAGCCGTGTGGATGCTGCCGAGCCCGGCCTTGTCGACCGCGATCGTCTCGGCCAGCTCGGGCGCCCGGCGCACGCGCTCGAAGTCGAACGCGATGCGACGCGGGCCTTGCAGCTCACTGCGGCGGAACTCGACCTTGGCGTCGAAGGCGAGCACGACGCGCACCTCCGGATCGTCCGCGCCCGCGCCGTACACCGTGATCGAGCGCAGGGGGGTCGCGTTCGGATCTGAGACCTGCGGCGCCGGAGTCGCGCGCGCCGAGAGCTCGTTGTGCAAGGCGCGAGCAGCACCCATGCACTCGGCACAATCCGCGCGCGCCGCGAAGATCTGCTCGAACTGCCGCGCAAAGCCCGCAGCCGCGCCCGCGTCGGCGCCGTCGCGGACGAGCAGTCGCAGCGCATCCAGCGCGACATCGCAGGCCTCGGGACTGGGCGGCGTGCGCAGCAACTGCTCGGCGCTCGGCACCAGGCGCGGGCACAGCGCGCAG
>DATEOF010000368.1:0-11922 GCA_035274465.1 Polyangiales bacterium
GAGGAGGAGCAACGCAGCCATGCGCGTCCGGAACAAGCGAGAATCGGCCAAAATCATCCGGGCGGAGGCCTAGCATGCACTTCACCGACCTGTTCATTCGCCGGCCTGTGCTGTCGATCGTGGTCACGCTCGTGATCCTGATCGCGGGTCTGCAGGCGCTGCGCACGCTCAACGTGCGCCAGTACCCGCGCAACGAGAACTCCGCGATCACCGTCATGACCACGTACGTCGGCGCCAGCCCCGAGCTGGTGCGCGGCTTCTTGACGACGCCGCTCGAGCGCGCGATCGCCGCTGCGGACGGCATCGACTACCTGGAGTCGAGCAGCGCGCAGAGCGTCTCGACGATCACGGCGCGGCTCAAGCTCAACTACGATCCCTCGAAGGCGCTGGCCGAGATCGGCTCGAAGGTGGACCAGGTGCGCGGTGACCTGCCGCCGGAAGCCGAGGTGCCGATCATCAACATCACCTCGGCCGACAGCCAGTTCGCCTCGTCGTACCTCAGCTTCACCTCGGATCTGCTGCAGCAGAACGAGATCACCGACTACCTCACGCGCGTGGTCCAGCCGCGGCTGACCGCGGTGGCCGGCGTGCAGCGCGCCGAGATCCTGGGCGGACGCACGTTCGCGATGCGCATCTGGCTCAAGCCCGAACGCATGGCGGCGCTGAACATCAGCCCGTCCCAGGTGCGCGCGGCACTCGCCGCCAACAACTACCTGTCGGCGGTCGGCAAGGCCAAGGGCTCGCTGGTGCAGGTGAACTTGACCGCGGACACCGACCTCAAGTCGGTCGACGAGTTCAAGCGCATGCAGATCCGCCAGCAGGGCGGCGCGGTGGTGCGGCTCGAAGACATCGCCGACGTCGTGCTGGGCGCGGAGGACTACGACGCAGAGGTGCGTTTCAGCGGCCAGACGGCCGTGTTCATGGGCATCTACGTGCTGCCCAACGCCAACGCGCTGGACGTGATCGCGCAGATCAAGAAGGAGATGGTCGCGCTGCAGAAGGACCTGCCGACCGGCATGAGCGGTCGCGTGGCCTACGACGGCACGGCCTACATCACCGGCGCGATCGACGAGGTGGTGGGCACGCTGGGCGAGACGCTGCTGATCGTGGTGCTGGTGATCTTCCTGTTCCTCGGCTCGCTGCGCTCGGCCCTGGTGCCGGTGGTCGCGATCCCGGTGTCGTTGATCGGCGCCGTGTTCTTGATGCAGATCTTCGGCTTCACGGTCAACCTGCTCACACTGCTGGCTGTCGTGCTGTCGGTCGGGATCGTGGTGGACGACGCGATCGTGGTCGTCGAGAACGTGGAGCGCCACATCCGCGAAGGTCAGACGCCGCTGCAGGCTGCGCTGCTCGGCGCGCGCGAGCTGGTCGGCCCGGTGATCGCGATGACCATCACGCTGGCCGCGGTCTACACGCCGATCGCCGTGCAGGGCGGCTTGACCGGCTCGCTGTTCCGGGAGTTTGCGCTGACGCTGGCCGGCGCGGTGACGATCTCGGGCATCGTGGCGCTGACGCTCTCGCCGATGATGAGCGCCAAGCTGCTGCGCCCCGAGGACTCGGAGGGCTACTTACCGCGAAAGATCCACGGGTTGTTCGAGCGCTTGAAGGGCGGCTACCGGCGGGCGCTCGACGCCACGCTGAGCGCGCGGCCGGCGGTGTACGCGGTGTGGATCGTGCTCACGCTCGTGACCATCCCGATGCTGATGTTCTCGCCCAAGGAGCTGGCGCCCACCGAGGACCAGGGCGTGATCTTCTCGCCGATCATCGACGCCCCGGCCAACTCCACGATCGACGAGACCGTGCGCTACACCGAGGCCGCGAACGATCTGCTGCTCAGCACGCCCGAGTCGGCGTACACGTTCCAGGTGACACAACCCAGCGCGGGCTTCGCGGGCCTGGTGCTGAAGCCGTGGGACAAGCGCGAGCGCACCGCGTTCCAGGTCCTGCCCGAGGTGCAGCAAAAGATCTCTCGCCTGACCGGCGTGCGCATGTTCCCACTGCTGCCGCCCGCGCTGCCCGGCGGCGGAGGCTTCCCGCTCGAGGTCGTGCTGTCGTCGACCGACGAGCAGACCAAGATCCTCGAGTACGCGAAGAAGATCCAGGCGCGCGCGATGCAGAGCGGCAAGTTCGCGCTGCTGCAGCCCGACACGCACATCGACCAGCCCGAGAACGAGATCGTCATCGACCGCGAGAAGGTCGCGGCGATGGGGCTGAACCTGCAACAAGTCGGCGCCGATCTGGCTGCAGCCATTGGCGGCAACTACGTCAACCGCTTCAACATCGCCGGCCGCAGCTACAAGGTCATCGCTCAGGTCAAGCGCTCGGCACGGCTCACGCCCGACGAGCTGCAAAACCTGCACATCACCGGCCCCGGCGGGCAGCTGATCCCGCTGAGCGCGGTGGCCAAGAACGAGATGCACGCCACGCCGCGCGCGCTCTCGCGCTTCCAGCAGCTGAACGCGGTCAAGCTCAGCGGCGTTCCGATGATGGCGCTCGACGAGGGCCTCAAGTTCCTGGAAGACGCCGTGGCCGAGATCGCACCGCAGGGCTACGTGCTCGACTACACCGGCGAGTCACGCCAGTTGCGCCACGAGGGCAACACGTTCGTGAGCTCCTTCGGCCTGGCGATCGTGCTGATCTTCCTCGTGCTCGCCGCACAGTTCAACAGCTTCCGCGACCCGCTGGTGATCTTGCTCGGCTCGGTGCCGCTGGCCATCTTCGGCGCCAGCATGTTCACCGCGCTCAAGATGCCGAACCCGAACATGCCGTTCTTCACCGACGGCTGGACCACGACCTTCAACATCTACGCGCAGGTCGGGCTGGTCACGCTGGTCGGCCTGGTCTCCAAGAACGGCATCCTGATCGTCGAGTTCGCGAATGAGCAACAACGCCGCGGGCTGTCGAAGCTCGACGCGGTGCGCGAAGCTGCGGCCACGCGCCTGCGGCCGGTGTTGATGACCAGCGTCGCGACCGTCTGCGGGCACTTCCCACTCACGCTGGTCACCGGCGCGGGGGCCGCGGCGCGCAACAGCATCGGCTTGATCGTCGTGTCGGGCATGGCCATCGGCACGATCCTCACGCTGTTCGTACTGCCGTCGCTGTACGTGCTGCTGGCCAAGCAGCATCAAGGCGAAGGCGAAGCGTTGGAGCTCTCGGCTACGCCGGAGAGCGGCGCGCTTGCTCGATGAAGCGCTGAACCTCGCGCTCGACCGCGCTCACTGCGGCCGATTTGAACGGCCGGAGCAGTAACGGCACCTTGGCATCGATGCGCAGCACGCTGGGCAGCACGTCCACGGTCGCCTCCACCCTGGCGCCCTTGGCGCTGAACTCGATCTCCGCCCGCGTG
Source organism: Polyangiales bacterium (assembly GCA_035274465.1). Classification (GTDB taxonomy): domain Bacteria; phylum Myxococcota_A; class Polyangia; order Polyangiales; family JAFGIB01; genus JADGRF01. The sequence continues at coordinate 3,347 of DATEOF010000368.1, forward strand.
TCGCTGATCCAGCGCGCGGACAGGCCTTTGGCAGCGAAGCGTTGCTGGTAGTCCGTCAACGCCAGATCCGCCACGCGCTTGGCTTGTTCGAGGCCGAGGCTGTGGGCGATTTCGTGGGTGATGTGAGCCATGGAAAGTGAGTTCTCCGTTGAGAGATAGACGCACGCCGTGCCGCTACAAGGCCAGAAACTCGCGCAAGCGGCGCAAGAACTGACCCTTCTGCTCGTCCACCGAGGGCCGCGTCGACGGCGTGACCGCTTGGCCCGCAGCGTCCAGCTCCGCGCGGCGCTCCGCCAGGCGCTGGCTGATCGAATCGGCGAACTCGGGGTGTTTGCCCAACACGGACCTGAAGGCGCGGCGGCCGATGACCGCGAGCTCACACACGCGCACCGCTTGCACCGTGGCCGCGCGCGCCTCGCCGGTGACCTGGGCGAACTCACCGAACAGCCCGCCCTGCGTGATGCGCGCGATCTCGCACTGCTCGCCGCCCTCGACGCGCAGCAGGACCACGAGCTCGCCGGACAGGCACAGGTAGGCCTCCTCGCCCACCTCACCCTGGCGAACCACCACTTCGCCCGGCGCGAACACCTCGGTGTGGGCGTCGGCGGCGAAGGTCTCGACCGCGCTGTCGGGCAAGTCGCGCAGGAAGTCGATCTGGCGGATGGCCCGGACGCGCGTGGCGAAGTCACGCTGGGCGTCCTGCTCCGGAGCTCCGAAGGAGATGCCCGCGCCGCGCGCGATCGGGATGCCCGCGCGGCGCAGCGCATACCACAGCCGCTCGCGTACCAGCGCGTCGACCATGTCGCGGTGACCGAACTGCCCGACGTACAGCACGATTCGATAGCGAATGCCCTGGTCGAGGAAGGCCTGCGTGACCACGGTCGGCGCCGGCGCTGGCAGCACCTCGGCGATGCCGAGCAACGCGCGCTCGATCACCTCGCAACAGCGCCGCGGCGGGTGCTCGTAGGGCAGCACCACGTCGATCGCGCGCCGAAACGAGCTGCCCGGGCGGCTGAGGTTCAGGATCGGCGTGCGCGCCAGCTGGCCGTTGGGGATGTTCAGCTCTTGCAGATCGGCCGTCAGCACCTTGGTCGCACGCCAGTTCATCTCGACCACGCGCCCGACTTGCATGCCGATGGGATCGATCTGGATCCACTCGCCGAGCTCGAACGGCCGCTGGGCTTGCAGCGCCAGGCCTGCGAACAAATTGCCGAGCGTGTCCTGCAGCGACAAGCCGAGGATCGCGGTGATCACCGCGGACGTGGTGACCAGCGGCACCGCCTCCACGCCCGCCGCGTTGAGCGCGATCATCAGCGCCACGATGGCGATCACACCCTCGGCGATGTCGCGCACGATGCGCGGGGCGTCGCGCCGCAAGCGCCGGCTGAGCGCCCAGTCGAACAGCGCGACCGTGGCCAGCCGGCCGAAGGCCAGCAGCACGAGCAACATCGGCACCACGCGCATCAGGCGCCGGTTCGCCGGGCTGGGCGACCAGACCTCCATCACCAGCCACACGCCGGCCGCCGCTATCAGCAGCAGGGCGGGCGCGCGTAGCCGCGAGCGGTTCGGGCCGGCCACCGTGGCGCGCAGCGCGAACGCAAGCCCGAGGCCCACGAGCACCACGGCCGCGATCAACGCGATCCCCTCCCCACGCGCCACTGCGTTCCAGAGTTTTTCGAACATGGGTCCGGGTCTTAGCAAGTACGGCCGGGATCGTACATCTCAGCGGTCCCCGCGTTCCACGTGCTCGACGTCCAGGCGCGTCTGCAGCGGACCGTAGTTGGCTTCACGCGTGGCGCGGTAGTCGTCGAGCTGGCCGGAGAGCGCCGCGATGCCCGCGGTGTACAGGCCGTTGGCGGTCTCGGACGACGGCATGTAGACGTAGCTCGCGCCCGCCGCGTACAACACGTCGACGTCGATCGCGCGCGATGCGCAGGCGAACACGACCGCGTTGGGCGCGAGCTTGCGCGCGTTCTCGACGATCACGCGGTTCGACGTGCCGCGCAGCAGCTCGTCGGGGATCGTCGAGACCACCAGCTTGGCGTGCTCCACGCCCGCGTGCACGAGCGCCTCCCTGGCGCCCGCGCTCCCGTACAGCACGCGCACGCCCTGGCGCCGGATGATGGCGTGGGTCTGCACGTTGATGTCGAGCACCAGCACCTTCGGCAAGAACTCGGGGTGCTGGCGGCCGATGTCCTGGATCAGCGCGGCGGCGACGCGATGGAAGCCCAGGATCACGATCTCGGGCGCGACGTGTGCGGCGTCGGGGGCCGTGCTCACCGCGTGCGGATCGGCCAGGCCGAGGCGCGACAGCCAGTCGTTGACGCGCAAGGGCAAGGTGTTCGCGAGCGTGAACAAGAACGGCGTGGCCAGCGCGGTGATCACGAAGGCGAAGATCACCACGCTGCCGATCTTGGCGTCGATGTGCCCGGCCTTCACGCCGAGGTAGGCGATCACGAGGCAGAACTCCGAGATCTGCGCCAGCTTGGTCGAGGCATCCAGCGCGTTGTTGCGGTCGAGCCCCGCGAAGTAGAACACCGGCACGAACACCACGTAGCGGAGCAGAATGGCCACCACGGCCAGCACCGCCGACAGGATCAGCACCTGCACGCCGTCCGGGATCGGGATGCTCATGCCGAGCGCGACGAAGAACAGCGTCACGAAGAAGTCGCGCAGGTTGGAGACCTTGGCCGCGACCTCGTGGTGGTACGGAAACGACGCGATGCTCATGCCGGCGATCAGCGCGCCCATCTCGCGCGATACGGAGATCTGCGTGTGCAGGCCGAGCAGCGCCAGCAGGCTGCCCAGGTGCGAGCCCGTCAGCGCCACCGCGAAGCACCAGGCGAGCGCCACCGAGACCACCAGCTCGGGCGCGCGCGCCACCGCGACGAACGCCGGCGGTAGCGCGAAGCGCGCGGCCAGCGCGGCCAGCCCGACCAGGACGACGATGCCGGCGAAGGTCAGCGCGATCGGCAAGAACTGCGGCGACTCGAAGCTCGGCTGGAGGGCCAGCGCGACGATGGCCCAGATGTCTTGAAACACCAACAGGCCGACCGAGAGCCGGCCCGAGAGCGTGTCCATCAGCCTGCGCTCCTGCAGGTAGCGCGCCACGAGCAGGGTCGAGGAAAACGCGCTGGCCAGCGACAGATACAGCGCGACGTAGCGCCCGCCGAGCTCGGCGAAAAACCACGACAGGCCCGTGAAGATGCCCAGCGCGACGACGACCGTCACGGGCACTTGCAGCGCGCCCGTGACCAACAGCGTCCGCCCGCTGGCCAGCAGTGCGCGCGGATTGACCTCGAGACCGATCACGAACAGCAGCAACGTCAGGCCCAGGTTGGCGATGGTCTCGATGTCGCCACCCGAGTGGATGGCGCGCAGCCCCACTGGACCGAGCACCACCCCGGCCACGAGCAGCGCGGCGATGTTGGGGATGTGCAGGCGCTCGAAGAGTGCCGACAGGAAGCCAGCAGCCAGCAGGCACAGGCCGAGCTCCTCGACGAGCGAGCTCGAGCCCACGCTCGTAGCCAAGACGATGGGAAAGTTCACGCGCGCTCAGCCTACCCGAACAGGCTCCGGGCACGAAACGCGAACAGCGCACTGAAGCGCCGACATACTCCCACTCAACCAGACGCGCGACCCGCTCCCGGCACGCTGCGCGGTGCATTTACAGCACAGTGGCAGGTGCGTCGCATCCAGTCCCACAGCCGAGCGATGTCGATCGGCTTGGGCAGGATCGGCAGGCCCGCGGGCGCGAGGTCCGGCGCCGACGTCGAGATCAGCACGGTCACCTCGGCCAACTCGGGCTGCTTGCGCATCTCGTCCAGCATCTCCTCGCCACTCATCAGGGGCATCAGCAGGTCGAGCACGATCAGGCACGGACGGTGCTGTTCGAGCAGCTGCAGCGCCTCGACGCCATTGGCGGCAGCCAGTGACTCGCAACCGGCCATCTCGATCACCTCGCGCAGTGTCTCGCGGATGTCCTCCTGATCGTCGACCACCATTACGCAACCATTCATGGACATGGCAAGCGAATCTCGAAACGCGTGCCACTCGCCTCGGAGGACTCGACCCCGATGTTTCCCCCGTGCGCGCGCACGACGTGCTGTGAAATGTACAGACCCAGGCCGAGCCCGGCCGAACGACCTTGCGGCTTCACCCCGCGCTTCCACGGGTCGAACAACAGCGGCGACACCTGCGGGTCGATCACGCCGTAGTTGTGCACCTCGATGCCGAGCGTGCCTTCGCCCACCTGCGCGCTGACCCGGATTGGACGCCTGGCGTCGCCGTGCACGATCGCGTTGTTCAGCAGGGTTGCGAGCACCTGGGCGAAGCGCTCGGGATCGATGCGCGCACAGCAGCTCGCCGGCAGGTTCAGCTCGATGTCGCGACCGGGGTGCGCCGAGCGCAGGTCCGACACCGCGTCGCGGATCAGCGGCACGAGATCGTTGGCGTCGAGGCGCACTGGAATGCCCGCGGATAGACGCGCCCGCGTGGCGTCGAGGATCTGCTCGACCATGCGCTGCATGCGCTCGCTGCTGGACAGCACGCGGAACAGCCGCCGGCGCATCTCTTCTTCGAGCTCGGGTTGCATCAGCGCCACGCGCAGTGTGGTCAGGATGGTGTTGAGCGGGTTGCGCAGGTCGTGGCCGAGCATGCCGAGGAACACTTCTTTGAACGCGTGGCTGGCCTCGACCCGACTGCGCGCTTCGCGTTCGCGCCAGAGCGCCGCGCGCAACTCGTCCTCGAACAACGTCTTGGCCGCCTGCGCTTGAGACAAGCTGTGCTCCAGTTCCTCGCGTTCGCGACGCTCGTAGCCGACCTGGCGCGCACGCTGCTGCAGCAGGCTGATCTCGCGCAGGCTGGCCGCGCGATCGTCGAGCTCACTGAACTCCTCCGTGGGCAAGACGTGGCTGTGCCGCGCGACCACATCGGCGAACTGGTCGCGCGTGACTCGGCAGCGAAAGCGATCGACCGAGTAGGCGCACAGCAGCACGAAGCCATGGCGCGCGCTGGCTTCGTTCCACAGCTCCTCGAGCTGGATGGCCGCGGCCAGGTTTCCCTCTGCGGCCAGCAGATCGACCATCTCGCCGTAGGCGCGAATCCTCGGCGTGGGACGGTCGGCACCGTGAAGATCCGCCAGCGTGCGCGTGAGCAGCGCTCGAAAGAGTCCGAGGTCGAGCACCTCGCCCAGCATGAACTGCGACAGCGTGTGCCGAGCGTCGTGCATCACCAGCGTGCCGCTCCGCAGCGCGGCCTGACCATCCTGGCCAAGCGCTTCGAGCCGGAGGAGCACGGCGCGTCTGTGCTCGCTGGTGAGGATCGCAAGCACGCGCTCGCCGGCCGCAAGGCCCGCGGCGACGTAGTGCGCGATCGTGTTTATCAGGAAGCGCTCGCCCTCGTAGAACTGCACGGTGTGGCTGCGCGCCGGGGGCTTCTGCAGCAAATCCGCCGCGATGTGCCCCCAGGCATCGCCCCCCCGGGCGATCATTTGTTCCATGTAGCGCCTCTGACCAAAGCGGTGCACCCGCGCGCGCGCCGCATCCAGAAAGCTCGGTGACTTGGGCGAACCTGTCAACCCGGTCAGTGAACCGCAGCCCAGAGCTGCAGAGATCATAACGTCCGTGAGGGCGGGTCTTCCCGACGCGAAAAGTTCGCGAGGCGCACGAATGCCTACATGTGGCGCCGGGACGGCGAGAAAGTTGCCAGGCGCTGCTGCGAATGCCATGCGCAGCGCATGCGGAGCGACGTCGTCACGGTAGCCACGGCGGCCTGTGCGCTGGGCCTGTGCGCCGGCGCCTGGCTCGCGCTCGGGATGCGACGGCTCCGCGAACGGGGGCGCGCGCGCGGGCACAACACGCGAGGACAGCAGGCCGAGCGCGACGCGGAACGACTACTCGAAGACCACGGCTATCGCGTCCTGGCGCGCAAGCTCGCCACCAGCTACCGCGTGGAAGCCGACGGCACGAGCCACGAGGTCCCGCTGGTGCTCGACTACCTGGTCGAGTGGCGAGGTGAGCAGCTGGCGGCCGAGGTCAAGAGCGGCGCGACCGCGCCACGCCTTCAGCATCGCGAGACACGTCGCCAGCTACTCGAGTACCAGCTCGCACTCGGATCGAGCGCCGTGATCCTGGTCGATACCGAGCGCGCGCAAGTCACTCGCATCCGCTTCCCGGTGGTCAGCCTCGTGCGCCCGTCGCCCTTGCCGCTCCTGGCTGCAATGGCGTTTTTGCTGCTGTGCGCGGCGCTGTTCTGGTTCGCGCGAGGTTAAACGCGGTGGCGAGGCGGTGCGTCGGACGGACCGGCCAGCGCCTGGGCCGCGTCGACCAGCGCCAGGTGCGAGAAGGCCTGCGGGAAATTGCCCAGCTGCCGGCGCAGGCGCGGATCGTACTCCTCCGACAGCAGGCCCACGTCGTTGCACAGGTCGAGCAGGCGCTCGAACAGCTCCTGGGCTTCGCCGCGCCGGCCCTGCATGACCCAGTTGTTGACCAGCCAGAAGCTGCAAGGCAGGAACGCGCCTTCGCCGGGCGGCAGGCCGTCGACAGCGGACGACGTGCGGTAGCGCGCCACGAAGGTTCGATCGATCAACAGCTCGCGCTCGATGGCCGCGACGGTCGCCTGCACGCGCGGATCGTGCGGCGGCAGAAAACCCACCAGCGGAAGCTTGAGCAGGCTCGCGTCCAGCTCGTCGCCGCCGTAGGCCTGCACGAACGCCTGCTTGCGCTCGGACCAGCCGCGCGCGCACACGTCCTGGTGGATGCGATCGCGCACGGCTCGCCAGCGCTCGGCTGGCCCCGTGAAGCCCAGCTCCTCGACGGCCTTGACCGCGCGATCGAACGCGACCCAGGCCATGACCTTCGAATACGTGAAGTCGCGCGCGGGGCCGCGCACCTCCCAGATGCTCGAATCGGGCGCTTGCCAGTTCGACTCCAGGAACGCGAGTAGCCGAGTCTCGAGCGCCCAGCTCGCGCGACTCCCCATGCGTGCGCGACGGCTCTGATGCATGGCATCCAGCAACTCGCCGAACACATCCAGCTGCAGCTGATGATGCGCGGCGTTGCCGATGCGCACCGGCGTGGACCCCGCATAGCCCGGCAGCCAGTCGAGCTCGTACTCGGTCAGGCGCCGCTCGCCGCTGATGCCGTAGATGACCTGCAGTTGCTCGGGCGAGCCCGCAACCGCGCGCAGCAACCACTGAGTCCAGGCTTGCGCCTCGGCCGTGTAGCCCGAGAGCAGCAGCGCGTAGAGCGTGATCGTCGCATCTCGCACCCAGCAAAAGCGGTAGTCCCAGTTGCGCGCACCCCCCAATTCCTCGGGCAACGAGGTCGTGGGCGCGGCGACCATGCCGCCCGTCGGTTCGTAGGTGAGCGCCTTGAGCGTGAGCAGCGAACGCTGGACCTGCTCGCGGTACGGCCCTTCGTAGCGCGAGCGCGCCGACCAGTGGGTCCAGCGAGCCGAGGTGCGTTCGACCACGTAGGCAGCGGCCACGGGTGCGGGCTGAGGCAGGTGCGAGGGCGTGTAGATCAGGCTGAACGGGTAGCGGTCTCCCTGGTCGACCACGAAATCCGCGACGGTGCGCAGGTTCTCGCCGCGCAGCGGCACCTCGCTGTACAGGTACAGCGCGTCGGGGCCCGCAGTCGCACGCAAGCCCGCGTCGCCGCGCGTCACCCAGGGCACCACGCTGCCGTACTCGAAGCGCACCACCAGCTCGAGCTGCATGCGCACGCGCCCGGAGCGGCCCAGCACCAGGCGCGTGATCTGGGGCCAAGCTGCATCGCCCGCGAGCGGCATGCAGTCGATCACCGCCACTCTGCCCTCGTCGGTCTCGAACTCGGTCTCGAGCACCATGGTCTCGCCCATGTAGCGGCGCCGCACCGCGCGCACGGGCGCGCACGGCGCGATCAACCAGCGCCCGTGCTCCGGCGTCCCGAGCAAAGCCGCGAAGCAGGCCGCGCCATCGAAGCGCGCCGGACAAAACCAGTCGATCGACCCATCACGCCCCACGAGCGCAGCGGTCCGACAGTCTCCGATGAGCGCGTAGTCCTCGATGCGAAGCGCCATGGGTGCCGCGTCAAAAATAGACACAGCCGAGGTCCACGCAACACGCTACCCGCAGACCCCGTTGTTACAAGCACAGCGCACGCCGCACATCCCGCAATTCTGGTCGTCGGTCCAGGCCTGGGTCTCGCAGCCATTGTCGGCGTTGTCGTCGCAGTCGATCTGCGGGAACGGGTGATACCGGCACGTGAGCTGGCAGCGCCCGGCGGTGCACGTCGCCGTGAGGGCGTCGTGGCCCTCGGTGTGGCAGCGCCGCCGGCAGGCGCCGCAGTGCTGCAGATCGGTCTGGATGTCGACCTCGCAACCGTTGGCAGCCTGGCCATCGCAATCCGCGTGGCCCGGCCGGCATACCTGTCGCATCTGGCCATCGCGGCACACGCAGTCCGCGTTCGCGCAGGCGCGGTCGCACGCCCCGCAGTGCGCAGGATCGCTGCGCAGATCGGCCTCGCAGCCATTAGCTGCATCGCCGTCGCAGTCCGCAGTGAACGTCGCGCACGTCACCGGCAGCTGGGGCGGCG
>DATEOF010000369.1:0-14120 GCA_035274465.1 Polyangiales bacterium
GGCCGGCAGCGGAGGCGAGGGCGCCCAGGCCTGCAGCGGCAAGGCCGGCAGCAAACGCGGCAAGAGCGCGCAGACGCTGATGGTCGGGGGTTCGCGGCGCACCTTCATTCACTACGCACCCAGGGCGCTCGATCCCGACAAACCCGTGCCGCTGATCATCGTGCCGCACGGCTACACGCAGTCCGGCGAGGAGATGTTCATCATCACCAAGTACCCCGAGCTGGCCGATCGCGAAGGCTTCGTTGCGGTGTTTCCGGACGGCGCACCCAACTCCACCGGGCCCTGGGACGTGGGCGAAGGCGTCTGCGGCAACGGTGCGCTCGTGCCGGGCAGCGGAGACGATCAAGCGTTCGTCGACGCCATGATCGAGTTTGCGGCAGCCGATCAGTGCATCGATCGCAAGCACATCTTCATGACCGGCTGGTCGATGGGCGGCTACCTCTCGCACCACAGCGGTTGTCTGCGCGACGACATCCGCGCGATCGGCCCGCACTCTGCGGGCACGCACGATCTCGCCGGCTGCAAGACGAAGCACAAGCCGGTCATCATGTTCCACTTCGATCCCGACGGTCTGATCAGCTACAGCTGCGGCACGCGGGCGCGCGACGCGTGGTTGAAGCGCAACGGTTGCCAGACCGACGATCCGGAGCTGCAGATGGTAAAGGGCGGCAGTTGCGCGTATTACAAAGGCTGTCCGGCCGACGGTCAGGTGGCGTTCTGCACCTTCGACCTCCCCCCCAACCATGCGGCGGACTTCCTGGCCGGTCACGCCTGGTCGGGTGGCGCCGTGCGCGCCTACTCGATCGCCGAGACCGAGAGCGCTGCCGAGCTCGGCTACAGCTTCTTCAAGAAATACGCCTGGTGATCGTGCAGACTGCGCGCATGGAGTTTTCGCGCGTGGTGATCTTGGGTTGCGGGTACGCGGGGCTGCGGGTGCTTACGCTCGCGCGGACGCGAGCGCTACCGGTGTTCGCCACCGTGCGCTCCAGCGAGCGCGAGGCGCCGTTGCGCGCGGCAGGTGCGGAGGTCCTGGTCGCGCGGCGGTTGGGCCCGGAGATCGACGCTCAGCTCGGCCCGGACGCGCGCGTGGTGGTGGCCTTTCCGGCCGATCCCGAGACCGATTCGTGGCTCGCGCCCCGCCTGCGCCGCGCGCACTCGGTCGTGTACATCTCCAGCACCGGCGTCTACGGCGAGCTGCGCGGTCGCATCGACGACGGGACGTCGCTGCCGGCCGCTGCCGATGCGCGCGTCAGCAAGCTCCGCGCCGCCGAGTACACCTATCGCGAGGCGGGCGCCTGCGTCTTGCGCTGCCCGGCCATCTACGGGCCCGATCGCGGCTTGCACGTGCGTGTGCTCCGCTCTGAGCACGTCATTCCCGGCGACGGCTCGCACGTGCTGTCGCGCGTGCACGCCGAGGACCTGGCGCAGTTCGCGCTCTCGCAACGGAGTGCCGCGGGCGAGACCTACGTGGTCGGGGACCTCGAGCCGGCGCCGCACATCGACGTCGTGCGCTTCATCTGCAGCAGCTACGGCGCCCCGCTGCCCGCCTCGGCGCCGCTCGAGTCCATGCACGCCTCGCTGCGCGCGGACCGCGCGGTCGACGCCTCGCGGGCGCTCGCGCGCCTGGACGTGTCGCTGCGTTTTCCCAGCTACCGGCAGGGCATGGCTCCAGAAGCCACCGGCCTCCGTAGGCTCTAGCCCACAGGCCGCGGCCGACACGTGCCCGGCACGAAGCAGGTCTTCGCGGCCCGTGCCCGGGTAAAAATCCCAACGATTTCGCGGGAATCGTCTTGGCACCCCACTTGCTCAAGCAAGGGGGGAGACGCACGAACCCCGAGAAAGGCCATGAAGAAATTAGTCTTGTTGCAATTGTTGTTGTTGCCGTTGGGCGGTCTGATGGACAGCACGAGCTCCGCCGAGGCCGCAGCCGTACGCTGCGAAGAACCCAGCAACATGCAGCGCATCGAGAGCAAGCTCGAGCGGCTCGCGCAGCGCCTGGTCGGCGCATCGTACGCCCAGAGCCCGCGCGCGGGCATGTACTCGCGGTAGCTCTACTTGAGCTCGTCGTCGCGCTTGTACTTCATCTGCAGGTAGCGCTGCTGGGTGGCCAGCGCGTGGAGATCGTCGGTAGCCAGGCGCGTCTGCAAGCGTCCGATCTCGTCATCGATCGTTGCCAGGCCCTCCACCAGCTGGCGCTCCGGAGTCGGCCCGCCGTGCAGGGGCTTCCGCTGCAGCTCGCGCGGCAGCTTCTGGTAGCCCTGCACGAGCTCGGGCAGCTCCTCGGCGATCAAGCGCCGTGCTTCCACCGCGACGGGCGCGCGCGGGTCCAGCGCCAGCAGCTGGGGCGTGATCGCGGCGAGCTTGCGCGTGATGCCGTCGATGCTCGACTGCGCCGCGCCCGGCAAGGTCGTGCGCTGGTGGTCGAGCCAGTTCTCGGTCTGCGCAGGCAGCCGCGCCAGATCCGTGCTGGCCACCAGGGTCGGCACGGCTGGCTTGCGGAAGCCGAAGTACAGGATCGCCGCCCAGGCCGTGAGCACGGCCAGCGGTGCGGCGAACACGCCCTCGATCCCGCGCGGCCCGAACAGCAACCCGGCCGGGATCATCACCAGTGGGATCAGGATCGCAGCTGCCAGTAGCAGCCCTCCGACCTTGAGCAGCTTGACGAGCAAGCGGCCGCGCTTCTTGGCTTGATTGCGCAAGTCCTCCGCCGGCGCACCCAGCATGCGGAACAGCTCCTCCAGCAACCTCTCGAGGGGTGACATGGTCAGTCTGGCAGCCGAAACGGTTCATTCGAGCCCGATGCGAGCGCTTGCGAGGCGCCTTCCGCGCGCGCGATGTAGCCGCGCGAGCGCTCGATCTCGCTGCTCAGCGCGTCGACCGTAGTCTTCATGCTAGTCAGCGCCTGAGACTTGAACGAGTCGATCGCATCCATGGTCTGGTAGATGTTGTCGAACGCGCGCTTGAGCGTCTCGATCGGAATCGTCGACGAGGCGGCCTGCTTGTGGATCTCGGCGGTCTGACTCTTCAACATCTCGGCCGTCGACTCGATGATGCCGGAGGTGGTGGTGTTGAGCGCGGTGATCTGCTGCAACACCAGCTTCTGGTTGGTCAGCGCTTGCGCGACCGTGACCGCCGTGCGCAACGCCGCCACGGTCGTGGTCGAGGCGCGTTCGACGCCCTTCATCAGCTCCACGTTGCTGCGCTTGACCAGGTCGAGCGCCAGGTAGCCCTGCACCGACACGGCCATCTGGGTGAGCAAGTCCGTTGAACGCTGGCGCACGTAGAACAGCGCCGTGTCGCGGATGGCCTTGGCGCGGTTCGGGTCGCCGGCTTCCAGCTCGTCGGCCTTGGCTTGCAAGCCGCGGTCGAGCGCCTTCGAGACGTGGATCATCTGCTCCAGCTTGCCCATGGCTTGCCAGAGCGCTTGCCGCTCGACGTCGATGGCCGCGTTGTCTTTCAGCAACTCGTCCTTGCCGCTCGCCAGCCGCTGCAAGATCGCCGCGATGTGCGACTGCGCGGACTTGTACTCGTCGAAGTAGCCACGCAGCTTGTTGCCGAACGGTACGATACCGAACAGCTTCTTCGAGCCGAACAGGTTGCCCCGCTTGCCCGGATCCAGCTCCTCGACCGTACGCCGCAGTGCAGTGAGGTCGTTGCCGACGTTCGACTCGGAGTTCATGGCCTTCACCGGCCGATCGAGGAAGCGGTTCGATTGACCGGCGGCCTCGGCGATCTCGCGCTTGCCCATGGAGCTGAGCAACGCGGCCTTCTCGCCGAACTGCGGGCTGTTGGGATCCAGCGAGAGCAGCTCGCCGATGAAGACGTCGACGCGTTTCGCGAGCTCCGTCTTCTGGCCGTCGTCGAGCGGGACGAGCCCGGCGGCCTTCTCGGTTTCGACTTTGGCCACCGGGGCAGGCGGCGTGAGGACCAGTTCAGTTTCACCCGTCATGCCGTGGAGGATGGCGGGTAACCGCGGGTCCGGCAAGCCGGCTCCCCGTTCAGGTCACGTTGGACTTGCGCTGCAGGATCAGCTGGCCGTAGGCGGCGCCCATCTGATCGGCCAACAGCGACAGGGCTCCGAACGCGATGGTGCCCAGCGGATCGATGCCCTGGCTCGCGTACAGCAGGTTCACCACGCGGCCCTTGAGCGCGACCGGGAATAGGCTGACCTCGCTGCTGGTTTTGTCGGTCAGTAGCTGGTGTACCCGCGCGTCCAGCGGGCGCTCGCGCGGATCCATCCGAAACGGCAGGCCTGCCCCGATGGCCTGCGTGATCTTCGAGGCCGACTCGAGCGGGAGGAGCACGCCCTGGATCGAGCGGACGACGCCGTTCTCCATGCTGCGCACGCCCTGCACCATGCCGCGGTGCACGATGAACAGCGCGACCACGCGCACGAAGCGTGAAGCGATCTCGAAGCTGACGTCCAGCAGTTGCTCGCGATCCGTCGCCTTGAGCAGCGCGGCCTCCAGGTCGGCCAGGTGTTTGACCGGCGGAGGCGCGACAGGTGCGGGTACCACGACTGCAGCTGTCGGCTGCGGGCGCGGCGCTTCGGGCTCGAGCGTGATCGGCCGCGGCGGCAGCGGTGCGTGCAGCCGCGTGGTGTCGGCTTCCCACGAGGGCGGCAGCTCGGGCGGCGGCGCCATCTCGGGGATCGGCGCGTAGATCGGGCTGTGCGCCTGCGATACGCGGCCCGAGACCTCCGTGAGCGAGCGCACGGCCATCGGCGGTGGGCGCACGGAGGAACCCGCCGAGCTGACGGGTGCAGCTGTTGGCGTCGGAGCTTGCGGAGGTGGGGGGGGTGGCGGCGGCGGCGGGGGTGCTGCCATGGCCGGGCCGCGGAACTCGCTCAGCTGGCGCGGGTCCACGCCATGGACGGTGGCGCGCTGCTGCGGCGGGCGCCCTTCGGACTCCGGAGGTATCGAGTCCGCCGCGGGCCAGCGCGGATCCATCGGCATGCTGGCGCGTTCCCCGTGCGGCACGGGGATCTCCGGCATCGTCACGCGCGCTTCCGCGGGCGGCGGAGGCGGCTGGCCCATGCGCTCGCCCGGTGCGAACAAACGCGGATCGGGCGGCATGTTCATGCGGCCTTGCACGGTCGGGCGACCTTCACCGGGCATCGACATGCGACCTTCGGGTGTCGGCGGTGGCGGCGGCGCACGCCGCAGCTCGCCGAACGAGTTGATGCGCGCATCGGCGGGCGGCCGATCCGGCTGCGCGCCCAGGGCCTGGAGCGCACCGGGCCGCGCTTCACCCTGCATCGTGGGTCGCGCCTCGCCTTGCGCCGTGGGCCGCGGCTCACCTTGCTGCGTCGGGCGCAGCTCGCCCAGCGAGTTGGGACGCTGCTCTCCGGGCACGCTCATGCGCTCGCCGGTCGGCCCCGGCAAGGTGCCCGACTTGCTGCGCTCGCCGAGGATGGTGCGCGGATCTCCGGTGACGCTCACCCGACCGGCCTCGAAGCTCACGCGGACCTCGCCGCCCTGCAACGTCTTGCGTTGCAAAGGCGCCTCGGGCTTGCCTTCGCCTTGACCGAGGACGCCCACGGTCGCGGGGACCATGATCTTCGCGGCCTTCGCGGCGATCGCCGCCTGTGCCGCCTGGAAGTCGAAGTTCTGCGCGGGCGCATTCAGCGGCTTGGCGTCGGCAGCCGGCTCGGACTCGATGTGCCGAATGCCGCGCGGCACCTTGAACAGCATGAGCAGCCAGTCGTGCATCCAGATCTCGGGCAGCACGTAGGGCTGGATCTTGCAGCCGGTCGCGAAGCGCAGATCGTCGAGCGTGCGCGGATCGTTCGGATCCAACACCGCCGCGTGCAGCACGTTGTTGTTCTCCAAGCGCATCGGGATGAAGCGAATGCGCTCGACCAGCGGCCGCGTCACGCGCTGCACCGCGGCGCGCTTCGGCCGCTCCAACCACGGTCGCGGCGGCAGCGGTACGCGATGGAATTCCGCGAGGCACTCCGCGAGTTGCTCGACCGTGAGCATGCGCAGCTCGACCAGGTTCGTACCCAGTCGCGCGCCGTACACGGCTTGATGTTGCAGTGCTTCCTCGAGCTGCTCTTGCGTCAAGAGCTTGCGCTTGAGGAGATGTGAGGAGAATCGCGTCATGCCTGAGCGAGGCCCGCAGGCGGCGAGCAGGCCTCTATTGTATCGAAACGCACGCGGCGCTAGGCGGTGCGTATGCACAGGTGGTTTACCCACATGCGCGTAAGAGCGGCACACATCCGCTGCGCGCGCAGACTGGGCCACGTTGACGAGCCCCCGAGCGCGGGCGCTACGATCTAGTCCTCTGGGGCGGAGTACTTGAAGGCGGGAGCCAACCAACCACCCGAACGCCAGCCTGGATTGCCTGCAGAATCCGAGCAGACCGCTCAGGCGCTCATCGACCAGTGCCTGGAAGCGGCCGTGCAGCTGCGTGCGAGCGACGTGCACGTCGAGCCGCAGGTCGACAAGGTGGCCTTCCGGCTTCGCGTGGACGGGCTCCTGAAGCTCTGGAAAGAGGTCCCGCTCGACCAGCACGCGCAGGTGATCACCCGGCTCAAGGTGCTGGCGAAGCTCGACGTGGGCGAGAAGAAGAGGTCGCAGGAAGGGCGCTTCTCGCTGACCACGAAGCTGGGTATGCGCGACTATCGCCTCTCGATCGTGCCGATGCTGGACGGCGAGAAGGCCGTGGTGCGCCTGATGCACCAGGATCTCTCGGAGCTGAGCCTGAAGAACATCGGGTACTCCGAGCCGAACCTGAAGCTCTACGGCGAGCTGCTCAACAGGACGCACGGGCTGCTCTTGCACTGCGGGCCGACCGATAGCGGCAAGACCACCTCGCTCTACGCCTCCTTGAACCACCTCGCCAAGAGCTGGCGCAACGTGCAGACGATCGAGGATCCGATCGAGGGCCGGCTGGCGGGCGTGAACCAGGCGCAGGTCAACGTCGAGCTCGGCCAGACCTTTCCCAGCATCCTGCGCAGCTATCTGCGGCAGGACTGCGACGTGATCCTGGTGGGCGACATCCGCGACGCCGAGACCGCGCAGCTCGCGGTGGAAGCCGCGCATACCGGGCACCTGGTGCTGGGCACCATGAACGCCGGCAACGCGCTGGCGGCGCTGGCGCGGCTGCGCGAGTGGGGCGTGCCGTCCTTCTTCGTGACCTCCGCGCTGATCGGCGTGGTGGCCCAGCGGTTGGTGCGGCGCATCTGCAAGCAGTGCCGGCGGCCGTATCAGCCGTCGCCGGAGATCCAACAGGAATGCAACCTCAGCCCGCACCACCAGCTGTATCAGGCGGTGGGCTGCGGCCAGTGCGCCAAGCTCGGCTACCGCGGGCGCCTGGGCGTGCACGAAATTTTCGTGCTCAGCACGCCGGTGCGCGAGGCCATGCAGACCGGCGCGAGTGAAGCAGAGCTGTACGCGCTGGCCACGCACGCGGGCATGATCAACTTGTTCACGGACGGCGTGTTCAAGTGCGTCGCTGGATATACGACGATCGAAGAGGTCTACAAGACCATCGTGGTGGACGGCTGAGTCCTGGTCTCAGTCCTGCTCCGGATCAAGACGAGGAGTCGGACAAGGACGGGCGACGAGGACAAGGACTCGGACGGGGATTTGCGATGGTCCCCCCCGGTACGTCCCCCCCTCCCGAGGGTGCGTAAAACTCCCAGCTCCGCTACCCTGCGCCCAATTTATGTGGTCGCTGCTTTTCATCCCCTGGTTCAAGCTCGAAGGCATCCACATCCCGGGTCTGCCGCCGAGCATCGCCATCCAACCCTTTGGGCTGCTGGTCGCGATCGGCGTCATCTGGGGCGCGCGCGTCACCGAGAGGCGCTCCGCCCGGCTCGGCCTGCGCGGTGACTTGATCTCCGACTTCATCACGCACGTGGTGATCATCGGCTTCGTGCTCGGCCACATCTTCGATCGCGTGTTCTACGAGCCCGAGATCATCCTGAAGGAGCCCTGGGATCTGTTGATGCCCTGGAAGAGCTTGAGCTCGTTCGGTGGCTTCTTCGGCGCGGTCGCAGGCGCGTTCATCTGGAAGGCGCGGCGCAAGATCGGTGTGACCGTGCCGCTCGATCAGGTCGCGTACGGCATGCCGGTGGGTTGGTTCTTCGGCCGCTGCGGCTGCTTCGTGGTCCACGACCATCCCGGCAAGATCACCGACTTCTTCCTGGCCGTGGACAACTACCAGTACGGCAACTTGCCGGTCGCTCCGCGCCACGACCTCGGCCTGTACGAGGTGTTCTGGTCGGCGGCGGTGATCGTGCTCTTCGCCATGCTGGACAAGAAGCCGCGGCCGCACGGCTTCTACACCGGCACCATCGCCGTGCTGTACGCGCCGTTCCGCTTCATGCTCGACTTCCTGCGCGAAGCCGACGCCAAGTACCTCGGCCTCACGCCCGGCCACTACTCCTCGCTGCTCGCGCTCGCGCTCGGCCTGTTCGTGCTCTGGCGTGCGTACAAGCGGCCGGTCGAGGTGGCACCCGCGCTCTTGCAGGCGAACACCGGCAGCGAGACCCCGAGCACCAAGCCCGCAGGACGCAAGAAACCGCGGGCGCCGACAAACACATAACGCCCTATTCTCGCTCGTTCCCGACGCGCATGGCTGCGTTGCTCCTCCTCAAAATAGTCCCCACTATTCCTCGTCGTCGCGCCTTGCTCCGCGCGCCGGGCCCTTCGCGATAACAGGAGGTTATGTATTTGTCGGCGCCCTAGCGCGTCCCGTTAGCTTGTTGCTCGACCACCGCGCGTCCGGCGAAGGTCGCGTCGAGCTCGGTGTTCAAGCTGAAGCACTCCAGGCGCCGCACGAAGCCGGCCAGGAACGGCGCCATCACGCTCTGCTGCGTGCGGTACTCGCCGAGCGCTGCCTGCTTCACCGCGAGCTCGGTGTCATCCAGCGTCAGGCAGCTGCGCGTCTGGTTGCGCTGCGGAAGGTCCGAGGGGAAGCCGAACTTGGCGTCGCGCTCGCTGCGCGAGGTGGTCTCGCCGTCTGGATCGAACGGCCAGGCCTCGTAGTGGATCACGAAGCCGAGCAGGCGCGGCCAGAGCGAGCGCCGCTTCTTCATGTAGTCGCTGACCGACAGCAAGGCGAACAAGCCCACCGCGCGATGGTCCGGGTGCTGATCGAGTGGATCGGTGAAGGCGATCAGCGTCGGCCGTAGCTCGCGCATGATCTCCAGCAAGCTCGCGCGCAGGTCGTGCCCCGAGTACGAGATGTTGCGATCCTTGACCATCGGGTAGGGCGGAGCTTCGCGGCGCGTGGTCTGCGAACGGTTGGGGTTGACGTGCGCCCAGTGCGCAGCCAGCAGCGGCAGGAGCCCACCGTCCGGGAAGCCGAGGACGTCCAGCTGGATGCGGCCCAGGCCCAGCAGATGGGTCGCCGACTCGAGCTCTCGAAGGCGCCGCTCACCGTAGCGCAGGAACGCCCAGGGCTCCGGTTGCTGCTTGTGCGTGCGCAGCTGGACCGCCTCGACGTAGCCGTCTCCCGCAGTCACCACCACGGTACGCACGCTCCCGCCCCGCATCAGCACGCGCTGTGCCAGTCCGCCCGCACCGAGCGTCTCGTCGTCCGGATGCGGCGCGATCACCAGCAGCCGTTCGCGAGGCCCGATGTGGAGCGGCTCGTACGCTGGCAGCGCCTGGCTCTGGCTCTGGGCCTGGGCGGCGTTCGTCCCGAGCAGGGCGCCGCAAAACAGGTGCGCATGGAAAAGGACCCGAAGCCAGAAAGCCGGACGACACGCGACCACAGACATGGTTGTCGCAGTCGAGTTTGGCGCTAAGTTGGTCGACACCGTGCGGGTCGCCGATTCCAGCGTGAGTTTGGCCGAAGCCGAAGCCGAGTCTCCGTCGCGGCTGCGCTCACTGGATGTATTTCGCGGGCTGGCCGTGCTGGGCATGATCCTGGTCAACGCGGCCGACCTCGGCGGCGATGCGTATCCGTTCCTGCGTCACGCGGAGTGGGAGGGGCTGACGCTCGCCGATCTGGTCTTTCCATGCTTCTTGTTCATCGTCGGCGCGGCGATGGGCTTGTCCATGCATCGTGCCAGCTCGGCCGAGCGCGGAGGCATTTATCTGCGGGTGCTGCGCCGTACCCTGCTCCTATTCGCGCTGGGCCTCGCTTCCAACTGGTTGCATGCGCGTGGGTGGGAAGATCTGCGTATCATGGGTGTCCTGCAGCGCATCGCGCTTTGCTACGCGGCAGTCGCGTGCGTGCTGTTGAACGTGTCGCAACGCGGTCAGTACTACATCGCAGGCTCCACGCTGCTGGGTTACTGGGCGCTGCTGGCGTTCGTCGACGTGCCGGCGCACTCGAACGCCAGCATCTTCTCGATGAATCTGCCGAGCTACATCGACCGGATCCTGCTCGGCGACGCGCACCTCTTGAAAGCCACGCCCTACGAGTCGCAGCTCGACCCCGAGGGGTTGCTCAGCACCCTGCCGGCGATGGTGAACGTGCTGGTGGGCGTGTTCTGCGCGCGCTGGTTGAGCAGGGCGCCGCGCGACACCCGCACCAGTCTGCACCTGTTCGGGCTCGGTGCGCTGGTCGTCGGCGTGGGCTGGGCGTGGAGTGCAGTGTTTCCGATCAACAAAGCGCTCTGGACCAGCTCGTTCGTGCTCGTCACGAGCGGCGTGGCGGCGATGGCGCTCGCGATCAGTTTCGAGGTCGTGGACGTTCGCAGCGGCGTCGCGTGGCTCAAGCTGTGCGAGATCCTGGGCCTCAACGCGATCGCTGCGTACCTGCTCTCGACGTGGATCGACATCGGCGCGAGCGAGGTCTCGGTGCCGCTGTTCGCCGACGAAGACACGCCCTACGTCTGGCTGCGCACGCACGTACTGGATGCGATCCCTGCGCCCGACGCCAGCCTGTTGTTCGCGCTGGCCGAGATCCTGTTCGTGTCGGCCGTGATGTACGCCTTCTACCGGCGCTCGTGGTTCCTGCGCATCTGAGGTAGTAAGGGGGCCATGAGGGTCTCGCTCTTGCTGCTGCTTTTGCTGTGCTGCGCAAGCTCGCTCGCTGCCGCGCAGCCGTATCAGGCGATCCGCGAGCAGGCGTTGCGCAGCGAGTGGGCGTACGCGCGGTTGGCTGATCTGACCGATCTGATCGGCCCGCGCCTGTCGGGCACGCCGGGCGCGCAGGCCGCGGTCGAACAGGTCGCACAGGCCATGCGCGCCGACGGCTTGAAGGTCACGCTGCAGCCGATGCGCGCGCCGCACTGGCAACGCGGCCAGGAGCGCGCGGAGCTGGTCGAGTACGCGCGGCGGCCGAAGGGCATCACGCAGGCGCTGACGCTCACGGCGCTCGGCGGATCCGTTGCCACGCCGGCCGATGGCCTGGTCGCGCAGGTGCTGGTGGTGCAGAGCTTCGCCGAGCTCACGGCCCGGGCGAAGGAGGCGCGCGGGCGTATCGTGCTGTTCGACGTGGCGTTCGACCAGCAACTCGCCGAGCTCAGCCAGGCGGGTCCGGCGTACGGGCAGGCGCTGGCGTTTCGGCGCGGCGGTGCTTCGGCGGCGGCCAAGGTCGGCGCGGTGGCTGCGCTGGTGCGCGGGGTGGGCGGCGCGAGCTACCGATTGCGACACGCCGGGCAGCTGGCGTACGAGGCGGGCGTGGCGCAGATCCCGAGCGCCGCGCTCACCGCCGAGGATTCAGCGCTGGTGGCGCGGCTGGCCAAGCGCGGAGCCGTCACGATGCGGCTCGTGCTCACGCCGCAGACGCTGCCGGACGTCGAGAGTTTCAACGTGCTCGGTGATCTGGTTGGGAGCGAGAGGCCGGAGGAGATCGTGTTGATCTCCGGGCACCTCGACAGCTGGGATCTCGGCACGGGCGCGCTCGACGACGGCGTCGGGGTGGCGGCCGCGATGGGCGTGGCGCACGTGTTCCGCGAGCTCAAGCTGAGGCCGAAGCGCACGCTGCGCGTGGTCGCGTGGATGAGCGAGGAAAACGGCGCGAGTGGGGCGCAAGCCTACTTCGAGGCCGAGAAGCCCAGGCTCGCGCAACACGCAGCGGTGATCGAGAGCGACTTCGGCGCCGGGCGCGCCTACGGCATCGACGCCTACGTGACGCCGGCGAGCGTCGAGCAGCTGCAGCCGCTGCGCGACGCCCTGACACCCATGGGCGCCGGCGTCTTGCGACGCTCGGACCGCCCGCTGGGGTCGGACATCGAAGCCTGGCAAGTTGCGGGCGTGCCAGGCTTCCAGCCGATGCTCGATGGTCGGCACTACTTCGACTACCACCACACCGAGGCCGACACCCTCGACAAGGTGGACCCGCAAAACCTGCAGCGCATGGTCGCGAGCCTCGGTGTGTTGGCGTTCTACCTGGCAGATGCACCGGCGATGCTCGAGCGCGTGCCGGTGGTCTCTGCCCACTGACTCAGCTCGCGCGTTCGCCCAGCGGCAACAGACGCGAGAAGAACGCGCGGTAGCGTTGCAGGCACACGCGCAAGTCTTCGGTCGAGACGTCGCCGCCCTTCGACCACTGGTTTTCGAGCTCGCGGCGCTCGTTTGCGAACGAGTCGACGATGCGCTGCATCAGCTCCCCGACCAGCTCGTGCGCTTCGCCGACCGACTTGCGCGGATCGTCCACGAACTCGCCCTGGATGCGCTGCCAGCGTTGGCCGGCTTGCTGCGAATCCTGCTCGGGCAGGTAGTCTGCGCGACGTTCTTCGGTCGGCGTGCTGTCGCGGGTTGCCTCTTCATCCTCGCTCTGCGCCGGGACGATGATGGCTCGTTGTGGTTCGGTGTTCGTGGTGGTCATGCGCGCATCTCCTCCTGCTGGGGCCGTTCGGCCGGTTGGGCTTGATCGAGTAGGTCCGCGAACAGCGCCCGGTAGTGCACGAAGGCCTGGCGCAGCTCCTCGGTGTTGGCGCGGCCTTCGCGGTTCGCGATCGCCAGTTCCCTTGCAGCGCGGTAGTGCTCGACGACTTCGGCGTGTTCGACCGACAGATCGGCCACACGTTGATCGAAGTGTTCGATCTCGTAACCGCGCGCTTGCATCACCTGCTTGATCAGGTCGTTCGCTGCGCCGACGGCGCCCGATGGATCGTCGACGAATTGCGCCTGGACGTTGCGCCAGTTCGCCGAGAACTGCACGCGATCAGAGTCCGTCAGCGGATGCAGCTTGAATTTATGCACGCGCTTCTCGCGCCTGGCGAGCTCGCGCTCTGCCTTCTCGGGGCTGCCGTACTCCGCTACTGCGCGGTCGTATTCCGGTCCAAAGCGGCGCTTCAGCTCGGCGTGCCGGTGCTTCGAGGATCGCGCGGTGAGCAGCACGACCAGAGCGACGGCGACCACGGCCAGCGCCACCACCAACAGGATGGTCTGTGTCTCCGTAAGCATAGAGGTCTCCCTTTCTGCTCTTCAGACACAGCAATGGTCGTACCAAGCGAAATAGCGGCGGAACACGCGCGCAACATCGGCGCGAACGCCGCGCTCGATCCAACGTGCCCCGGTGCAAGCTGACTCACCCCGGTGCAAACCGGCCGGGGAATATCGGCTACCCCGGGCGGGTTTGATCGATGGCGAGCGCGCGCTGCCGCGGCCCCACGCCGGTTTCCCCCCTCTCGTGGGAGATGCCCTCCGGCAGCCGCGCTCGCCCGTGGATCCGGTCAGGGCGAGAAGTTCTGTACGGCCCAGAGCATGGTCGAGCTCTTGGAGAAGCCGCATGCGACCTTCTTGAACGACTTGTTGGTCATGTTCAGGAAGTGCCCGTAGGTCTGGAAGCACTGGCCGCTGCACGGCATCATCGGCGGCGGACCCTCGTTCCACATCTGCTGCAGGCAGGTGCCGATCACCTGGGCCTCGTTGCGATAGCCCGGGCACTCGTTCTGACCGTTGCCGCCCGGCGTGCATACCCGACTGGTGAAGCCGCCGTGGGCCATCATGGTCATGCTGTCGCTCTCGGCCATCATGTCGGCGCAGCCCTCGGCTGCGGTCCAGCGTTCGAGCGGCGGCATGCAGGCGCACTGCGTGCGGAACTGGTTGATGCGGTCGACACAGTCTTGCCGGATGTCTCCGGTGCTGGGCGGTGGGCTCAGCTTGCAGGCGAGGTTCATCGTGCACGCCCCGCCGCTCCCCGCTGCGGGCGCCGCCATCCCGGCTGCAGCCGCCATGCCCGCGGCGCCGCGGCCGGCTGCGGTCGGC
>DATEOF010000370.1:0-26771 GCA_035274465.1 Polyangiales bacterium
TGCTGCTCGAGCGCGTACCAGGCGTCCGCCGAGAACGCGCACAGCGACACGCCCGGGATGGAGCTGAGCGCCTTCTGTCCGCCGGTGAGGCCGACGTCGATGCCCCACTCGTCCATGTGGACGGGCATCGCCGTGAGCGTGACCACCGAGTCGACAATGGTGAGCGCACCCTGCTCCTTGGCGAAGCGACAGACCTCCGGCAGGTCGAACATCTTCACGCCGCACGAGGTCTCGCCGTGGGCCATCGTCACCACGTCGAACGCCTGCTTGGCGAATGCCTCGCGCACCTCGGCCAGCCCGACCGGCCTACCGGGCGCCGCCTCGAGGCAGGTGACGTCGGCACCCACGCCGAGCGCCATCTCGCCGAGCCGCGCGCTGAAGGTGCCGTTGCTGAGGCACAGCACCTTGCGCCCCGGCCAGCACAGGTTCGAGACCGCCATCTCCATCGCTGCCGATGCGGGCCCCGAGAGGCCGATGATCTTGTCGCTGCGCGTCTGGAATGCGTAGCTCGCCATCTCCTTCACGTTGCGGATCACGCGGTCCATGGTGGGACCGAGGTGATTGATGATCATGCCGTTGGCCTGGGCGACCGCTTGCGGGATGGGCACGGGCCCGGCGCCCATCAACAACAAGGGCTCGGTGGGCAGGATCGCGGACAGTGGCGTGGTGGTAGGGGGGGTGATCGAGAGCTTCATGATCCAACTGGCGCCGACTAGATGGCGCGGGGGTGGAGTGTGAGCGATTGCGGGCGGATTTCCAATGCCACCCAAGTATTTGTTTTTAGAAGACAATTGTCCGCACTCGGCAGGCGACCAGCGGCTCCGGCGGAGGGACACGTCGGCGGCGCTCTCGTACGGACGGCCGGCCTGTATCTCAAGCGTAAGCGGGATGTGCTCGCAGTGAACCGGGAGAGCTGTGTAGCGTGTGCCGTATGCAGGAGACGACGTCCGCGATCGCCCCGCTCTGCGAGGCCAACGTGCCGCGGGTCGCGCAGCTGTTGGCTGCAGCGTTCAGCGACGATCCCGCGTATCGCTACCTGTTCCCGGACACGCAGCTCGGGCAACTCGCGCTGAGCGACTTCTTCGCACGCAACCTACGCGCGCACCTGCGCCTGGGTTGCAGCTACACGTTGCTGAGCGAGCACGCCGCAACGCTCGCCACGGTCACGCTGCGGCCGCCCGGAGGGCTGCACATGTCCCTGCCCGAGCTGGTCGTGCGCGGCCTCGCGCCGTTTGCCTTCGCGCACGGGCTTGCCGCCACGCGCCGGTTGGGCTGGCTCAAGCGCACGTATGATCGCCTGGAGATCGAGGCCGCGCGCGGGGGCGAGCATCACTACGTGCACATGATGGCCGTGCGTCCAGAGCTGCGCGGCCGAGCCCTGGGCAGTGCGCTGCTGGGAGAGGTGCTGGCGCGGACCATGCCGCGAACGCAATGCGTCTTGACCACGCACTTCGAGCGCAATCTGCTGTTCTATCGGCGTTTCGGCTTCGAGGTCTGCGGCGAGACGCGGCTCCATCCGCCGGGAGCGACGCCCTACACCGTGTGGTCCATGGTGCGGCCGGCGGTCGTCCGCCCACGCGACAGCACCGAACCGGCTTGTGTGCCGCTGTAGGCTGCAGGAACTGGCACTCAAGGCGTCTTGAACCAGCGGGCTCTCCGGCATCTACTGGGGTGTGGACTCGCAATGAGTTGGAAGACGCCGTGCAGTCTGGCGCTGATGGTGCTGTTGCTCGCCGCCGCGTGCGGCGACGAGTCCGGCGCGGCGCACGACGATTCGGGCGCGCCCCACGGAGACGCGGCCGTCCCCGATGCAGCCGAACCGACCGACGCGAGCATGCCGGCGGAGGACGCCAGCACCCTGTCCTCCGACGCGGGCGATGCCGCGGGCGACGCGTCGCAACCCGATGCGCTGCCCGCCCCCGTCGAGCTGCCGCTTCCGAGCGCGGGTCCGTGCGCGTTCGAACCGCCGCCACCAGCTGCGACGACGGTCGACAACGCAGCCTGCCCGGACGGCGTGTACCACGGAGACGTCGCGCTGCGCGGCCCAGCCGACTTCGAGCGCCTGCGCGGCTGCACGCGACTGGCCGGCAGCCTCACGCTCGAGCTCGACGCGCGCGAGACCCTCGAAGGCCTGGAGAGCCTGCGGGTGATCGAGGGTTCGCTCCGCAAGCCCGCGGTGCTGTGCACGGACGGCTTTTGCGCGGGCTACAACTTGCACCTCGTCAGCTTGCGCGGCCTCGACAACCTGCGTTGTGTCGCCGGCGACGTCAGCTTGCTGCAGCCCGACGACAAGTACTGCAAGCCGCTCGAGCTGCACGCCTTGCGCAAGCTGGTGGAGATCGGCGGCGCGCTGGACCTCGAGCTGTGCACGGGCACGGAGGAACACAGCTTCGAGTCGCTGCAGCGGGTGTGGGGCGACGCGGAGCTCGACGTGAAGCTCGCGCTGGAACGCCTGGCTGCGGTGTACGGCAAGCTCGAGACGCACGGGACTGCGAGCTCGTTCGCGGGCGATCTGTACGTCGGCTGTCGCGAGGGCAGCACTCCCTGCCGCGATGGCGTGCTGGGCTGCGCGTACATGGCTGAAAACCAGGCGCGCCTGGCCGCGCTCGGCAAGTGTGAGATCGCGCTGAGCGATCTGAACGTCTCGGGCACCAGCATCACCAGCCTGCTACCGCTGGCCAAGCTGAAGGAAGTGCGCGGCACACTCACGGTCGGCCGCGCCGGCAGCGTGCCGAGCGGGACCGAGTACGGCCGGCTGTCCACGCTGAACGGGCTCGACAAGCTGGCGAAGGTCGGTCACCTGACGCTCGGCCGTCTGCCGTTCGTGACATCGCTCGCACCGCTCGCGAACCTGGCAGAAGCGCGGGCGCTGCGGCTGGATGATCTGGACGGCCTGCAGGATCTCACGGGTCTCGAAGGCGTCACGCGCCTCACCGGCGATCAGCCGGGCGACGGCCAGCTGTGGATCGGCGGCCACGCCAAGCTCGCGACCCTGACCGGCCTGATGATCGCAGACGGCGTCCGCGAGCTGCGGGTGCTCGACTGTCCGCTGCTCGAGAGCCTCGCAGCGCTGGCTCCCCTGCATGGCAGACTCGCGCTGCTGATGCTGGATGGCTTGCCCGGGCTGAACAGCCTCAACGGTCTGGAGCGCATCGAGGCGATCGGCTTGCTGGACATCGAACACTGCAACGGCCTGCTCGATCTGAGCGAGTTGTCGCTGTCGAGCGCTCGACTGATCGTGCTGGCCGAGATGCCCAGCTTGAGCACGTTGCAGGACTTCCTGTTGCCGGCGGTGACCGAGCTCGAAGAGCTGCAGCTGTCCGGCCTGCCGTCGCTACAGAGCCTGGCTGGGCTCGAGGGCGTGCAGAAGCTGCAGGCGCTCCATATGTTGCGCTGCGATGGTCTGAAGGATCTTACGGGGCTCGATGAGCTACGCGAGGTCACAGAGACGCTGGTGCTGCAGGGTGGCACGTCGGTCGACAGCCTGGACGGCGCGCCGAAGCTGCAGAATATCGGCATGTTGCAGCTCGAGGCGATTCCGGAGCTCAGCTCGCTCGCGGGCTTGACGGCGCTCAAGACCGCCGGTCTACGCGTGATCGAGCTGCCGGAGCTGGCGAGCTTGGCAGCGCTCTCCGGGGTGCAGCTCGGCAGCCTGGAGCTGCAGGGACTACCCGTCTTGAGCGACCTCAGCGGCTTGGAGGCGGTCACCTCGGTCGACACGCTCTCCCTCGAAGCAAACCCGCAACTCGCAGACATCTCGGCGCTGTCCCACCTCACGACGGTCGAAGGCACACTGACGCTCGCCGAGAATCCCGCCTTGCAAAACCTCCACGGGCTGGAAGGTCTGCGCGAGCTGACCGCGAGCGTCACCCACAACGAAACCCTGGAAGAAGTGCGCGCGCTTGGCGGCCTGACGGAAGGGCACGTGACGATCAGCGGCAACGCCGCACTTCCTCAGTGTGAGCTGGACTGGTTGACGGCCCAGGTGGAGGCGGTGATCGAGGCGCACGACAACGGACCGCTAGGGTCCTGTCCGCCTTAGTGCCGCGGTCCGAGCGAGCCCGAACCGAACTAGCAACTGGGAACAGGAACGCAAACTAGCAACGCAAATCGGAGGCGAGGCGCGTGATTGCTAGTTTCGTGTTCCTGTTCATGTTGCTAGTCGCTAGTTTTCTTGGCTCATGCGTACGACGATCTTGCCGCGCGCGTGCCGACTCTCGAGGTGGCGCATCGCGTCGTGCAGCTGGTCGGGTGAATAGACCCGATCGATGACCGGCGTGAGGCGGCCCGCCGCAAGCCAGCTCGCGAGCTGCGCGAGGTCGGCGCTGCGCGGCTCGACGCTCGTGAGCCGCGTGGGCGGAAAGCGCACGCGCCCGAGCAGCACGTCGCTGAAGATCCCGCGCGAAGGCACGAGCGAGACGAAACGTCCCTGCGGGCGCAGCGCGGAGGCCACGCGCCGGGCGCGCAGCTTGCCGAAGCAATCGAGCACGACGTCGAATGGGCCGCGCACGAGTGCATCCTCGGCGGCGTGATCGACCAGCTCATCCGCGCCGAGCGAGCGCACGAGCTCGAAGTTGCGGGCGCTCGTGGACGCGACCACGCGCGCACCCATGATCTTCGCGATCTGCACCGCGAGCGTGCCCACTCCGCCTGACGCCCCGACGATCAACACGCGTTCACCCTCGCGCAGCTTCGCGTCGTCGCGCAACGCTTGCAGGGCGGTGGAGCCCGCCAGCGGAACGGCCGCCGCCTGCACCACGTCGATCTGGTTGGGGATGGGCGCCACGTGATCCGCGCGAATGGTGGTCAACTCGCTGAGCGAGCCGCGAAGCGCGCGCAGACCCGAGAAGAAACCGAACACGCGGGCGGCAGCGAAGGCCGTGGGCACGCGCCAGCCGAGATCCACGACGCGGCCCGCGAGATCGAGGCCGAGCTGCTTCGGGAAGCTGGCGCCGGACAACGCGCGGAACTTGCCGCCGCGCACCACCACGTCCTTGGGATTCAGCGCCGCGGCTTCGACCCGCACCAGCAGCTCGTCGCCGCGCGGCCGCGGCGCCGCGAGCTCACGCCAGGAGACGACTTCGGCCGGCCCGTACTGATCGTAGATGGCTGCCTTCATGCGGCGCAACGTAGCGCATCATCGGCGCGCGCGCGAAAACGCGAGCTACAGGTCGAACGGGAAGTGGCTACTGCGGTCGGGCTTCCAGCGCAGCTCGGTCTCACAACAGTCAGCTCCGTTGGCTACACACTTGGTGTGTTTGACGGAGATGTCCTTGGCGCCCGAGTGACGGAGCAACGTCTCGTAGTACGGCGTGGTGAACCAGTCGTGGTACCGCGGCAGGTCCGGACAGCCGACGATGCGCTTGATGCACGCGGTGTCGCCGACCATCTCGACCAATGTTTCGCCTTGATCGTAGTAGCGCGGCCATAGCCTGCCCGCGCGTTCGAGGATCGAGCGCGACGAGCCACCCGTCAGCACCGACTTGTACAAGCCGGCCGCATGGCGCGTGGTCAGCTCGTTGATCATGCGAAAGCACTCCTGGCCGTCACCGATCCCGAAGACTCTGTCGATGCAGCGCCCGTGATCGACCGCGTACCCGACCTCCACCCAATCGGTGGGCAAGAGCTCGTCGGAGTAGATGGCGGCACACGCCGCCGGTGGCATCGCAGCCTTGATGCGTTCGAGGCCTTCGGGCCCGTAGAACTCGAGCACGTAGTCCCGGCATTGGATGACGCTGAGTGCCTTGATCTTGGTCATGGTACGGCTCGCGCGCTCCCCCGGAAGCGCGCCGTCCATGATCCGCCAAAGCCCGGCGGCGCAAAATACCGGCTGCTGTGCGCGCCTGCGCGAGCTCGCCGGGCTCGTCCGACGGAAACTTACGCGACCGGCCACTAACCCACACGACCTAGCGCTATTCGCGGACGGTCCGTGGAGTGTTGCGGCTGGTGATTTCGACAGGTCGAACGACGAGGCCATCCGGAGTCTGGGCAGGCCGCGCGTCGGGCCTGGTCGCACTCTTGTGCATCTGTGCGCCGCAGGCGCGGGCCGAGGACACGCTGGCGAGCGGCGTCTACGTTCGGGTCGACGGCGATCACACCACGGTAGTCTCGCCACGGGTGCGGCTGCGCAAGCGGGTGCTGGACGCGACCGACGTGGAGGTGACGTACAGCGCGGATGTCTGGACCAGCGCGTCGGTCGACATCCGCGCGTCCGCGTCACTGCCGGTCACCGAGCAGCGGGACGAGCTCGAGGCGGGGGTGACCCAGGAACTAACTGATCTGACACTCTCGGGGACATATCGATACTCGGTCGAACACGACTATGTGTCACACGGCGCGTTCCTCACGGCGACGTATGACTTCGCGGACAACAATGCCTCGATCTCACTCGCGGGTCATGCACTGTTCGATACCGTCGGCCGCGCAGGCTACCCCGACTTCTCGCAGCCGCTGACGACGATCGGCGCGC
The DNA here is from genome assembly GCA_035274465.1 of Polyangiales bacterium. Classification (GTDB taxonomy): domain Bacteria; phylum Myxococcota_A; class Polyangia; order Polyangiales; family JAFGIB01; genus JADGRF01. Next base: position 6,470 of record DATEOF010000370.1, read on the forward strand.
GGCTGTCGTTCACGCAGGTGCTCGATCCGCAGATGTTCGTGCAAGCGACCTACGAGATCGGGCACCTCGACGGCTACCAGGCCAGTCCGTACCGGAAGGTCGGCCTGGACGGCACCGGGTTCGGCTGTGAGGGCTCGATGCCGTGCAATGACGAACACGAACCCACCCTGCGAACCCGGCACGTGGGCGCGCTACTGCTGCGCCGCGCGCTGTCCGATGCATTCAGCATCGGGGCCAGCTACCGGTTCATCATCGATGACTGGGGGCTGATCTCGCACACCGCGGACCTGGACGTCGCGTGGCTAGCCGGAGCCTCGAACTCGTTCGGCCTGCGCTACCGCTTCTACCTGCAGAGCGGCGTGGACTTCTACAAGGCGATCTACACGTCGCCGCTGCCGGAGGGTGCGTACACCACGCGGGATCGCGAGCAGTCGCCGATGCACGATCAGCGGATCGCGCTGGATTGGCAGCACTCGTCGCCGCTCACCCACACGCTGACGATGACCGTCACCACTGCGGTCGCCGTGACGCGCTTCGAATACGACGACTTCGTGGGCCTGGAGAGCGTGAACGCGCTGGAGCTGACGCTTGCGCTGGGTTTCTTGCGGTGAAGCCATGAGAAAGCTGGCGATCTTCATCTTCGTGCTCGGGACCTGCGGCAGGCTAGCTGCGCAAGACGTCGACGAGGGAGTGACGTTGACGCTGGCAGCGGCGGGCGGCATCACAGAGCGCGTGATCGAGTACGAAGGAGCGAGTGGGCCACTCCGACTGAACACCGGCTGGGTGCCGTCGCTGGGCATCCGGCTGAAGGCGGCGGCCATCTTCGATCCCGTGTTGCTCGCGTTGGCCGTGCACTACGAGACCTCCGTGAATGCGGTGGCAGCCCAGTACTCGCCCGATCCCGGCAGCACGCCGGGCGAGACGTCGATCCGGAGCCACCGCCTCGAGGGCGGGATCTCGGCCGGCCTGTACTTCGGCGGCCACGAGAATCCGCTGCTCTCGACCCTGTTCCTCGGCTACGGGCTGCGCGCGCTCGGTTCGGTCGGCGACCTGCAAATTCCGCGCTTCACGTTGCACGGGCCGGTGTTGCGCCTGGAGCTGAAGTTCCCCGTGCTGCCCGGGCGGCTTTGGTTGCGACTGGCTCCCGAGGGGCAGCTGATCGTGAACATCACTGCCGCGCTCGCGCGCGATGCCGCGATCAATGCCTATGGCTACGCGCTGGGAGGCGAGGCCAGCCTGTGCTTGCAGATCGTGGCGGAGCTCGCGCTGCGGCTCGAGTATCGCGAGTCGCACGCATTCGCAGACAGCCCGGGACGCGACGGCTTCACGGACGTGGAGCGTTACCTGCTGCTCGAGGCCCGGCTGATCTTCTGAGGCGCCTGCGACGCAGCGCGAACAGGCCGAGTGACAAACAGGCGGTGCGGCCGAAGCCGGAGTGGCCGCCGGCCGCGGGTGCACCCGAGACCGTGCAGCGGGCAAGGATCTCGTTGGCAGCTACCGGCTGCGCTCCGGGCGCGGACAGGCCGTGCGAAAACACGGCGACGCTATCGCCGGCGAGCTTGCCGTTTCGGTTCGAGGCCACCAGCCCGCCACTGAACCAGGCGTCTGGAGGGGAAAAGCCGGGTGGAATCTCGATCGCCGACGGCGCGGTCCAGTCCAGGCTGACCTGTTGCTGACCGCAGTCGATCGCGCTCACGATAGCGCGCGGGCCCTCGCGCGCGATGATGCGGAGACCGCTCGGCGGATCGGCCTCGAGCGCGCAGTGATCGGCGGGTAACAACGTCGCGGGGTTGGACTCGCGCCAAGTGCCGAGTGCATGGCCACTGCGATCGGTCATCTCCATCGTCAGTGCCACGCGCGGCAACTCGTCAGGCCAGTCGATCGTGACGTGGTACGTCGCGCCGAGCTCGTAGTTGCTGTCCGGCAATCCGATCACGCGCAGCGGGACGGGCGCCTCCTCCGAGGTGTGACACACCTCGCAGGTATAGGCATCGAGTGCGGAGCCCGTGAAGTAGCGGTCGCCGCCGCCACCGCGGCCGGGCTCGGCGCTGAACATGTCTGGGTTTTGCCAGGCGTGCGCCGAGCTCGAGACGCTCGCGAGCAAGACGGCCGCCAGCCACAGGCTGCGAAACGAGCTCACGGTGCCACCCCGACGGTCGGACCACCCGAGCCTGCGACGGGCGTGACTGGGATGGTCGGCGCGGCGGCACCCGCCGCTGCAGCTGTTGGCGGCAGCGAGGACTGGGCCCAAGCCAGCAGTGTCAGATAGCGCGGGTCGGCCCGGCTCTGAAAGACGTTGCGCCCGAAATTGTCGACACCCTTGTGCGCCGCCCCACCCGCGACCACTTCCAGCGGTTTCGTGAGCAGCGGAGCCGCGAGGATCGTGGTCCCCTCGGGATTCACCAACATCGAACGCGCGCGCTCGTAGCTCAGCTGACGCTCCTGAAGCACGCGCTCTTCATCCGAACCCACGAGCGGCAGCCGCGTCCTTCCGGGGCCAAACACCTGCAAGAAGCGGTGTTCGGCGCCGTGACAAGCACTGAACGCGCAATCGCGAAGCAGCAGGGGATAGATCGTCGTCTCGAATGCTGCGCGGTCCGGAACTGGAACCGCTGTCGTCTGTGCAGACTCGTTCTGACAAGCCGCAATGGCGATCAGAGCCACAGCGATCCTCCTGGTTCGCATCATCGCCCTGCCCCCATCGCCTGAGCGCGATCGCCCGCTTCATCGACATCCTCGTCCGCGTCCCGATCCCGATCCGCCTCATCCACGTCCTCGTCCACGTCGCGATCGCCGTCGCCTACCCCGGGCTCCGCCGCAACAACACCCGCCGCCATTCCGCCCACGCCACCCGCCGCCACTCCCCCGCCGCTGACCGTTCCACCGACGCCACCTGTCGCCAGCGCACCGCCGACGCCCCCGGCCCCCGCGCCCGCCAAAGCCCCACCAGCGCCCGCCACTCCGCCACCACCGCCCCCCGAAGCGCCACCCGTAACTCCCGTGCCCGAAACTCCTCCAACGCCTGCGCCGCTCGTCGCTGCATTGCCGCCGCTCCCCGCCCCCCCTACGCCGCCAACTCCAGCCCCGCCCACGCCGCCGACTCCAGCCCCGCTCACACCGCCAGCGCCAGCTCCGCTCACACCGCCAACTCCAGCAGCTCCGCCGATGCCACCGACGCCAGCTCCACTCACGCCACCGACTCCAGCTCCACTCACGCCACCGACTCCAGCTCCGCTGACGCCACCCGTGCCCGCCACTGTGCCACCGCCGCTGCCGCTCACGGCTGCACCGCCGCTGACGCCCGCTGCCCCCGCAACACGTCCCGCCATGCCCAGGCTCCCCGCCATCCCGAATCCGCCGCTGTCGGCTGCAGGCATGGTCGGCTCTTGGTCCGTGCTGCCGGCGGTCGGCGGCATTGCGTGCGTGGCGTCCTCGGTGGGTTTGCCGGCGTCAGGGACCGGAGAGCTCGCGTCTGGAGCTTCCGCATCGGGCTGCCCCGCGTCGACCTGCGGGCCGCCATCGGCGGCATCCATGGGCGGTTGGTGCAAGCTCTGGATCCAGGTACGGACGGCGGCCAGGCCCTGCTCGTCGACCTTCCGCGTGGCGATCGGCGGCATCTGGTCCGGGACCAGCTCGTCGTCGCCGCGTTGACCCATGCGGTATGCGATCGCGCTCAGCTCGGGGTCTCCGGGGACGATGCGTTTGCTGAACCGCTCGGGATGGTCCTCCCACTCGTCCGAGAGCTCGACGCCCACGGATTGCTTGTACGCCTCGAGCTCTGCGACCGGGCCGTCGACCTCCTGCGGCGAGATGCGCAGGTGCATGAAGTCAGCTTCGCCCACGTCGTTGTGGCAGTGGCCGCAGTTGGCGTGGATGTAGCCGAGTGCCGCCTTCTCGATCTCGTCACCCGGCAGCTCGTAGCTGCGATCGGGCGGGGCGCTGAGCATCCCGCGCTTCGCCACGCGCTCGAGCGTGCCTGACGCCGATAGCTGCACGGCCGAAAAGCCGAGCATCGCGCCGGGCTCACCGCGGTGACAGTTGGGACAAGCCTTCTGTCGCGGGACGTCGTGCTCGGTCCCGAGGACGTTGTCTTGCCCCTCGGCCGTCAGGATGGCGTCGCTCTGGTCACGGCGCCAGATGAAGGTGCCCATGAAGTAGTCGTTCTTGAAGAAGCCGCTGTCGGCGATGCGCTCGACGAGCCGTGTCTCGAGCAGCTTGCCATCGTGGCTGAACTCCTTGAACAGCTTCGTGCCGACCGGAAACATCCAGTGGGCCATGTCGCTGGTATCGACGCGCTCGCCGCGTGGCAGGATGAGCCAACGGCGTTTATCCGCGGCGTCTGACCACAACGCGTAGTCCGGCGTGTACTCGAACGCCTCTTTGACCACGCGACGCCGCCCGATGTCACTGTACAAGCCACGCGCCGAGAGCTTGGTCAGATCGGAGTCATGTCGCTCCCCGCCTGCGCCGCTGCAAGCAGCGATGAGCAAACTACACAGCGCGAGGCGGAGAGCGGGCATTGGACTGCTATCGACCCGACGTGAGCTCAGATCGAGACGTGCAGGAACTAGTGGCCACAAGTAGATCGCTATTCGTTCTCTTACTGATCGCTATTCGTTCTCTTTATCGGTGGTCGGTGCGTCGTACGGGGGATAACCCATCGGAGGGAGTCCGCGCAGGTACGCCACGAGCCCGACCTTCTCGGACTCAGTCACCATCCACTTGTGCGTCTTGCCCTTGAGCAATTCGGAGAATTCGCTGTGATCTTTGATCGGCCGGTCCTCGGGATCGACACCGGTCAGGAACGTGTTCTGGACCTGCGAGTCCGGATCCGCATCCAGCTCAGTGGACGTGTGATCAGGCCCCTTGCCCGGCGCGTGGCACTCCTTACACGGTGGGTTCTGCATGTCGGCACCCATCATGTATCGCTTCTCACCATCACTATATTCTTGTGCGGTGTACGGGACGACGTGCAGCTTCGCGGTGAAGGTTGCGGCGCCGCTAGTCGCAGTTACACTGGTCTCGCCGGTTTTGAGCACGGTGATCATGCAGTGCTCATTGTCGGCATCCGCTGGCGCGAGCTGGGCTATGCTCGGATCTGCGATCGTCCACTTCACCGGTTCGTCGTAGTTGACCGCGATGACTGGTGCTTTGAACGTGTGAGTCCCGTCGGTGCCGCTAAATATCTCGGGCGGGAAGATTTCGAGCTTGCCGCTCCCTACCTTCTCAGAACCTTCCGATTCACCGGTACCACCACAGCCCGCGAAGGCGGTCAGCAGTGCGATGCCCAATAGGCAACGAACGCGCGGAGATTGCATGGACGTCGATTTCCTTTCTGCTGCTGGGCCAACACGCGCGTTCGTTGCGGCTGCATACTCTCGCTGGCAGCCGGGAACCGAGCGTCCACGCATAGCTGAGCCACACGCGTGCCCACGAATGTGCGTTAGTGGCCGCTCACGTGGCTTTCCGTGCGAAGGCTGGGCTAGAATCCCCAAGCCCCTGATTGGGTACGTCACGCAGTGCTGCGACCGAGGTGCAATGGCCCATTATCGCGAAGGGCCCGGCGCGCAGGGCAAGGCGCGACGACGAGCAATAGCGCTGACTATTTTGAGGAGGAGCAACGCAGCCCTGCGCGTCGGGAACGAGCGAGAATGGGTCATTGCGCCTCGGTCGCAGCACTAGGCCAGATGCAGCACGCCCGTGAGCTCAGGACAACACTGCTGGTACTCGGGCTCGCGCTCGTGAGCAGCACTGCGCATGCAGCGCGTCCGACCGACAGCATTCAATTGCGCTACGCGGCGCCGCAGGGCTGTCCGGATCGCGAAGCCGTGCTGCGCGCGATCGATGCTCTGCTCGAGGACGCAGCGGCCGTGGACCGCACGCTACAAGTAACCGCTGAGGTCAGCGCCGCGGACGACGGCGGCTACGCGCTCGAGTTGGCGTGGAAAGACGACGCCAGCGAGGGTCGCAGAGAGATCGAAGCCGAATCCTGTCAAGCCGCCGCAGAGGCTGCAGCGTGGCTCGTCGCGCAGGCGCTCAAGCGCCCCGAGACCAGCACGCCCACGCCGCTGCGCTACGACGTCATCTTGCAGGGCGCGAGCGAGTTCGGCGCGCTACCCGGTGTGGCTTGGGGCGCCACGCTGCGTTTCGGCCTCAGCTGGGCCGCGCTGCACGCCGACTTGTCCGGTAGCTATTTCCCTGCCAAGACGGCAGAGCGTGACGGAACAACGATCGAGCTCGATCTGGCTGAGATCGCACTCTCCGGCTGCTATCTCGCCTCCAGTCCTAACCTGGTGTTCGGGCCCTGCTTGCGCGCCTCGATCGGCTGGATCTCGGCGAACTCAAGCTCGCTCACTGAGCCGAGCAGCGGCGCAGAGAGGCTGCAAGCGCTGGCGCTTGCCATTCAGCTTCGGGCGCGCTTGGCTGATCCGCTATGGCTGTTCTCCGAAGCAGCCCTGGCCTGGAATCAGCGCCGACCGATTTTCGTGATAAGCGGAGTCGGCACGTTGCATCAACCCACGACATTTGGCCTGCGTCTCGGCCTCGGTGTAGCTCTGATATTGGAATGATGGAAACTGACCCAACTGGCCACTCATGAGGTGTTACGGATGTCGAGCGAATCGCAGCGCGTGAAAAGAGCGATGCGGGTGCGCTCCAACGCGCAGGAGGTCTCACTCGCTGAGCAGCTCTCCGAGCTCTACGAGCAACACTTCGAGTTTGTTTGGCGATCCGCACGCTACTTGGGTGAGCCCGAGGCGTCGCTCGACGACGCGGTGCAGGACGTCTTCTTGGTGGCTTATCGGCGTTTCCAGGATTTCGAGGCAAGGTCTTCACCGCGCACGTGGTTGTTCGCAATCACGCTGCGGGTGATCAGCGATCATCGCCGCGCACGGCGGCGTAGGAGCCGTCTGCTCGACAGCGTTACGCGTATGTTCTCCCCGGGCGTCTCCACACCTTTCGATCACGCTGCGCACGCCGAAGGCGGCCGTGCGTTGCTCGTCGCGCTGGACACGCTGAGCGAGGAACAGCGCGCGACGTTCGTGATGGCCGACCTGGAAGAGATGAGTGCTCCCGAGATCGCGGCGGTGCTCAACGTGAACTTGAATACGGTCTACTCACGGTTGCGCAGCGCGCGTCAGGCGGTCTCGCGGCGCCTCCAGGGGGAGCCGAATGAGTAAGTCTCCGAGACCCCCCGCGGGTCGCGCCGCAGCACGCGAGTTGTGCGAACCGAGCGCGCAGGATCGGCAGCGGATCCGCGAGGGACTGGATCGCGCGATCGCCGGCGGTGGCGCTTCACCGACCGTGTTGCGCGTCGAGGCCTCGATGGCGAAGCGCGCGCTGGGTGTGCCCGAGACGACCGGCCTGTGGGGCGGCAAGGCGGGGCTGGGCAAGCTCCTGGTGCCGACGCTGCTGATCGGCGCCGGTCTGGGCGCGCTCTGGAACGGCCAGCAAGACCCGGCACCGAGCGTCGCCGAGGAAGCGTCGCTGCCGCTGCATGTCGAAGACCTGGCGGACAACGACGGTGATCCCCCGGCGCTGGCGCAGCCATCAGCGGCGGGTTCGCCGCACTGGACTGCCCCGGTCACCGCGCCGGCGACCAAGCACCCCACGAACCACCAGCATCCGCACCACCAGGCCGCGCGCAAACCGCCCGCGACCAGCGCACCCGAACCCGAACCCGCGCTCGCGGACGAGCCCGCGTTCGAACCTTCGCCGGCACCTCCGCCCGCCAGCCACCACCTGGCAGAAGAGCTGCGCCTGATGCGCGCCGCCTCGGCTGCGCTGACCGACGACGAACCGGGCAAGGCCCTGCGAGTGCTGAGTGATCACGCGCGGCGCTTCCCCGACGGCGCGCTCGCCCAGGAGCGCCGCGCCCTGCGCGCGATCGGCCTGTGCAAGCAGCGCGCGCCCGAAGCACGGCGCGAACGCGACGCCTTCCTGAACTCCGACGCGCAATCGCCGCTGGCCGCGCGCGTGCGCGAAGCCTGCGAGCCGAAACCGTGAGCCGCGACGCTCTACGGCTGCTCTTCGTGGTCGCCGTGCTGCTCGGCGGCTGTACGCAGCAACCCGTGGTCACGCTCGGCGGCCCGCTGGACGCCAGCCTCGACGACGACACTGCGATCGACGAGGCCGAGCGCGAGCGCTTGTTCCGCGACCTGGCGATGCGCGAGTGTCAACAGGACGAGCCGGTGTGTGGGGCGGACGGGCTGACGTATCGGAATTACTGTCAGGCTGTTGCGAACGGGGTGCAGACGACGCCGGGGCCTTGCCCACCAAGCTTTTAGGCAAGCCGACATGGCGTCGCCAGAATTCCCCGGTTCCTTGTCCCTTGTTCCTTGTTGCAGTTCCTTGTTCCCGCCTCGTTCGATGAACAGCCGAGCGACGAACTGCAACAAGGAACAAAAAACAAGGAACAAGGAACAAGGAACAAGGAACAAGGAACAAGGAACCGAAAACGACGCTCTCGTTCAATCCATCTGCTGCTGCAAGGTCTGGGCCTTCTTCGCATAAAACGTGGACGAAGCCGCATTCCCCGCGGCCTTCAGCCGCTCGCTCACCAGCGTCGCTGCTTCAGTCGCCACCTTGAACGCCCGGATCGTCACGTTCGGATCCTCGCTGTCCTGCAGCTTGCCCTGCCTGAACTCACCCGCCATGAAGCCGTCGGGCGTCTCGATCACTCCGAGCTTCACGTCGCCGCGCTCGAGCGTGCCGAAGAAGATCAGCACGGCCTTGTCGGCACTACCGGCCTTCGGATAGGCGCGCAATACGCCCTTGCCGTCCGCCTTGCCTCCGGTGCACTCGCCCTCCCACTTCACGGTGCGGCCCTCGAAGCGCTCGAGCGCCGAGAATGTGCAGCTGACAGCTGCAGCAGGCCCGCTGGCCTTGGCTTCCTCGGGAGCCGCCGCCGTTGGCTGCGCCGCTGCCAGCACCGGCTCGGCGGCTGCAGCCGGCGCACTCGGCAAGCTCGGCCCCAAACCCGGGCTCGGCTGCGTCGCGGCGGACTTGTCCGTATGCCCCGCAGCGCCCGAGCACGCCAACAGGCCGCACGTCAGCGCAAGACTCACGAAGTTCATGTTGGCCTCCACGACTCGACCAGTGCCCGCCCCGCCTCGAAATGCATCGCATCCTCCGTAGTGAAGCCTGCCCCCCAGTACCAACCGAAGCGGTTGAAGATGGGAGCGATCAGCGTGAGACCATACTGCACCTGGTTGTTGCCGCGCGCGTCGAGAACACCATTCAGCTTCAGATCGATCGCGGTGCCCCAGGAGTGGTTGGAGATCGACGTGGTCGAACCGCGCACCCAGCGACAACACAGCATGCCCGCAGTGCCCAGTGCCGCATAGACGTCGGGCTGCAAGCGCTGGATCTCGGGCATGATCTCGCCCAGGCTGCGCACGGCTTGTGTCATGCCGGTGACCTTGAATGGCCCAATGCTCGCCGAGGTCATGTTGCGCTTCAGCACCGCATTGGTGACCGGCTGACATTCCTCGCTGTAGTCCTCGCGCGGCTTGCCGAAGAACTGTGTCATCAGCGTGTTGTTGACCGCCACCAAGCCGCTGTTGATCGTGCTGCGCTCGGGCTTGGGCACCAGGCGCGTGAGCGATCCGCTCTCGGTGGTCACGGGCTTACCGGGTTGGTTGAGCCGCTTCATGCTGCTGCCACCCGGATCCACGCGCCCATCCGGCTTGTGCATGAAACCGCGCTGGAACGCGATGATCGCGTCGCGCGTCCGCGAGCCACACACACCATCCGGTGTGCCGCAGCGAAAGCCGCGCTCGTTGAGCAAGCGCTGCACGATGAACACGTCGTCACTCTTGTTGATTGCGTCTTTCCCCACCGACGCATTGATGTCTGGCATCGTCGACCCCTCCTAATCCAAGAACCCCTGCGGGAATCCTTGTCGAACATCGACGCGTCCGCAAGCAGAGTATGCAAGGTAGCCTGCAACCAAGTTGCACTACCGCCGTCTGCTGCGGGACTGATCCGAGGTTATGTCAGGGTCGCTGGCCGACTTTGGCCGCCAGGATGCGCGCGCGTAGCAATCGCACCATATCTGGCGGTCCAGCAAACAAACTCTCGGGCACCGTGCGCTCCGCGACCATGTGCGAATAGATCAGATCGGCGTTCTGCTGGTTGAGCGAGAGCCCCGAGATGTATTCGAGCTTGAGGCTGAAGTCGCGGTTCTCGCTCGCACTCGCCACCCACTTGCGCATATCACCCGCGCTGGCTCCGTACGTCGCGAACAGATCGAACGTGTTGTAGACGCCGACCTCGCGCAACGAATCCGCGATGCGCGGCACACCCTCGAGCCGGCGCTGGATGGAGGGCAAGTCGAACGGCTCGCGCTTGTTCTGCCCGAGCAGCACCACGTCGTAGCCGCGGTTGTTGTTCGACGAATTCCAGACGCTGCCGTCCGGAAACGCGGCCAGGAACGTGCGCATCTGGATCTGGATCGCGCGCTCGCTGGTGTCGTACAGCGGCACCCACTGCGTGGCGATGCCGTGCGGACGTAGCCGCGCCTTCACGATCTCGTAGTACTCGCGCGAGAAAAGCACCGAGTTCCCTCGCACCCACGGGTGGATCGGATCGGAGGTGATGATATCGAAGCGCTCGTCGGTCGTGGCCAGGAAGTGCCGCGCGTCGTCGAACACCACCTCCACGCGCGGATCGTCCAGCACCGCGTAGTTCTCGCGCGAGAACTCGCGGGCCGCACCCGTGACGCGCGGCTCGATCTCGCAGATCACGATGCGCTTGACCTCCGGGTGGCGCGCGATGGCACCCGCCGTGACGCCCGCACCCAGGCCGACCACCAGCACGCTCTCGGGCTTCGGATGCGCGAGCGCCGAGATGTGCCCGAGCAAGCGTTGCAGGCGCATGTCGGCCGGATTGGTGCTGGCTTCGACGCGACCCGAGACGTGGAAGTTGCGCGAGCCGTCGGGTGCGATGTGCACGGCCACGGTCGATGCCGCGCCCTCGCTGATGTACGGGTACTGATCGGATGGATCGACCGACCAGATGTGCCGACCGTGGGCCAGGAACACGCCGGAGATCGCCGGCGTCAAGGCCGCGCATGCAGCGCCCAGACCGAGCACGAACAGCGCCGTGCCGAGGCGCGGAGCAAAGCTCGTCGCGCGCAGCAGGCCTGCGCAGATCGTTGCCGCCGACAGCGCCGCGACGAGGATCAGCACCTGAGCCGCCCAGTGCGTGCCGTAGACCGGAATCGCGAAGAAGCTCACGGAGAGCGCGCCGAAGATCGAACCGACCGTGTTGGCCGCGTAGACCTGACCCGTCGCGCGGCTCGGGTCATCGTGCCGCACCGCAGCCAACGCGAACGGGAAGCTCATCCCCCACAGGATGGCTGCCGGCAACATCACCTCGATCGCGCGCAGCACGTGCAGCGCGTGCAGCACCGGCACCGGTGTCAACGTCGAAGGCGATGAGTACGGCAGGACCTCGGCCAGCAGCGCTGCCGCCCACAGCAGCAAGGGCAAGAGGCCGAGCTGACTCAGCAAGAGCCCGCGCGCCGGAGCCAGCCCGCGGGCCAGTGCCCGAGCCGCCAGCACGGCGCCGATGCCGAGCCCGCCCAGGAACACGGCCAGGATGATCGAGAACGCGTAGACAGTCGCGCCGAACAGCAGGGTGAGCAGCCGGGTCCACAATACCTGCGCGCCGAGCGCAGTCGCACCCGACAAGCCGATCGCGACGAAGATCAGCCCGGCCGGGGCACCCTCAGCCAGCTTTGGCTGCTCCGCGGGCTTCAAGTCGAGCAGCGGCACGAGCGGCTCCAGCGCTTCCGCAGCTGCCAGCGGCGGAGCCGTGCGCACGTCCCCGCGCGCGCTGCGCCACGCGAAGGCCGCCACCGCAAAGTTGAGCGCCGCCGCGGTCAGCGTAGCCACCCAGACATCCCAGACCGCCAGCAGGTAGAAGCCGGCGAGCAGGCACCCGAGCACCGCGCCGAGCGTGTTGGCCGCGTACAACCCGGCCAGCCGCGGCCGCGCCTCGGCCTCCTCGGGATAGCGCCGCGCGATCGCGGGCAGCGTCGCGCCCATCAGCGCGGTCGGCGGCAAGAGCAGGATGGCGGCGATCAGCGCGCGCAGCGCGATGCCGAGCGGCCCGTGACCGGCGGACTCCGCGTACACCGAGCGCACGAAGGGCAGGATCACGGGCATCAGCACGCCGCACACGCCGATGCCGAGCTCGATCAGCGCGTACACGCGCAGCGGCTGGTGGCGGCGCGCGACCCACCTCGCGAACAGCAAGCTGCCCACGAACATGCCGCCCATGAAGCTCGCCAGCACGATGCCGACCGAGAGCGCCGATGCGCCGATCACCAGGCGCAGCAAGTGCACCCAGACCACTTCGTAGATCAGCGCGGCGCAACCGCTGGCCAGAAACATCGCGAGCAGCAGCCGCTCGCGGCGCTGCGCTGGATCGAGCGGCGCGGACTTGACCGCAGCCTGCTTCCGCGCGCGCCCTCGCCCCACCACGTAGGTGACGAGCCCGAGCAACGACAGGCCGAGCGCCAGGATCCAGCACAGCTCGGTCCGCTTCGCGATCACCGCCTGACGCTCGGTCAGTGCGTTGACCGGAGGCCGACCGGTCTCGGCGCTCGCCGCGACGCGGAACAGCGGTGGAAACGGCGTCGGCGGCTTGCAATACGCAGCCAGCTCCGACACCGAGAAGAAGTCGTCGCCGCGCGCGTTGGTCAGCTTCACGAACCGCAGCGTCTGCGGGTCGAAGGTCGCCACACGCGCGCGCAGGCCGTGGCCCTGGTTGACCACGTTGGGCAAGCGCGTGAGGAGCTTGAAGCTGCCCGGCGTACCGTCCGGCGAGCCCAGGAGATCGTAGGAGTCGTTGGCGTCGGCCTGCAGGTATGCCGCGCTGAGCGTCTCCTGCGCGCCCAGATCGATCGTCAGGCTGCTGGCCCCCGTGTCCAGGATCACCGCGGTGTCGTCGTTCCAGCGCGAGCCGTCGAGCGCGATCGTGCCGTCGGTGATCAACCCCGCGTCCCGACGCACCAGGTCCACCTGCGCCTGTCTGCCCGTCAGGAGATTCTGGGTGGTGCACGGCGTACCTTCCGCCCGCGCCACCCCGACCCACGTAGACGAAACCAAGCCCGCCGCCACCAGCAGCCGCGCCGCGCAGCGCGCAGCGGCAGCCTTCATACCCTGACCGACCATCCCTGCCCGTTTCGCACGTTTCGGGCCCCACGACCAGCAGCCCTCCCGGTCTCGTACGTTTCGCGGGACAAACCGTTCTCTAAGCGGGGGACATTTGATACACGGTGGATTGTGTTGCGCAAAAGCTTCGTCGCATGTCTGCTTGGCTCGTCGTTGTTGGCCCTGGTACCCGGAGGCGCTCGGACCGAGTCCGAACAAATCGTCCTCAAGGTGGCCGTAACCATCCCACGCACGATGGAAGCGTCGATGGAGGCCAAAAAGTACAACGAGAAGCTCGCCGCGATGACCAACAACGCGGTGCAGGTGCGGATCTACTGGGGCGGCTCGGCCGGTGACGACGTCGACGTGCTGCGAAAGATGCGCGCCGGACAGATGGACGGCGCACCCCTGAGCCTCGAGCTGGTCAGCCGTTTCGTGCGTCAGGCGCTGGTGCTGAGCTCGCCACGCCTGTTCACCAACTACAAGCAGGTGGACGCAGCGCGCGCCGAGCTGACGCCGGCCATGAACGACGAGGCCTATCAGAATGGCTTCAAGGTCATGGTCTGGGGCGATGCCGGCCGCTTGCGCCTGCTGTCCAAGAAGCCCGTCGAGACGCTCGCCGACTTCAAGAAGATGCGGCCGTGGCTGTACATGCAGAGCGAGACGCTGAAGGAGTTCTACAAGGCGATCGGCGCCACCGGCGTGCCGCTCGGCCTGGGCGAGGTCTACGGCGGGCTGCAGACGGGCATGATCGACGTGGTGTGGTCGTCCGCGCTGATAGCCGGTGTGCTCAACTGGCACGCCGGCACCAATTACATCTCGGAGCGCGGCCTCGGCTTCATCCAGCTGGCCTTCGCCTTCCGGCGCGGTGCCTGGGATGCGCTGCCCAAGAACGTGCAGGAGTCGATGATCGAGCTCTCGCACGAGCGCGCGCAGAAGAACCAGATCGAGGCGCGCAAGAACGACGAGCGCACGTACCTGAAGCTGCTGGAGCGCGGCCAGAAGGCGGTGAAGCTCAAGAACGAGCCCGACTGGGCGGCGGCAGGCAGCGCCTTGCGCAAGCGCATGGTCGGGCGCATCTACACGCAGGAGCTCGTCAGCAAGGCGGAAGCGATCGCCGCGCGCTATCCCGACGCCGCCGCCGCGACTGCCTCCGCGACGCCCTGATCATACGATTAGGCTCACGCGCGCTCAGCAAACGCTTGAGCCGCGCAAGATCCTTTTGAATCGAGCGCCGCATCGCGGCTACGAGGAGTGGCGCGCTCGAACACGAACTCCGACTTCTTGCGCGTGGCGTAGTTGACGAACGCGACTCTGGACCCAAGCTCGAGTCGCGCCTCAGTCCGCCATTCGACCTCGTCGACACTCGCGTACCATGTCGACGCGCGTTCGGGATTCGCGGCATAGGCGGCAACATCCTGGCGCGCGCGATTGATCACGATTTCACTCAGTGCATCGACGGGCATGCGACTCCTGGGCCAGAAGGGGCCCTGCTTCATAGCGACTAAAGCGGACGCTGACCAGGCGCCCTGCGCGTGCGCAGACGACCCGCAACAGTCACGAAACTATCGGCAATACGGACAGGCCACGGTCGCCTGCAGCGACTTGTACACCAGACAGTTCTTGTCAGCCGCGTCGTTGTTCTTTGCCTGGCAGCGATAGTTCCAGACCGACGCGCACTGCGTGTAGACCTGAGCGTCGCCCATCGGGCCTTGGTAGCTCGAAGTGCAGCTACCGCCACCGCCGCCACCGCTGCCGCTACTGTCCACGGTGCCCATGCTCCAGTCGGGAGACTCGGGCTCGGAGAAGCTTTCGGAGCTGCTGCCCAGGCCGATCTCGTCGCAGCTGTAGCTCGAAAACTGCGCGCAGTACGTGTCTTCCGGATCGCACCAAAAGTCCTGGCACTGACTCAGCGAGTCATCGATGCAGAAGTAGTACTTACCGTTCGAGTTCGCATTGTGTGTGACACATGCTCCTTCGTCGCAACCCGTAAACGCGAGTAGTGCAACAGCCGAGAGCAAACACGGAATGAGTGAGAAATTGAAGCGGCTCGATGGCGTCATCTTCGATGATAGTCACCAAGCTGCGCGCGACAAGGAATAGGTAGTTCCCTTAGCCCGTGCCCTCCAGCCAGCCAAGAGCCAGATCGATGAATAGGTCCGCGCCGGGATGCTTGAACGCGCCGAGCGCGGCCAGCTCTCGTTCCGCATCGGTCGATTGTGGACGGTGTTTGAAATAGACTTCGACCGCGATGCAAGGTGCGAACAAACAGGGACAGCCTCTGGAGATCCGCGAGCTGGCCCGGGACGATCTGGACGCGCTGCTCGCCCTGTACGCCGAGCTCGATCCGGACGACGATCCGTTGCCCGAGCGCGCCGAGCTCGAGCGCATCTGGGATGGCATCCGCGGCGATCGCGATCGCATCTACCTCGGCGGCTTTGCGGATGGCCGGCTGGTCGCCGCCTGCAACGCGACGGTCATCCCGAACCTGACGCGCGGCGCCCGGCCGTACGCGGTGATCGAGAACGTGATCACGGCCGCGGACCAGCGGCGACGGGGGCACGGCAAGCGGCTGATGCGCGCGCTGATCGAGCGCTGTCTGGCCCGCAATTGTTACAAGGTCTCGCTGACGTCCGGCGTGCAGCGTGAATCGGCCCACAGCTTCTACGTCGCACTCGGCTTCGATCCCGACGCCAAGCGCGCGTTCGTGTTGAAAGCGCGTTGACGAAGCGGTCCCGGTCCAGCATGCTGAACCCAATCATGTTGAACCTCCTCGCTCAGGTCGCGCTCGTAGTACGCGTAGTCGTAGCCGCGCGCTGAGCAGAGGAACGTGACACACCGACACACCCTGCTGGCGCCGCCAGCGGGGTTTTTCGTTTTCTATCACCACCTTGCTGGCCCGCCGTCGCACCCGACGAGGACGGAAATGGAAGCGAGTGGCTCCGAGATCATCATCCAAAGCTTGATACGACACGGCGTGCGCGTGGTCGCGGGCATGCCCGGCGGCGCGAATTTGCCGCTGTACGATGCGCTGGCGCGCAGCCCGCTGCGGCACGTACTGGTGCGCCACGAACAAGCCGCGGGATTCATCGCGCAGGGCATGGCACGCGTCTCCGGGCGCACGGGCGTGTGCCTCGCGACCTCGGGACCGGGCGCGACCAACCTGATCACCGCGATCGCCGACGCGTATCTGGACTCGATCCCGCTCCTGGCGATCACCGGCCAGGTGCCCACCGCCTTGCTCGGCACCAGCGCCTTCCAGGAGGTCGATACGGTCTCGATCGCGCGGCCGATCGTCAAGCACGCCGAGCTCGTGCGCCACGTGGATCAGCTGCAACCCGCGCTCGAGCGCGCATTCGAGATCAGCCAGAGCGGCCGGCCCGGGCCGGTGCTGGTGGACGTGCCGAAGGACGTCCAGCAAGCGCGGTGCAGCTTGCGTCCCGCCGCTGTCAGCTGCGAGGCACCAAAGACGCACATCGAGGCCCACACGCTCGATCAATTCTCACGCCTGCTCGAAGCCAGCGAGCGCCCGGTGCTGTATGCGGGCGGCGGCATCATCCACGCGGGCGCCGAGGCCGCGCTGGCCCGACTCGCGCACAAGCAGCAGATCCCCGTGACCTGCACGCTGATGGGCCTGGGCTGCTTCGATCCGCGCTCGCCGCTCTACCTCGGCATGCTGGGCATGCACGCCGCGCCGTACACCAACCTCGTGATGCGCGAAGCCGATCTGCTGATCTGCGTCGGCGCGCGCTTCGACGACCGCGCGACCGGCAAGCTGAGCGAGTTCTGCCCGAACGCGCGCACCGTCCACGTGGACATCGACGCGCGCGAGCTCGGCAAGCTACGCGCGCTCGAGCTGGGCGTGGCATGCGATGCGCGCAGCTTCCTCGAACAAGCCGAACCTGCCGTGCCCGCATGCTCGCGAGCGCACTGGCTCGCACGCGTGGAGTCGCTGCGCACCCGACATCCGCTGCCGCCGGGCGGCTCCGCGACGCACGCGCTGGACCTGATCGCCGCGGCGCGCCGCCCCGATACCATCGTCTGCACCGACGTCGGCCAGCACCAGATGTGGGTCGCGCAGCGTATGCCGTTCGACCGGCCGCGCTCGCTCCTCACCTCGGGCGGGCTCGGCAGCATGGGCTTCGGCTTGCCCGCGGCGATCGGCGCCGCGCTCGAATCCGACAGGCCCGTGCTGTGCATCACCGGAGACGGCTCGCTGCCCTTGAACCTGCAGGAGCTGGCCACGCTCGCCGAGCTCGAGCTCGACGTGACGATCGTGGTGCTCGACAACCGGCACCTCGGGCTGGTGCGCCAGCAGCAAGTGCTGTTCTACGGCGCGCAGCTGAGCGCCGCGGGTTTCGAGCGCCCGCTGGACTTCGTGGCCATCGCGCGAGCCTTCGGCATCGAGGCGCAGAGCATCGCGCCGCGCAGCACGGAGCTCGCGGCCGCGCTCGAGCGGCGTGGCCCCCGGCTGATCCACGTGCCCATCGATGCCACCGAGATGGTGCTGCCGATGGTGCCACCGGGTAAGGGCAATCACGTCATGCTGGAATGCAGCTGATGGCTGCAAGAACGAAGGGCTTGGCAGCCGCCCCGGTCTGTGGCACGACCAGCACACCATGCCGAACCGAGCACGCATCGAGTTTTGCAACGTCAGCGGGCGCAGCAGCCTGCACTTCGAGGGACGGATCGTCGACGTCGAGCGCCGCTCCCACGGCAGCTTCTCGAGCGACCCGATGGACGCGTTGTCGCGCTGGGAGCTGTTTCACACCTGGGCCGAGGCGATTCGCCCCGAGCAGACCGACGCCGAGCTGGCTCCGGGGCTGCTCGGCCCGTGCGTCCCGCGGCCGCGCCAGGTCTTCGCGATCGGGCTCAACTACCGCGACCACGCGCGCGAGTCCGGCCTGCCCGAGCCCCCCAAGCCGATGGTCTTCACCAAGTTCCCGAGCTGCCTGACCGGCGCGCGCTCGCCGGTGCCGCTGACCGGCGACGCGGTGGATTGGGAGGTCGAGCTGGTGGTCGTGATGGGCCAGGCCGCCCGGGCCGTGGCCGAGCGTGACGCGCTCGAGTACGCGGCGGGCTTCTGTGTCGGTCAGGACATCAGCGATCGGCGCCTGCAGGTCTCCGACACGCCGCCCCAGTTCTCCATGGGCAAATCGGCCGAGGGCTACGGGCCGATCGGGCCCTGGCTGACCTCGCGCCACAGCGTCGACTGGGCAAACCTCGAGCTGTTCTGCGACGTCAACGGCCAGCGCATGCAGCACGGCCACACGCGCGACCTCGTCTTCGGAGTCCCGGCGCTGATCGCGTATCTCTCCCGCTTCTGCACGCTCTATCCGGGCGACCTGATCTTCACAGGCACGCCCGCGGGGGTGGGCTCGGCGCGCAAACCCAGGCTGGCGCTGAAACCTGGAGACATCGTGCGCAGCGAAATTACCGGACTGGGTTCGCTCGAGAACCGCTGCGAGCCGTCCGCACTCTGGGGCTGATACACCCTCCCAAGAGCCATATGGCTCGTGGTACACGACGCGCATGTGGACTCGGCCGATGAGCCGCCTCAGGTCGCGTCTGCTTCTGGTCCAGGTGGCCGTCGCCCTCGCCTGCGGCTGCGCCGCCGAGGAAAAGCCCAAAAAGCACGGCATGCGCGACTCGGGGCTGAGTGAAGATCCGTTTCGAGACAGCGGCTTCACCAACCCCGGCCTGATCAAGCCCACCGATGCGGGCACGCTCGCGCCCGACGCGTTCTTCGTCGACGATCCGGCTCCGCCCTACTGCGGCGAAGACGGCAAGATGACCGATTCGCCGGAGATCTCGGGCACGCGCGAGTGCCCGAGCGACAAGAACCGCGAAGGCTGCCCCTGCGACACACCGGGCCAACGCGCGCTGTGCTGGCCGGGCCAGCGCCTCAATCGCAACCACGGCGTGTGCCACGACGGCATGACGCGCTGCGAGATGGGCTTCGAGTTCGGCAATCGTTGGGGCCGGTGCGAGGACTACACGCTGCCGGTCGAAGGAGCCATGGCGGGACCGGATGCCTGCCGCTGCTTCTCGAGCGGCACCTGGAGCCTCGCCAACCTGGTGCCGTGCATCGCCCAGGACATGAACAAGCGATACTACGTGTATTCCAGCCATCCCGATGACGCCGCTGGCTTCGGCTGCAACGGCCTCGAGAAGACACCTCCGCCCGCGCCGAGCGAGGACTGGACCAGCAGCACGCTCAAGATCGACTGCAGCGGGCGTTTTCAGCTCTGTTACACGATCAAGGCCGGTGACGTGACACAACCCAAGCCAGGCGACTGTGTGGTCGTCCGCAGCTGCATCGACACCTGGTACGCGCGGCCGGGGTCGCAGCAGAAGCTGCCGAACCTCAAGGGCTGGACGGCCAGCGACCAGGCCTGCGCGCAACGCTTCGTGGAGTCGGGTGGTTACGGCGAGATGTCCGTGCAGGGCAAGAGCTCGGAGTGCGAAGCGGTGGACGACGGTGAGGGTCGCCCCTACGTGTTCAAGCGCGCGAGCTACTGCCCACCCCGCTGCGCGAGCAGCCCGAACGACGAAGAATGCATGCACTGCTCCGCGAGCGGGGCTGGCGACTTCTGAACCTGTGTTAGACGGTGCTGCGGAATCGCAGGCCCCCCGGGCGTGGATGCGTTTGCCATAGGCCGCTGCCTTCCGTTAGAAAGCACCCGATGGATCTAGAATTCAGCAAAGAAGAGCTCGCCTTTCGCGACGAGATTCGCAGCTTCGTAGCCGCCAAGCTCCCGCCTGAAATTCGCGAAAAGATCGACCAAGGACAGCCGCTGTCGAAGAGCGACGCCGTACGCTGGCAGAAGATCCTGTACGAGAAGGGCTGGGTCGCCCCCAACTGGCCGGTGGAGCACGGCGGGACCGGCTGGTCGCCCACGCAGATGTACATCTTCGAAGACGAGATGGGCGCGGCGGGCGCACCCCCGGTGGTGCCGTTCGGCCTGAAGATGGTCGCCCCGGTGATCTACACGTTCGGCACCGAGGAGCAGAAGAAGCGCTTTCTGCCCGACATCCTGGCCAGCAACGTGTGGTGGTGCCAGGGCTATTCGGAGCCCGGCTCGGGCTCGGACCTCGCCTCGCTGACCACGCGCGCCGTGCGCAAGGGCGACCACTACGTG
>DATEOF010000371.1:0-11785 GCA_035274465.1 Polyangiales bacterium
CCGCACCGACGTGCACTTGTGCACGATGCGGATGCGTCGCTCTTTCAGCTTGCTGACGAACTCCTTGGGGTTGTTGCCGGCGGTCTCGATGATGGTCACGCCGCTGTCGATGATCGCGTCCAGGTACTCCGCGTACGGCGGCGGCTTGATCGAGGGCAGGATGGTCAAGTTCACGCCGAACGGCTGATCGGTCATGCCTCGGCAGCGCTCGATCTCCGCGCGCAGCGCGTCGGGGGTGGGCTGCGTGAGCGCGGTCAGGATGCCGAGGCCGCCCGCGTTCGAGACGGCGGAGGCGAGCTCGGCCGTGCCGACCCACTGCATGCCTCCCTGGATGATCGGATAGCGAATGCCCAACAGTTCGGTGACGCGCGTTTTCATGCTGTGCTGCGACTCTTCCCACCGCCGCCGCGGCCCTGTCAACGCTCTCCAAGAAACGCAGCGGGTGGCGGCAATTGCCCTCGATCGGGTCATCGGCTTGCACCCGCCGTGTCCGTGAGTTATTGGCGGGGGCGTGGCTTAGATGATCGGGGGGAGTGAAGAGTGCAGCGAGTCTTGGCTCTGATGTTGAGCGGATTCGTGCTCGGGGCGTGCACTGAGATCGACGACCTTCCCGCGAGCGCGACGAAGGCCGGCAATGCAGCGGTGAGCGGCGCGGGCGGCACCAGTGCAGGATCCGGAGGTCGTGCGGGCGCGGCCGCGGGTGCGTCTGGCGGCGGAGGCGCCTCCGGTGCATCGGGCAGCGGCGGCAGTGCGGGTGATCTCGGTCCCCCGATGGCGCCGGTCGACGGCATCGCCACGCCCGGGGCGGCGTGCGGGTCGGATCCGGCCAAGGCCTGCACCGGGCACGACAGCGTGATGTCGCTGAGCTGCACGGGCGGACGCTGGACGGCCGACGCGAAGTGCGCCGTCAATCAACGCTGTGACACTGCTTCCGGCATGACCCAGGGTACGTGCCAGCCGATGCTGAGCCTGTGCATGGACAAGCAGACCGGCGATTCGGTCTGCGATGGATTCCGGCGCCGGCGTTGCGGTCAAGATCTGCTGCGCTTCGAGGCGCAGGACTGTCCAGAGAACTCGCACTGCGACTCGACGACCGCGGTGCGCTGCGTCTGCGACATTGGCTTCAAGGACGACGGCGCGGGGATGTGTGTCAACAACGTGATGTGTCCGGCCACGGCCTGCAAACCGTTTGGACAGTGCGTCGTGGGGCCGACCGACTACAGCTGCGAGTGCGATCCCGAGTTCGAAGGCACGGGCACCAAGATGTGCGTCGCCACCGGGCGCTGCGCGCAAGAGACGGTTTGCACGGGCGAGTACACGTGCCGCAGCCGCGAGATGAGCTACGTGTGCCGCGGGCAGTTTGCCGACTGGCCGATGCCGAGCAAGGTCGCGGGCGCGAAGGCCGTGCCCGGCTACACGGTGACGGGCGAGACCGTGAAGGACGCGGTCACCGGGCTGACCTGGCAGCGCAACCTGCCGGAGATGTACGCGGGTTGTACGAGCGTCTGCAGCTGGGAGAAGGCCAACGCGTACTGCGAGAAGCTGGAGCTGGAGGGCGCTCGCGACTGGCGCCTGCCGACGCTGATCGAGTTGGCGTCCATCCTGGATGACAGCCGCGTCATGCCTTCAATCGACGCCCAGGCCTTTCCCAACACGCCGCCCGAGATGTTCTGGACGTCATCCAGCGTCGCGAACGTCACGACCCAGGCCTGGGTGCTCAACTTCAACATCTTTCAGGCGGACGCCTTGCCCAAGACCAACAGTCAACGCGTGCGCTGTGTGCGCTGAGGAGGGTTCCGCGATGAAGCGAGTCAGCTACGTAGCGCTCCTGACCATCCTGTTCGCCGGCACGCAGGTGGCCGCCGATGCGCCTCCGGACCGCTACATGGTGGATACCTCCGCGGGCCTCGTGACCGATCTGCGCACGGGCTTGATCTGGCAGCAGACCGCGAACACCAGCACGTATACCTGGGAGCAGGCCGGGACGTACTGTCGCGGCCTGCGCGTCGGGCTCACCAGCGGTTTTCGCGTGCCGTCGCTCAAGGAGCTCCTGACGTTGGTCGATCCCACGCGCGCCAGGCCGGCGATCGACATCAAAGCGTTTCCGAACACGCCCTCCGAGTGGTTCTGGACGATGTCGAACAGCGCCAGCGCAGGGCCGGCCGCAGTGTCGTTCGCGACCGGAGGCTCGGGCTTTTACCGGGCCACCGAGCCGCTACGCGTCCGCTGCGTGCGCTAGGGATTTCCGGCGGCTTTTGCCCTGAGGGCGGCTTTCGTCCTCGGTCCGGACGCTGCGCAATACAGGAGTATTGCTCGGTCCGGCCCTGCGGGCGCGCTCGCCCTCAGGGCAAAATCCTTGGAAATCTTGCGCGCATAGGACGCCTGAGCTGCTCGGTCTCGAGAGAGAGAAGAGCGCTCTAGAATGTTCCGCGCGCTACGGCGCCGAGCAGATCTCCGCTCAACGCCGGCCTCACGCTGATCGCGTGCACTTCGCCGTCGCCACTTCCACCTGCGATCAGCAGCGTCACGCCTAGCACAGTCAGCGCTCCGCCTGCGATGAAGGCGATGGTGGACACCATGGCCTCGCGCGAGGCGTCTTCGGCGGCGTCCACGCCTTCTTGCGTCGAGCAGGCATTGCCGTCGCACATCTCGTGCGCCACGTCGGCGTCCGACTTGGCGGCCACGCCGAAGCCGATGCCCACGCCCAGGCCGGCGAGGCCCACGCCGCCGCTGATCAAGCCTGCCACCTGCACGCCGCTCAGACCGCCGCTTGCAGCTGGCGGCGGCGGTGACTGAGCAGGCGGTGGGTTGAGCTCGGCGGCTGCCGCGGGCCGCGCTCGCTTGACCGGTGGTTCGTTTGCAGCGGCCTCGAGCTCACGCAACTCCTGCAAGCGCTGGTTCGCGGCGCGCACGCGGTCGGGGTCTGCGCCCGTGTCCTGCGTGTAGCGCTGATAAAACTCGATCGCATGCTTGCGATCCTTCAGCTTCGTGTCGTGGATGCGCGCCAGGTTGTAGACGATGTCCGCGCTCGGCGAAGCCTCGAGCGCCTTCTGGTACAGCGCCACGGCCTGCTCGAAGTCCTTGCGCGAGTAGGCGTCGAACGCCTCGTTCGCGAAGGCCTCCGCGCGCGCGACGTCGGAGCTTGCGGCCGCGTCCTGCGCGCTCGCCTTCGGGTCCATCCATGCCAGCGCGCCCAACAGGGCGAGTGCGATCCTGACTCGGCTCACGTGGTCGCCGCCTATTCGATCACGCGCACGCGTGGCGCAGGCTCGTCCACGATGCGTACCTTCGGGCGCTGCTGCTCGATCACGGCCATGTGCGGCGCAGGGGCCGGCCTTTCTTCCGCCGGGGTCGCGTCCGCGCTCGCAGCCTTGGTTCGAGGCAGCGTGCGCGACCGCAGCTGCTGCGCAGTGCTGGCGCGCGTGGCCGGGTTCTTGGCCACGGGCTCGGCGACGGGCGGCGGCTCGGGGGCGCTCGGTGTCAGGTCGATCTGGCTGGGTGGCGGCTCATCGCGGAAGTTGACGCTGCGCGTCAAGTAGCCGCTCGCCAGCGCGCGCAGCTCGTGCGAGCGGCCGTCCTTCTGGACGCGCGCCGCATAGCGGCCGATGGCGACCTGCTGCCCATCCAGCAACACTGCAGCTGATGGCGGCGTGACCTGTACGTCGACGTCGAAGTAGGGCGGGCCGTTGCCGGCGATCGGCAGCGAGAGGCTCGCGGGCGTGCCGCCGTGCGAGCCTCCGACCGCCCAGGCCAACCCGATCGCCAGCAGCGCTCCCGCGGCCGCTCCGGGCCAAAACGAGCTGCTGCGTCGCGGCACTGCTTGCGCGACCACCGCCTCGATCGCCTGCGGATCGTGCGAGCGCAGCGGCATCACCGGTGCCAGGGCTTGCTCCGCCGCGGTGCTGTCGAGCAGCACCAGCTCGGCGGACACGGGTCGGCTGCGTAGCGCCGCCGCCGATAGCGGCGAGCCTGGGGGATACGATGGATGACGCGCGACGGGCGGAACGACGCCGCTGGCTGGTTCGCTCAAGGGCATGCTGCGCAGCTCGATGCTCCAGTACTCGCGCGAACCCGGGCTGGCGAAGGGCAAGAGCGACATCGCCAGATCGCGCATCGATGCGAAGCGTTCCTCGGCGTCCTGCGACATCGCGCGCAGGATCACGGCCTCCAACTCGCGCGGCAGCTCGATGTGATCGGACGGAGGAGGGAACGAGTCGAACGCCACCGCGTGCAGCAGCTCGAGCGGGTTGTGCGAGTCGCGCGGCAGGCGACCCGTGACGCCTTCGTACAGGATCACGCCCAGGGCATACTGATCGGTGCGCGCATCGGTCATCGCGCCGCGCGCCTGTTCGGGCGACATGTAGTGCGGCGTGCCGAACACGCTGGCGTTCAGCGTGATTCGTCGGGCGGTCATCACGCGCGAGACGCCGAAGTCCAATACCTTCGGGATGACTCGGCAGCCCTCGCGATGCAGGAAGATGTTGTCGGGCTTGAGATCGCGGTGCACGACGCCATGGGCGTGGCCGATGGCGACTGCCGATGCCACGGGTAACATTAGATCGACCAGGTCCGCGACCGGGATGCGGCCCTGGCGCTCGTAGACGGCGCCGAGATCTTCGCCTTCGAGCAGCGACATCACGAGGTAGGGCAGGTCGTCCACGATGCCGACGTCAGTCACATCCACCACGTTCGTATGCCGGATGCGAGCGGCGTTCACACCCTCGCTCACGAAGCGCTCGCGAGCTTCGGGGTTCTCCGCCAGATCCGGGCGCAACACCTTGAGCGCCACGCGCTTGTTCAAGCCGTTGTGCACGGCCTCGTAGACCTCGGACATGCCACCGAGCGCTATCAAGCGCACGATCTGGTACTTGCCGAAGCGCAGACCATCGCGCAGACAACCCACCGTGCGGCGCCGCGAGTGAGTCGCGGAGACTTCTTCTCGAGGACCGCGGTTCGGCGTACTGCTGGGCTCGCTATCCGACTTTTGCAATGCCATGAGGACTGCCGGCTCCTGCTGCGTAGCGATAATGCGCAGCAACATAACAAACGCAAGTTGCACGCGGTACGCCGATTCACATTGCGAGGCGCTTGTCTCATGCCAGACACGATCCCGAAACCGTGCGTGGGGCGCTGCATATGACGACTATCATCCGGCAGTAACTCCGGCGCGGCGGCGCGATCAGGGAACTCCCCGACAGCAGATGTGACAGTTCAGCGAACTGCTGCGGTTTAGCCGCGTAGTCCTGGCGTGTGGCGAGCGTGTTCAGCGGTTTGTTGGCGTGCGCTTTGCGCATCGGTCATCTGTGCCCCGCCACACTGACATCCGTGACATACCTGGGCCCTAACGCCTTGTCGTTGGCCCACCTTCGTGCTCTACGACAGCATGCCCGCCCCACAGACGCCCCTCCTGACAGTCGACATCATCATCGAGCTGATCGATCGCCCCGGCCGGCCGATCGTCCTGATCGAACGCAAGCACGAGCCGCTCGGCTGGGCATTGCCCGGCGGCTTCGTCGACGTGGGTGAGCCGGTAGAAGAGGCCGCATTCCGCGAAGCCGCGGAAGAGACCAACCTGCGCATCGAGCTCCAAGCGCTACTGGGCGTGTACTCGGATCCCGAACGCGACCCACGCGGCCATACCGCCTCGGTCGTGTACGTAGCGGCAGCCACCGGCGAACCACAAGCCATGGACGACGCAGCAGCCCTCAAGGCCTACGAAGTATCCGAGCTCCCGACCCAACTGGCCTTCGATCACGCGCGGATCCTCTCGGACTACCGGATCTTCCGAGAGAGCGGCAAAACCCCGCCGCCGCGTCCGCTGCGGCCATCCCGTCCAGCTGCGTGAAAGGCTTGCAGCTGGGAGCGGCAGGACACAACCTCGGAGCTCACACGCGACTGCCTGTCAGACCCGCTCGAAGCTGCCCGGCCCCGTCACCAGCCAGAGCTTCGCGCTGATCGGGTGCGGCGCTGCCTTGGCCGCCGAGCGCACGCGTCGTGCGAGCTCCTCGACCACATCGCGCGGCTGTTGCGGACAGGCGAGCAGCGCGTCGCGGTGCGGCACTGCGACGACAAAGGGCGTGCCGAGTGGTCCTGCGAGCAAGGAGTGCAAGCCCGGCAGGAGCAGGCGCGCGGCATCGAGCCCGTCGCGGCTGGCTCCCATGACGATCGGGCCGTGGCGCGTGTCGTGTTGCAGGAAGCGCGCGCGCTCGCTAGCTCGCGCGAGGTTTTGCAGCGCTTGCGCCCGCGGTGCGGCGCCATCCTTCGACCAATCCGTCACCTCTGCCCGCCGGACGTAGCGCGCGCGCTCCCTGGTCTTCAACACGAGTGTCTCCCACACCTCGCTGCCGAGGCGTTGGAGGTGCAAATCAGCGGTCTCGGCCGGCAGCGCTTCGACGAAGCTCGGACCGACCAGGCGCGGAAAAATGATCGAGCGTACCGCTTGCCATGGCAGCTGTGAGCTGCGTGCCTCGCCGTGCAGCGAGGCGCAGAGCTTCTCGACCGCGGAGCGCAGGATGCTGTCGGATTCGTCGCGCGTGACTTCCACGATGCGGCCCAAGTCGAGCTCGATCCGCGTGCCCTCCAGCTCGATCCACAGCTTGCGATCGAAGTGCTCGCCGATGCGAACCCCGGGCCGCTCGCGCAGCGCGCGCCGTACCTCCGCCACCACGCGCGCGGTCGGGCTGACGCCCTGGGCCTCGTGCTCGGCCAGGCGCAGCTGCTCGAGCAGCGTGCGCTGGATGTCCTCGGCGTCCAGCGCGTGCGCTACCGCGGCGAACGGATCGAAGGTGCCGCACTCGCCCAGCCGCAGGCGATGCGCGCCGGCGTGGCTGGTGTGGCTCGCGTCGCGGAAGTGGTCGAGCAGCAAGAGCGCCAGGTATGCGCCTGCGCCCTCCAAGAACACACGTGCTTCCTCATCGTCCTGCACGTGCCGGCGCGCCCGCCGGATCAAGCGCGACAACTCGCCGAGGCCCGAGACACCGCGCGGAGGATCAGGTTCGAGACCATGATTCGCGGTGAACAGCGAGGCCGCTTGAAGGAGCGGGCCGGAACGAGGCGCTAACGCGTCGATCCAAATGGCCACTCTGCGACGAGATTACGGGTCCCGATCGATCGTGGCAATGGGCATCTCGCATCTCACGATCGATTTTTATCGGCGCAGGTTTTGGCGGCAAATCGCGGCGATTTTTGGCTTGCCACGACGACTGCCGTTGACAGCATGGGTGCACATCTCGGAGCTTTGCGGACCCCGTTTCGATATGCCCGGCCTCAACGCAGCACAACAAGTCGCGGTCGACCACCGCCAGGGTCCACTGCTCATTCTGGCCGGCGCGGGGAGCGGCAAGACCCGCGTGCTGACGCATCGTATCGCAGCGCTGCTGTCCGAAGGCGTCCGGCCCGAGTCGATCCTGGCCGTGAGCTTCACCAACAAGGCTGCGGACGAGATGCGACATCGCATGCAGCAACTGGTGGGGCGTGCTCGGGCCGAGGCGCTCGTGCTCTCGACCTTCCACAGCTTCGGCGTGCGCTTCGTCCACGAAGAGAAGGTCGCGCTCGGGCTGGGCAAGCGCTTCGTGATCTTCGACCAGGGCGACAGCCTGGGCGTGATCAAGGACATCCTGCGCGGCATGCGCGAGTCCGGCGCGGCGCGGCGGCTGGATCCGATGGCCATCCTGGGGCGCATCTCGAAGTGGAAGAACGAGGGGCTCGCGCCGGATGGGGTGCCAGACTCCGACTTCGAGTACGACGACGTCGCGCGCGACGCGTATCCCGAGTACGTGGATCGCCTGCGCGCCATGCGCGCGCTCGACTTCGACGACCTGGTGCTCGTGCCGGTCAAGCACTTGCGCGAGCAGCCCGACGTGCGGGCCAAGTGGCGCGGGCGCTTCCGGCACGTGCTGGTCGACGAGTTTCAGGACACGAGCAAGGTGCAGCTCGAGCTGGTCAAGCTGCTGACCAACGAGCTCGGCAACGTGTGCGTGGTCGGCGACGACGACCAGTCGATCTACGCCTGGCGCGGCGCCGAGGTCGGCAACATCCTCGACTTCGACAAGCACTTCGCGGGCACGCGCATCGTCAAGCTCGAGGACAACTACCGCTCGTTCGCGCAGATCTTGAACGTGGCCAACGCCGCCATCGCGCAGAGCACGCAGCGACGTCACGGCAAGGTATTGCGCGCGGCACGCGGACCCGGCGAGCGGGTGCGCATGTGCGTGACGCCCGATGCGGCCGCCGAGGCCAAGCTGGTCGCCGCGGAGCTGGACGAGCTCGCGCGCGCCGGCCGCCCGCACGCCGACATGGCGGTGCTCTACCGCTCGAACCTGCAGGCGCGCTTGATCGAGGAAGAGCTGCGCGCCCTGAACGTGCCGTACCAGCTGTACGGCGGTACGCAGTTCTTCGATCGCAAAGAGGTCAAGGACGCCGCGGCTTACCTGCGCGTCGTAATCAACCCGGCCGACGACATCTCGTTGCGCCGCATCATCAACTACCCGGCGCGCGGCATTGGCGCCAAGACGGTCGAGCGCCTGGATGCCTTCGCCGAGGCCAAGGGGCTATCGTTCGGCCAGGTCCTGGCTCGCGCCGGAGAGGTCTCGGACGTGCCCGACTCTGCGCGCGCGTCGATCGGCAAGTTCCTGGGCCTGTTGCGCGACACCTCGGACAAGCTCGAGCAAGGTGGCGGCCTCACGCGCGCGGCGCGCGGCCTGTTCGACGCGGTCGACATGAAAGGCGAGCTGGCGGCTGCCGCTGACGGCGGCAAGCAGGGCCTGGTTCGCCAGCAGAACGTCGAGCACTTCCTGGGCTGGCTCGAGCGCTACGAGTCGCGCCCTGACGTGAACCAGCGTTCGCTGCAGGGCTTCCTGGAGCGCGTCACGCTGCGCGGCGACAACGAAGACAAGGCGGCCGAGCCGGGCGTGGTGTTGTCGACGCTGCACGCGGCCAAGGGCCTGGAGTTCGGCGTGGTGTTCTTGATCGGCTGCGTCGAAGGCCAGCTGCCGCACAGCCGCACCACCGACCCCAAGCTGACCGAGGTCAGTCCCGCGGACGTCGAGGAAGAACGCCGCTTGTTCTACGTCGGCGTCACTCGAGCGCGCGACCGGCTGTACATCTTGCGGCCCGAGAAGCGCTTGTTTCGAGGCGAGCAACAGAAGCTCACGCCCTCGCGTTTCCTCGATCGTTTGCCCGAGGATCAGCTCGAGGAGTACACGCGCAAGGAGGCGCAGCCCCTCGACTTCAATGAAATCGCGGAGCTCGGGCGGGCGTTCCTCAACCGCCGTCGCGCCGAAGTCACCTGACCGCCGCGGGTTCGGCGCTCTTCTCGCTCCGGCCCGATTTGGGGTTATCGTCCGGTGCATGGGCGAGCCGAGTCCGAGCGTTCGCACGCACCAACAGCAGCTCGAGCAGACGCGCGCGCAGGTGATCGATCTGCTGTCCCGTCAGGCGATCGAGCGCGACTTGGTGCTGCGCTCGGAGAAGCGCAACTCGGATCTGATCTCGCACATGCTCGAGCGGCAGCAGCGCGCGCAGCTCGAGCAGCGCCTGTTCCACCTGCACCCGGCCGACATCGCGTTCGTGCTCGAGAGCATCGCGCCCGAGGCGCGCGCCTTCGCCTGGTCGCTGGTCCGCGCCGAGCGCCGCGGTGCGGTGCTGCTCGAGATCTCCGAGACGGCGCGCGCCGAGCTGGTGGCGAGCATGCAGCCAGGCGAGCTTGCGAAGCTGGCGGCTTCGCTGGGGGGCAAGGAGATCGCCGAGCTACTCTCGAGCTTGCCCGACGACGTGCGCAACGAAGTGTTCGCGCTGCTCGATCAGGACGAGCAGCGCGAGGTGCGCAGCGTGCTCTCGTTCCCGGCCGGCTCGGTGGGCGCCGCGATGGATCTGGAGCTGATCACGGTCTCGCGCGACAGCACGCTGGCCGACGTGCAGGCGCGCTTGCGTGGCATGCGGCAGCTGCCGCAGCACACCAGCGAGCTGTTCGTGGTCGACGCCGGCCAGCGCCTGTGCGGCGTCCTCGAGCTGACCCGCCTGCTGCTGGATGACCCGAAGACTCTGGTCGCTGGGACCATGCAGCCGCCAGCGGCACACTTCCACACAGACGACCGCATGCGCGACGCGGCGCAGGCCTTCGAGAAGTACTCGCTGCAATCCGCGCCGGTGGTGAACCTCCACGAGCAGCTGGTAGGACGCATCACCGTCGACGCAGTGGTCGAGGACATCCACGCGCGCGCCCAGAGCGAGAACCTGCGCCAGGTGGGTCTGTCGCCGGAGGACGAGGACTTGCTGGCGCCACTCATGCAAGCGGCGCGGCGGCGCTGGCCGTGGCTGGCGATCAACCTGGGCAGCGCGTTCCTGGCCTCGCGCGTCATCGGTCACTTCGAACCGCTGATCGCCAAGCTAGCCGCACTGGCTGCGCTCATGCCGATCGTGGCCAGCATCGGAGGCAACGCCGGCAACCAGTCGGTGGCGCTGGTGCTGCAAGGCATGGCTGGACGGTCGGCCGATCGCGGCCGGATGCTGCGCATCCTCTGGCGCGAGACGCGCGTCGGGGTGGTCAGCGGAGCGATGCTCGGTCCCGTCCTCGCTGCAGTGACCTGGATTCTGTACGGCGATGCGCGCCTGTCGCTCGTCACCGGCCTGGCGCTGATCTGCAACCTGGTGTTCGCCGCAGCCATCGGCGTCGGGGCACCTCTACTGCTGGCGCGCCTGGGTCGCGACCCGCTACTCGGTTCGTCGATCATCTTGACCGCATCGACGGACAGCTTCGGCTTCTTCGTGTTCCTGGGCCTGGCTGCGCTGTGGCTCGCCTGAAAGCACGATCGCGGCGGCGGCACAGGCTGACACAACCCTGCAGCTACCAGCTGCGGTGGTCGCCGCCGCTAGCGGCACCCTTCTTGCTGTTCAGCGGGGCTTGTCATGAGTGGGGGCGCGCCGCAGCCGGCGCGCATTCGACCTAAGGAGAATGACCATGCGATCAAGTGTACTGATTGGCTGCGGCGCCCTGCTGTTGGCGTCCTGCACCCAGGCGGTGGAGCCCGACTCGGAAAGCGAGACGGGGGTGCTCTCCCTCGCCCTGACGGCGGTGGACAGCAAGGGCGTGAACTATCGGTTACGCAACGCGGAATTCGAGGTGTTCGGATACCCCGACTACCAGTACTCGACACCGGGCATGGGCGGCTTCGGAGGTTGGGGCGGCGGCGGTAGCAACAACTACTACCAGGAGACGTTCTCGACCGAGTCCGACCCGGACGCCGAGGCGATCACGGCGCGCCTCGTCCCCGGCTACTACAACATCACCCTGATCAGTGACGACTGGTACCTCGAGCGAACCACCGACGCGGGGACCGAGCGCGTCGAGAAGGCGGTGTTGCTGACGTCGCGCTATCAGAGCACCTACGTTTGGGACCAGGGCGTCGCGCAGGTCAACTATCGCTTCGGCGTGGACGGCGAGTTGATCGACTTCCGCAGCGGAGAGCTGCGGATCGGCATCGAGATCGAGCGGCCGGGCGAGCACTGCGTGCCGGGCGGTGGGTACGCGGGTTACGGTGGCTACGGCGGTTACTACGGCGGCTACGGCGGCTACGGTGGCTATCCGGGTTACCCCAACGGGGATTGCGGCTCGGCAGGTCGCGGCGGCTCGGGCGGCGCCG
The DNA here is from genome assembly GCA_035274465.1 of Polyangiales bacterium. Lineage (GTDB taxonomy): Bacteria > Myxococcota_A > Polyangia > Polyangiales > JAFGIB01 > JADGRF01. The sequence continues at coordinate 11,640 of DATEOF010000371.1, forward strand.
GTGGCATGGGCGGCGGCGGCGAGGCCGGCAGCGGTGAAGCTGGTGGCGGCGGCACGGGTGGTGCTGCTGGCGCAGCAGGCGCCGAGCCCTGAGCGAGTCGGGGCGGGCTTCGGGGGGAATGCGCTCCACCCGAAGCCCGCAGCCGA
>DATEOF010000372.1:0-12461 GCA_035274465.1 Polyangiales bacterium
ACTCGACCGTATTTCAAGGTCGTGCGCGGGCGCCACGGAGCCGAAGAACAAGCCAGCGGCGGCCCATGCGCCTCGGGAGCAGCACTAAGTGCGCGCGGCCCTCCTCGGCACGCTGTTCAACCTCGCTCTCGCGCTGCTCGGCCTGACGGTCGCCCGCGCTGCTTCCGACTCGGAGACCACCGTCTATGCGCGCGTGGTCGTCGATCGCGCCGAGGTACGCGCGGGCCCGAGCGCGACGTTCCGGCGCATCTACGCCGCGCGCCGCGACGAGGTCTTTCCGGTGCGCGGGCGCGCGACCGAAGGTTACTGGTTTCAGATCGAGCTGCCCGACGGCACGACCGGCTTCATTCGCGGCGATCTGGTCTACAACCACGAGGTCGGCCCCGAGCAAGAAGGCGGCGGACGCTTCCTCCCCGAGGTGTTCGCGCCGCCACCACTACTCGAGGCGCACGGCGAGATCGCCCTGCAAGGCGGCGTGCTCGGCACCGGTGGCATGCTCGCGCTGCGTCCGACCTGGCTGCTCGATCCCAGCTTCGGCTTCGAGCTCACCGGCGCGGCCGCGGTGGCGAGCGGTGGCCGCTTGCTGATCGCCATGGTGGGTCCGATCGTGAACGTGTTCCCGCGCTCGCCCATCGTGCCGTTCTTCACGGTCGGTGGAGGCATCGTGGCCAGCAGTCCGAACGCCGACACCTTCCTGCTGGATAAAGGCAGCGTGATGGCGCTGTCGGGCGGTGCCGGGCTGCGCATCGGCTTCCGCTGGCGGCTGACGCTGCGCCTCGAAGCACGCACGTACGTGATGTTCGAATCCGATCGCTACGTTCGACAGGAGGAGTTCAGTGCCGGCCTCACCGTCTTCTTCTAAAGCTCTCCTGGCTGTGCTCTTCGCGCTCGTCTGCAGCGCGTGCGCGACCGTGCGGCCGGAGGACAAGGAGTACCTCGCCGAACCCTCGATGACGTGGGCGAACTCGACGATGGCCGCACGCCACGAGGCCCACGTCGTCGACAACCGCGAAGGCTCCACGGGCGGCAGCCAGACCCAGGGCGGTGGCTGCGGATGCAACTGACGGCCGCGACACGCCGCTGTCAGCTGCTGGTGCTCGCCGGGCTCCTCTTGCTCGCGCCGGGCCGGCTGCGCGCGGACGCCAACCTGGATCTGGGCACGTCGTTCTTCCACGAGTCGGGCGGGCCGCTCTACATGAACGTGACCATGCCCGCGGCCGAAGCCAGCGTGGACCTGGCCGAGCCGATCACGGTGGGCGTGAGCTGGAACGCGGACATCGTCAGCGGTGCCAGCGTCGCCGTGGTCGACGCACCCGCGACGGACGTCGATGCGATCTCGGCCGCCAGCGTGACCGACGCGCGCCACGAGTTCGCCGGTACGGTCACGCTGCGCGACGGCACGGCCGCGGTCGACCTCACGTACCGGCACGCCTTCGAGCACGACTACCTCTCGAACGGCTTCTCGGTCGGCGCGCGCACCGAGCTGTTCGAACGCAACACCGGCCTCAGCATCTCGTACGCGCGCGGCTTCGATCACGTGTGCGATGTCGCGGGCACCTTCGAGCCGCCGATGAAGCCGCGGCTCGACTCCTCGAAGGGCTGCTTCGAGGACGAGGCCACGCGCGGCGACCGCTCGCTGGACGTGCACACCTGGCAGGGCGGCTGGACGCAGGCCTGGACTCCGTTCTTGACCATGCAGCTGACGGCGACGGCCCAGCTCCTGCACGGCTTCCAGTCGAACCCCTACCGTGCGGTGCGCATCGGCAAGACCTCGGCCCAGGAGCACCACCCGGAAAATCGCGCGCGCTACGCGCTGGGCGGCGGCGTGCGCCTGTGGGTCGCGCCGCTGTCGGGGGCACTGCAAGCCGATGCGCGGATCTATCGCGACACCTGGGACATCTCGTCGATCACCGCCGAGCTGGCCTACGAGCAGACGCTGGTCGGCTCGCTGCGCCTGCGCGCCCGCGGCCGCTACTACACCCAGACGGCGGCCGCGTTCTACTCCGACGACTACGTGCTCGACCCGAAGGGCAGCTACTTCACCGGTGACCGCGAGCTGAGCGCGATGCAGAGCGGCCTGCTCGGCGGACAAGTCGTGTGGAGCGCGCTGCCGAACGACGAGGGCGAGGTGTTCGGTTTCCTCTCGGGTTTCCAGGCGATCCTGAAGGCCGACGTGCTCAAGACGTTCTTCGACGACTTTCACTACGACCGCGCCGAGGTGCCCAATACCTTCGCGATCATCGGCAGCCTCGAAGTTCGCGCGACGTTTTGAGATCGCGGCGGCGCTCGACTTGCGCATCGGAGCTCATCTGCATAGCTTCGCCGCCATGGCCTTTTCGCGGCTTGCACGAAAGTTGCGCACCCTCCGTACAATGTGGGCAGCGTATGGTGCACGATCGAGCGCTGCGATCCCAATGACATTGTGGAGGTAACGGAGCATGCAAGACGTGTTTGCGGTGATCATGGCCGGAGGCTCGGGCACTCGCTTCTGGCCGCAGTCGCGCAAGGCTTGGCCGAAACAGTTCCTCGCACTCGCGGGGGCCGAGCAGTCGCTCTTGCAACAGACCGTCCAGCGGCTCTCGGGCAGCATCCCGCCCGAGCGCATCCTGGTCGTGACGTCCGAGCGCCACGCCGAAGCCACACGCCAGCAGCTGCCGCAGCTGCCCGCGGCGAACGTCCTGGCTGAGCCGTCCGCGCGCAACACCGCGCCCTGTGTGGCCTGGGCCGCGGCGCACGTCAGCGCGCGCTCGCCCAAGGCCGTGATGGCCGTGCTGCCCTCCGATCCGCACATCCAGGACGAGGCGGGTTATCGCGAGGTGCTGGGCCGGGCGCTGGCCGCTGCCGGCGACGCGGGCCTGGTGACGATCGGCGTCTCGCCCACGCGGCCCGAGACTGGCTACGGCTACATCGAGGTCGGCAACGTGCTCGGCGAGGGCGTGCATCGGGTCACGCGTTTCGTCGAGAAGCCCGATCTCGCGCGCGCGCAGCAGTTCCTACAGGCCGGCAATTTCCTGTGGAACAGCGGCATGTTCTTCTTCCGCGCCGACGTCGTGCTGGCCGAGTTCGAGCGCCAGCTGCCGGATCTCTACCAGTTCGCGCGCGGCGTCCGGGAGCTGCTGGCGCGCGGTGCGCGCGACACCGAGTTCGTGGCCGAGCGCTACGCGCAGCTGACGTCGATCTCGATCGATCACGGCATCATGGAGCACGCGCGAGACATCCGTGTCGTGCCCGGGTCCTTCGGCTGGTTCGACATCGGCAGCTGGACCACGGCGTACGAGCTCGCGAGCAAGGACGCTGCCGGCAACGCGCAGCTGGGCGAGGCAGTGCTGGTCGACTCGGAGCGCTGTTACGTGCGGGCCAGGAGCGGCAAGCTGGTCGCGCTGGTGGGTGTCTCGGACCTGATCGTCGTCGACACCGAAGACGCGCTCTTGATCATGCCGCGCGAGCGGGCGCAAGATGTGCGCCGCGTGGTGGACGAATTGACGCGGTCCGACCGCACGCGCTTCTTGTAAACCCTGCAGCCAGCAGCTGCATGTCGAACATCATCCGGAGACGTAGTTGCCAATGAACCCGCTTATTTTCCGTGAGTACGACGTGCGCGGCGTGGCCGAGCGCGACTTGACCGATCAACTGGCGCTCGATCTGGGCCGCGCCTTCGGCACGTTCCTGCGCCGCCGCGACCACAAGCGCATCGTGGTCGGGCGCGACTGCCGCCTGAGCTCGCCGCGCCTGCACCGCGCGCTGGTCACCGGCCTGCTCGAGACCGGTTTGTCGCTGGTCGACATCGGCGTCGGCCCCACGCCGATGCTGTACTTCAGCGTGTTTCACCTCGACGCCGACGGCGGCGTGCAGATCACCGGCAGCCACAACCCGCCCGAGGACAACGGCTTCAAGCTGATGGCCGGCAAGCAGACGCTGGCCGGCGACGAGGTGCGCGAGCTGCGGACCCTGATCGAGCGCCAGGACTTCGACTTGCCCGGTCGCGGCGAGCACACGCTGGTCGACCCCCTGCCCGCCTACGCCGGCTTCATGCGCGGCAACCTGCAGCTGACCCGCACCGACATCCGCTTCGCGATCGACGCCGGCAACGGCGCGGGCGGGCCCGCCGCGCTGACCGCGATGCACGCGCTCGGGCTGCAGCCGATCCCGATGTACTGCGAGATGGACGGCGCGTTTCCGAACCATCACCCCGACCCTTCGCTGCCCGAAAATGTCGAGGAGCTGGTGCAGCGCGTGCGCAACGAGGGTCTCGAGCTCGGCATCGCCTACGATGGCGACGCCGATCGCATCGGCGTGGTCGACGATCAGGGCAACATCGTGTTCGGCGATCGGCTGATGATCCTGCTCTCGCGCCAGATCCTGAAGCGCCACCCGGGCGCCGCGATCCTGGGCGAGGTCAAGTGTTCGCAGACGCTCTACGACGACGTCGCGAAGCAAGGCGGGCGGCCGATCGTCTGGAAGACCGGCCACTCGCTGATCAAGCGCAAGATGAAGCAGGAGCACGCGCTGCTCGCCGGCGAGATGAGCGGGCACATCTTCTTCGCCGATCGCTACTACGGCTACGACGACGCCATCTACGCCTCGTTGCGTTTGCTGGAGATCGTCGCCGAGAGCGGCAAGCGCCTGAGCGAGTTGCTCAAGGACGTGCCCGAGACCCACGTCACGCCCGAGATCCGCGTCGACTGTGGCGACGAAGTGAAGTTCGGCATCGTCGACCGCGTGCTCGAGCACTACCGCGCGACCCACGACGTGATGGACGTCGACGGAGCGCGCATCAACTTCGAAGGCGGCTGGGGCCTCGTCCGGGCCTCCAACACGCAGCCTGCGTTGGTCCTGCGCTTCGAAGCCCAGTCCCAGGCCCGGCTCGGGGAAATCCGCGCCGAGGTCGAGGGCGTGGTCGAGCGGGCACGCGGCTAATCCGTGCGCCCCGGCCGGCAGGCCCGTGGCGCGTCGGAATGTCCGTTGGATGTCACGGAAAATCCGTGACATGATCCAGCGGAGCCGTCACGGAAATGCGAGGCCATGCACCTAAGCAGCTGAGATCAGGCCGGTTTTCGTCATGGCATGAACCGTGCTCGGGAGCCGCGCATGCTCCCACATCCGCGCCGCACCCTCTTCGTGCTCCTCGCTTTCCTCGCCGGCTGCGGAGGCAGCAAGCCGGCAGCCGACCAAAAGACCGAGGCCCCTTCGGCCGAGGCTGCAGCCAGCATCACGCTCGGCGGCTACACGACGCCGCGCGAGGCCTACGCCGAGATCTTGCCCGCCTTCCGCACGCAGTGGACGAAGCAGCACCCGGCAGGCATCGAGTTCAAGGAGTCCTACCTGGGCAGCGGCGCCCAGGCCCGCGCGATCATCGGCGGCTTCGAAGCCGATGTGGCCGCGCTCTCGCTCGAGCCCGACATCGACACGATCAAGAAGGCCGGGCTGATCACGCACGACTGGAAGGCGCGGCCCGAGGCCGGCATGGTCAGCCGCTCGATCGTCGTGATCGGCGTGCGCGAGGGCAACCCCAAGGGGATCAAGGACTGGGACGACTTGGCCAAGCCCGGCGTGACGGTGCTGACGCCGAACGTACGCACGAGCGGCGGCGCGCGCTGGAACATCGCGGCGATCTGGGGTGCAGCCATCCGCGGCAAGACCTCTGCGCCCAAGGACGCGCCCGAGGCCGCGACCAAGCTGCTGTCGGCGATCCTGGCGAACGTCAAGAACATGGACCCGGGCGCGCGCGAATCGCTGCTCAACTTCGAGCGCGGCGTGGGCGACGCCATCATCACCTACGAGAACGAGATCCTCGTCGGCAAGCAGAAGGGTCAGAAGTACGAGTACGTGATCCCGAAGTCGACGATCTTGATCGAGAACCCGGTCGCGATCGTCGACACGGTCGTGGACAAGCACGACTCGCGCAAGGCCGCGAGCGCGCTCCTGGACTTCCTGCTCACGGCCGAGGCGCAGCGCATCTATGCCAAGCACGGCCTGCGGCCCGTGAATGCAGAGGTCGCGAAGGAAGTGGCCGGCAGCTACCCGGGCGTGGAAGACCTGTTCACGATCCGCGATCTCGGCGACTGGGCCGGCGTGCAGAAAGTCATCTTCGACACCGGCACCGGCTACGACAACGCGCTGAGCAAGGCGGGTTCGCCGTGAAGAGCACCGCCTACGCGCTCGAACCGAGCCGCGGGGAACGCGTCGCCCGCCACCTGACCTCGCTGTATCTGATCGGTCTGGTCGCGGTGCCTTTGCTGGCCCTCTTGTGGTTCGGGTTGGGTGATGGGTTCAAGTCACTGATCGAGGCGCTGCGCTCGCCCATCGCGCGTGCGGCGCTCGGCCTCACGCTCTGGACGAGTGCCCTGGTGGCCGTGCTGAACCTGGTGCTCGGCACCGCGACCGCGTTCGTGCTCGTCCGCTACCGCATCCCCGGCAAGGCGTTGATCTCGGCGCTGATCGATCTGCCGCTGGCGATCCCGACGCTGGTCGCCGGCGTGATGCTGGCGATCCTGTACGGGCCCGACAGCTTGCTCGGACGCACCTTCGGCGAGCTCGGCTTTCCAATCCTGTTCGCCAAGCCGAGCATCGTGCTGGCTCTCTTGTTCGTGACCTTGCCGTTCGTGATCCGCGCGGTCGAGCCGGTGTTGATCGAGCTCGACCCGGGCGAGGAAGAAGCCGCGCAGACCCTGGGCGCCGGACCGGTCCGCACGTTTCGCACGGTGATCCTGCCCGCGATCGCACCCGCCGCGCTGTCGGCGTCGATCCGCTCGCTCGGCCGCGCGATGGGCGAATTCGGCTCGATCGTGGTCGTCGCGGGCAACATCCCGATGCGCACGCTGACCGCGCCCGTCTACATCCTGGGCGAGATCGAGAGCGGGGCGCCGCGCGCAGCGGCAGCCGTCTCGGCGCTGGTGTTGGCTGCTGCACTCGCGCTGCACGGGCTGGCACACGTGGTCGAACGTCGCTTGGGGGCGCGCCATGCCTGAGCCTTCGTCGGCATTCAGCTTGCCTGTGCCATCCCTGCGCTCGAGCGCGCGCGCCGCGAGCGCCGAAGCGACCGGGCGCAGGCTCGGGCAGCTCGCGCTGGGCGGTGTGGTGCTCGCGTACCTCGGCAGCGTGCTCCTCGCACCGCTGGGCGCGATGGCGGTGGAGCTGGTCAAGCTCGGCCCGCTGACCGCGCTCTCGTCGCTGCTCGAGCCCAACGCCCTGCTCGCGCTGCGCATGACGCTGATCCTGACCGCGCTGTCGGTGGCGATCAACGCGGTGTTCGGCACGCTCGGCGCGGTCGCAATCGTGCGCCACCGCTTCGCCTTGCGGCCGGTGATCAACGCGCTGTCTGATCTCCCGCTGGCGGTCTCGCCGGTGATGGTCGGTCTGGCGTTCATCCTGTTGTTCGGTCGCGAAGGCTTGCTGGCGCCGCTGACGGAGGCGGCCGGCATCAAGGTGGTATTCGCCTTCACCGGGCTCTTGCTCGGCACGCTGTTCGTCTCGCTGCCCTACACGATCCGCGAGGTCGCGTACGTGCTCGACGAGCTGGGCACGAGTGAGGAAGAAGCAGCGGCCACGCTCGGCGCTTCGCCCTGGCAGATCTTCTTGCGCGTCACGCTGCCGAATGTGCGCTTCGGCCTGGCGTACGGCCTGCTGATGACGCTGGCGCGCTCGGTCGGTGAGTTCGGCGCGGTGCTGGTGCTGGGTGGCAGCATCTCGGGCCAGACGCAGACCGCGACCACCTTCATCCACGACTCGATCGATCAGCGCGCGACGGCCAGCGCGTACGGCATGGCGCTCTTGCTGGCGCTGATCAGCGTGGTGTTGTTGCTCGGGCTGGAGTGGTTCAAGCGCAGGAAACATGGAAGGACGCGATGAGGATCCGAGTCGAAAACCTGTGCAAGAAGTTCGGCACGTTCGCCGCAGTCGACGACGTGAGCCTCGAGATCGAGGACGGATCGCTGGTGGCGCTGCTCGGCCCCTCCGGCAGCGGCAAGAGCACGCTGCTGCGCATCCTCGCCGGCCTCGAGTCGGCCGACTCGGGCAACGTCTGGTTCGACGATGAGCCCGCGACCGACCTGCACGCACGCGTGCGCGGCGTCGGCTTCGTGTTCCAGCACTACGCGCTGTTCCGACACCTGACCGTCGAGCAGAACATCGGCTTCGGCCTGGACGTGCGCGGCGTGGACAAGCCGACGATCAAGCGCAAGGTGCAGGAGCTGCTCGTGCTGACCGGCCTGCACGGCCTGGGCGGACGCTATCCATCGCAACTCTCCGGCGGCCAGCGCCAGCGCGTGGCCCTGGCGCGCGCGCTTGCGCCCGAGCCGCGGCTGTTGCTGCTCGACGAGCCGTTCGGCGCGGTCGACGCCAAGGTGCGCGAGGAGCTCCGCCAGTGGCTGCGCCGCCTGCACGACGAGGTGCACGTGACCTCGATCTTCGTGACGCACGACCAGGAAGAAGCCTTCTCCGTGGCCGACCGCGTTCTCGTGGTGAACCGCGGCCGCATCGAGCAGGGCGGGCCGCCCACCGAGATCCTCGACAATCCCGAGACCGAGTTCGTGGCGCGCTTCGTCGGCGACGTGAACGTGTTTCCGGCGACCATGCGCGGCGACATCGCGACGACTGGTTCGCTGCAGGCCAAGGTCCTGGGCGACGTACCGAGCGGCCCCGCGCACCTGGTCATCCGCTCGTACGACCTGAAGTTGTGGCGCGAAGACCCTGGCATCGCCACGGTGCAGCGCATCGTGACCTTCGGCGACCGCGTGCGCGTCCAGGCCCAGGTCGATGGTGCAGGTCCGATCGTCGCGTTCTTTCCGCGCCGCAGCTCGCTCCTGCGCGGCATCGAGGCGGGTTGCCGCGCACAGATCGAAGTGACCACGGCCCGAGCGTATCCGGCGGAGAGCTCGAGCCTGTATCCCATGACCTCTGCCGCGAGTACGTGAGGCGAAGATGAGCTTCCTGGCCGATCTCTGGCGCGAAGTAGGACGCCACCTGGAAATGGATGAATCGGTACGGCGCTTCGTGCCGATGCTGGCCGCGCGTCTGCCGATCGATGGCCTCTTGGTGCGACGGCTGGACCGCGAGCCGATGCGCTTGACGACGATCGCCTCGGCGCGAGGTCCTGCGGGCGAAGGGCTCGAAGCGCTCAGCACGCGCAGCGAGTGTGACGAGGCCGGCGGACGCCAGCTGCTGCGCTTCCTGTCCGAAGGCAAGGCGCTGCTCGTGAGCGATCGCGAGCCGAGCGCCATCTCGCGCGCGCTGTTGCCGGCGGGCTTGCGCGGATCTGCCATCGCGCTGCCCCTGGCCGCGGAGGATCGGCCGCTGGGCGTGGTGTTGATGTTGGCCGACGCCGCGGACGCGCTGCGCCCGCCGCACATCGAGGCGTCGCAAGAGCTGATCGAACCGTTCTCGGTGGCATTCGAGAACGATCAGCGCCTGCACGAGCTGGCGCGCATGCGCGAGGCGCTGGAGGCCGATCGGCGCGCGTTGCTGTCGCGGCTCGAACGGCAAGACATCACCGATACCATCGTGGGCGAGTCCGCCGGCCTGCGCTCGGTGATGGAGCGCGTGGAGCAGGTGGCGCCGACCGATGCACCGGTGCTGATCCTGGGCGAGACCGGCTCGGGCAAGGAGGTCATCGCCCGCGCGATCCACGCTCGCTCGCGCCGCGCACGCGGCCCGGTGGTGCGCGTCAACTGCGGCGCGATCCCGGCACAGCTGATCGACTCCGAGCTGTTCGGTCACGAGCGCGGCAGCTTCACCGGCGCGGTCAGCACGCGCAAAGGTTGGTTCGAGCGAGCGGACGGCGGCACGCTGTTCCTCGACGAGCTCGGCGAGCTGCCGCTCGAGGCGCAGGTGCGTCTGCTACGCGTGCTGCAGGACGGCTCGCTCGAGCGCGTCGGCGGACATCAGGCGATCACCGTGGACGTGCGCATCGTGGCCGCCACGCACCGCAACCTCGAGACCATGGTCGCGGCCGGACGCTTCCGCGAAGACCTGTGGTACCGCATCAGTATCTTCCCGGTGCGGCTGCCCGCGCTGCGCGAGCGCCCGACGGACATCCCGGCGCTGGCCACGCACTTCGCCCAGCGCGCGGGCCTGCGCCTGAGCGGCACCGCGCTCACGCCCTCGGACAACGACGTGAACCTGCTGTTGCGCTACCCGTGGCCGGGCAACGTGCGCGAGCTGGCGGCGGTGATCGAGCGCGCGGCCATCCTCGGCAGCGGACGGCGGCTGGAGGTCGCGAAGGCGCTCGGTACGTTCGACGGCGAGGCGCTGTCCAGCCGGCCACTCGCCGAGCGCGCCGGGCACCTGCAGCCAGTGGCTGCAAGCTATCCACCGCCACCCACCCCGCTGCCCGTCCCGGGAAACACGGGCGGCGAGCTGGCGCCGCTCGGAGCGGCGATGGTCAGTCACATCGAACGCGCGCTCGTCGCCACCCACGGTCGCATCGAGGGGCCGTTCGGCGCAGCCAAGTTGCTCGGCATCAACCCGCATACGCTGCGCGCGCGGATGCGTAAGCTGGGCATCGATTGGGCGCGCTTCCGCGCGATGAAAGAAGGCGCAGCCGGTTGACTGTTGTCAGCTTATTGGCGTTAGTTGACAATAGTTAGTTTCGAGCGCGGGTCCTAACGAACGCTGCTAGCTTGGCTCGGCCCTCACTGTTGGGTGAAACGAAGGGGTGAGCCAATCATGAGACGTTACACAATTCAACAAACACACTTCGCGATCGCGTTGTTTGGCGTCGCGATACTGATGGCCGCGAGCTCGGGCGTGAGCGCCCAAGCGACCACGCAAAACTTCGCCGGGAACGGCCAGATCGTCGTGACGGAGAACGGACCCGTCTCCGGCACGGTGACGGCGGATGGCCGCAAATTCCTCGGGATTCCGTACGCAAAAGCGCCGACGGGCGCATTGCGCTGGAAGGCGCCGTCTGCTCCGCAGAACTGGACGACCACGCGCCCGGCAACGCAGTTCGGCTCCACGTGCCCACAAGCGGCCACGCCGTTCGGATTCCCCAGCACCAACGAAGATTGCCTCTTCGTGAACGTGTACACGCCGCCGGTGAGTCTGATCAGCAATCCTGTCGTCGTGTGGATCCATCCAGGCGCGTTCCAGTACGGCGAAGGCAGCGGCTTCGATCCCAAGAAGCTCGTCGCCAAGGGCGTCGTGGTCGTCACGCTCAACTATCGCCTCGGTGCGTTGGGTTGGCTGGCGCATCCCGCGCTCACGGCCGAAGGCGGGGGCAGCTCGGGTAACTACGGCTTCCTGGATCAGCAAGCCGCGCTGAAGTGGGTGAAGCGCAACATCATCAAGTTCGGAGGCAACCCGCTCAAGGTGACGATCGCCGGAGAATCCGCCGGTGGCCTGAGCGTGAGCACGCACATGGCCGCGCCGAGCTCGGCCGGGCTGTTCCAGCAAGCGATCACGCAGAGTGGCGCCTACGCGCTCGCGCTGTCCACGCTCGCAACGGCCGAGACTCAGGGCACCGCGTACGCCAGTGCCGTGGGTTGCGCGAGCGGGGACCTCGCGTGCCTGCGCGCGGTACCCGTGGCGACGCTACTCGCGAACCAGAGCCCGAGTCCGAGCGCGTACCTGCCGAGAGTCGACGGCAAGGTGCTGCCGAAGTCGATCCAGGCTGCGTTCACCGCCGGCACGTTCAACAAGGTCCCTGTGCTCCAGGGCTCGACCCACGATGAGTTCACGTTGTTCATCGCCACGCAGTTCACGTTGGCTAACGTCCCCGTCGTGCCGGCGGGTTACCCGAACTACATCGCGGCCATCCTGGGGCTGACGCCCGCTGCCGCACAGGTGGTGGTACCGCTGGTCATCCAGCAATACCCGCTGGCCAACTATACGAGCACCGAGCTCGCGCTCGCGGCCATCGGTACCGACGCCGCGTTCGCGTGCAACGCCGCGCTGACGGCGACGCTGCTCGCCCCGAGCGTTGCGACCTACTGGTACGAGTTCGACGATCCGGACGCCCCGCAGGTGTTCTTGCCGCCCGTGCCGTATGACTACGGCGCCTATCACGGCTCCGAGTTGAAGTACCTGTTCAACGTTCGCGAGACCGTCCCGGGTACATTCACGCCAGCCCAGCAACAACTGTCGGACGCGATGGTGCTGAACTGGTCCACCTTCGCGAAGCTGGGCAGCCCGAGCGGGCTCCTGTGGCCGCGCTTTGCGCCGCCGCTGTCGCAGCGCGTGCAGCTGCTGACGCCCCCGCTCCCGCAATCGTACACGGCGACCGCCTTCGCGGCGGATCACAAATGCTCGTTCTGGCAGCAGATTGCTGCCGCCGGCGGTAGCTGAGGTACACGGTCGGCCGGCCGCGGAGTCGAACAGCCGAGCACGAGTACGAGGAGAAGAGAGAGAGATCAACAGGAAGGACGGGAACGCGGTCGGGTAGATCCCGGAGGCATGCCTCCGGGATCCCCCACGGATCCGGACGTGCGGCTTTCCCGCATCCGGCTCTTCGGGTCACGATTTTG
>DATEOF010000373.1:0-16542 GCA_035274465.1 Polyangiales bacterium
GCCCATAAGTCACTTCTTGTTGCCGAGCGACACGCCGGGCTGCGCGCGCCCCGCCTGGCTCGCGGACAGCAAACCGACTGCCACGTGTTGGCCCGGTTCCAGCGCGCCGGCGGTCAGAGGCGTGACCTCCGTGTACGCGCCGTCGCTGAGGCCCGGCTTCACCGCCACCGCCGTCAGCTGCGAGATGCCGCCATGCAGCCATACGCGGCTGCGGGCAGCGGCATCCGGTGCGTCTTCGGGCGTGAAGCGCAGCGCGGCTTCGCGCACCGCCAGCACGTCCTTGGCCTCTGCGACCTGGATGCGCACGGCCGCGGTCATCCCGGGGAGCAGCTTCGCTTCGGGGTTGGCCGCGCTCAGCAGCACGGGATACGTCACGACCGCGCCGTCGCGCTGGGGCTCGAGCCCGATGCGCTCCACGCGCGCCTCCCAGCTGCGGCTCGGAAACGCCTGCACCTCGAAGACGGCCGTCTGGCCCACCTTGAGATCGCCGATGTCGGCCTCGCTGACGTCGGCGTCGATGCGCATCTTGTCGAGCGGAGCGGCGACCACGAACACCGGCGCGCGCTCCGGCGACACGGGCACCCCGGGATTCTCCGGGCCGACCAGCACGATGCCGGAGATCGGCGAGACGATGTCGCCGAGGTTGTGTCCGAACTTGGCCGCCGCCACGTTGTCCTCGGCGACGCTCTTCTCTGCGCCTGCCGCTTTCAGCTGCGCCTCGGCGCGCTGTGCCTGGGCCTGAGCCGCTTCGACGTCGGCGGCGCTCGCCAGCCCGCGCGACAACAAGCGTTGCACGCGCTCGAGCTCCGCGAGCGCGGTGGTGTGGGCAGTACGCGCTTCCGCCACGCGCCAGACGGTCGCCTGCAGCGCCCCGCCTGCGCTGCGTACACCGAGCTCACTGGCGCGATCATCGAGCCGCGCCAGCAGCTGGCCGCGCTCCACGCGATCGCCGGGAGCCACTTTGATCTCCGCCAGGTGGCCGGCGATCTTCGCCGAGACCTGGACGCGCGCGCTGGCGTCGAGGTGCCCCGTGGCCTCGACCACGCGGACGATGTTCTGGCGCGTCACCGGCACGCTGCGATACGTCTCCGCGAGTGGGTCGGTGCGCAAGAAGTACGCAGCCAGCCCACCGCCTGCAGCGAGGAGCACCAGCAGCGTGAGCAGCACGCGCGTCCGCCGCGCCCGCTTGCCGAGCTCCGGAATGTGCAGCGGGGCCTGCTCGGACGACACGACCGGCATGGGTTCGGTGGTCACAGAATACGCTGGTTCGGTCTTCGCCACGGAGCTGCGCGGGTCGACCGTACTCCTTGGCCGCTAGCCTCGCAAATAAGGCTGCTCGAGTGCTACTTGAGCTGCTCGATGGCGGCGAAGGTCTCGCTCGCATGGACGGCGGGATCGACGTCGGGCCAGACCTTGGCGATGCGGCCATCAGCTGCGACCAGGAACGTGACGCGGGCGGCGATGCCCGGGAACTTGTTGGGGACGCCGTAGGCTGCCTGAACCTTGCCCGCCGGATCCGCGACGAGCGGGAAGGGGAGAGCGTGTTCGGCCCGGAACTTGGCGTGGCTGGCCTCGTCGTCGCGCGAGACGCCGAAGATCGTCACGTCGCGCTGCACGAACTTGTCGAAGGTGTCGCGAAACGCGCACGCCTCCTTGGTGCAGCCCGGGGTGCCGTCCTTCGGATAGAAATAGACAATCGAGACGTGGCCCTTGCGGTCGTGCAGGCTGACCAGCTCACCTTTGGGGCCCTTGCCCTGCAGGTCCGGAGCGCTCGCCCCCACTGCCAGCATCCCCGCCGGCGCCTCCCCCGCGCCCTTGGCCCCCTGGGAGCAGGCACCGCCGCCAACCGCGGCAGCCGCCATCAGCAGCAAGGCCCCCCCGAACTGCCCGAACCGAGCTACCGTGCCCGCCGCCCACGGCCCACGCGGCACCGGTGTGCGTGCGTGGGGCGTGGCTACGGGGGTCGGTTCGTGACTACTGAGTGACTGAGTGCGCTCCGCCGAATCGGCGTGCGGATTCACGGCCAGCCGAGCAGCTTGTTCGGCGTCGTGCCGCTCTTGCGGCACACGACGGCCAGCGTCGCCAGCGACATTTCGCGCACGCCGCGTTCCAAGTCCGAAAGGTAGCCGCGCGAGATACCGACGCGCTTGGCGAACTCTTCTTGACTCATCTTCTTGGCACTGCGCAGTTGGCTCAGGCGTTTGCCGACAGTCTTCGTCAGCGAGGAGTTGTCTTTGCGTTGCATGTTGTTTCTCTCTCTCTCTTGAGTAACGGGGTACTTGTACGAGGGGCGCCATCCCTCGTGGTCGTGTCGCGGGGATTCTACGTCGTCTTCGCGCGCTGGCAATTGCCGTCTTACAAAAGACGACCAGGAATTTTCATTTCGCAAGCTCGCATCCCATAGCTGCAGACGGTCCCGCCGCTCTGAGCTGCGGCCCTCCCGATCGTCTATTCCGGGCCGAGAGTGCAATGCAGGCCACCGCGGAGGGGATCGATGCCGCGATTTGTCGAAAAATGCGCTGCCCACGGCGGCGGAGTGTCGTTGCTGCCATCCGCTGCGAAGGTGTGTGCGCGCCGTAGCCGATTCTGGGCGTGCGAGCTCGGCGGGCGCGGTTGCCTTTCGCTGCCGTCAGCAGCGGCATTTGTGTGCGAAGACTCGAAACCTTCTCGCTCGTGGCCACGCTGATCAGCCGCTGTTTTCAAGCCTCGAAACGCCGGCGAGTCTCATATGGCTTCGTTCTGGCCTGGAGAGTTCACGATGAGCTTCCGCCGCCACGAGCGGAGTCAGCGCCGCCGCTCATGGCTTCAGCCACCGAACGGTGCCGTGGCCCGAGTGTATGGCTGGATTTCGAACGCTTCTGGCCACACCCGTGAACGAAACGCTTCGTCCGCGTTTCTGATCCGTGTGCGATTCCGAGCCGCGCGGCGCGAAGGTTGGCGCGCGATTGTCCAGCTTCAGGAAGAACTCTGCGTGAGCCAGGCCACAGAGGAGGCGCTGCCGCTCACGGCAGCAGGCCTCTGGGGCGCCCTGGGAGGGCCTGAAGCTGTTGGCGGCGGCCGCTGAGGGCTTCGGAGGCGGTACGGGTGTTGCGCAGCTCGGGACCCGGGCCAGATTCGGACGCGGGCTCGGGGCGCGGGTCCAGACCTGCAGCTGGGAGCAGCGGAATCGCCGGATGGCGCTCCCGGGGGTAAGATCCTTCCAATACTTGGCGGAAGGGGCGACCCGTGAGACTTGCTACGCGCGATGATGGGAGCCGGGATGGAGAGCTTGTGCTGGTCAGCCGGCTCGGTGACGCGGTTTGCTCGGCGCGCGGCGTGGCGCGCAATCTGCAGAGCGCGCTCGACGATTGGCGTCGCACCGAACCGCGCCTACGGGCGCTGGCGGCCGAGCTGGAGGCCGGGACGGTGTCCGATCGAGAATCGATCGATCGGCTGCGCCTGCGCGCTCCGCTCCCCCGCGCCTACGAGTGGGTCGATGGCTCGGCGTATCTCAATCACATCATCCTGGTCCGCAAGGCGCGCGGTGCCGCCCCACCGCCGACCCTGCAGACCGAGCCACTCGTCTATCAAGGTGGCTCCTCCGAGATGCTCGGGCCTCGCGATCCGCTGGCACTCGGCGATCCGGGTTGGGGTCTCGACTTCGAAGCCGAGATCGCCGTCATCCTGGATGACACACCCCGTGGCACGACTGCCGATCGCGCCTCCGAGCACGTGCGCTTGATCACGCTCGCGAACGACGTGACATACCGCAACTTGGTGCCGTCCGAGTTGGACAAAGGGTTTGGCTTCTTCAGCTCCAAACCTGCCACGTCATTCGCTCCATTCGCGCTCACGCCCGATGAGCTCGGGCCTGCGTGGCGCGATGGGCGCGTGCATCTTCGCTTGCAGACCTCACTCAACGACACGCTGGTCGGCGATCCGGAGGCCGGCGACGCCATGCACTTCTCCTTCTTTCAGCTGATCGCCCACATCACGCGCACGCGCGGCTTCTGCGCGGGAACGATCCTCGGCAGCGGCACGGTGTCGAATGAGGACCCCGAGCGCGGCGTGTCGTGCCTGGCGGAGCGGCGCGTGCGCGAGCAGCTCGAGCACGGCGCGATGCGGACTCCGTTCCTGGTCGCGGGCGATCGGGTGCGGATCGAGATGCACGGCCCGGACGGCAGGAATCTGTTCGGGAGTATCGAGCAGGAGGTGAGATCGACATGAGGCTCTATTCCTATTGGCGCTCGAGCTGCGCCTACCGCGTGCGAATCGTGCTGAACCTCAAAGGCATGTCGTACGATTATCAACCCGTGAACATCGCGCCTGGAGCCTCCGAGCAAACCACGGACGCCTACGCGACCATCAATCCAATGCGACAGGTTCCCACGCTGGAGTGGGACGAGCACGGCACCACGGTGCGTCTCACGCAATCGGTGGCCATCATCGAGTACGTGGAGGAGCGCGAGCCGGAACCGCCGCTGTTGCCGCGTGCGGCGCTCACCCGAGCGCGCGTGCGCGAGGCGGTGGAGATCGTGAACTCGGGCATCCAGCCGTTGCAAAACACCTCGATCTTGAACGAGCTGCGCCGGCTGGAGGGCGATGAGGCTTCGCGGCGTTGGGCGTCGAGCGTGATGGCGCAGGGCCTGCACACGCTGGAGATCCGCGCGCGGTTGCACGCCGGGCGCTTCCTGGTCGGCGATTCGGTCTCGCTGGCCGACGTGTTCTTGATCCCGCAGCTCTACAACGCGCGCCGCGTCGGCCTGGACATCACCCAGTACCCACGCCTGCTCGACGTCGAGGCCCAGACCCAGACCCTCGAGGCGTTCACGCGCGCGCGCCCGGAAGCTCAACCCGACGCGATCGTATAAAGGAGGAGACGCATGGCGCTCGGAGCACTCGGCATTCGCGGCTTGCTCGGTCTGCACTACTACGTGCACGACCTGGAACGTAGCCGGCGCTTCTACCTCGAACGGCTCGGCTTCGCCGAGGTCGGACAGAGCTCGCCGCAGCTGGAAGCGGCGGGGAAGCAGCGCTCGAAGGTGTTTCAGGCAGGCGACGTGGTCATCACCTGCTCCCAACCGGTCGGCGCGGGCGGACGAGCCGCGCGCTACCTCGCCAAGCACCCCGACGGCATCGGTACGCTGGCGTTCGAGGTGGAGGACGTCGCGCGCACGTTTGCGCTGCTCGAGGAGCGTGGCGGGACGCCCATCGGAGACGTGCAGCGGGTGGAGGACGCGCACGGCTGGCTGGCGACGTTCTCGATCACCACCCCGTTCGGCGACACCACGTTCCGCTTCATCGAGCGCCACCAGTACTCAGGGTTGTTTCCCGGCATGCAGCGCCACCCCCAGCCCATCCTCGGCCCGTACGGTGACAACGACGTGGAGTTCAGCGGTATCGATCACATTACGTCCAACTTCCAGACCATGCAGCCCGCGCTGCTCTGGCTCGAGCACGTGATGGGCTGCGTGCCGCTCTGGGAGGTCTCGTTTCACACTCGCGACGTGGCCAAGTACGAGGTGCGCGAGGGCTCCGGGCTGCGCTCCAAGGTGATGTGGGAGCCGCACAGCGGAATCAAGTTCGCCAACAACGAGCCGTATCGACCGGCATTCAAGTCCTCGCAGATCAACGTCTTCAACGAGGAGCACCGTGGCGACGGGGTGCAGCACGCCGCGCTCGCCACGCGCGACATCCTCGGCGCCGTGCGCAAGCTGCGCGAGCGGGGGGTGGAGTTCATGCCCACGCCACACACCTATTACGAAGCGATGCCCGAGCGGCTGCGCGAGATCGGCGTGGGCGCGATCGAGGAGTCACCCGAGATGCTCGAGGAGCTGCAGATCCTCGTCGATGGCTCCGCACCTGGGGCGTACTTGTTACAGATCTTCCTCAAGGAGTCGGCGGGCCTGTACGGCGAGGCGGCGGCCGGGCCGTTCTTCTTCGAGATCATCCAGCGCAAGGGCGATCAGGGCTTCGGCGCGGGCAACTTCCGCGCGCTGTTCGAGAGCATCGAGCGCGAGCAGCAGAAAGGTTCGGGCTGAATGCTGGAGCGCCTGCACTTCGGCGAGCTGCCGCAAAAGCACCACATCGCCTTGCGCGATGGGGCAGGTACGCTGCGCTACGAGCATTGCTTGACGCGCGCGGGCTTCGACGGGCCGTACAGCATCCTCTACCACCTGCACCGGCCGCAGGCCCTCTCGGCCGTGTCGTCCTTTCAGCTGGGCACGCCGCTGCCGGCTGCGGACCACCTGCCGAGCTTGCGCCGCCGCCACTTCCGCGGCGCGCGGCTCGCGCAGCCGACGGCGGCGCTCGCCGGGCGAGTGTCGCTGCTGCACAACGCCGACGTCACCATTTCACTCGTCAAACCCCTCACGAGTGAACCGGCGTACTTCGTCAATGCCGACGCCGACGAGCTGTTCTTCGTGCGCCAGGGTCGCGGAATGCTGCGCAGCGCGCTCGGCGATCTGAGGTTTTCGCGCCATGACTACGTGGCCGTCCCCAAGGGCGTCCTGTACCGCATGCAGCTCGACGAGCCCGACACCGAGCTGCTGCTGATCGAGTGCCACGGCGGGCTCGGCGTCCCGGCGCAGTTTCGCAACCCGGTCGGCCAGCTGCGCATGGATGCGCCGTACTGCCACCGCGACTTCCGCCACCCCGAGTTCCGCGGGCCGCTCGACGAACAGATCCGGCGCGTGATCGTGCAGCGGGGAGCAGCGGCCCACGAGTTTCGCTCGGCTCACTCTCCGCTCGACGTGGTGGGCTGGGACGGCACGCTCTATCCCTGGGCGTTCCCGATCCTGGCCTTTCAGCCGCGCGTGAGCTCGGTGCACCTGCCCCCCACCTGGCACGGCACCTTCGCCGCGCGCGGCGCGCTGATCTGCTCGTTCGTGCCGCGCCCGCTGGACTTCCACCCCGAGGCCGTGCCGTGCCCCTATCCGCACTCGTCGTCGGATGTGGACGAGCTCATCTACTATGTGAGTGGGGCGTTTTCCTCGCGCACGGGTGTCGAAGCCGGCAGCTTGACCCTACATCCTCGGGGCATTCCGCATGGCCCGCAGCCGGGGCGCTACGAGGCGAGCGTCGGGGCCAAGAGTACCGACGAGCTGGCCGTCATGCTCGACTGCTACCTGCCGCTGACGGCGACCGCGGCGGCACAGGCGATCGAGGACGAGGCCTACGACGGCAGCTTCGCCGACCCCTGATCCGGAGGCTGGCGCCGGGCGCGGCTTGACCCCAAATTGCCACAGATGAGTGCGCTGGGCGGAATGTCTGGGCCGTTCTCGCGCAGGGCTCCGGCCCATTGCGAGCGCTGCGCGCGCGAGGTCGAGGCGACCTGGCCTTGGCCGGGCTGGGGTCCGTTGCGCCGTGCCTGGCTGGTGCTGATCTTCGTGCTCGTGTTCAGCTCGCCGCTCTACCTCGCCGACATGCACGGCATGCTGCCAGCGGCGATGATCATGGTGGCCGCGATCGGGCCGTTGAACTCGCTGGCTCAGATCAAGCCGACCTGCCTGGATTGCGGCGCACAAGTGCAAGCGCGCGCTCTGCCTGTTCAAAAGGCTTGAGCGCTTCACTATGCTGCGGCCGGGGAGTTCGGCCATGGCGCACGACAGCTTGCCTGCATTCATCGACGAGGTCTGGGAACGTTCGATCGTCCCGACGCTCGAGGACTACATTCGTATTCCGAACAAATCACCGGCGTTCGATCCGGACTGGCAGGCGCACGGCCACATGGCGCGCGCGGTCGAGCTCGTGGCCAGCTGGTGTCGCGCGCGGGCGATCCAGGGCCTGTCCGTGGCGGTGCTGCAGCTGCCGGATCGCACGCCGCTGATCTTCATGGAGGTGCCGGCCACCGACGGCGGTGCGCGCAGCGACAGCGTGTTGCTCTACGGCCACCTCGACAAGCAACCCGAGTTCACGGGCTGGCTGGAAGGCTGCGGCCCCTGGGAGCCCGTGCGCAAGGATGATCGGCTGTACGGCCGCGGCGGCGCCGACGACGGCTACTCGGCGTTTGCCGCGCTGACCGCGATCGAGGCGTTGCAGACCGAGAGCCGCCCGCACGCGCGCTGCGTGGTGATGATCGAGGCCTGCGAGGAGTCGGGCAGCTACGACTTGCCCGCCTACGTCGATCACCTGAGTGAGCGCATCGGGGACGTCGGCCTGGTGGTGTGCCTGGATTCGGGCTGTGGCGACTACGATCGGCTCTGGTGCACCACGTCGCTGCGCGGCCTGGTCACCGGCAACCTGGAAGTTGGTGTGCTCCGCGAGGGCGTGCACTCGGGCGACGCCAGCGGCGTGGTGCCGTCGAGCTTTCGCGTGGCGCGCCAGCTGATCTCGCGCATCGAGGACGAGAAGACCGGTGCGATTCGTTTGAAGGAGCTGCAGGTGAAGATCCCCGCCGATCGCAAGCTGCAGGCGGCGGCGACCGCGCGCGTGCTC
Organism: Polyangiales bacterium; assembly: GCA_035274465.1. GTDB lineage: Bacteria > Myxococcota_A > Polyangia > Polyangiales > JAFGIB01 > JADGRF01. The sequence goes on from DATEOF010000373.1 coordinate 8,416, forward strand.
GGCAAGCGTTTCGTGGCCGGCTATCCGTGGCTCGACGGCGTGAAGCCGATGCAGAAAGACCCGACCGCGCTGCTCCTGGCGCGCACCTGGCAACCGACGCTGTCGGTCACCGGCGTGAGCGGCATCCCGCAGATGCGCGACGCGGGCAACGTGGTGCGGCCGAGCACGACCTTCAAGCTCTCGCTGCGCGTGCCGCCGATGTGCGACGCGGCGCGCGCCAGCGAGCAGGTCAAGCGCGCGCTCGAGCGCGAGCCGCCGTATGGCGCGCACGTCACGTTCGAGCCCGAGAAGGCAGGGGAGGGCTGGAATGCGCCACCGCTGGTCCCCTGGCTCGAGACGGCGTTGCGCACTGCGTCGCGCGCCGCGTTCGGCAAGGACGCCTGTTATATGGGCGAAGGCGGCTCGATCCCGTTCATGGCCATGCTCGGCGAGAAGTATCCGCGCGCGCAATTCCTGATCACCGGCGTGCTCGGCCCTCAGTCGAACGCGCACGGTCCGAACGAGTTCCTGCACCTACCGACCGCGCGCCGCGTGACCGAGTGCGTGTCGCACGTGCTCGTCGCACACGCCACGCAGCGCCCGGAGCCGCGCCGAAAGCCCACGAAAGCCAAACGCAAGCGCCGCGCAGGCGGTTGAAAGCGCCTTTTGGTCGCGCTTGCGCGAGCAAAAGAAAAGCGCTTTCTAACTGCCTGGTATTTAAATCATCTAGAGAGGCGGACCGCCGTTCGCGGTCCGGCTCTCTAGCGAGAACCCGTCAGCGAAACTGTCGTGAAACGCGATTGTGCGTCTGTGCGCTTGAAAATGACCCAGGCGCGTGCCGATGATGCACGCACGAGGTGATCACGTGAGCAAGCTCCATGAGGTCGTTCTGATCCCGGGCGACGGTATCGGCCCCGAAGTCATGCGCGCCACGCGCCGCATACTCGAAGCGGCGGAGGCTCCGCTGCGCTACACCGAGCGACACGCGGGCGAGTCGGCGGTCGCAGCAGGTCTGGGCGACGTGCTGCCGCTCGAGACGCTGGAGGCGATCCGCGACTCGCACCTGGCGCTCAAGGGTCCGTGCACCACGCCCATCGGCAGCGGCTTCCGGTCGGTGAACGTGGCGCTGCGCAAGTCGCTCAACCTGTACGCCGCCGTGCGGCCCGTGCGCTCGATGCCCGGCGTCAAGACGCGCTTCGAGAACGTCGATCTGGTGATCATCCGCGAGAACACCGAGGGCCTGTACAGCGGCGTCGAGAACGTGATCACGGAGGACGTGGTGGCGTCGATGAAGGTCGCCACGCGGCCGGCGTGTCATCGCATCGCGCTCTGGGCGTTTCGCTACGCGACGCATCGCAAGCGCAAGCGCCTGACCGTCTTCCACAAGGCCAACATCATGAAGTTGACCGACGGTCTGTTCCTCGAGGAGGCGCGCAAGGTCGCGAAGAAGGACTACCCCAACATCCCGTACGACGAGATGATCATCGACGCGGCCTTGATGCGCGTGGTGCAGGACCCGACGAAGTTCGACATGCTGTTGTGCGAGAACCTGTACGGCGACCTGGTGTCTGATCTGTGCGCCGGTCTGGTGGGCGGGCTGGGCGTGACGCCCGGCGCGAACATCGGCGACACCGACGCGGTGTTCGAGGCCGTGCACGGCTCGGCGCCGGACATCGCCGGCAAAGGCGTGGCGAACCCCTTGGCGCTGCTGATGAGCGCCACCATGATGCTGAACCATATCGCCGACACGCGTGAGGACATGCGCTGCCGGACCATCGCCACGGCCATCCGCAACGCCTACGACAAGTCCCTGCAAGACGGCGAGCGTACGGGGGACCTCGGCGGCAGCCTGGGGACCGAGCAGTTCGCCGACGCGGTGATCGCGCGCCTGAAGGGCTAGGTTGATATCAGGTACTCGGCTGCGGTTCCCGCAGCCGCCGGCTCACCTTGCCAGGGTCCCCAAAGGACGTTACATCGCCGAGCCGTGTCCGAGCTGTCTGACCCCACCGCTCCGGCGCTGCCGGCAGATCCGGGGACCGCGGCGACTGCCCCGGTGGCGCCCGGGCCCAGGTTCGTGCACTCGGCCAGCTTTGCGCCGCAGATCGACTGGGCGCGGCTCGCCCTGGCCACGGCCACGCTGATCGGTGTGTGCGCGTCGGTCTACCTGGCGCTGCGCTTGTTCCGCCTGCCGGATGCCGAGCTCGACGGCTTCCTGTCGGCCAACAACGTGTCGCCCGAGCTGCGCAAGAGCATGCTGCTGCAGCTGGCTGCGGCGATCGGCGCGCCGCTGCTGCTGGCTGCAGTGGTGGTGGCGCGCTTGCGCGCGGACGGCGCGTACTGGCTCGGGCGCGCGGCCGATCGGCTGTGCCCGCTGCTGGTTAGCTGCTTCTTGCCTACGCTGCTGAACTATCGGCAGTGGTACGGCCAGCCGCTGCCGTACCTGGTGATGTTGCTGGCGGTGGTGCTGCTTCTCGAGCGGCTGATCTGGCGCGCGCTCGGCGACAGCGACGTGCCGACCGTGCGCCGCGTGAGCTCGCCGCCGACGGCTGCAAGCAGCAGCCCGACCGCGCGCTGGCTGCCGCTGTCCGTGGTCGTGGTCTTCGCGCTCGGCTACGCGGTGCAGGCCAGCTACTACACGATCGTGCGCCATCGCTTGTTCGGCTCGGCCGGCTTCGATCTGGGCATCTTCGACAACCTGATGTTCAACGCGATGCACTTCCGGCCGTTCAAGTCGACGGTCGCGGTGCCGGACGGCTCGTACCTCTCGAACCACGCCGAGTACGGCATGTTCCTGTTCGTGCCGCTGTACGCGTTGCGCCCGGCGGCCGACACGCTGCTCGTGCTGCAGTCGACCTTCATCGGCCTGGCGGCCATCCCGCTCTACTTCTTCGCCAGCACCCAGCTGTCCCGGCCGCTGTCGGCGGCGATCGCTTGCGTCTACGTGTTCTACGCGCCGATCCACGGGCCGAACTACTACGACTTCCACTGGATGCCCCAGTCGATGTTGTTCTTCTTCTGGATCTTCCACGCCATCGCCACCGGCAAGCGCGCCTCGATCGTGCCGCTGGCCATGGTGATCTGTTCGATCCGTGAGGACGCGGCGTTCGGGCTGATCTTCACCGGCCTGTTCCTGGTAGTGACGGGCTTCCGGCCGTTGCTCGGCGCGATCCTGGCCGGCGCCTCGGGCGCGTGGTTCCTGCTGGTCAAGTTCGTGATCATGCCCTGGGCCGGGCCGTGGTGGTTCGCGGACATCTACAAGGACCTGGTCGCTGCCGGTGAGAGTGGTTACGGCAGCGTGATCAAGACCATGTTGGTCAACCCGAACTACTTCATCCGCCAGCTGCTGAACGAGACCAAGGCGACCTATGCGCTGCACCTGCTGGCGCCGCTGCTCTGCCTGCCGGTGCGCAGCCCGGCCCTCTGGCTGCTGATGGTGCCGGGCTTCATCGTGACGTTGATGACCACCGGCTACGCGCCGACCACGTCGATCACGTTCCAGTACACCACGCACTGGGTGCCGTTCCTGTTCGCGGGTGCGGTGATCGCCTTGCGCCTGCGCGGCGAGCGCCTGGGCCACAACGCGGTTCGCGCCAGCGTGGCTGCGCTGTGCTTCGGCGTGTTGTGTCACAGCTACGTGTTCGGCTCGATCCTGCAGCACAACACCTTCGTCGGTGGGTTCAGCCGCGTGCAGTTCACGATGAGCGAGTCGGAGCAGAAGCGCTACCGTGACCTGCTCGACGCGATCAGGGTCATCCCGCCGGACGCGAGCGTCGCGGCCACCGAGCTCGAGGTCGCCCATGTGTCCTCGCGCCTCAACGCCTACACGCTCAAGGTTACCGCCGGCAATGCCGACTACCTGTTGATCAACAAGTATCACCTCGACGACGACGCGCGGCGCCGCGTACGCGACGCGTTCGGCGAGAACGAGTACGGGCTGCTCCAGCAAAAGGCCGAGTTCTACGTGTTCAAGAAGGGGCACGAGTCGGAAGGCACCCGCGCTGCGCTGGCGAAGCTCGGGATGCACCGCATGCGCGAGCGGCCCAAGCACCAGGAGTCGGGGAGCCTGATGGGGCCGGGCGGCAACTGCGTGTCGATGGACAGCGCCAGAGGGACCGAAGCGTTCGTGAGCAACTGCGAGCAACATCCGGAGCAGCGCTGGCTCTGGTCGCTCGCAGACGGCCGGCTCAAGTACAAGCCGAAGCCGGAACAATGCCTGGGCATGCCCAGGCGCAAGAACTTCCAGACGCTCGAGCTCATGCCGTGCAGCGACGAGGCGAGCCGCTGGACCTTCGAGCGCACGGCCATCCACCACTTCTCGGAGAAGTGCGTCGATCAGCTCTGGTACAACCACAACCCGGGAGCGCCGGTCGGCCTCTGGGCCTGCGCGCAAAACCAGAACCAGGTCTGGTCGATCGACGGCCAGGGCTCGGTACACCTGGACGGGTTGGACAGCGATAAGTGTTGGGCGATGCGCGCACAACACGACGGTGCGCCGCTCGAGCTCTGGCCCTGCGATCGCAGCCAGGCGCAGCACTTCGAGTTCAGCCAAAACCGTATCCGCTTCGCAGGCAAGTGCCTCGAGCTGCGGCCCGAGAAGCCGCCGGCGAAGGGCAAGCCGCTACCGAGCGCGCCGCAAAACGGCTGGCACATGCAGCTGTGGCCGTGCGACGAGGCGAATCGGCAGCAGGAGTTCCATCTGTCCGGCCCGATCTCACAGCGCGGTAAGTGCATCGACAGCCTGCACTCGTCGGTCACCGACGGATCGGTGGTCGGGGTCTACGACTGCATCGGCAACGAGAACCAGCTGTTCGATCTGCATTTTTGACGTGGACAGTCAGTCTGACCGGATCCAACAGTTTGAAGGCGGCGGCGCGGCCGGAGTTGAGCTCGCGGCGTTCTTTGGTGCCGCGGAACGCTTCACGTGAATGATGCGGGAGCTGGCGCGCGATCACGTGAATCGTCGGCTGCACCACACGCTGTGAGGAACTCATATGCCGCCTCGAGGGCCGATGCGCTCGGGCTCATTGCGGAGTGCTTTCTCGCGCATGGAGCGACTGATGTCGCCGGGCCCGATCGGCAGTTGCTGACGATTCACGTGGAGGAGGCCGTACTTCGCGATGAAACTGCGGCGGGGCGCTGCGAGCTCGAGGAGCAAACCTCGGTTCCTCCCGCGACTGCCGAGCGCCTGGCCTGCGACGCGAGTTTGATCGAGATCACCGAGAACACGGATGGCGAGCCGCTGAAGCTCGGGCTAAGAAGCGGACGGTGTCCACAGCACTGCGTCGAGCGCTCCTGGCTCGGGATCACGCCCAGTGAGGCGCGCAGTGCAGCGGCTCTTGGGCGCGAGCGCCGATCGCAACCTCGTGCCGCAGTTCCAGCCGATGAACGCTGGCGCACGGCGCGAACCCACCCCCGTTCGCCTCTGCTCGTACGATAGGCTATCGCGCGCGAGCACAGGCGCGTGGGTAAGCGCGAGCGCCGCCCGCGCCCCCCCCGTCGGATTCTCACGCGGCACATCACTGCAGCACGCGCGGTTCGGTGACCCGAACGAGCTCCGCCCGCCCCCTAAAGCAGCGCGTCGATTTGCTTCGCCAGCGCGAAGTCGCGCTCGCTGAGCCCGCCCGCGTCGTGGGTGGTCAGCTCGATCCAGACCTTGTTGTAGACGTTGAACCACTCGGGGTGGTGGTCGGCTTTCTCCGCGAGGATGGCGACGCGGGTCATGAAGCCGAACGCCGCGACGAAGTTCTCGAACTTGAAGTCGCGGCGCAGCTTGTCGTTCTCGAGCCGCCAGGCAGAGAGTTCGGCGAGGCGGGTGGTGACTTCGCTCGGGCTGAGCTTGCGGATGGTCATACGAGTGCCCCCTGAGGTCAGTAACAGCGGCCGGGTACCTTGAGCTCGATCGAGTAGAGTCCCGTTTCGGCCGTGATGTAAAGGGTGGTGCGCTCCGGGCCTCCGAATGCCACGTTGGACGGCGGTTCGGCCGTGGTGATTTCGCCGAGTTTTTGGCCGCTGGGGTCGAAGACCAGCACGCTCGCGGCCGTGACGTAGAGGTTGCCCGCGCAGTCGATGCCCATGCCGTCGGAGGGGCCCGGGCTCGCGAAGACTCGATGCTGGCTCGCTTCGCCGTTCGCTCGCAGCGTGAAGGCGAGGATGTCGGGGCCGGCCGAGCCGACGTACAGCGTATCTTCATCAGGCGAGATTGCGATGCCGTTCGGTTGATCGAGCAGCCCGTCCAGCAGCTCGACCTTGCCGTCAGGGGTCAGGTGATAGACGCCGCGCATGCCCGTCTCGGAGCTGCGCGGCCCGATCTGGTAGTCGGGATCGGTGAAGTACACGTGGCCGTCGGAGCGCACCGCGATGTCGTTGGGCGAGTTGAAGTGTTTGCCGTGATAGTCGAGCTTGCTCAGCTCGCGTTTGCCGCTGGCCAGGTCGAAGTACGACAGGCTCTGGATGTCGTGGCTGGCCGCGAGCACGCGGCCGTCGTGGGCCAGCGCCAGGCCGTTGCTGCCGCTGTCAGCGGCGAAGACGCCGAACGTGCCGGGCGGCGTCAGGCGGCGGATCTGCGCCGCCGGGCCTGCTGGGTTTGCGGCCGTCGTGAAGTCCATGTCGCTGAACAGCAACTCCTGACGCTCCGCGATCCACAGCGGTCCTTCGAGGAAGCCGAAGCCGTTCTGGATCAGCGTGGCTTGCGTGACGGCGGGCAGCGGGTTGGGGTAGCTGATGACACCCTTCGGACACACCAGCGAGGCGCCGACCACGTGGGAGGCGGGCCCTGCATCGGCTGCTGGTGGGACGGTGCCCGCGTCGTCTTGCTCGGCGGCATCTGCCGGGGGCTTCGGCTGCAAGGGGCTCGCGTCCGGGAGGCGCGCGTCGGGAATCGCAGCCGCGGGCGGTGTCGCTGCATCGGCCTTTGGCGCAGACCCGCCAGCGTTCACCGCGACGTCAGCGTCCGCGGCTACGACAGCGTCCGCCCCGGCCATCGCCGGCTTGCTCCCAGCGGCGCCGCCGCTCGGTTCGAGCCGCGGGCGGGACGTACAAGCCAAGCAAACGAGCAGGAGACCGGCGTGAGCCGCGCGTCTCGACATGGGCGCAGTCTGGCCCCGTCACCTGCGCTTGCCAAGTGAGCGCGCTCACTGGATTACGACGTCCACAGGCGCGCGCTCGGGCGTGACATGGAACATGGCCGTCATCACTTGCTCGGTCGCCACCTCCGGCATGAAGCTGACGGCGGCGCTGCGCGGCGCGCGCGCCTTTGCGGCAGAGTGCAGCGCCGCCACGTCGAAGTGGGAGCCCGACGCGTCGCGCACCCGCGGGATCTCGACCGTGCCGTGGCCGACGTCGAGCGAGTAGCCTCCGATGCGCACGCGCAACCTGAGATCGGGCGTCGCGCCCGGAGGATCGACGCTCGCCAGCACCACGCGCAGCGGCACACCGAGCAGCGAACCGTCCTTGGTTCGCGCGGCCAACAGCATCTGCGGCACGCCGGCCTTGCGCATCGACACCAGCGCGCGCGTAAGCAGCTGCGCGGACACGTCGGTATCTGCCACCAGCGCCACGTGCAGGTCCGCTGCGTCGCCGCGCGCGGCGCGCATGGCGTCGACGAAGGCATCGATCGGGCGCGTGACCGGCGACTTGTCATTCGGGGCGTACGCCAGCGCCTTCACCTGCGGGTACGTCATCCCCGCGCCAGCCAGCAACTCGAAGTGTCCCTGGGTGCCTGGTCGCACGCGCGGCAGCTGCCCGTAGCGCAGCTCGCGGGCGCTGACCTGTACCAGCAGATCCGGGCTGGGCCAGCCGCTGGCGCTGGTCGGCAGCTGCAAGCTCAAGTCGTTGTTCAGGCGCGGCGTGAGCCGCAGAGTCATGCCGCGCAGGGCGGCGAAGTCGCGATCGACCGTGCTGGCCACGGCCTCGGCCAGCTGGTCGCCTTGCCCGCGCGCCTGCGAGAGGCGCAGCGCCGCCGCGCTCAGTTGCTCCACGTAGGCGAGCGTGCGGCGGCTGTCGGTGTCGAAGTCGGTGTAAGGGGGCGCGCAGGTCTTTTGGCCGGCGCACGGGTCTGCCGCCAGCGCCGCGAAGCGCGAGCCGGCTGCGGGATCCGCCGCGAGCGCCGCCGCCGAGCGCAGGAAGACCGCGTCGCGCCGCGTGTCGCTC
>DATEOF010000374.1:0-8237 GCA_035274465.1 Polyangiales bacterium
GCACCGCTCGCGCCGGCCGCAGCTCCGCTCGCACCCGCAGCCGCGCCGCTCGCACCGGCCGCAGCCCCGCTTGCGCCAGCTGCGCTACCACCGCTAACACCACCCGCGCCCGAGCCCGCACGCGGCGGGGGCATCATCACAGGTGTGCCGTCGCACATCGTCGCGGGACCGCCACCACCGATACCCGGAATGCTCCCGATGTTGAAGCAACCCAGGCCGAGCATCGATGCATCGACACCGCAGATATTGTTGGGGGTGCAGCACGCCGTGGTCATCACGCCCATGAAGGACGGAGGCGGCGGACAGGCGGGCGGAACCGGCAGCGGAGGCATGCACATGGTCCCGTTCAGCGAGCCGCAAGTTCCCGTCGCGGCATCCACGCAGCACGCGGGGCGCGCCATGACCGGCAGACCCGGTGGAATCATGGGCGTCATGCAGACCTTCGGGCCGCAAGCCATGCCGCCGCTGGAGGATCCCGCGGCTCCGCCGGCGGTGCCTCCCCCGGCCGCGCCACCCGCGCCGCCTGCTCCGACGCCGGGAGTCATCGACTCTTCGCCGCCACAACCCAATACGCTCACCAAGCTGGCAAGCGCGATCGCCGAACTCCACGCTCGTGTATTCATCGCTCGAAACCCACTTCGTCCTATGCACACGCAGATGCGCGTACGAGTGGGCTACTCAGTATCACATTGGGTGATATCGCGGTGCACGCGATTTGCTCAATCTCGTTGCGCCGAGCAGTAGCCTGCGCAGCCTCGAGCAATTTCCCTAGTGATTCTGCGGAGGCTGGCGACAGCGAACGTTTCGAAAATTCTGAAACGTCCCAACTTTCATGTCACTTACCGGCGATCGTCATCGCACTGATCCGGATGGTCGGCGAGCAGATCGAGGTTTGCAGGTCGAGATCGTCGCCCACGCGGTCGATGCGTTTGAGCATCTCGTCCAGGTTCAGCGAGATCGTGACTTCCGACACCGGAAAGGCGCGCTCGCCCTTCTCGATCCAGAAACCCGAGGCGCCGCGACTGAAGTCGCCGGTGACGGCGTTGAAGCCGAAACCCATCATGTCGGTCACGAACAGCGCGCGATCGGAGTCCTTCAGGATCGCGGCGGCACTGTGCGCGCCCGGCTGCAGAATGAAATTGGTCGTGCTCGGCCCGACACCGCCACTGCTGCCGCGGGACGCGTTGCCCGTGCTCTGTTTGCCGAGCTTCTTGGCGCTGTAGGTATCCAGGACGAACGACTTCAACACGCCGCGCTCGACGATCGTATTGCGCCGCGAGAGCAACCCTTCGCCGTCGAACGGCCGCGAGCCCGGTCCGCGCGCGATCAATGGATCGTCGATCACGCTCACGAGCTTGCTGGCGACGAGCTGACCTTCGCGCTCGACCAGGTAGCTGCCCTTGCGCCAGATCGACCCGCCGTTCACGCAGCCCGCCAGTAGCCCGAGGATCGAGCGCGCGCTGTCGGGCTCGAAGATCACCGGCGCCTCTTGCGTGTCAATCTTGCGAGAGCCGAGCTTCGCCAAGGTCCGTCGCGCCGCCTCGAGCCCAACTTCCTCCGGACTCTCGATGGCATCGGCAAAGCGCCGCGCGCTCCAGTAGTAGCCACTGCGTTTCTTGCCGTCCGTGTCGTCGGCGACCGGGTGCACCGCGATCGAAGCGTACGTGCCGCGCACGCCGCCTTGAAAACCTCCGCTGGTAACGAGCGCCGAAGCCCCCGCCTGACGGCTCACGGTCGCGCCTTCGCTGTTGGTCAGACGCTTATCGAACTTGAGCGCCGCCGATTCCGCACGCTTGGCCATGTCGATGGCGCGCGCGGCGTCGATCTCGTCGACGCGCGGGTCGAACAGCTCCAGGTCGGGATGCTGCGCGGCGCGCGACAGGAGCTCGGGCGATGGCGGGCCGGCGTAGGCGTCCGACTCCGAAAGTTTGGCCAGCTCCACCGCGTCTTCGACGAAACGCGCGAGGCCGGACTCGGTCAGATCGCTGGTGTACGTCACCGCGACCTGCTGGCCGCGCATCACGCGCAAGCCGAGGGACTTCGAGCCGGCCTCTTCGACCAACTCGGGTTCGCCCATGCGGACTTTGACCGAGAGGTGTGCGCCCTCGCTGACCGCCGCTTCCGCCACATCGGCCCCGGCGCGGCGAGCGCGCTCCACCACCTGCGCCCCGAGCTGGACGAGCTTCTGAATATCGTAGTCTGACATGCGCTTATCAGGTCCCTCAGCCGAGTTGCGTACCGCCCACGGTCATCGAGGCGATCTTGATGGTCGGGCAACCGACGCCGACCGGCACCGACTGCCCGTCTTTGCCGCACGTCCAGATGCCATCCGAAGTCTCGAGGTCATTGCCGAGCATGCTGACCTTGCACATCACGTCCGGACCGTTGCCGATCAGGTTCACGCCCTTGAGCGGCGCGGTGATCTTGCCGTCTTCGATCAGGTAGCTTTCCGTCAACGAGAACACGAAGTCGCCGTTGCTGATGTCGACCTGGCCGCCGCCGAACTTGCGCGCGTAGACGCCCTTCTTGACGCTGCGGATGATCTCTTCCTGGCTGTGCGGCCCGGCGAGCAGCAGCGTGTTCGTCATGCGCGGCATCGGGTGCGACTGGAAGCTCTCGCGCCGGCCGTTGCCGGTGGGCTGCGTCTTGAAGTACTTGGCCGAGTGCTGGTCGTGCATGTAGCCGACCAGGATCCCGCGTTCGATGAGCAGCGCCTTCTCCGGCGCATTGCCCTCGTCGTCGACGCCGATCGAACCGCGCGAACCCGCGAGCGTGGCGTCGTCTACCACGCTGCACAGATCGCTGGCGACGCGCTCGCCGACCTTGCCCGTGTAGTTGCTCGTGCCCTTGCGGTTGAAGTCGGCCTCGAGGCCGTGGCCGACCGCCTCGTGCAGCAAGATGCCGCTGTCGCCCGGGGCGAGCACGACTTCGAGCTCGCCGGCAGGGGATTCGCGGGCGTCGAGCATCGCGATCGCGTGGCGCACGGCTTCCTTGGCGTGCCACTCGGGCGAACGCCCGGAGAAATAGTCGAGCGACATGCGCCCGCCGCCCCCCGACGAGCCGCTCTGGCGCTTGCCCTTCTCTTCCGCGATCACGCGCACCGAGAAGCGCACCATGGGCTGGCGATCGTGCGCGAGCTTGCCCGTGCTGGTGGCCAGCAGGATCTCGCGCAGCTCTTCGTGCAGCGATGCCTCGACGCGCAGCACGCGCGGATCCTCTGCGCGCGCGGCGCGGTCGGCGCGCTGCAACAGCTCGCGCTTTGCTTCGCCGGTCAGGTCGAGCGACAGCGCCTGGACCGCGTAGCGCTGGGACATACCCGGCACCTCGAAGCTAGCTGGCGGAGCGGCAGCCGAGCCGGACGCGATCTGCGCCGCGGTCTTGGCCGCGCGCAACATCGCCTCCGGGGTGATCTCCTGTACGTAGGCGTAGCCGGTGGCGTCGCCCTTCATGACGCGCACACCCAGGCCCATCGAGATCGATCGCCCGGCCGACTTCAGGATGCCCTCTTCGAGCGCGTAGCTGCCGGCCGCGTTGTACTCGAAGAACAAATCCGCGTAGTCGCCGCCCTGCGACAGCGCCGCAGACAGCAGGCGCCGCGCGAGCTCGGCGTCGACCGGCGTGTCGCCCGAGGGACCGAACGGAGCGTGGTAGCGACTGGATGAACTCATGGTGATCTAAACCTAAGGTGCACCCCGCGCAGCGGGAAGGGGCACACCAGTTTTTTCCCCCAGGCAAGGTGGCATGCCGGGCGGCAGGCTCGCAACAACGCGGTTTTTTACGTGCCGAGCGCGCGCACCACGGCCCGCACCACGCGTTCGATGCGCGCGGCCCCGAGCTCCGGAAAAATCGGCAACGCGAGCACCTCGCGCGCGGCGCGCTCTGCCACGGGCAGGCTGCCCTCGCGCACACCCAGGTAGGCGAAGCACTGCTGCAGGTGCAACGGGATCGGGTAGTACACCTCGCAGCCGATGCCCTCGGCTCGCAACGCTGCCTGGAGCCGATCGCGCCGGCTCGAGCGGATCACGTACTGGTTGTAGACGTGTCCGGGAAACACGCGCGCGGGCGTCTGCAGTAGCTCGGGATCGAGTCGCGCGTCTGCGAACAACTGGTCGTAGAGCGCCGCGTTCTGCCTGCGCGCCTCACTCCAGCGTTCGAGCTCGGGGAGCTTCACGCGCAAAAATGCGGCCTGCAATGCGTCCAGGCGGAAGTTGCCGCCGATCAACGCGTGGTGGTACTTCGGCTCGGCGCCGTGTGCGCGCAGCAGCTTGGCGCGGTGCGCGAGCTCGCGGTCGGGCGTGGTCAGGAGCCCCGCGTCGCCGAGCGCACCCAGGTTCTTCGAGGGGAAGAACGAGAAGCAGCCGAAGGTCGCATCCGCGCCAGCGCGGTGCTCGCGGCTCGCCGCACCCAGCGCTTGGGCCGCGTCCTCCACGACCGCGAGATCGTGGGCGCGCGCGAGCGGCAAGAGCGCGTCGAGGTCGCAGGTCTGACCGAACAGATCGACTGGCACGATCGCCTTGCTGCGGGGCGTGATGCGAGCCTCGATCGCCGCCACGTCGATGTTGAAGCTGTCTTTGGCGATGTCGACGAACACCGGCGTCGCGCCCAGCCGCGCGATCGCGCCCGCCGTGGCGAAGAAGCTGAAGGTGGGCGCGATCACCTCGTCGCCCGGACCGATGTCCAGCGCCATCAGCGCCAGGAGCAGCGCGTCGGTGCCGCTCGAGACGCCGAGCGCGTGCGGCACGCCGATGTACTGCGCGACCTCGCGCTCGAAGTTCTCGAGCTCGGGCCCCAGGATGAAGTGACCGCTTTGCAGAACACGCTCGAATGCCGCTCTCAGCTGCGGCTCGAGCGGGGCGTGTTGGGCGTGCAGGTCGAGCAGCGGGATCGGTTCAGGCATGGTCGCGAGGCTCGCATTGGTCCGTGCCGATCTCGTAGGCATGGCCGCAGGCGAGACACGTCTGCCTACCCTGCCCGGACAGCTGTTCGCCGCAGCTGCACATCCAGCCCCGCCGGCGCGCGGGGTTGCCGACGACGAGCGCGTAGGCAGGCACGTCGCGCGTGACCACCGCGCCCGCGCCCACGAAGCAGTACTCGCCGAGCGTCACGCCACAGACGATCGTCGCGTTGGCTCCGACGCTGGCACCCCGGCCGACGCGCGTGAGCTCGTAGGCGTGTTTGCGCGGCACGTGCGCGCGTGGGTTCTTCACGTTGGTGAACACACACGACGGACCGAGGAACACGTCGTCCGCGATCTCGACGCTCTCGTAAATCGAGACGTTGTTCTGGACGCGTACACCGTCGCCCAGGCGCACGCCCCGGCCGATGAACACGTTTTGGCCGAGCGAGCAGCGCGCGCCGATGCGCGCTCCGCTCGAGACGTGGACGAAGTGCCAGACCTGCGTGTCTTTGCCGAGCTCGACGTCGGCATCGATCACGGCGCTGGGGTGGACGGCCACCGCCCTAGGGTATCAGAAGGCCAGATTGCCCTTCTTCTCTTTGCCGACCGCGCCGGTGCCGAGGCCCTCGACGACGCTGCCGCCCATGTCCTCGAACTTGAACCCGCCCGGGATGCGGAAGGCGTTGCCGTCGTCCGCACGGATCATGACGTCGACCTGGCCGGTCTTGGAGCCCGACGGGGTGGTTGCGAGCAAGGTCTCAGGATCGACGATCGTCACCTGAGACGACTTCTTCGTACCGAAGTACACCGTGTAGCCGATGTCCTGGCGGAAGTTCTTTCCCACGATCTTCACATACTGGTCGCCCTGCGTGTGACCAACCTTGGGATCGATGTCGAGGATGGCGACGTCACCGCCGCTCTTGCAGCCGACCGCCGACAGCGCCGGCAACAACATTACGAACGCGACCGCGAATCCTCGTTTTGCCATAACCCACATGCCTCCACGGACCAGGCTTGTTGCGCCGAATTTTCGCCTTGAAACGACCGACGAATTGCGCGCATCCGATAAGCGACGACAATACGGCAGGGCCGACTACAGGGTCAAGGTCCTGGGATTGTGGACACCCGAGCGCCTGATGACCCAAACCTCGAAGGTTCGACCCTTCGCGTGATACCCTAGGTGTAGCGACGTGGCAAAGCAGAACCTCCTGCTGGTGGATGCGGACCTTCGCAGTTTGCGCGTCCTCGAAGTCAGCCTCCGTAAAGCAGGCTACAGCGTGGCCACATCGAGCGATGCCCGCGGCGCGCTCGAGATGATGGAGCTGAGCAAGCCCGATTTGATCCTGTCGGACACCCGCTTGCCCCAGGTGGACGGGTTCGCGTTCATCGAGGAGATCCGGAAGACCCCGGAACTCTCCGACGTGCCGATGATCTTCCTCTCGAGCGACACCTCGGTGGAGAGCAAGGTCAAAGGCCTCGAGCTGGGCGTCGAGGACTACCTCACCAAGCCGATCTACATCAAAGAGATCCTGGCGCGCGTGAACGTGGTGCTGCAGCGCAAACGCCGCGAAGGCATCGAGCTGCGGCAGACCAGTAAACAGAAGTTCACCGGTGCACTCTCCGACATCGGCGTGGTCGACCTGCTGCAGACCATCGACAACAGCAAGAAGTCCGGCGTGCTGCACCTGACCAGCAAGGCCGCGCGCGGCGCCATCTACTTCCGCAACGGCAACCCGGTGGACGCGGAGCTCGGCAAGCTGCACGGCGCGCGCGCCATTTACCGCGCGCTGGTGTGGACCGAGGGGTCGTTCGAGATCGACTTCCGCGAGGTGCGGCGCGAGGACGTGATCCAGACGTCCACCCAGGGCGTGCTGATGGAAGGCATGCGCCGGTTGGACGAGTGGGGACGCCTGCTCGAACAGCTGCCGGATATGGAGAGCGTGTTCGAGGTGAACGATCAGCAGCTGCTGGAGCGGCTCGCCGAGATCCCGGACGAGATCAACCGCATCCTGCGCCACTTCGACGGCGCCCACTCGCTGATGCAGGTGGTCGACAGCTGCGGCCAGGACGACCTCGAGACGCTGACCGCGATCTCGAAGCTGTACTTCGAGGGGCTGATCTTCAATACCGGGCGTCGGCTCGAGCAGAGGCCCGAAGAGGTGCCGCCGAGCGACATCGACATGGACGCCGAGGTGCGAGCCGACGACACGGCCCCCGAGCTATCGGCGATGCGCCAGGAGCTCGACGAGGTCGTGCCCGGGCACGGGCTCTCGGCGCTGCCGCCCCCAGCTGCAGGCGGTGACGTGGAGCTGGAGCCCAACACCACCGCGGACTACTCGCGTCCCTCGGACGCCGCCGGCGCGGCACGGCCACGCAAGGGCAAGAAGCGCCGGCGCGGCGAGAGCGGCGTGTTGATCAGCACCACGCTGACCGGCCTGCAGACCAACGGTGGCGCGCGCCACGAGACCGAAGACGAGATGGTGGCGCCGTTGACCCAACGGCCGCCCTCGGATCGGCCCGGCGATCGGCGCATGTCGGTGACGAGCATGCGCTCCGCCGACGAGACCCGGCGCTCGACCGCGGCCATGCGCGCGGTGGACGTTGCGGCGAGCCGCTACCCGGAGGATCCGCGCAAGTCCACTGCGGCGATGCGCGCGGTCGATTCCTCGGCGAGCCGTTATCCGGAGGATCCGCGCAAGTCCACTGCGGCGATGCGCGCGGTCGATCCGAACAACCTTCGCAGCACCCTCGACGAGGAGCTCGATGAGAAGGGCGAACCGCGCATGGTGCGCGTGCGCCGCCAGCGCAAGCGCAAGAAGCGGCTGTCGCTGACCACGTCCCCCGGCATGCTCTCGGGCCTCGACCCGGCGACGCTCGCCGAGGAGGTCGACGACGGTGAAGAGGAGCATCTCCCGGACACGGTGGAGATGGACCTGCCCGAGCAGCTCAAGGCGTTGCAGCGCCCCGCTGCAGCAGCGCCAGCGCCCGCCGCGCGTCCCGCGCCGCTGCCAGCTGCGACGAAGCCCGCGCCTGACGTCATCGCAGGCAAGATCATCCCCGCCGCCGCTCCCGGCAGCACGGCGGCGATCTCACCCAACAACGGCTCGACGCTGCGCCCCGGGACGTCGAGCTCGCTGCTCTCCGCGGTGGACGCGCCGTTCAAGCCCAACAGCGCACCCGCTGCCGCTCGCAACGGCGCGCCGCCCTTGTCGCGCGCCCCGCAGGAGTACAAGCCGAGCGTGCGCGCGCCCGAGCCCGCCGCGCCGCCGAAGGTCGAGGCCCCGCGGCCCAAGGTCGAGCCCCCGCAGGCCAAGGTCGAGCCCCCGCGGCCCAAGGTTCC
>DATEOF010000375.1:0-5459 GCA_035274465.1 Polyangiales bacterium
CGGCAGCTGCGGAGTTGCCCGCCGCCCCGCCGCCGCGGCCTGCCGCCGACTTACCGGCCGTTTGACCGCCGCTCCCAGCGACGACAGCGCTCGGTTCGTCGTCCGCTCCGCACGCGGCTGACAGGCACAAACACCACACACTCACCAGGCGCGCGACGAAAACTAGCGCGCGGGGATTCGACTCGTACATACATCTACTCCTACTACAGGGCAGCTCGACCCTAACACATGCCGCCGAAAGCTGCAGGCAGCAGCCGAAGGCTGCAGCACCTCGAACGCGGACGGACATCCCTGTCGCGCCGGTGTGCGCGTCGCGCACGAGCAAGTGCGCGCATTCGCGCGCGATGTTGCGTCACTTCGTCGCGCGCACGCGATGCACGCGCTACGCTGTAAATACCGGAAGGCTCGCGCCTGATGGCCCGACCCTTCCGATGTCCATCGGTCGCCGGCGCTGCGGCGGCTCCGGAGCTAGAGCATTGGAAATAGAGATCCTCATCGTTGGAGCAGGCTTCGCCGGCCTCGGCATGGGTATTCGCCTGAGGCAGGCTGGGCTCGACAATTTTCTGATCCTCGAACAATCCGCGGGGCTGGGCGGCACCTGGTACGACAACCGCTATCCCGGCGCGGCGTGCGACGTCCCCTCGCACCTGTACTCGTATTCCTTCGAAAACAACCCCAACTGGACGCGCGACTACGGCAGTCAGCGCGAGATCCTCGGCTACCTCGAGCGCTGCGCTGACAAGTACGGCGTGAGGCCGCACATGCGCTTCCGCCGCAAGGTCGTCTCGGCCCGCTTCGACGAGGAGCGCGGCGTGTGGTCCGTTCAAACCGAGGACGGACGCACGTACACCGCGCGCGTGCTGATCGCGTCGTGCGGTAGCTTGAGCATCCCCGCCTACCCGCAACTACCGGGCATGTCGACCTTTCAGGGTCCGCTGTTCCACACGGCGCGCTGGCGTGCGGATGCCGCGCTCGAGGGCAAACGCGTGGCGGTCATCGGCACGGGTGCGAGCGCGGTGCAGATCGTGCCGGAGCTGGTGAAGCGCGCGCAGAAGGTGTCCGTCTTTCAGCGCACGGCGAGCTGGGTGCTGCCCAAGCTGGACGGGCCGATCGACGAGGCGCGTCGCGCTCGCTTCGCAGCGCACCCCTGGCTGCAGACGCTCGCCCGGCGCTGGCGCTACTGGCAGCTGGAAGCGATCGCGCCGACCCTGACCGGGCGGCCTGGATTCATGGGCATCGGCCGGCTGATGGAGGGGCACGCGCTGCGCTACCTGGCCTCGCAAGTGCGCGATCCCGCCCTGCGCGCCAAGCTCACGCCCCAACATCGTGTCGGCTGCAAACGGATCCTGCTCTCGAACGAGTACTTCTCCGCGCTGCAGCAGCCGAACGCGGAGCTGGTCACCAGCCCGATCCGCGAGCTCACCCCGGGCGGCATCGTGACCGAGGACGGCGCCGAGCACGGCTTCGACGCGATCGTCTTCGCCACCGGCTTCAACGCAGCCGAGACCTACGCGCCGTTCCCACTGCGCGGCCGCGGAGGCGAAGAGTTGACCGATCGCTGGAAGCAAGGGGCCGAGGCATACCTCGGCACGACCGTCAGCGGCTTCCCGAACTTCTTCATGCTCGGCGGGCCCAACACCAGCCTCGGCCACAGCTCGGTCGTGTTCATGGTCGAAGCCCAGGTCGCCTATATCCTCGACGCGGTTCGCGTGCTGCGCGCGCGCGGGCTCAAGAGCCTCGACGTGCAGCGCGCGACGCAGGACGAGTTCAACGAGAGCCTCGGCAAGCGTCTGTCGCAGACGGTCTGGGCACGCGGCGGCTGTTGCAGCTGGTATCAGACGCGCAGCGGTCGGATCACCACGCTCTGGCCGGGCTTCACCTTCGAGTACCGCCTGCGCACGCGCAAGTTCGACGCGCACAACTACGACCTCGAGCCGATGCCGCGGCGCGAGCCGGCCGTGCGCTCCGCAGCAGGTCGACAAATCCGCCCCGGTCTCCTGAGTTAGAAGTTTTTCGGCTATACACCGGCGCATGCACAAGCCCATCGCGCTGCTCTTCGTCGCCGCACTGGTGTTTGCGTTCGGGACATGCTTCACGCTCGGCTCGCGCGTGCGCGCGGACGAGGGGATGTGGTTGCCGAATCAGTTCCCGAGCGCGCAGGTCGGGAAGAAGTACGGCTTCACGCCCGATCAAGCCTGGCTCGATCACGTGCGCCTGTCGTCTGCGCGGTTGGCGCAGGGGTGCTCGGGGAGCTTCGTGTCGCGCGATGGGTTGGTCATGACCAACCACCACTGCGCGCACGAGTGCATCGAGCAGCTCTCGGCGTCGAAGCGCGATCTGGTGGCCCAGGGCTTCTACGCCGCCAAGCCCGAGCAGGAGTTGCGTTGTCCTGCGCTCGAGGTGAACCAGCTGATCTCGATCGAAGACGTCTCGCAGCGCATGGCGGCGGCGCTGGCCGGCAAGGTGGGGCAGGTCTACAGCGAGACCAAGAAGGCCGAGCAGGCGAAGCTCGAGAAGGCCTGCGCCGAGAGCGACCAGCTGCGCTGCGAGGTGGTCGAGCTGTACCACGGCGCGCGCCAGCACCTGTACAAGTACCGGCGCTACCAGGACGTGCGCGTGGTGTTCGTGCCCGAGCTGGCGATCGCGTTCTTCGGCGGCGACCCGGACAACTTCAACTTCCCGCGCTACGACCTGGACGTGGCGTTCCTGCGTATCTACGCGAACGACAAGCCGGCGCAGGTCGACCACTTCTTCCCGTTCTCGGCCGCGGGTGCCAAGGCGGACGAGCTGACCTTCACCTCCGGCCACCCGGGCAGTACCAGTCGGGAGCTCGCGGTCTCGGAGCTACTGTTCGAGCGCCGCGTGCGTTTGCCTCGCCGCTTGTGGCTGCTGTCCGAGCTGCGCGGGCAACTGACCGAGTTCGGGCGTCGCGGCCCGGAGCAGAAGCGCATCAGCGAGGGCCTGTTGTTCGGCGTCGAGAACGCCATCAAGGCGTTCCGCGGCCGGCTCGACGCCCTGCTGGACGGCGAGCTGCTGCAACAGAAGCGTAGCGCGGAGGAAGCGCTGAAGAAGCGCCTGTCGCAGGACAAGCGAGCCGGCTTCGCGGGCGCGTTCGCCTCGATCGACAAGGCGATGGTCACCACGGCCGAGCTCTACGACTACTTCGATCTGCTCGAGCGCGGGCGAGCGTTCCCCGGCGATCTGTTCGACGTCGCGCGCACGCTGGTCCGTGCGGCGGACGAGCTCGGTAAGCCCAACGAAGCGCGCCTGCCTGAGTTCACCGACGCGGCGCTGCCCGGCCTCAAGCAAGGGTTGTTTTCGCCCGCGCCGATCCACCCCGAGCTCGAGATCCTGCAGCTCACCTTCGGCCTGACCAAGCTGCGCGAGATCCTCAGCCCCGACGATCCGGTGGTGCGCAAGCTGCTCGGCAAGAAGTCCCCGGCCAAGCTCGCCGCCGAGCTGATCCGCGGCAGCACGCTGGCCGACGTGAACGTGCGCAAGAAGCTCTTCGAGGGCGGAGCCAAGGCGATCGAAGCCTCGCGCGATCCGCTGCTCGCGTTCGCGCGGCTGATCGACGGCGACGCGCGCGCGGTTCGCAAGCGTGTGGAGAACGAGATCGACAGCGTCCTCGATCGCGCGCACGAGGCGATCGCCACGGCGCGCTTCGAGGCCTACGGCAGCAGCGTCTACCCGGACGCGACCTTCACGCTGCGCATCTCGTACGGCACGGTGAAGGGCTGGCAAGAGCGCGGCAAGCAAGTCCCGCCCTTCACGGACATCCGCGGCGCGTTCGAGCGCCACACCGGCGAAGACCCCTTCGCGTTGCCCAAGTCGTGGCTCGCCAAGCGTGAGCAACTCAAGCTGGACACGCCCTTCAACTTCGTGACCACCAACGACATCGTGGGTGGCAACTCGGGCAGTCCGGTGATCGACAAGAACGCCGAGATCGTGGGGCTGATCTTCGACGGCAACATCCACTCGCTCGGCGGCGACTACGGCTTCGACGAGCGGGTCAACCGCGCGGTGGCGGTTCATTCTTCGGCGATCCTCGAGGCGCTGCGCGTGGTGTATGGAGCGCAGCGGATTGCGGACGAATTGCGTAAGCCCTAGCCCCGGTGAGTGCGGCTCAGCGAGAAGGGCTAGAGCGCTTGCGGGCCAAACGGCCAAGTATTGAGTGTGCGTGTGTGCCGGACCACACACAATATTTCTCCTTCTGACGGCGGCAGCATCAGACTAACGTCTGCTGTGCTATTTTCGAGTGTTGCTGGTCCGCCGCGATGTAGGTAGATTGCCTGCGGATGTGAATCATTCCACAGAAGTATCGGGACTCATCTGCAAGAGTTCGCTCGGGGGAAGTCATGCAGACCAGAGAATCGAGCAGCACCGGATGGATAGAGCGCAGCAGCGAGAATGCGCGAGAAGCGCCGACTCGGCGGCCGACCAGTGACTGGCGAAGCGTCAACCGTCCGCCACCCGAAGCTGCGCAGGTCGAAGGTGATTGGGATACACGACGCGCCCAGATGTACTGGCGCGAGCTCGCTGACGTGAGCCCCGATACCTGCAGCCCCGAGCTTCGGTTCGACCTGCGACGCACGCTCGAGCAGATCCGGGCTGCGTTCGGTGTTCGCTCCCGATGACGCACGATGACAGAAATTTCAGGCACCAGCGACGTGCAGGCAGTCCAGCGCACGTCGCATGCCACCAGCGATCCGCCCAAGACGCGTGAAGCGGGGCTGCCCTGGCGCTATCCGCAAGCCGGCCTGGCTATCGCAGCGCTGCGGGCGTTGATGACGATCCAAACCGATCGTGCGTTGTTCCGGCGCTGGTCCGGCGGACCGCAGCGCGAGACCGACGTGCCGTACCGTGCGACGGTGTTTTGGTCGCCCACCGCCAAATCCAAAGAGCTCGTTCCATTCTTGCGTTGTCGCCTGGGTGGGACCGAGCACGCTTGCATGTCGGGAGTCTCCTTCGCAAAGGGTGAAGGTCACGTCGGCAAGACTTGGCAGAAACTGTCTGCAGCCGAAAAAATCGGGGGGTACGTAGCCAAAGAGAATTTACGGAGCTTGGACGATTGCAAAGGTGACTTGGAGGACTGGCGCAGGCAGTGGGCTGCTGACCAGATCTCCGACGAGAACTTGAACACGCTCGAGACCGGCGACCACGCGTACTTGCGGCGAGTTCGATCGATCGCCAGCATCGGAGTCAAGACGCCCTACGGCGACCTCGTCTTCTGTATCGATTCGACCCGCCAGAATGCCTTCGGGCCCAATCAACTCACGGAGTCCGCGGCCGAGAAGCCGTTCGAGGAACGCTTCCGCGAAATCTTGTGTCGCGAAGTGGCCGGACACAAAGACTTCTGGACGTGGTTGAAGGAGGCGCAGCGCGGCCGCTTGGGTGCAGCGTTGAGTGTGGGATCGGTGTTGAGTTTCGTACCCAACCTGATCAAGTTCGTCGCCGAC
>DATEOF010000376.1:0-22311 GCA_035274465.1 Polyangiales bacterium
TCGACGACCCAAACCATGTCGACGGGCTCGAAGCGCTCGCCCTTCCTCAGCTCACGCGTGGTGCAGCGCGGGTCGACGGTGGCCGCGTCCGGCCCGGCGTCGCGCGGCTGCGCGATCGCCGGCGCGCCGGCGGCGGTGGGCATGCGCACGTTCGGCACGCGCAGGTCCGGCCGCTCGCTGGTTCGCGCGTCGTCCTCCGAACCCGTGTGGAACAACCAGCAGCCGCAGAGGAACAGCGTGCACGTGGCCGAGAACAACAAGTCGCGCATGACGGCACCCGAGCGCGCAGCGTAGCGCAAGAGGCCCGAGTAGGAGCAACGGGAATGTGTGGCGCGCACGTGGGTTCACGCGCGTTCCAGGGCACGGGCGAGCGCTGCATCGATGGTGGCCACCAACTCGGGTAGGCGCGCAGTGGTGTCCTTGCCGCTTTTGGCTGCAGTCTCGATTTGCCACACTGCCTCGACCGCACGGGTAGCGCCGCGCGCCGCCAGCGCCTGCGCCAGACGGGCTGGCGCGGCTGCCTCGACGTGGTGATGCGCTGCGATCCGCGCATACGCGTCGCGCGCGATCAGCTCGAGCGCGCCGCGCGCATCCGCAGAGCGCTGGTAGAGCTGGCCGAGCGCATTCACGAACGAGGAGCTCTCGGCAGGCTTGGGCGGCGCAGGCACCTGGATCGAGCCGAAGCGCGCGCCGGCACGCCAGAGCAACAGGCCCACGAGCAGCACCAGCTGCAGCGCCAGCGGTGCCGCGCCCATCTGACGCAGATAACGCATCAGCGAGCGCCGCTCGCCGATCCCCAGGTGATACTCGTCGAACAACACCGGCGCGCCGTTGCCGTAACTTCGCAATAAACGCACGAACAATTCACCGCCATCGCTCGTGCCCAGCTCCGAGTTCTGCAGCATGCTCGCCGACGCCAGGACGATCACCCGGCCCAGCCCGTGGCGCAGCACCACGCCGAGCGGCTCGATGTCGGTCTCGTGGCCCTCGGCGTCGCGGCGCGGATCCCCCAACAGCAGCTCGGGCTCGAGATCGGGCATCAGCACCAGCTCGCCCGCGTCGCGGAACGGCACCACCGACAGGCCACGCAGCGCAGCCGCCATCGGCACCGCCCAGGTGGTGTCGCCCGGCTTGCGCGGCTCGGGCTGGCTCGACTCGCTGTCAGCCGAGACATCCCCCTCTTCCTGAGCCGGGGGTTCGGCCGAGCTGACGCCGCCGTCAGCAGCGTAAGGATCGCCGTCGGGCAGCGGTTCGTCGGGCTCGGACGAGAGCAACGCGGACCAGCGCGTGCGACAGCGCGAGTCGTTCTTGAACTGGACGCCGAAGGCCTGCGGCAAGTACTCGCGCGCACCGGCCACAATCAACACGCCACCTGCGCGCACCCAGCGCACCAGCTCCTGCCGCTCGTAGCGCGACACCTTGCGCGCCATCGCCGCATCGCAACCGCCGAGCGCCACCAGCACCGCGTGACCCGGCAGGCGCGCCAGATCCTGGGCCCAGCGCGTGACCGGCGCGACCAGCTCTTCGATCAGCAGGTACAGCGCGCGACTGCCCTTGGGGCCGGAGCCGTAGCTCGAGTACGCCGCGGCGAATCGCCCGCGCTCGGCCACGCGATCGAGCGTCAAGACCAGGAGCATGGCGGCGAGCACGGCAAAGGTCGTCCAGCCGGCGCGCTTCATGGCCGCTTGCTCTCCGTCGCGCAGATCTGCTCGGCCAGGCCCAAGCCGCGCTCGTACTCGGTCTTGCTGGTGCTCTCGCGCCCGTACCACTTGCGATCGAACATGGCCGTGAAGGCACCGAACGCGTCGCGCAGTGCCCCCGCGGGCAGGTGCGCGTGGTAGTGGCCGTTGGTCTTGGCCGGATCGAACTGGATCAGGTGCGCGCGGTCGAGCGCGGCCAGCGTGGCTGCGTACAGCATGCGCAGGGCCGCGCCGAAGTCGCCGGCCGCAGCCAGCTCGCGTGCATCCGAGATCAGCAGCGGCGCGGGACGCTCCGAAATGCGCGGTGCTTGTGGGATGTCCGCGACGACCGGTTGCGGATCGTCGCGGCCGCGCGCGTCCCAGGTGACGTAGCCCACGGCCAACAGCAAGAGGCCGAAGACGATGC
Organism: Polyangiales bacterium; assembly: GCA_035274465.1. GTDB lineage: Bacteria > Myxococcota_A > Polyangia > Polyangiales > JAFGIB01 > JADGRF01. The sequence continues at coordinate 2,107 of DATEOF010000376.1, forward strand.
CCATCACCAGCCAGGGCGAGACGTCGGGCAGCTGGACGCGCAAGCTGGACGGCTCGTCGCGTTCTTCCTGGTTCTCGGCGACCAACCGATCCAGCTGCTCTCGCAACCAGGTCTCGAACGTGCGCTCGCCGGTGGCATCGAAGTTGCCGAACTCGCGTCGCTTCAAGATGCGCTCCACCGCCGCGCGCACGCTGCTGTCGCGCTGGATCTCCACCTGCGGGGCGGCATCGTCGACGGAATCCGCGCGCGCAACCCCTGCCACGCCGCTCAGCACCAGGGCCAACAGAGCGACCTGCGCTGCGCTTGCAGCCCTCGGCGGCGGAGCCACCTGGGTCCCGCTGAGCGCGAGCAATCGATCCACGGCGGCGTGCAAGTCGGCGCCGTCCTTGCGCCCGCGCGCATCGGCGAACACGCAGGCCGAGACGGCGGCCCGCAGCGGATCGGCCAGCATGAGGCTCACGCCGAGGACGGCGTAGGCCATGAACTCGTTCTCGAGCGACACGAACGCCGAGACGAAGGCCACATCCAGGCCGAGCACCGAGTTCGAGAGCAGGAGCAAGAGCGTCGAGAGCGCGTACAGGTTCAGGAACACGCCCAGCGTGCCCACCAGCAGCATCAACTCCACGAACACCAGCGTGGCGCGCGCACCCGCCGCGTCGTCACTTGCCAAGCCCCAGGCGCGCCAGCCGCTCTCCGCTGCACAGCTCGCGCGCGCGAGCCAAGAAGGCGCGACGCCACCGCGCAGCGCCAGCAGCGGTACCAACGCCACCATCGCGAACGGCGAGAACTGAGCCAGCCAGGCCAGCGGCCACAACCACACCCACACGCCCAGGCCCGCGACTGCCGCCGTCCAGGTCAGCCGCAACCAATCGCCGCGGGCGGCCTCGTACAGCGGCAAGCCGGCGCGAAACTCGTGTACCAGGCTGCGCGACAGCCGCGACAACGTCAGCGCGCGAAACACGAAGCCGAGCGCCATCGCGAACGCGAACAGCGGGCGAAAGACGCGCACCCCTTCGATGACCTCCAGGTAGTACAGCGCCAGGCACACGCAGGCCAGCGGCACACCCGCCAGCAGGCCCCGCCCCACGCGCGATAGCGGCCCGCTGCGCAGCGCGTACAGCGCGCGATCCAGGATCTCGGTGGGCCCCGGCGTGTGGAGCGACGCGCCGTGGTGCTCGGCGGCGGTCAGCTCCGCAGTGCGGACCGCCATCAGCCACCTCCGGGCAACATCAACTCCAGGAAGCCCCACAGCAAGAACGCCAGCAAGCCCACGTGCAGCAGGGCTTGAAGCGCCAGCCAGCGCGGCTTGCCGCCGTTCGCTGCGAGCCGCGCGCCGCTGTCGACCGCCAGTCCGGCTAGACACGCCACGCAGTAGTTGATGCCGTCCACCTTGGTCGCGCACTCGCTGCAGACTCGGGTGCGACAACGAACACACACACCGATTGCCTCGCGTTGCGCGTGGTTGGCGCAGACGGCAATTTGGGCGGTCACTCGTCCGTTGTAGGAGAGCCGCACAGACGCGTCAACGCACGGTCACGGCGTACCACGCCGCACATCCGACATGCCATGTCATTGAAAAGCCGCGCTTTGCGCGGTACCACAGACGTCTGGTGGCCGCTTTACTTGTCATCAAAACCGGAGCTGCGCCGCCTGCGCTGGTGGCCCGGCGCAAGGACTTCGAGACCTGGATCTGCACCGGCCTGGGTGTCCCGGCCAGTGAGATCATGGTGGTCAGCGTCTACCTCGACGAAGCGCTGCCCGAGATAACGTCGGTCTCGGGGGCGGTCATCACGGGTTCGTCCTCGATGGTCACGGATCGCGCCGAGTGGAGCGAGCGGACTGCCGAGTGGTTGCTCAGGGCGATGAAGGTCGAGCTGCCGATCCTCGGTATCTGCTACGGCCACCAGCTGCTTGCACAGGCGCTCGGCGGCGTCGTGGACTACAACCCCCTCGGACGCCACATCGGCACGGTCGACGTGACGCTGCGCGACGAGGCGCGCGGCGACGCGTTGTTCGGCGCGTTCCACGAGACGATGCACCTGCCGGTCAGCCACCGGCAATCGGTGGTGAAGTTGCCCGAAGGTGCCGTGTTGCTGGCGTCGGCTGCGCTCGATCCCCACCACGCGTTTCGCGTCGGTCAGTGCGCCTGGGGCGTGCAGTTCCACCCCGAGTTCGACGCCAACGTCGTGCGCGGCTACATCGAGACGCGCCGCGACGAGATGCTGCGCGAGGGCATGGATCCCGACGCGCTGTGGCAGGACGCGATCGACACCGCGGACGGCACGATCCTGCTGCGGCGCTTCGCCGACGTCACGCGCAAGCGGCGCCAATAATCGCCGCCATCGCGCGTGCTACGCTGCGCGCCGGAGGAGGCGTTCATGCTCGCACGCATCAGTCTCTTGGCGATGCTCGTGGCGGCCTGCAGCGCGGAGAGCCCGGCATCAGCGGAACCCCAGACCGCGACGCTCGGCAAACCAGCACCGGACTTCACGCTGCAAGATACCGACGGCAAAGCGGTGAAGCTCAGCGCGCTGCGTGGCAAGACGGTCGTGCTGGAGTGGTTCAACCCGGACTGCCCGTTCGTGAAGCACGCGCGCGGCAAGGGCCCGCTCAAGGACTTCGCGCAGCGTGTCGCGAGCCCGTCGCTGGTCTGGCTGACGATCAATTCCAGCGGTCCGAACAAGCAAGGCTGGGGGCTAGACCGCAACCGCGCGGCCAAGCAGGAATACGGTATGCAGAACCAGCTGCTGCTGGACGAGAGCGGCAAGGTGGGACGCCTGTATGGAGCGCAGAAGACGCCTCACCTGTTCGTGATCGATGCGAAGGGCACGCTGGTGTACCGCGGAGGCCTCGACAACGCGCCGGTCGGGGTGGTCGATGACGCGCGACCCAAGCTGCCCGGTACCGCAGCCAATGCGCTCGAGCCGTACCTCGACCTTGCGCTCCGGGATTTAGCCCAGGCCAAGCCGATCCGACTTGCGGACACTCCTCCGTACGGCTGCACGGTCAAGTACGCAGATTAACTAGGAGCTGGAAACAGGACCGCGAACCTGAACTAGCCACGCGCGTCTCGCGGTTTTACTTCCGTGTCCGCGTTTCTGTTCCTAGTTGCTAGTTCGCTTCCCCACTGCCAGAAGCGCCGCGCCGCACAGCGCGCTCGCAGCTGCGGCGCCGTAAATCGCGGGATAGCCGTGGTGGTGGGCCAGGATGCCCCAGCCGAACGCGCCTACGCTGCTGCCCAGGTTGAAGGCGCCGTTGTAGAGCACCATGCCCAGCCCTCGCCGCGTATCCGGCAGGTGCTCGAACAGCAGGGCGTTGAGCGTGGGGTAGACGATTCCGTGGGCCGCGCCGAACGCGATGCCGTAGGCGACCAGCAGCTCGACGTCGAGCCGGGCCATGATGAAGGCCGCCGCGCCGTAGGCGATCAGCATCCAGATGGAAACTTTGCGGCGGCCGAGCCGATCGCCGAGGCCGCCGAGCAACACGCGTCCGGCCACGACTGCGGCCGTGTAGCCCACGAAGAAGCCGCGCACCTGGCTCGCGCCCTGCTGGACTGCATACGGTTGCACGAAGCCGAACATGGCGATGAACGTGGCGCCCATCAGCAGCACGGAGATCAAGAGCGGCACGGCGCCGGCCGCGTGCACCGGGCCGCCGCTGGTAGCTGCAGGCGCTCGCGGCTTGGGTGGCGCAGCGCGCAAGCCGAACGACAGGCCGAAGGCCGCCACGCCGGCCAGGACGCCGAGACCGAACACCGCTCGCCAGCCGTGGCTCGCGGCCAGCGGCTCGGCGACGATGGTCGCGACCGCGTTCATGCCCACGTTCGCGCCGCCCAGCCAGCCGATCGCTTGACCGAAGCGCTCGGGCGGGGCGTAGTCCGAGAGTAAGGCGGCCGTGGAGTTGAAGGCCAGCACGAACGCCGCCGAGACGCAGCCCTGCAGCACGTACACGAGCGGGCCCACCGAGTGCACCTGGCTGAAGCCGATGGAGAGGCCGACGATCAGCAGCGCGCCGAGCTGGAAGAAGCGGCTGCGCGCGTAGCGATCCATGCCGCCGGCGGCGAACGGGACGGTCAACAAGCCGGCGAAGCCGCCCATGGCGCTGATGCGACCGATCACCTCGGGGCCGGCGTGCAGCTCGGTCGCCAGGTACTTGGGGATCAACAGGTACAGCGACCAGCCGAAGCCGAACACCACTTGCGCCACGAAGATCAGGCGCACGTCGCGCGTCACCCAGTGCGTGGGCGCGCGGCTTTGGTCGGGGGCGCCGAGGCTGACCGAATCGTTCGGCGACCGCATCACGAGCTGCAAGAGAGCATCGAGCAGCCGGCACGCTGGCGCGCCCACTCGGGCCGGCGCGCCGCCCACTGCCCTTGCTCGGGTTGATCGGCATAGGGCTTTCGCAGCAACTCGAGCAGCTCACGGATGAGCGAAGCGTCGCCCTGCTCGGCCTTGTCGATGGCGAGCTGTGCCATGTAGTTGCGCAGGACGTACTTGGGGTTGACCGCGTGCATGCGCTGGCGGCGCTCGGCGTCGGGGAGCCCCGCGGCGACGCACGCCTGCGCGTAGCGCCGCAGCCACCTGCCGAGCTTCTCGCGCTCCTCCTCGCCGCGGCTGTCGGCTGCATAGCTGGTAGCCGCGAGCAGCCCGGAGACGTCCGGCTCGCCCGCGCTCGGCAGCTCGCCGAGCCAGCGGTGGAACAGGGTGTAGTCGAGCTGGCCCAGGTACAGCAGCTCGGGCAGCTCCGGCACCAAGCTGCTCGCGTCCCGGCCGGGTGCGAGGCCCAGCTTCTCGCGCTGCATCGTCTCGAGTTGCGCCTCCAGGTCCTCTGCAGCCTGCTCGAGCAGCTCCTGCACGGGCTCGGGCGCGCCGAGCAGAGGCAAAAGCGCGCTGGCAAAGCGGCTCAGGTTCCAGATCGCGACGTTCGGCTGGTGACCGAAGCGATAGCGCCGGCCGTGAGCGTCGGTCGTGTTGGGCGTCCAGCTCGGATCGTAGTCCTCGAGCCAACCGTACGGCCCGTAGTCGATGGTCAGACCCAGCACCGACATGTTGTCGGTGTTCATCACGCCGTGCACGAAGCCGACGCGCATCCAGTGCACGATCATGGTCACGGTTCGCCGGCACACCTCCTCGAGCCAGCGCAGGTACGCGCCGGGCCCGAGCTCGGGATACAGCGTCTGCAGCGTGTAGTCCGCGAGCGCGCGCAAGGTCTGCTGATCGTTACGCGCGGCCAGGATCTCGAAGTTGCCGAAGCGCAGGAACGAAGGCGCCACGCGACACACGACCGCGCCCGGCTCGTACGCGGGGCGGCCGTCGTAGAACATGTCGCGCATCACCGGTTCGCCGGTAGTCACCAGGCTCAACGCGCGCGTGGTCGGCACGCCCAGGTGGTGCATGGCCTCGCTGCACAGGAACTCGCGCAGCGAGGAGCGCAGCACGGCGCGTCCGTCCGCGGTGCGCGAATAGGGCGTCGGGCCGGCACCCTTGAGCTGCAGCTCCCAGCGCTCGCCGCGCGCATTGATACGCTCACCCAGCGTGATGGCGCGTCCGTCGCCGAGCTGGCCTGCCCAGTTGCCGAACTGATGGCCGCCATAGCACGCCGCGTATGGCTGCATGCCGGGCAACACGCGATTGCCGGCCAGCACCTGGACGAGCTCGCTGCCCTGCCAGAGCTCCTGCGGCAAGTCCAGGAGCTCCGCTACCTCGCGCGCATAGGCGAGCAGCTGCGGCGAGGACACAGGTGTGGGAGCGATCTCGGAGTAGCACGCGCCGAGCACCTGGCGGCGGCGCGGGCTGCGGTCCGGGTCGCCGGGGAGTGTACGGACGAAGCTGTTGTCGAAGCGGAGGCCCTCGAGTGCGGCAGCGGGGTTCGACACGGGATCCCCGATGTGTGGCCAGAAAGGTTTGCGGTCAAGGGGGTTTCAGGGCTGGAGCTCCAGGATGGCATCCTCTTCGACCTGGGCTCGCTCGCGCCGCGCTTCTCGCAGTTGCGACCGCCGACCGACCGCGGCTAACCTGCGCGGCGCATGAGCGTAGCTGCACGGTGGTCGGGATCCACAGGACCACGTGTATGCGCTCTGGCCGCCCTCCTCTGCTGCGCGTCCAGCGCCCACGCCCAGACCAGCCCCTTCTTCGAACCCGGCGCGCTCGAGCCGATGGGCTTCGAGCTGCGCTTTTCAGTCGACTATCACACGGCGTCGCGCGACGACTTCTCGCGCCCGATCTTCCTGATCGCCCAGCCGCTGGAGCAGCTGACGGCGCATCAGCTGACGGTGCGAGCCGATCTGCGCCTCAGCATCACGCCCAGGCTGGCGTTGCAGATCTCACTGCCCTGGGCGTGGCGCGGGCTCGACGGTCGCACTTCGGGGCTCGTGATCTCGGGGGATCAGGCGCTCGCCGGCATCGATTTTTCGCTATCGGGCAGCGGAGTCGGCGATCCGCTGCTCGGCCTCGCCTACCGCTTCTGGACCAAGCGACCGTGGCGCGCCTGGGCCGATCTCGGCGCGACCATCCCGATCGACGACAACCCCGACTCGTCGATCTTTCCCCGGCGGGTCCCGATCGGCACCGGCCAGCACATGCTGTTCGTCGGCGCCGGCGTGAGCCTGGAACAGCCCATCCCCATCAGTCTGGCCTATCGTTTCGGCTACTCGCCCGGCGAGCACGCCACCTACCTGGTACGCCGCACCGCCGCCCAGAGCTTCACCAGCGGCGCGCTCGGCCCGTACATCCGCCAGCGCATCAGCGCCGCGGCCTCGGTGCCGCTGTTTTCCGTGCTGTCGCTGTGGCTCATGCCCGAGTGGCTGATCAATGAGCAGCCGCTGCTGGTCGAGCGCGGCGGCAGCCGCATGGTGCAGTACGAGAGCTGGACCCACGAGTTGAACCTCCAGCTCGCGCTGCGAGTGCAACTCGGGCCACACCGCCTGGAGCTCCACGGCAGCTTGCCCGTGCTGGGTTCGTGGGACGCCGATCCATTCTTTCCGATCACCATCCCGGAGCGGGGTGTGGGAGTCACATGGCAGCTCGTCGGCTCCTGATCGCGGCGCTGTTCGCCGCCCTCAGCTGCGGCCTGCTGGCTGCGCCGCCTCGCGTCCGGGCCGAGCCGTACGGCCAGTTCTACCGCGGCAAGGATCAGTGGCGCGTGGTCGACACGCAATACTTCCGCATCTACTACACGCAGGACACGCCGCGCACCGCGGCCTATCTGCGCGGCCTGGCGGATCAGACCTTCGAGCGCCTGAACACCTTCTATCACTACACCCCCGCGCGCAAGATCCGCGTCGTGATCGTCGGCTACACGGCGTTCAGCAACGGCTTCGCCGACTCGGATCACGATCACATCACCATCTTCACCAGCGCGCCGGACTTCCACGCGCGCAGCCGCGTGCCGTGGTTCGACAACGTGTTCACGCACGAGCTGAGCCACATCCTGTCGCTCAACACCGCCACGCACTTCTACAAGCGCGTGCCGCTGGTGCTCGGCACGGGCCTGGCACGCTCCGCCCAGGCGCAGACGCTGGTCAAGCTGCCGATCTACGGCCGCAACTTCCCGCACTGGTTCGCCGAGGGCGTGGCGCAGTTCGACACCAGCCTGCTCGGCCGCGACAGCTACGACGAAAACCGCGAGGCGTACCAGCGCGCGGCCTACGAGGACGACCTGCTCTACCCGCTGGACAAGCTCGCCTTCTTCGGTGGCGAGCAGTGGTACAACACCGGCTTCTCGTTCCTGAACTACCTCGAAGAGCGCTTCGGCGCCGGCACCGTCCACAACCTGTTCCACGAAGCCGGCGAGGAGTACGACTACCTGTTCGATAGCCTGTTCGATCGCGCGCTCGGCATGCCGCTCGCGGAGCTCGAGGCCGACTACCGCACGCAGGTCGCGAAGCGCTACGCCGTGCACCTGCGCGCGGTGCACAACGGCGCCTACGACGGCTGGCCGGTCAAGACCGAGAACCAGGCACAGCCCTACCGCGACCTCACGCCGGAACAGCGCGAGCTGCTGCGCGACGTCTACGCCGGTGCGCCGGTGCGCTACCTCGACGGCAAGCTGTTCTTTCGCCAGGCGGGCGTGATCGCGTTCGGCGACTTCTCGGCCGCGACGCGCAGCATCACCAACGCCCAGCCGCTGACGGTGGGAGGCTCGCTCGCGCCCAACGGCCAGAACACCTTCTTCGTGCTCAAGACCGAGAACGATCGCCCGAACCTGTGGCCCAGCTGGTTCCGGCCGGACTACGAGAGCCCGAGCTTGTTCCTGGTCGACACCGACGGCAACGAGCGCCAGCTGCTGCCCGAGTCGCGCTTCAGCGATATCGACACCTGCGTCGCGCGTTCGGAGCTGGCCGCGGTCTACGATGATGGCGACGGCAGCCTCAAGCTCGCGCTGTACAAGCTGACGGGCGCCGGTACGCGCGACGTCGCGGTGCTGCGCGAGTCGGTGCGCTTCCCGCTGCCGGACCAGCCGTTCGACGAGGTGCGCGACCCGCGCTACGGGCCCGACTGCAAGAAGCTCTACTTCTCGCGGCGCGTCGGCCGCGATCACGATCTGTTCGCCTACGACCTGGAGAGCGGCGCGCTCGAGACCGTGATGGCCGAACCCGCCTTCGAGCTGTACCCCGAGCCGACGCGCGACGGTCTGTACTACGTCTCGAGCCGCGGCGGCACGATGAACGTGTACTTCAAGGACTACGCGGGCGGCGCGCCGCGGCAGGTGACCGAGGCGATCACCGGCCACCACCACCCGATCGACACGCCCGACGCGGTGCTGTTCGCGCGGCTGTACGGCACGGCCTTCCAGATCCTGGCCCAGGACCACGGCGTGTTCGCGCCGCCCTCGTCACAGCCTGCGCAGCTCGAGGTCAAGGCGCTCCCGCAGCCGTTGGCTGCAGAGCCACAAAAGCTCGAGGACGCCGACGACTACTCTGCCTTCTCACCCAGCAACTGGGTCTCGCCCACGCTCGTGCCGCTGCTCGACCTGGAGTGGGACACCTCGCGCTCCTTCGACAGCGCGCTGCGCGTGCAGGCCGGGCTCGAGCTCTACATCAGCGACGAGATCAACCGCCACGCGCTGCTGCTGCGCGGCTACGTCGGCGACCTGAACACGTTCTTGATCGACTACGACAACAACATGACCCCAGTCGGCTTGCGCCTACGCGCGGGCTTGAACGACGTGCGCGGGTTGTGGGTGTACGAGACCGGCAGCGCGGCCTACGAGCAGATCACCAACGATCGCTGGGCCTTCCTCTCCGGCTCGGTCCGCCTGCCGCTCAACTTGTTTTACACCGTGAGCGCGGTGGCCGAGACCATCCGCGACGTCGGTGTGACGACCGGCGCGCGCGGACGCAGCTTCGATCTCGCCAACCCGGCCTACGGCCGCGAGATGTTCGGCGCGGTGTTCACCTTCGACGGCATCGATCGCCGCGATCCGACCTTCCGCGAGCGCGACATCAACAAGCGCGGCTACCGCCAATTCAACCTCGGCGCGTACTACGGCATCGAGCGCGTGGCGCCGGAGCTCGCGCTGCAAGATCCGACGCTGAAAGAGGGCGCGACGCCGTTCTTTCGCGCAGAGCTCAACTTCAGCGAGTTCATGGCGCTGCCCTCGTTGGCCGAAGGCTGGTTCGATCACAGCCTGCAGTTCGATCTGACACTCGGCTACATCAGCTCGGATCTGGACTTCTTCCCGTTCTACGGCGGCGGCAGGCTCTATTCCCAGGCCGCGCCCGAGTACAATGCCTCGGTCGGTTTCGCGGGCTATACTGCAGGCAGCTTGCGCGGTGAAACCCTGATCAACCTCGGTGTGGCCTATCGCGGCCCGATCGCGCGCAACCTCGGCTGGAGCTTCGGACCTTTCTACCTGCAGGACGTGTACTTCCAGGTGTTCAGCTCGTGGGGCAACATCTGGGGCTACACCCTCAATGGCCGCCGTCAGCGGCCGTTCATCGACGCCGCTCCGAACGGCAGGCAGGTCCTCGGCGACGTGGGCTTCGACTTGCGACTCGGTCACTTCTTGCAGCAGGTCGAGAGCAACGTCGGCACCACGCTGCGCATGGTCTACCGGCTGGTGCCGTTCTCGCGCTGCCCGGGTACGAGCTCGCGCGAGGCCTCCTGCCGCGGGATCGACGGCGAACGCGGGTTCATGTTCTACTTCATCGTCGGCGGAGGCTTCTGATGTGGCGCGCGGGCTTGCTGCTGTGTTTGTCGCTCTGCGCCTGCGGCTTCGGTCACGAAGTCGAACAGGACGGCAGCTACGCGATCGTGCCCGGCACGCGCGTCGACGACAGCGCGCTGATCCCACTCAAAGCGCTGCTGATCATCGAGCAGGACCTGCGCATCGGCCAGACGCGCCTGTACTATTTCACGGGCGACCTGCACGGAGCCGACCTCGGCCTGGAAGATCTGCGCCGCATCGCCGCGCGCCACGGCGGCTATCGCATGGCCTTCGACCCGCAGCGCAAGTTCATCGAGGCCGATGAGATCGAGAGCCACGGCAAGTCGCTGCTCGCCCACGCCGGCGAGGACGAGATCGAGCTGGTGAAGCTAAACAACGACGGCCTGCGCGACAGCGACGCGCAGCGCTACCTGACCAGCGTCAAGAGCAACGACTACGATGTCGCGGCGTACTTCGGCGTGATCGATCGCGAGGGGCCGTTGCCTGACCTCTCGATCGACCCCACGGACGTGGTCTACGACCCGCACATCCCGAGCCCCGAGCTCGGGATCAAGACCGAGAATGAACAGCTCGCGCTCGACTACAAGGTCAACGCCGACTACCTGGTGGTCGAGCTGACGCAGCCGATCGAGAGCCACGTCGACAAACGCGAGCTCGACGCGTTGGTCCGCACGTCGCTCATGCCCGGCTCACCGTACGTCGTGAGTCCCTCGCTGATGACCGACGTGGCCGGTCAAGGCTGCTGGTCGCGCGAGCTCCCCCTCGAGCTGCGCTTGCACCAGGTCGTGCGCCACTACGACATCGATCACGCCTTCGCGGTCATCCACGATCGCATCGACGTGCACGTACTCGCGCCCGACACCTGGACCGGCATGCTCGCGAAGCCCCAGCCGCCCGCATATTGCAAGGAATTCCAGTAGCCGTCACTGCACGGGCGCTGGGCTCGGGAAGATGCGGATGTCCTGTGGCGCGCGGCGCGTGAGCTCGCGCAAGATGTCGTCGTTCGGCGTCGCGCCACCGCGCAACAGCACCACCGAGTTCAGCGGCTGCTTCCTGATCCGGCTGAGGCGCCGTCGGACGCGCCTCCGAAAGTCGGAGCTGGGTTCGTCGCCGTGCTGGGCGAGCACCAGCATCGAATGACCCACCAGGTGCGACGTGGCGTCCCAGTGGGCCCAGTCTGCACCGCGCTCGACTACGAGAAGGTTCATCGGATCCATGCTCAATGTCCCTCGGAAATGTGTGTCCGAAGTACAGCAATCGCTATGCCACCTGGCCTGGCCTTGGAAGGTGTCCCCGCGGGCCGTAGCGTGGCAGTCGTGCTGGCCGCATTGTGCGCTGTGGCCCGATTGTCCGGACATGCCCAACTGGTTGCCAAGGTCGGCACGAGCTGCCTAAAGATGCGCTCGCATGATCCGCGGTTGCCTGGCCAGTATCGTCGTTGCACTCACCGCCTGCGTCCACGCGGTCCCCACGGCGACGACACCTGCCGCTGAACCCAGCGCGCCAGCCGCTGCGCAGCAACCCGCTCCGCCTGCCGACACGCCGGCAGGCCCGCCGATCGCGCGGACGGTACCCGTGGTGGAGACAGCGTTCGGCGTCGAGGTCGCGGACCCGTACCGCTGGATGGAAGGTGAGAACAACACCGAGTACGCCGACTGGCTGCGCGCTCAAAACGCCTTCACGCGCGAGCAACTCGCGCAGATGCCGGGTCGCGAGCGCTTGTTCGAGCGCATCCGCGAGCTCGGACTGAGCGGCACTGTCTCGCGCGGGGTGCAGCTGGCAGGCGGACGGGCGTTCTTCGAACGGACCGTGGCTGGCGAGCAGCTGCCAAAGCTAATGGTGCGCGAGGGCGAGGCCGAGCGCGTGTTGGTCGATCCGGCTCAACTCGCCGCGAACGGTCGACACGCATCGATCAACAATTTCGCGCCGTCCCCCGACGGCAAGCTGCTGGTCTACAACCTGTCGCTCGGCGGCGGCGAGATCTCGGCACTGCGCGTGCTCGACGTCGCAACCGGCGAGCACCTGCCTGACACGCTCGAGCGCGTGTGGGGCGAGTTCGCGGCGGGCTGGCTGCCCGACGGTAAGGGGTTCTTCTACACGCAGATGGCGCCCGCGACCCCCGGCGTCGACCCGATGCTGCACATGCAGGCACGCTTGCACCTACTGGGCGCGCCGATCGAGTCGGACCGCCCGCTCCTCGGCGGCACGCTCGAGAGCTCGTTCGCGCTCGCGCCGAGCGAGTTTCCGTTCCTGTACGCGGCACCGGGCTCGAGCTGGGTGATCGCGTTCGCCGGCGGTGCGCACAACGAGCTGCGCGTCGCCGTCGCCCCGCTCGCCAAGCTCGATCGCGCAGGCACGGGCAAGACGCCGTGGCGCAGCGTCGCCGAGTACAGCGATCAGGTGGAGGGCGCATGGCCGCGCGCAGACCGGCTGTACCTGTCGACGTTCAAGGCCGCGTCGAACCGAAAGTTGATCTCCGTGCCGCTGGCCGAGCCGAACCTGGCTCGCGCGCGAGTCGAGATCGCCGAACGCGGCGATGCACGCCTCGTCAACGTCGCGATCGCACGCGATGCGGCGTACCTGCTGACCGAAGTCGCTGGCCGCGCGCGACTCGCACGCTGGCCGTTTCGCGGCAAGCCACAGTCGATCGCGCTGCCCTTCGACGGCTGGATCGAAACGCTCGCCACCGATCCACTGCGCGACGGCGCGATGATCGACCTCCAGGGCTGGACGCAACCCGGCGCCTTCTACGCCGTCGATGCCAAGCGCAAGCTGAAGGAGACCGGCGTGCGCACCACCAGTGCAGCCGACTTCTCGGGCATCATCGCCGAGGAGGTCAGCGTCAAGAGTAGCGATGGCAGCGAGGTGCCGCTGTCGATCGTGCGCCGTGCCGATCTCGCGCTCGACGGCTCGCATGCCGCGCTGCTCTACGGCTACGGAGCGTACGGAGCCTCGCAGACGCCTTCCTTCGAACCCTCGCGTCAAGCCTGGCTCGAGCGCGGCGGCGTGTTCGCGGTGTGTCACGTGCGCGGTGGCGGCGAGAAGGGCTTCACCTGGCAAGTCGACGGCAGCCACGAGAAGAAGCTGAACGGCGTGCACGACTTCGAGGCCTGCGGCGAGTACCTGATCCAACGCGGGCTCACCAGCGGCTCGCGCCTGGTCGGGCGCGGCGGCAGCATGGGCGGCATCCTGCTCGGTCGCGCGATCACCGAGCGCCCGGATCTGTTCGCGGCGGTGAACATCGCGGTGGGCGTGCTCAATCCACTGCGCATCCTCTCGGCGACCAACGGCGCGAACCAGAAGAACGAGCTGGGTGATCCCGAGACCGAGGCCGGCTTCAAGTCGATCCTGGCCATGGACCCGTACCACCACGTGGAAGCGCAGCGCGCGTACCCGGCGGTGTTGTTCACGGTCGGTCTGAACGACAACCGCGTCGCTCCCTGGATGACCGGCAAGATGGCCGCGAAGCTGCAAGCGGCGAGCAACAGCGGCAAGCCGGTGCTGATCCGCACCGACGACGATGCGGGCCACGGCATCGGCTCGGCGCGCGATCAGGTCTTCGCCGAGCGCGCCGACGTGTGGAGCTTCTTCCTCGCGGTCGCGGGCGATCCGGAGTTCACCCCGCCGCCGCCAGCTGCCAAGAGCGAGCCGATCGCGGAGCTGCCGCTGCCTTCGCCGGACGAGCTGATCGTCGGCAGCGAACGCGGGCTCGAGGCCTGGAAGCGCGACGGCAGCGCACAGCGCCGCATCAGCCTGGGCCCGGCGCTGCATCCGCGCTGGCTGGACGCCGAGACCGTCCTGACGCTCAAGCCCGCGAGGCCCGAGGAGCAGCGCGATCTGCTGAGCGGCGCGCGGCTCGAGCGCATCTCGCTGCGCGACGGCAGCCGCACCACGCTCGCGCAGGTGCCCGGCTTCCAGTGCGCGAACGCGACCAGGGCCGACGACGAGCTCCCCGATCCCGGCAGCCTCGACATCCAGGATCCGTCCGACTTCGAGATCGCCGACGACAAGCGCGCGGCCTGCATCGTGCTCATGGATCGCAACATCAACATGGCCAACGTGCGGCTCAACGTGCGCGTGGATCTCAAGAGCTCTGCGATCACGCGCTGGCTCGACGTCGGTGAACCCAACTGCAAGGCGCCGGTGGACGTGTCGACCGAGGCGGTGCCCGAAGGTGTGTTCTGCGACACGCCCTTTGCCGCGCAGCCGCAGCCCGAGCCCAAGGCCAACACCTTTCCCTTCACGTTCGAGCGCGAAAAGCTCTGGCACCGCGACACGGATGGCAGAGTCGAAGCCAAGCTGAAGCTCGCGAGCTATGACGTCGAGTCGACCTCGCCTTCGGGCCGCTGGCTCGTGCTGAGCGGCGACACGAATGAAGCAGACTACATCTACCGACGCTTGATCTTGCTCGATCGAGGGAATGGCCAGCTCTACCCGATCCCGAGCGAAGCAGGCACCTGGCCTCCGCCGCTCGCGGCTGCGAGCACGGCGGATCTGCCCAGCATCCGGAACCCCGTCGAACAGACCGTACAGATCTGGGGCGAGGTGGATGTGCGCTGGTTGGGCGACTCTGCCGAGTCCGAGCTGTTGGTGATCGGCACGGAGGTGGTGAGGCCCGGAGAGCTGCGCTTCCTGGTCGACGGTGAGATCGCGCGCTAAGCTCGTGTGTTAGTATGATACGCGTGCCGCCCGATGATGCAGGCGACCGCATTCGACAGCTCGAAGGACGCCTGAGTGTGATCTCGTCCTCGGTGCGCGCGTTCGCGGAAGCCACGACCGACTACTCGATGCTGCTCGACCTGGTCGCGCGCAAGCTGGCCGACACCCTCAAAGACGGTTGCGTGCTGCGCCTGCTCGAGGACGGAGCACTGCTGGCGCCGGTCGCAATGCACCTGCCGTTCGAGCGTTACGTGAACGACCCGGTCGCGATCGAGCGCGTGCGCGCCCACGTCGCGCGCCCGCAGCCGCTCTCCGCCCAGGGCGGCGCGCCGCGCATGATGGAGACCGGCGAGCCGGTGCTGATGGCGCGCATCGACATGGCCGAGATGCGCAAAACCACTGCGCCGGAGATCGTCGACGCCTACGAGACCATCGGCATCCACAGCGCGCTGCTCGTGCCGATGCGCGCGCGCGGTGAATCGCTCGGCTTGCTGTCGCTCGTTCGGTTCCACCCGCAGTCGCCCGCCTTCACCGAGGCCGATCGCGATCTGGCCCAAGCGCTGGCCGACAACGCCGCCCTGGCGGTGAGCAACGCGCGCTTGTTTCAATCGGCACTGCAGTCGCTCAGTGAGCGCGAACGCGCCGAAGCCCAGCTGCGCAAGACCGAAGAGCAGCTGCGCCACGCGCAGAAGATGGAGGCCGTCGGGCGCCTGGCCGGCAGCGTGGCCCACGACTTCAACAACCTGCTGTCGGTGATCCTGGGCCACGGCTTGTTGCTGCTGAACGACATCCAGCAGAGTGATCCCATGCGCGAGGACATCTCGGCGATGATCACCGCGGGCGAGCGCGCCGCGGATCTCACGCGGCAATTGCTGGCGTTCAGCCGGCAACAAGTGCTGGCCCCGCGCGTCATCGACCTGAACACGTCGGTGCGCGCAGCGGAGAAGATCTTGCGCCGTTTGATCGGCGAGGACATCGAGCTGATCGTCCGCTGCCCGCGCCGGCTATCCTCCGTGCTGGCCGACCCGGGACAGATCGATCAGGTGATCATGAACCTGGCGATCAACGCGCGCGATGCCATGCCGAGCGGTGGCAAGATCACGATCGAGACCAAGGACGTGACGCTCGACGATCCCTACGCCAGCGAGCACATCGACGTGGAGCCCGGTCCGTACGTGATGCTCGCGATCAGCGACACGGGCGCCGGCATGACCAAGGACGTGCAGGCGCGCATCTTCGAGCCGTTCTTCACGACCAAGGAGGCCGGCAAGGGCACCGGCCTCGGGCTGTCGACGGTGTTCGGCATCGTGAAGCAAAGCGGCGGACACATCTGGGTGTACAGCGAGCCCGACCAGGGTGCGACGTTCAAGGTGTACCTGCCGGTGACTCAAAAGGCGCGCGACTCCGAGTTCCCGCCCGAGAAGCCGCAGAGCCTGCACGGCAACGAGACCGTGCTCCTGGTCGAAGATCAAGACGAGGTGCGCGCGGTCGCGCTGCAGATCCTGCGGCGGTACGGCTACCACGTGATCGAGGCGCGCAACGCCGGCGAAGCGCTGCTGTACTGCGAGCAACACCCGCTGACCATCCACCTGCTGCTGTCGGACGTGGTGATGCCGCAGATGAACGGCCGCAAGCTCGCCGATCGCCTCTACCAGATCCGCCCGCACATGAAGGTCCTGTTCATGTCGGGCTACACCGAGAACGCCATCGTCCACCACGGCATCCTCGACCCGGGCATCGAGTACGTGCAAAAGCCCCTGTTGCCCGAGACCCTGGCGCGACGGGTTCGCGAAGTCCTGGAAGGCCCTCCAAAACCTTAGTCCTCACCTGGGAAGTCGTGGAGCTTTTCTGGCTGCAGAGTATTGTCGCCGCGGGAGTTGCGCTTGAACCGGACGACGTGGATTGCGGCGCCGCTTGTTTTCGTGTCGGGCGCGTGCGCGCTGATCTACCAGATGGTGTGGACGCGCGAGCTGCGGCTGGTGTTCGGCGCGTCGACCGCCGCGTCGTCGGCGGTGATCGCGATCTTCATCGCTGGCCTGGGCTGGGGCGGGCTGTGGTTCGGCCGGCGCGTCGAGCGCAGCGGACAACCGCTGGCGTTCTACGCCGCGCTCGAGCTGGGCATCGCTGTGTTGAGCGCGCTCACCCCGTGGTTGCTCGAGGGCGTGCGCTGGTTGTACTGGGCGAGTGGCGGGAGCCTGAGCCTGGGCATCGCGGGCAGCACGCTGCTGCGCCTGGTTCTGACCACGCTGGTGCTCGGCCCGCCGACCTGGCTGATGGGCGGGACGTTGCCGGCGATCGCGCGCGCGATCGAGACGGACCAGGACCGCGCGCGGCGAGGCGTGGCGCTGATGTACGGCCTGAACACGCTGGGCGCGGTGGGCGGTTCCGCGCTCTCGACCTTCGTGCTGCTGGAACGGCTGGGTAGCCGCAACTGCCTGTACGTGGCGTGCGGCCTGAACCTGGCGATCGCGCTGATCGCGCGCACGGTGGCGCGTGCCGAGCAGTGGCAGAAGCTGCAAGGCAGCGGAAGCCCCTTGCCGCCGACAGCTGCGAGCGACTCTGTCTCGGCCGAGCCGCTCGCACCACCGACGTTGGTGTTCGCCTCCGCGGCGCTGGTCGGCTTCGCGTTCTTCCTGATGGAGCTGGTCTGGTACCGCATGCTCGGCCCGCTCCTGGGTGGCTCGATCTTCACCTTCGGGTTGATCCTGGCGGTGGCTCTGGCGGGCATCGGGCTCGGCAGCGCGGTGTATGCGATGTTCTTCGCGCAGCGCAGGCCGAGCTTGCTGGGTTTCGCCATCAGCTGCGCGCTCGAGGCCGCGCTGATCGCGCTACCCTATGCGCTGGGCGATCGCATCGCGTTGTGGGCGCTGCTCCTGCGGCCGCTGGGCGGGGTGGGGTTCGGCGGCATGGTGTTCGGCTGGACGCTGATCGCGATCGCGGTGGTCTTGCCCGCGGCGCTGGTCTCGGGCTTCCAGTTCCCGATGTTGATCTCGCTGCTGGGCAGCGGGCGCAAGCACGTCGGCCGTCACGTCGGAACGGCCTACGCGGCCAACACGATCGGCGCGATCGTCGGCGCGCTGGCGGGTGGTTTCGGTGCGCTGCCCGCGCTCGGCGCGCTGGGCTGCTGGCAGCTCGCGGCCGGCGCACTCGCGGTGTGGGGCACGGGCATCGCGCTCTACACGCTGCTGCAGAAGCAGGCGCGCTTCGCCAGCAGCGCCGTCTTCGCGCTCGCCCTCGTGACGCTGTTGTGCTTCCGAGCGCTCGGCCCCACGGCGGCCTGGCGCCACTCGCCGATCGGAGCAGGCCGCGTGCCGTCCACCGGCGTCGACTCCCCGAACAGCGCGATGGAGTTCCTGACGCAGCAACGCCGCTCGATCATCTGGCAGACCGACGGCATCGAGAGCGCGCTCGCGATCAGCATCTTCGACGGCATCGGCTTCATCGTGAACGGCAAGAGCGATGGCAACGCGCGCAGCGACGCGGCCACGCAGGTCATGGGCGGGCTGCTCGGCGCCGCGCTGATGCCGCAGGTCAAGCACGCCCTGGTGATCGGGCTCGGCACGGGCAGTACGGCGGGCTGGCTTGGCCAGGTACCCGAGATCGAGCGCGTGGACGTGGCCGAGATCGAGCCGGCGATCAAGGAAGTCGCGCGGCTGTGCGCGAACGTCAACCGCGACGTGCTGCACAACCCGAAGGTGCACATCCAGCGCGGCGACGCGCGCGAGCTGCTCGCGGTCTCGCGCCAGCGCTACGACTTGATCTTCTCCGAGCCCAGTAACCCCTACCGCGCGGGCGTGGCCAGCCTCTACACGCGCGAGTTCTACCAGGCAGTCACGGAGCGGCTGTCGGACAATGGCTTGTTCGTGCAGTGGCTACAGACGTACGACGTGGACAGCCTCACGCTGCGTACTGTCTACGCCACGCTGAGCTCGGTGTTCCCGCAAGTCGAGAGCTGGAGTGGCATGAACCACGACTTGTTCTTGGTGGCGAGCGCGAAGCCGCTGCAGCACGATCCCGACCAGCTGCGCGCGCGCGTCAATAGCCAGCCGTTCGCGCGCGCCATGGCAGCGTCCTGGCAAACCGAGGGCCTGGAGGGCTTCCTCTCGCACTTCGTGGCCGACGACTCGTTCGCGCGCGCCGCCGCCGCGAGCAGCGACATCATCAACACGGACGACCGCACGCCGGTCGAGTTCGGCTTCGCGCGCAACACGCGCGGCGACCCGCGCATCGTCGCCGAGTCGTTCGCGTCCGCGATCCGCGACCGCGGCGCCAATCGCCCCAAGCTGCGCGGCGATCCGGCGCTCGACTGGGGCCGCATCGACTTCGAACGCGAGGCGTTCGCGCTGATCCTGGGCGACCAACCGAAAGGCGCGCACCTCACGCCCGAGTACCAGCGCCGGCTCGAGATGCTCGCCAGGTGGCAGCAGGCCGACTTCCAGAGCGCGGTGGGCATCTGGGCCATGGTGCGCGGCGACGTGCAGCCGATCCAGATCGAGCGGCTGGCGCTGGCGGAGATGTTCGCCTACCAGCTCGACCCCGGGGCGCTCGAAGAGTGGCTCAAGCCGATCGAACGCGATCAGGCGACCGAGGCCGAGCTGTTCCGCGGCCTCGCGCTGCTGCGCGTCGGGCGGCGCGACGAAGCGCTCGCGACCATCACACGCGGCCTGATCGCCTACCGCACCGACCCCTGGCCCATCCCCGCGCAGCTCGCGCGGGTGCTCATCAACCTGCAGCTCAAGGCGGCAGAGGATCCCACGCTCGCGCAACACTTCCTGAACCTGCTCGCCGAGCCGTTCGCGGTGCGCGTCAATGAGAGTGCTCGCGAGCGCGCGCGGATCAACATCGCGTACCAGCTCGGGGCCCAGCACCCGGCGTGCGTGGAGTTGTTCACGGGCATGGAGCCGCTGGTCTCGTGGACCGACGCGCTGCTGGATTTCCGTTCGGCGTGCTACGCGGCCCACGGCCATCCGCTGCGCGAGAAGGCGCAACAAGACGTCGCGCGCTTCCGCGCCCAGCAGCCCGAGGCGTTCTCCGAGCTCGGGGACCGCGCGGAACTGTAGCAGGGACCCTCAGGGTCAACCCACCCCCTGCGCCAGAAAATGTCCGTAGATGGTACCCAAGTGGCGGCACCGGTATAGCAAAATGCCGGGGCCATGAGCGCTGTTCGCCGTTCTCCCCTCCCCGGTCTAGTCACCACCGTCATCGCACTGCTCGCCGCCTGCGACAGTGGCTCACCGACCGCTCCGAGCGGCACGGCCACGCTACCGACCCTGCCGCCGTCAGCCGCAGGGGGTGCGCCCGCAGTCGCTCCGCCGCCCGCAGTCGGGGGTGGTGCAGGCTCGGTGAACCCCGCCACGCCACCTGCCGCCGCGACGGGTA
>DATEOF010000377.1:0-11950 GCA_035274465.1 Polyangiales bacterium
CAAGCCGGGCCGCGATGGACAGCCTGCGCGCGCGCCAACAGCTGGGGGATCGCCGGCGCGCGCGCAGGCTGGTCCTGTCGCGCCCCACCCTGCCCGGCCGAACTCGCGCTCGCTGAGCGGCACGTTTCCGCAGGTTGCAGCGCCCGGCGGGCCCGCGCTCGGCGAGCACACCGAGACCGGGATGCTCGACATCGACGGCGCCTTCTCGGGCGCGATGGCGGACGGCCCGGCACTGGAGCTGGCCTCCCTGGGACCGCAAGCTCCATCGCGCGAGGAACCCGGAGCAGCGAAGGCGCGCGCGCAAGCCCCCGAACCCGAGCGCGAGCGCGAAGATCCTGCCGAACAGCGAGCGCGACGCGTGCGCGAGCTGGCCCGCTACGCGCCACCGCCGCCCAAGCTGCTCGGCGCGATCCCGTACTTCTTGCGCGTGTACTCGCGCCGCCGTGAGCTTCAGCTGCAGGTGCATAACCTCACGCAGCAGCGCAAGCGCCTCGATCTCGCCGCCGAGGAGGCGCTCTCCCTGTTGGGGCAGGCGCTGTCGGTCAAGCGCAACGACTCGCGGCTGCGTGAGCTCGGCGTGCAGCTGCGCGTGGTCAGCGAGACCGCGCAGGACATGGGCACCAAGGCGGCGGCGGCCAAGCGCACCGAGAGCGCGCACAAGCAGGAGCTCCAGGTGCTGGAGCGCGAGCTCGCCGAGGCGCAGGCCAAGGCCGAGCCGGTGCAGGCGCGCGAACAGCTGCTGATGCAAGCCATCGGGGAGCGCAAGGCGCAGATCAAGCGGCGCGAGATGCTGGTGCGCAAGGCCGACGTCGAGCTCAAGCAACTCAAGCTCTCCGCCGACGCCGCCTCGCTCGCCAAGATCGCCGCCATCGACCACGAGCGTGACAACAACTACGGCGAGATGCAGTCGCTCCAGATCCAGATCGCACCGCTCGAGGACGACCTGACCGCGGTGCGCAGCACGCTCTCGGTGCACCTGAGCAAGCTCGAGGAGCTCGAGCAGCGCAAGCAGCGCATGCTCGGCGCGATCGACCGAGAGCAAGGCCGCGAACGCATCGCGAGCGGTGGCAGCCAGTCCGCCTACCGCGAAGCGCTGCGCTCGCTGGCCAACGCGGCCATCCGGGCCGGCCTCGCCGAGCTCGCGCCGGAGGAGCAGCAAGCGGCGCAGGAGGCGAGCCAGCGCGCGCAGGTCCACCGCGAGAGCGAGGACCTGATGCGGGCGGCCGTCGGTTGCTACGACGTCACGGCCTACACGCGGGGCATGCAGCTGCTGGTCGGCAGCGCCATCGGCACGTTCGTCCTGTTCGTGGCGCTGATCGCCTTCTGACCCCGCCCCTCACTCGTCGAGGGCTGCGAGCACCGCGTCGACGTGACCGTTGACCTTCACCTTCGGAAACACCTTTTGCACGTTGCCGGCCTTGTCGATGATCACCGTGCTGCGCAACACGCCCATGCTCTTCTTGCCGTAAAGCGTCTTCTCGCCCCAGGCGCCGTACTTCTCGAGCACCGCGTGCTCGGGATCGCTGAGCAGCGGAAAGCTCAGGCCGAACTTGTCGCGGAACTTGCAGTGGGATGCACCGCCGTCTGGGCTCACGCCGAGTACCACCGCCTTGCGCTTCTTGAACTCCGGCAACGCCTTCTGGAAGTCCTGCGCCTCCAGGGTGCAGCCGGGCGTGTTGTCGCGGGGGTAGAAGTAGAGGACCACGGTCTTGCCAGCGAAGTCCTTGAGCGAGACGCGTTCACCCTCTGCATTGTCGAGGCTGAAGGCGGGGGCACGTTTGCCGACTTGGAGCATGTTGGAACCTGCTTTCCGTGCCCTTCCTGGCTTCCCGGTGGCCGCTCTGTCAATGGCATGCTCGCGGAAACATCTGCGTGTAGGCTCTGCGTAGCGGAATGAACCGGACCCTGATCATCGGCGACGTGCACGGCTGCTCGCGCGAGCTCGAGGACCTGCTCGATGCCTGCGCCTTCAGCGGGGGCGATCGGCTGGTGTTCGTCGGTGATCTAGTTGCGAAGGGGCCGGACTCGCGCGGGGTCCTGGCGCTGTATCGGCGGCTGGGCGCTGTCTCGGTCCGCGGCAACCACGATCAGGCCGTCCTGCGCTGGGAAGATCCGGCCGCGCGTCTGGCCGTGCCCGAGAAGGCGCCGCCGCATCTGCGCCTGGCGCGCGAGCTCTCCGACGACGACTGGGCCGTCTTGCAATCGTTGCCGCTCTGGCTGCGCTTGCCCGAGTTTCAGACACTGATCGTGCACGGCGGTGTGGTGCCCGGGCTGCCGCTCGAGGAGCACGACGCCGAGCTGCTGATGAACATGCGCACCCTGCGTCCCGACGGCACGGGTTCGCGCCGGCCCGAAGACGGCGTGCTCTGGGGCTCGCGCTGGCCTGGACCCGAGCGCGTGATCTTCGGTCATCACGCCACCGCGGGCTTGCAGCGCCACCCCTTCGCGCTCGGGCTCGATACCGGCTGCGTCTACGGCAAAGAGCTCACGGCCTACGTGCTGCCCGAAGAGCGGCTGATCTCGGTCCCGGCGCGCGCACAGTACGTACCGATCGATGGCTCGGCCCCGCGAGGTGCGATTTGAGCGCGACCCAGCTCGTGGCGGCTGGTTCACTCGCGGAGCTGGAGGCCGAACGCTGGCTGGTGGTCCGACTCGCACCCGACATGTCGGGCCGACCGCGCGAGGCGGTGGTCGTGCTCGACGACGAGGGCATCGCGCGGGCGTACCTGAACCAGTGCCGCCACCTGCCGATCCCACTCGACGGCGGCTCGCGGCAGTTCTTGATAGGGGGCCAGCTTCACTGCGGGACGCACGGCGCGCGCTATCGCCTGAACGACGGCCTGTGCGTGTTGGGGCCGTGCCGCGGCGCGTCGTTGTTCGCGCTGCCGGTCGAGATCATCGACGCCCGGGTGTTCGTGCGCGACGAGCTCAGCCGCTGACCGCGCTCGACGACGCGTGCGCGGCCGGCACTGACAGCGGCCCGAGCTTCGCCCAGCTCACGTCTTCGCTGTGCGTGAGCAGCTCCTTGCGAGCAGTCAGCACTTCGCAGCCGTTCTTGGTGACGACGATCGTGTGCTCGAACTGCGCAGACAGCGAGCCGTCCGCGGTGATCACGGTCCACTCGTCGTCCAGCCGCTCGCACTCGTAGTGCCCGAGGTTGATCATCGGCTCGATCGTGAAGACCATGCCGGCCTTCAAGCGCTTGCCGTCGCCGCGCTTGCCGTAGTGCGGCACCTGCGGCGCGGTGTGGAATTCGCGCCCGATGCCGTGGCCGACGTAGTCCCGCACCACGGAGCAGCCGTGCGCGTGCGCGTACTGCATGATCGCCGCGCCGATGTCTCCGATGCGGGCGCCCTCACGGACCTCGGCGATGCCGAGCTCCAGGCACATGCGCGAGACCTCGGTCACCAGCTTGGCGCCGTCGCTGGGCGTGCCGACGTAGAACGTCGCGCTGGTGTCGCCGTGAAAGCCGTTCTTCGCGGGGTAGTACGAGGTGACATCGACGTTGACGATGTCGCCGTCTTTCAGCACGCGCTTCCCCGGGATGCCGTGGCACACGACCTCGTTCACGCTCGTGCACACGCTCTTCGGAAAGCCGTGGTAGTTCAGCGGCGACGGCCAGGCGCCGTGCTTGAGCGTGTAATCGTGGACGAGCGTGTTGATGTCGTCGGTGGTCATGCCGGGTGCAAGGTGCTTGCCCACCATCACCAACGTGTCTCCGGCCAACTGACACGCTTCGCGCATACGCGCGAGCATCGACGGTGTCATGATTTCGATCGCGGACAAGCCCTGCCTCCGAACGAAAAACGTAGAGGCGGACTCGCGCCCTGGCAACCCACTCTTTTCAGATACAGGAGAGCGCGTAGATCACGACGATGCAGGCAGCCAGAAAGACTAGGCCAAACGCGAACAAGCGCGGTCCATTCCAATAGGCTTCTTCGCGGGCGATGCGCGCTTCTTGGGTTTCACTCACGGACAGTCTCCCTGTGGCCTGGCTAGAAGGTCGGGCGCGTCTTTACTCGGCCCATCCGCCAGCGTCAACGTCGATAGGGTCAACGGGCCGGGAGGCGCAACCAGACGGCTCCTGGGCAAAAAAAGAGGCCCGGCGGGGGCGTCCGCCGGGCCTACGACGCGCGAGCCGGCAGGCGGCTCGCGACGTCTCAAGACTCCTGTCAGCCGAAGTCCAGCTCCTCGCGGTCGCTGGCGGCTGCCTCTTCGTGGCCGGGGTTGAACGTCGCTTCGGCCTCGAGATCATCCATGCTGAAGCCCACCTTCTGCATCGGCTTCAGCTCTTCGCGCTCGAAATCCGCAAACGACCCGTAATTCTTCGGCCCGCGCATTAGCATCATCGGGAACAGCCTCCTTCCGGGACTCCCCATAACGCGGCGCGATCCGGTGCACGCCACGGCCCGCAAGACCACATTGTCTTACAGTGTCGGCATCGGTATCACTGAATCTCACCCGCATCAAAAAAGCGGCAAAACGATCGTCTGCAGGGGCCGCGACGATCGCCCAGGCGCCGCCGGGTGTCACGAATTGCGCGGAGATCGCGCGTTTTCCACACGGGGCGGAGCGCGGAATGCGCGAAGGTTCCCGTGAGAATGCGTGAGACGGTGGTAGAGTCCCGCGCTATGAGTCGGGTGGTTGCGATCTCGAACCAAAAAGGCGGCGTAGGTAAGACGACGACCGCCGTGAACTTGGCGGCGAGCCTCGCGGTTGCTGAGCAGCGTGTGCTGCTGGTCGATGTCGATCCGCAAGGCAACGCATCCAGCGGCGTAGGTATCTCCGAGCGCAGCTTGGAGCAGTCACTCTACCCGGTGCTATTCCGCGAAGCTGCGATAGCGGACGTGTCGCGCCCCACCGAGTTGCCGTATCTGAAGGTGGTGCCGGCATCGCGCGATCTCGCCGGTGTGGAAATCGAGCTGGTGGATCAGCCGGATCGTGCCTCGCGGCTACGCGAAGCGCTCGAGCCCGTGCGCGACCAGTACGACTTCATCCTGGTCGATTGTCCGCCATCGCTGGGCATCCTCACCATCAACGCGCTGGTCGCGTCTGATCTGGTTCTGGTGCCGATGCAGGCCGAGTACTATGCGCTCGAAGGCCTGTCGGATTTGGTCAGTACCATCGAACGCGTGCGTGGCACGCTGAACCCGGTGCTCTCGATCCACGGCGTCCTGCTCACCATGTTCGACCCGCGCAATAATCTATCGACTCAGGTCGCCGACGAAGTGCGCAAGCACTTCCGCGTGTTCGACACCGTGATCCCGCGCAACGTGCGTCTGGCCGAGGCACCGTCCTACGGCCGGCCTGCGATCCTCTACGACGCGGCGTCGCGTGGCTCACACGGTTATCTGAGCCTGGCGCGCGAGATCCTCGACCAGCGGCCCCAAGCGCAGGCGTGAGGATGAACGACATCAATAAGCGGAGATTGGGTCGCGGTCTGGATGCGCTTTTGCCCAGCTCGGGGCCGCCCCCGGCGGTGGCGCCGCCGCCGCCAGCTGCGATCGCCTCCTCCGATGGCTTCAAGGCCAAGATCGAAGAGCTGCACCCGAACCGCTCGCAGCCGCGCACGCGTTTCGACGATGGAGCGCTCGACGAGCTAGCCAACTCGATCAAGTCGATCGGCCTGCTCGAGCCGATCCTGGTGCGGCGCCGCGCGCAGGGTGGCTTCGAGATCGTCGCCGGCGAGCGGCGCTGGCGGGCGGCGCAGCGCGCGGGCCTGCACGACGTGCCGGTCTACGTGCGCGAGCTCGCGGAAGGTCGCGCCTTCGAGGCCGCTCTGGTCGAGAACCTGCAGCGCGAGGACCTGAACCCGCTCGAGACCGCGCGCGCGTTCGCGCGCTTGATCGACGAGCACCAGCACACGCACGACACCATTGCGCAGCTGATCGGCAAGGATCGCTCGACGGTCGCCAACGCGCTGCGGCTGCTCAAGCTTCCCGAGTCGGTCATGGACCTGGTCGAGGCCGGCGAGCTCAGCGAAGGTCACGGCCGCGCGCTGCTCGGCGCGGGCGACGTCGGCTCGATGCAGCGCCTGGCGCGCGAGGCGATCCAGGGCGAGTGGAGCGTGCGCGAGACCGAGCGCCGCGCGCGCATGGCCGCGCAGGCCAAGGAAGACGCGGCCGAGAAGGCTGCCCCGAACCCGAATACGCGCGACCTCGAAGAGCGCCTGTCGCGCAGGGTTGGCGCGCGCGTCACCGTCGCGGATCGCAAGGGCAAGGGCCACCTGCAGATCGCGTTCACCAGCTACGACGAGCTGGATCGGCTGATCGGATTGCTCGAGACGCGCCCCAGTGACTGAGCCGACTGAGTCGCCGCTTCGATCGTGTTCCAGAGCAGCATGGCCACGGTCATCGGCCCTACTCCGCCGGGCACGGGCGTGATCCAGCTGGCTCGCTCGCACGCGGCCGCGAACTGCACGTCCCCGCACAGCTTGCCGGCGGCGTCGGTGTTTTGACCGACGTCGATCACCACCGCGCCGGGCTTCAGCCATTCGCCGAGTACCAGGTCGGCGCGACCGGCTGCCGACACCAGCACGTCGGCCTGGCCGACAAGCTCGGGCAGATCGATGGTCTGTCGGTGCGCGAGCGTGACGGTGGCATGGCGCGACAGCAAGAGCTGCGCGAGCGGCTTGCCCACCAGGTTGCTGCGGCCGATGATCAGCGCGCGCTCGCCCGCGAGCTCGTAGCCGATCTCGTCCAGCAGGCGCAGGCAGCCGAAAGGCGTGCACGGCACGAAGCGCGGCTGCCCGAGCACGAGCAGCCCCGCGTTTTCGGGCGTCAAGCCGTCGACGTCCTTGGCCGGATCGATCGCGGCGATCACGCTCGCGCTGTCGAGGTGCTCCGGCAGCGGCAGCTGCACCAGGATCCCGTCGACCTCCGGCGCGCGGTTGAGCTCGTAGATGCGCGCGAGCAGCTCGTCCTGCGCGATCCCGCCTGGCAGCTCTTCGACGTTGCCGGCGATGCCCACGCTCTGGCAGGCGCGAGCCTTGCTCTGCACGTGATGCTTCGAGCCGGGGTCGTCGCCGGCCAGCACCAGTTGCAACCCGGGCGCGCGACCGTTCGCCGCGCTGAACTCGGCCGCGCGCGCCGCGATCTCGAGCCTCAACTTCTGCGCAATCGCCTTGCCGTCGATCAGTCGCGCGCTCACGAGCTCTCTCCCGGCGCATCCGCCGCAGCGAAGGTTGCCGGACGATCCAGTCGCAACCGGCCGCGGCGTAACACCGGCCACAGCGCGGCGCAACCCGCAAGGATCGCCACGCCGATCAGCTGCGACGTGCTCAGCCCGAGCAGTGCGCCGCGATCGTCTGCGCGCAGGTACTCGAGGCCGAAGCGCAGCACGGCGTACAGGCCGAGGAACGACAGCAGCACTTGCCCGTCCCAACGCTTGCGCGGGTGCAGCCAGAGCAACAGGAACGCCGCGATCGCCAGGCAGCCAAAGGCCTCGTAGAGCTGCGTCGGGAACACGGGCAGCGACGGAAGGTTCTTGTCCGGGAGCAAGCCGTGCTCGAATTGCTCGTAGCTCGCGGCCGAGCCCGCCGGGAACACCAGCCCTAGAAGTGAATCCGTCGGCAGCCCGAAGCAGCAACCGCCGAAGAAGCAGCCGAGGCGCCCGAAGAAGATGCCGAGCGGCAGCACCGCCCCCACGATGTCGATGCCCTTGCCGACCGGGAAGCGCTCGCGACGCAGGAAGTAGATTCCCGCCACGGTGGCGACGACCAGCCCGCCGTAGTACGCGAGCCCGCCGTTCCAGAACTCGGCCCAGGCGAAACAATCGCGCTCGATCGCGTGGCAGAGCGCGGCCTCGGCGTCCCAGCGTCCGTGGAGTTGATGACACTCGCCGATGCTCGTCACCGAGCGCCAGATCACGGCGTTCGGGTCGGTGCACAGGTGCACGTAGTCCCAGAAGTAGCCGTCGGCGATCACGTGCAAGAGCCGCCCGCCCAGCACGCCGGCGATCAGCGAAAGCAGCGACAGATCGATGATCACCTCGTGATCGAGGCCCTGGCGCTTGGCGAGGCGCGACGCCACCAGCGTGGCGACGCCGAAGCCGATCATCAGCAGCGCGAAGTACGCGGGGATGGGCTCGCCAAACAAGCTGCCAAAGTTCGGCTGCATGCGCGTCCTCAGCGCGGAGGGTTGGCCTCGGCACCGGGGTTGGGAGCCGCCAACGGCGCGGCCGCAGCGCTCGGGCGCGGAGCGATCAGGCCCTCGATCAACAAGAGCGCGACGCCGATCGTGATGGTCGAGTCGGCGACGTTGAACGTCGGCCAGACGAACGAGTCCTGGACGTGGAAGCGGATGAAGTCGATCACGTACCCGAGCCGCAAGCGGTCCACCAAGTTGCCGAGCGCGCCGGAGGCGATCAGCGGGACGCTGAACGCGAACAACCTGCCGCCGTAGCCCGTGACGAACAGCCACATCAGGCCCAGGGTGGCCGCGATCGCCGCGGGCCCGAAGAGCGCGATGCGCATCCAGCTCGGGCCGCGATCGAGCACGCCGAAGGCAGCGCCGCAGTTCTCCGCGTAGCGCAGCTCGAGGTAGCCGTCGACCAGGACCACCGGCGGCGTCTGCACGCGCTGCATGAACACGCGTCCGCCGTCATCGGGCACGCACACTTGGCTCGGCGGCGTGAGCGGCGCGCGCGACAGCGAGGCTTGCGCGACGTCCTTGGTCCACAGGTCGAACCAGGTGAAGAGGCCGAGCGCGACCAGGCAGGCGGCGATGGCCTTGGGGGAGCGGCGGGATTGCGAGGCTGGTGTCATGACGTCCGGGGGTTGCCGGCGTAGCCCAAACACTCGCCGCAGCGCAAAGCGTCCGCTACGGCCGCCGCTCGTGCAAGTGGCCGAGGTGAGCTCAGCCTTCGGTGGTGGCGGCGCGCGCGCGCCGGCGCTCGCGCTGCAGGATCGGCGCCATGTCCTTGTGCGCTTCCGGCGGCTCGAGCAGGACCACCTCGTCTTGCGTGCGGCGCGTGCCCAGCGCTTGCACGAAGGTCTCCATCGCGTCCGCCGCGGGCACGCGCTGGGTGTTGCGTCCAGGTAGCACCATGGCCGTGGCGCGCACCTGCGCTCGTGTGACCACATCGAGCATGCGCTCGGTGGTGTCGCGCAGGACCGCGTCGTCGAAGTCGGACTCGGGGCCGAGGCCGAACAGCACCAGCTTGTCGACGGTGAAGCGCGGCTTGAGCGGCACCAGGACTTGCTCGCCGCGCACGCCGCGCACGTGTCCCTGGAACACCATGCGCGACACGAAGCCGCACATGCGCCAGTCGATCAAGCCGAGCACGCCTGCCAGCGGTCGCTCGTCGCTGAAGAACGGCGTCAGGATCGCCTCGGAGCGCAGGGCATCCAGGTTCTCCCAGTCGGGCGCTACGAATCGCACCTCCATCGACTGCTCTCCTATTCTTTAGCTACGTCGTCCGCGATCCGATCGAGCACGCCGTTGACGAACGCCGGGCTCTCTTCGTTGCCGAAGCGCTTGGCGAGCTCCACGGCTTCGTTGAGCGTGACGCGTCGCGGGATCTCCGCCACGTGCAGGAGCTCGTAGGCTCCCAGACGGATGATATTCCGATCCACGCGCGACATGCGCTCCAATCGCCAGTGCTTGCTGACGCCCCGGATGCGCTCGTCGAGCGCGGCGCGGGCGTTGCCGCAGCCCTTCACGAGCTCGTTGGCGAACGCGCGATCTTCCTCGGGGTTGCCGAGGTTCTGCCAGTAGAGCGCGATGGCCTGGGCTGCGTCGATGTCGCAGAGATCCATCTGGTACAGCATCTGCACCGCAGCTTCTCTGGCTTTACGTCGCGAGCTCATGGCTGCAAGGAACGGGGGTGACGCGCGCCATCATAGCGGCTTTTTTTCCCCGCGCACTCTTGCAGCGACGTTAGCGCGACTTGCGGCCGGATTTGGCCGGTTTTGTTGCGCCGCGCGCCACGATCGCAGCCTTGAGGCTCAGCATCTCGATGGCCACGGTGGCGGCTTCGGCGCCTTTGTTGCCCGCCTTGGTACCGGCGCGCTCCACGGCTTGTTCGATCGTGTCGGTGGTCAACACGCCGAACACCACCGGGATGCCGCTGCTGACCGCGAGCTGACTGCAGCCGCTGGTGACCGACGAGGCGACGTACTCGAAGTGCGCGGTGGCGCCGCGGATCACGCAGCCGAGCGCCAGGATGGCGTCGACACCGCCGGCGTCGATCAGCTGCTTGCACGCGACCGGGATCTCGAACGAACCCGGCACGCGCACCAGCGTGATCTGTTCATCGTCGATGCCGTGGCGGCGCAGCGCGTCGAGCGCACCTTCGACCAGGCGGTCCACGATGAATTCGTTCCAGCGCGTGGAGACGATCACGAAGCGCGCACCGGGCGGCGCTTGAAAAGTACCTTGCAAGGTTTCGATGGCCATTTCAGTGCGTGGTGCGTGCGTCCGTGGTGTCGCGGTCCGGGGGCTGGTGGAGCAACACCTGCTCGACGATCTCGAGCTCGAAGCCGTCGACCGCGACCACGCGGCTCGGGCGGCTGGTCAGGATGCGCAGCTTGCGCAGCCCGAGGTCGCGCAGCACCTGCGAGCCGAGGCCGATCTCGCGCAACACCACTTCGGCCGGCGTCGTCGCCGCGCTGTCGCGGATGCCGCCGCCCAGGTAGTGCTCGAGGTCTTGCAGGAGATCACCGCGCGGCGGCAGGTACAGCACCACGCCGCGGCCTTCTTGCTCGATGCGCCGCACGCCTTCGCGCGCGGCCACACGCGTGGGATGCTCGGCGCCGAACACGTCGCCCAGCAGGCTGCCCATCTGCACGCGCACCAGCGTGGGCGATTCGTCGATCTGGCCCAGCGTCAGCGCGAGCACTTCGTGGTGACCGGTCAGTCCCGGCGTCTCGTAGACGCGGGCCTTCCAGCGCAGGTTGCCCGGCGGCAACACCAGCTCGGTCTCGGCCACGCGGCGCACCAGGCGCTCGGTCTGTAGGCGGTACTGGATCAGGTCCGCGATGGACAGGATGCGCAAGCCGTGCGTGGCGGCGAAGCGCTCGAGATCGCCCATGCGCGCCATGCTGCCATCGTCGTTCATGATCTCGCAGATCACGCCGGCAGGCGTGCGGCCGGCCATGCGCGACAGATCCACCGAGCCTTCGGTGTGACCCGCGCGCTGCAAGACGCCGCCCGCGACTGCGCGCAGCGGGAAGATGTGGCCCGGGCTGACGATGTCGTCGCCGGTCGCGCCGCGCTGGACGGCAACCTGGATCGTCGTGCAGCGGTCGGCGGCGCTGATACCGGTGGTCACGCCTTCGCGCGCCTCGATCGACACCGTGAACGCGGTGCCGCTCTTGGTGCCGTTCTCCTCGACCATCATCGGCAGGCCGAGCTCGTCCACCTTGTGGGGCTCGAGCGTGAGGCAGATCAAGCCGCGGCCGAAGCGCGCCATGAAGTTGACGGCTTCCGGCGTGACGAGGTCGGCCGCCATGACCAGGTCGCCCTCGTTTTCGCGTTGTTCGTCGTCGACCAACACCACCATCTTGCCGTTGGCGATGTCCTCGAGCGCCCTGTGGACGCGTTCGATGGCTTGACTGCGCATGTTCTTGAAATCCCTCGGGCCCGCGTACTTACGCCATGGCCGCAGTTAGATCTAGCCCTGCCCGCCCCCCCGGTAAAGCCCACAAAGTGCAGGCGGTGGCTGCAGCTGCGCCGGGGCCCACCTGATGGCTGAACGCGGACACTGAACACCTCATTTGGGCCGGCGGAGCGGACCTCGGAACAGCACGTCGTCGCCCAGCCGGCGAACCTGCGGCCTGGGGATGCGCAGGGCGTCCTGCAGCCGTGCGCTGCGCTCGCCGTGGGCCAGGGGCAGCGCGCGGACGTCGGCCAGGATGCAAGGCGCGACGAAGACCGCGGCGGCGTCGACCAGCTCGGCTTCGAGCAGGGCGCCGTGCACGCGAGAACCACCTTCCACCAGCAAGCGCACC
>DATEOF010000378.1:0-15719 GCA_035274465.1 Polyangiales bacterium
AAGGGAGCGGGTTGTGGCACGGGAAATGGGTGTGCCTTCTTATGCGTTCCATCGCGGGCTTAGCGCTCGGGACGGACTAGCTTGCCTAGCATCGGCACGGCGATCTCAGCAGGGCGAACGCGCGTAGCGCCTCCATTCCCATGCCGCGCACCCGCACCCTTAAACCTGCCCGTGCCCTTGCCCTATTCCGTGACCCACGCCCTCGTCCAACGGCGAGAAAAGGTGGATAGCCCGGGCCCCTACACGTGCCCTTCTGCTCGGTTCGTCGCGCACTGCTAAAGGCTGCTTGCGAGCCGCAACGAGAGCGGTGAATGCGCTTACGCGGCGAGCCTTTGCGCTGACGCAACGCGGGGCTCTAGCTGCCTAGTACGCATTCTGTCGGACCTTCCGCCCGAAGATCGTCAAAAACAAGATCTTGATGTCCAACCACAGCGACCAGCCGCGGATGTACGCGAGGTCGTGTTCGACTCGTGCGACCATCTTGTCCAGCGTGTCGGTCTCGCCGCGCAGCCCGTTGACCTGCGCCCAGCCGGTGATGCCCGGCTTCACGTGGTGGCGCCGCATGTACTCGAGGATCTTGGTGCGGTAGAGCGCGTTGTGCGCGACGGCGTGCGGCCGCGGGCCGACGAGGGACATGTGGCCGGCGATCACGTTGAGCAGCTGCGGCAGCTCGTCGAGCGAGGTGCGGCGCAAGAACGCGCCTTCGGGCGTGATGCGCGCGTCGCCGCGCCGCGCCTGCACCACGTCCGCGCCGTTCTCGAGCGTGGTCATGCTGCGGAACTTGAACACCTCGAACTCCACGCCGTCTTCGCCGTGGCGGCGCTGGCGGAACAGCACCGGGCCCGGGGAGCCGCGCTTGATCACGAAGGCGATCGCCAGCATCGGCAGCGCACAGGCCGCCAAGAGTAGGAGACCCAGCAGCAGGTCCTGGCTGCGCTTGACGAGACGGTTCAGCCCGCGGAAGGGCGAGGCGTAGACCACGTGGCCGATCTCTTCGGGCTCGAGGCTCAGCGCCAGCGCGAGCGCCAAGAGGAAGCGGTCCTCGCTCAGGTCCAGGTCGGCATCGGAGTCGCACACCTGGCGTGCCAGCTCGATCAAGCTGCAGCGTCCGACCACGGGTCGCTGGGCCAGCTCGTCGGCCAGACTCTTCAGGTCGAGCTTGCCCGGCTCGAACGACTGCAGCCGCAGCTCGAGGCGCTCCGGAAGGTCGTTCACGCTCAGCAGCTCGCACAGCAGCCGGCGGATGGTCGTGCGTTCGACGTCAGATGCGGGCCGGTCCGAGTGCGCCGCGGCCAGCATCGCGTCGGCGACCGGGAACAAGCTACTGAGCCGACTGATCCGCGGCCGGCCCGGCTCGCGCTCGAGCACGGTGTCATTCGACTCGCTGTCGTCGCCTAGCACTCGGTTGGCAATCTTACGAGACGCGACGGTGGTGCCGCCAGCCGGTTGTTTCACAGTCTCCGAGGGCTGGGAGCTGAACAAGGCTGGAAAGCCTGCTGAAGCTGGGGTGTGTGCGCAGGTGTTCCCCGACTTGTGAAGTTTGAAAAGCCTACGCGCGCGCTGTAGCGTGCCGCGCGGTGATGTCGTGACCACCTCCAGCACGTGTGTCGAATGTGGGGCGGCGCTGCCCGAGGCGGCCAAGTTTTGCAGCCAGTGTGGTGCTCCGATCTCGCGGCGCAGCTCGCTGCCTCCGGCTGTGCTTCAGTCCAGCGTTCAGGCGCCGCCGCACCTGAGACAGGACGTGCTCGCCACGCGCGCGGCGCTGGAGGGCGAGCGTAGGCGCGTCACGGTGTTGTTCGCGGATCTGCGCGGTTCGCTCGGCGTCCTCGCGGACACCGATCCCGAGGAGAGTCAGGCGCTCCTCGACGCGGTTCTGGCGACGATGGTCGAGTCGGTGCACCGCTATGACGGCGCCGTGAACCAGGTGATGGGCGACGGCATCATGGCGCTGTTCGGCGCACCGCTCGCCAGCGAGGACCACGCGCTGCGTGCCGCGTGCGCTGCCCTGGCGATGCAGGAGGCCGTCCGCGCGCTGCGCGACCCGAGCTGGGAGGCGCGCGGCGCCCAACCGCAGATTCGAGTGGGCCTGCACTCCGGCGAAGTCGCGATTCGTACCGTGCGCACCGATCTGAGCATGGACTACCGCGCCGTCGGCTCCACGACTCACATCGCCGCGCGCATGGAGCAGCTGGCGACGGCGGGCAGCGTGTGGTTGACCCAGACCACCTTCGAGCTCGGCCAGGGTCTGTTGCGCACGAACCCGCTCGGACCGATGCAGGTGAAGGGCGTGGCCGCTCCGATCGAGGTGCACGAGCTGACCGGCATCAGCGTGCGCACACGTTTTCAAGCGAACGCCTTGCGCGGCCTGTCACCCCTCGCAGGTCGCCAGGAGATGCTCGCGCAGCTGGAAGCGGCGCTGGCGACCGCGGTCGCGGGTCGCAGCCAGGCGAGGGTGTTGCGCGGCGAGCCCGGCGTGGGCAAGTCACGGCTCTGCTACGAGCTGCTGCAGCGCGCCGGCAGCGCGCACGTGCTCGAGGCCGCTTCGCTGTCATATCTGAGCGGGCGCCCCCACGCGCTGCTCGCCAGCATGGCCCGCTCGCTGTTCGCGATCGACGACGAGGACGAGCCCACCCAGGTGCGCGCCAAGATCGAGCAGTACCTCCGGGAGCGCGACGGCCAGCCGAACCGAAACCTCGCGCCGGCGCTGGAGCTGCTCGAGATCCCCGCCGCCGATTCCAGCTGGGCGCGGCTGGATCCGGCGAAGAAGCGCCGGCGCATCGAGGGGCTGATGCGCGAGCTGCTCTCGCACTGGTGCGCACAGGGACCGTCCGTGGTGCTCTGCGAAGATCTCCACTGGTGCGATCCGGACTCGCTCGCGTTCGTCGCGAGCCTGGTGGAGACCCCGCCGGGTTCGCGGACGCTGCTGTTGTTGACGCATCGCCCCGACTTCAGCCCGCCCTGGCGCACGTGCGATCACCTGCAAAGCCTCGAGGTGACCACGCTCAACATCACTGCCGCGGACAGCTTGCTGCTCAACCTGCTCGGTGCCAACGAGCAGCTCGTGCCGCTGCGCAAGTGGTTGATCGCGCGCACCGACGGCAATCCGTTCTTCATCGAGGAGAGCGTGCGCACGCTGGTCGAGAACGGTCTGCTCGAGAACCGCACTCGCGCGCTCGGGACCGAGCGCCTCGGCAGCGACGTGCCGGCGAGCATCGAGGGCCTGCTCGGCGCGCGCGTCGATCGCCTGCCGGAGTCGGCGCGCGAGGTCTTGCAAGCTGCCGCGGTGCTCGGCGATCAAGGCTCGGTCGAGACGCTGCGCGCCATCACGGACCTCGACGCCGAACAGTTTGCGACGCGCCTCGAGCTCTTGACCAGGGCCGAGCTGCTGTACGTGTTGGTCACGGTCACCACGCAGGAGACGCGCTCACAACCGCTCGCGCGCACGATTCGCTTCAAACACGCGCTGATCCAGGAGGTGGTGTACAAGCGCCTCGTGCGTCCGCACAAGCGCGCCTTGCACTTGCGCGTGGTCGAGGTGATCGAACAGCAATATCCGACGCGCCTCGGTGAGTACGTCGAGGCACTGGCCGAGCACGCGTTTCGCGCGGAGCTCTGGCTCAAGTGCGCCGAGTATCAGAAGGCGGCATGCGTGCGCGCTGCCGGTCGTGGTGCGAGCGCGCTCGCCATCGCGCACCTGGATCGCGGCCTCGCGGCGCTGGGGCACCTGCCCGCGAGTCCAGAGCACGCGCGCGCGGCGATCGATCTGCGTTTGACCGCGCTGGCACCGCTCTTGCCGATCGGCGCGCACGAGCGCGTGATCGAGTTGCTGCGCGAGGCCGAACAGTACGCCATGGAGCTCCAGGACTCGGGTCGTCTGGCGCGAATCGCCTGCCAGCTCAGCGCCGAGTTGTGGCTGACGGCCCGCTACGACCAGGCGCGACGTTCCGCGGAGCAAGCGCTCACCCTCGCGCGTCAGCTGGAAGGCGATCAGTTCGCGCTCGAAGTCGCCGCTCGGTACAACCTGGCCATGGTGCAGCACGCGCAGGCGGACTACGAAGCGGCCCGCCGGTGCCTCCTGGAGCTGCAGGCCACGTTCTCGGGCGCTGCTGCGCTGCGCCGACTCGGCTGGGCCGGTTATCCGAGCGTCATGATCCGCACGTTCGTGATCTCGACCGCGGTGATGACCGGCAGCTTCGCGGACGCGGCGCGCGCGTTCCAGGAGGGCCATGCGATCGCAGAGCAGTTCGTGCACGCGTTTTCGCGCACGATGATCCTCGAGCAGTACGGCATGTGCCTCATGGTTCAAGGCGAGTACCACGAGGCCGAGCGCTGGCTGCGCATGGCGTTCGAGGTGTGCAAGCAGGAAGAGGTGCACACCATGTACATGCCGATCGCGAGCCACCTCGGCCTCGCGCTGCTCAGCCTGAATCAGGTCGACGAGGCGTGCAGCTTGATCGCCAGCGCGGCGCAGGTCGAAGAGGATCGCGCCGGGCACTACGCGGTCGACTACTTGCGCATCGCAGCCTCCGAGGCCCAGCGGCGCAGCGGGCAGCTCGATCTCGCGCGCGAAACGGCGGAGCGCGCAGTGCGCGAGACGGCAGCGTGCGGCGAGCGTGGCTTCCACGTGCGTGCGCTCGTGCAACTAGGTCGCGTGCTCGGCGACCGCAGCCAGGACCGACGACGCGCGCTCGACGTGTACTCCGAAGCTCTGGCACTGGCCCGCCAGCTCGATACGGCTCCCTGGTGCGCTCTCGCCTTGCAAGGCAAGGCCGGCGTGCACTCGGCCGAGGGGCAGCTCGCAGCGGCGGCGGAGGCGTTCGACGCTGCGCTCGAGATCTGGCGGCGGGTGGAAGCGCCCGCGCGCGTCGCGCAGGTCACGGAGCTGCGCCGAACGCTCGCTGCCGCTGGCTGAGGCGCGCCCTCAGATCGTCGCCAGCCAGCGCAACGCCCGCAGACCCGGCAGGAAGAAGTACTGTCCGCCGAGCACGCGGACGAACGCCGAGAGCTGGAGGCGCTCGCGGCCGCTGCAGTGCGGCATGCTGAATGGCGACCCGGCGCTCGCGGCGAAGTCTCGCTCGCCGTTCAGGCCCATGAAGGTCGGACTGGCCAGCCAGGCTTGCTGCACGAACTCGAACTGTCGCTCGAGGTTGGCGTTGATCGAGATGAAGAACGTGCCCTGGCTGTCTCCGCGTTGAAACGGCCGTCCGCGCCGCAGCAGCCGGTGCTTGTTGACGGTATCCAGCGACTCCTGTGCGGTCGTCCCGCGCGCCGGGTCGATGAAGCCATCGCGCGGGTTCGAACGTCGCACGTGCGAGCCGAGCGGACACATCAAGCCCAAACGATCGCGCTCCGAGTAGCCGAAGTCGTTGCGCGCTCCGAGCTCCGGACGGTCCGCTTCCGGTGTCAGCCCGAGCGGTGCACCACTCGGCCAGCGTCCGACCAGCTTGGCCTGGACGAGCGCCGGCAATGCTCGAAATGCAGCGACGTCTTGCTCGAGCTCGCGCACGGCGAGGTACGTGCCGTTGCGGCCCAGGTCGCGACGGCCGTTCGGTAGCTCGGGAAGCTGCGCGTGCGGATCGGCTGCGGCGTCGACTGAAGGGGAGAGACTCAAGAGCCCCAGCTGGTTCGGGTAGCCGAGCACGAACTCTCCGGCGCTCACCTGATTCGACGGTGCGTCGCCACGCGGCGCCGGCCGGCCGAAACCCTCGACGAATGGCTGCGAGATGCCGTCACGAAAGCCGAACGGCTCCCGCAGGTCGCGCCGATCGTGGGGCTGCGGCCGGAAGAATGCCGCGACGTCATGGGTGCGCTCGAACGCGTGCTCTGCACTGCCCAGTTGGCGCTGCCACCATTGCTCCAGCTCTGCGGGATCGTGGTGGAAGCTCGCCACGAGCATGTGCGCTTCGTTGTGTGGCGCGCCCCAGAGCCAGTTCTCGGGTGCGTTCTCGCCGTTATCGCCGAGCACTCGCGCGCGGTGCGGATGCGCCATGCTCTGACGAAACTCCGGCACGAAGGTCTCGAGAGCATCGGCGGGCACACCGAGCGCGTGGAGCCCGGCGTGTGTGAAGGCGATCGCCAGCAACGGTGGATGCCCGGCACCGTGTTGGCGAGACGGCCCCGCACTGCCCACGAACTGCCGCAGGGCGTCGAGCCACGCGCGCGCGTTGCGGGGTGGCCCGGGTCGGACTCGCAGCACCACGTAGCGCGCGTGCGGGCGATTCAGGTACGCGTAGGCGACCAGACCTTGGATGTCGTCGAGCTCGAGTCGCTCCATCGTCGCACCTCACAGCCGCCGTAGCGCGGCGTCACAAGCGGCCTCGTCGAACGGCCCGCGCAACTCCGGCCCCGACCAGAACGGCCGGAGCAGGGCGTACCAGGTCGCTCGGGCAGGCTGCGCGGGCCGGCGCCCGAGATCTTCGTGCGTGGCGCTGCCCGAAAGCACGTCTTGCGTGGAGACGTCAGGGTAGGCGCTGTACCAGCCGAGCGTCGGGACCTGGCTATGGCGTCCGAACGCCTTGAAACGTTGCTCGTCGCGTGCGCCGTCCTCGACCAGCAAGAACGTCCGCGGGAAGCCGTGCGTGCAGCTCCAGACCGCCGTCGTGCCGAGCACGCTCGAGAATGCGCCCAGGTACGTGCTGAAGCCGCCGTCGTAGTTGCCCATGAATAGCAGGCGCTCGGTGCCGGCGTGCGAATGGATCACGAACCGGCCGAAGTGGATGGAGCTGATGTCGTCCAGCGTGCCCTGGTTGAAGTAGACCTTCGAGAGCAGCGCGACGGCGCGTAGCACGACGCGCAGCGCGTAGCGGCGGATGCGATCCGGCCGCAGCTCCGTGACGGTCGCCAGGTGGTTTTGAAGCTGGATGTCTTCGCGCTGTGTGCAGCGCTCGAGCGTCTCGAGATCCCAGTTGAGCTCGGGCTGCACGTCGTTCACCTCCGAGCGCCGGAGCAGTACGAGGAAGCGCGCGACGAGGATCAGCATCGTCGCCAGCGCGACGCCGGTGGCCACGAGCCAGGTGAACGCGAGACAGGCTGGCGATTGCCACAGGGAATACACGGCGCAGCTCCAGGCAGCGAGCGTGACCAGCCCGAGCGTCCAGCCCGCCCTGCTGCCTGCCGCGAGGCCCGCGAACGTACCCACGAGCGCTGCCGTGACCAGTCCCGCGGTGGAGATCAGTGGCGTGCGCACCAGGTGCGCGTACCTGATCACGTAGGGAGCGAGCGAGAGTAGGCCCAAGGAGCCGCTGATGCCCATGACGAGCAACAACCAGTCGCGGATCATCACCGCCCAGATCTGCAGCCGCGCGTAGCCTTTCGCGCGTCGCGGCCGCTCGCGAATCCAGGAGGTCAGCATCGGGCAGGAGCCGATGAAGACCAGCGCTGCGACCACGGACCGAAACAGCGTCGAGTGCGGCAACCAAAAGAGCGCGGCGAGTCCAGCCAGAATGCCGAGGACGAAGCTCACGCGACCGAGCCATGAAGAAAGGAAACGCAAGCGGCGTGGACCGGCTTGCGGATGGAAGCTCCAGCGCACCCAAAACGGCAGTCGGGGCGCCGGCCCGAGCCGATCGAGATCGCCCTTCAGGTCTCGTTGGAGCTCTCGCCAGGTGTCGCTGGCATCCGTCTCGCGGCGCGCGTGATCGAGCCACTGGCTCGCGCTCGCGCGCAGCCGACGCTCGCGCGCGATCTGCTGGACGCTGCGGCCGGGGTGCCCGAGGTAGAACGCGTCGGCACCGACGTCGTGTGCGCTCAGGAAGTCGAACCAGCCGCCCTGAGCTGCGGGTGCGGGAAGGCCGGAGCACTCGTGGAAGAGCTCGGCGAGAAATTCCGGGGCGCGCTCGGCGATCAAGCGCAGCACCTCGCTCCGCTTGCCATCGGCGTTGACCTCGAGCACCACGAAGGCCTGGCTCGGAGGTGGCTGAGTGCCCATGAGCCCCAGCTCGGGGCCGCCGAACATGAAGAAGCTCAAGAAGTGGACGCGTTGGGCTTCGATCAGCTGCGTGAGGCTGACCAGACGCCCTTCATGCACGGCGTCGCCGAGCGCTGAGAGCCGAGCGAAGACTGCCCCGGTCTGATGTTGCGTATCGAGTGGCGCGACGATCGTGATCGCAGATTGCTTCATGAAACCTGGGCGTGCGCCGCGTGCGGTTGGGGAGTGAACCAGTAGCGGTCGAGGGCGGGTCCGTCGTATGCGAACTCGCCGAGCGGAGCGTTCGCGAAGCCCGGCACCTGCGCGAACAGCGCTTTCAGCATCGGAGGCACGAGCCCGAGCATCATGTTGCGACCGATGCAGGCGCGCGGTCCCCAACCGAACACCGAGTAGACATGATCGGGCCGGCCTGGCCGGTACTCCTCCGGGGATTCGACCAACGTGGGATCGGACATGGCCGCGATCGGCGCGAATGCGATCTCGGAGCCGGCGGGAACTTCCTGGCCGGCGAGTGCGGTCGCGCGCGGGCAGTAGCGGACGAGCAGCGGAAACACCGGCCGCAGTCGCAGCGCCTCGAGCACGTGTGCCTGGACGAGCTGGCCCCATGCAGGGTCGGGAAGTTGTCTGGAGGCGGCCTCGAGCACGTGGAGCTGCCCGTGCAGGATCCACTCGTGGATGGCATTCGAAAAAGCCTTGGGGAAGCCTGCTCCGGCGGACAGCAGCCCGCCGATCGAGCGGACCAGGCCGTCCTGCTGGACGAACTCGGCGTCCGCGCGCACCTGCTCGGCATCCTCGCCGGGTCGTGGCTGCGGCTGCAGCAGATGGCCGAGCACCGTGTCGGCCGGCTGCTGGCCCATCTGCTGGCTTATGACAGCCTCGAGCTCTCCTTCGAACTTCTTGCTCACACGTAGGGCGAGCTGTTCGAGCCCGAATGGCGCAGGATGTCCGCTGCCGATGGTCGAGCCGAGCGTGCGGATGTACAGCGCGAGCGTGCGTTCGCCGTCTGGAGCGTCCAGGTCCGGACATTGCCAGCCGTCGAGCGGCAGACCGAAGTACCGGGCGAGCGTGCGGGTGTAGACGAGCTCGGCGAAATCCGAGGCGAGGTCGATGCGCGGTTCATCGCCGAGCTGCAGGGCGAGGTCGGCCGCCGCACGCGCGCTCTCCGCGGCTGCGATCGGAGCGAAGGTCGCGAACGACAGCCCGATCGCGCGCGAGAGCGCCCGTTTCTCGCGGGTGTGGCGCGGGCCCTCGTCCAGGCTCAGCAAGAATGGGCCGAGCTTGGCCTTGGGCGCGATCGTGGAACCGACCTGAAAATCGCGCGAGCGTTCGAAGATATCGACGACGGCGGGGCCGTCCGCGAACGTGAGCGCGAAGCGTTGCAGCGGGTCCTTGCCGAATCGCAACAACGTGCGCAGAGCCGCTGGTCTGCGTTGCAGCGACGCTTGAAGCCAATCGAGCATCCAACCCAAAGGGGCGCTCCCGGGTAGTTTGAAGACAAAAGTAACTGAAACGCTTCCTCCGCAGGAGTGAGTTGCATCACCGGGCCTTTAAATCTAACGGTCGACCGGGTGTGAGAGAACAGGACCTTCGGCTACCCGCGCGCACCTCACGTGCCGAACGCCGGCTCGCGAGGCGCGCGCGCGTCGCGCTCGCTCACTTGTCCAGGCGGATCTTGAAGTCGACCGCGTGGCCCCAGATCGGTGTTTGCTGGCAGTCTGCCGGCTCGATGCTCCACGACAGAACCGCGCGCGCGGGGTAGGCGAGGTTGTCGAAGTGCTGCGCCAGGAAGCCCTGGTCGAACACCTTCGGCAGTGCCGCGAAGTTCCAGATCGGTCGCGTGCCGGATATGTTGTCGGCGAGGTGGACCCAGTCGCGCGCGACCGGAACCAGGCCGGCGCCGTAGTCCACGCACACGAGGACGTGCTCGAAGCTTCCCGGATACGCCGGCGCGCCGAAGCCACTGTCGCGCAGAATCTCGATCGGACACGCAAACGTGTACTCCTGCGGATCGTAGCCGCAGCACGGCATCTGCTCCCAGTACAAGCTGCCGACGAACGGGATCTTGCCACATGCTCGGGCGCGCAAGCGCGCGGCCGGCTGGTTGTCCTTGGGCGGTTCCTTCAGGCAGTACTCGAGCTTCTTGTACAGCTCCTGCTGGGCTGCCAGCGCGTCCTTGGACGTCGGATCGTCGTACTTGCTCAGAGCATTGACGACCTCCAGCTTGACGTCATTGCCGCAGACCTCCTGCGCGGCAGCCTGTCCGGCCAATGCCGCCGCCCACAGCGGCGTCAACGCGATCGCAATCGTTGCTCGTGACATGCGCATGGTGTTCTCCTCTTTGCAGTCCGATCAGGATCCGACTGTTGGATTCACCATGCAGGGCATCGCAAACGGTTGCTTGGGCGCTGCTTGGTGTTTTCATGGACTTTTCATCGAGGCACTCCTCGCTTGTGAATTGCACCACAGGCAAGTGTCACCTCACATGTCACAACAGTTTACGGAGACACTCTCGAGGGCCGGAAGCAGTGATCTATCGATTTGCCGAGTTCGAGCTCGACACGGACTGCTTCGAATTGCGCGACCAAGATTGCCTCGTGGCACTCGCGCGGCGGCCGTTCGATCTGCTGCTGTGCTTGATCGAGCGCCGGCGGCGCGTGGTGCTCAAGCACGAGCTGGTCGACGTGGTGTGGGGTGGTTGCTGCGTGAGTGACGCGACCTTGAGCCACTGCGTGATGCAGCTGCGTCGTGGTCTGTCGGACGTCGCCGATCAGCCGCGCTTCCTGCGCACCGTGCGCGGTCGCGGCTACCGCTTCATCGCCGGTGTCACCGCCGAGCCGTCGTGACTTTTACAGCTCGAGGCCTTCGCCGTCGTTCCACAGGGCGAGGCTCTCTTCGTCGTTCAGCACGCGGCTCCAGTAGCCGAGCGCGTCCACGACGCCTTGCAGGTGAGCATCCGTGCACGTGTTCTGGGCCCCGACGTCGAGGTCGGCGACGCCGGAGAAGACGCCCTTGTCCCAGGGCTCGCTGACGCTGTCTCCGCGCTCTTCGCGCGTGCTGACGCGGAGGTTGACGGTCTCCTGCTCCGCATCGTGCCAGGCCTCGACGAAGTACAGGCGATCTCGTTCGATGTGCGTGGGATGCGCGACGCTCTTCGAGCTCAGCACGCCTTCGAGACCATCGGCCGAGACCTCGAAGCGCCACTGCGACACGGCTTCGTCGTGCCACACGCGGTACTCGCGGTGATTCTCCTGCGCGCCCGAGTCCGTGATGCCGTTCCACTTCGCGAGTAACGTCTGCGGATCGGTGTACGGCGCCGCGCTGCTCACCGGGTCGAGCGAAACCCAGCCTGCCCACGTGAAGCTGCCAGCGTCATGCTTCATGGGCTCGGCGCTTCCGGTCGCGAAGTGGTAGCCCTTCGAGCCCACGATGTGCTGGCCGTCGCCGACCGCGGCCTTGACGGCCGTGGTCCCTCGCGCATCCACCGAATAGATTCCGAAACCCTTGCGTTGCCAGGGCACGAGGTCGATCCCGCTCACGCGGTCCACGCGCCAGCCATCATCCGACTCATCCATGGGGAAGAACATGGTGAGCTCTTCGTGCAGCGCGTCGATCATCGCGCCGTCCGGTTGCCGCGAGCCAGAATCGCTGACGGTTCCGCCGCGGCGGCGCTCGGCAGAGTCGTCCGAAGGCGAGTGACAGGCGGTGGCCACGAAGGCGATCAGCGCTGCTGCACGCATGAACTGTCGTGTAGCATGGCTCGCTGACAGGGTCACCAGGCGCTCGGGGCCGCTGAATATGCTGGGGAATTCGGCCGATGCAGAGCTGCCCCACTTGCCCCTCGGGCGCGTTTGTGCGCCAGTCTGCGACGCCATGGCGAACCCTGCTGCGACTCGCGAGCTCGATCCCAGTACCCTGCGCGACTCCATCATCGCGCGCTTGCCGCATCGCAGCCACAGCGAAGCCAAGC
Organism: Polyangiales bacterium; assembly: GCA_035274465.1. Lineage (GTDB taxonomy): Bacteria > Myxococcota_A > Polyangia > Polyangiales > JAFGIB01 > JADGRF01. The sequence continues at coordinate 11,895 of DATEOF010000378.1, forward strand.
TGCGGCTGCCGGCCATCCCCGCGCTGCTGGATCACTACGCGCAGGTGCTGACCACGCTGTTCGCCGGACTCGGCAACAAGTTCGATGCGGACGAGACCGCGCTGCTGCGAGAGATCCTCGAGCGCGAGCTGCGCGCCGGGTTCGATGCCTCGCCGTTCTCGAAGCTGGTGATCAGCGTTCGCTCCGAGACTCCGCCGGAGACCGGCGTGCGCTACGAGATCCAACACGAGGTCATCACGCTCACCGATGAGTACGACGAGTGGGTGCGCTCGCGCACGCCGCCGCTGTTCGGCGCGCATCCCGACGCGAAGCTACTGTCGCTCGCCCACGCGCTGGGGACACCGAGCGAGGTTTGCGTGTTGGACGTGGGCGCCGGCACCGGGCGCAACACCCTGCCGCTCGCGCGCGAGGGGTTTCGGATCGACGCCGTGGAGCTCGCACCGTCGCTCGCCGAAGTGCTGCGCAATGAGCTGGCGCAGACGGGCCTGTCGGCGCGCGTGTTCGAAGGCGACGCGCTCGATCCACGGCTCGGAGTGCCGGCGGAGACGTATCGCCTCGTCGTGCTGGCAGAGGTCGTGGCATCCCACTTTCGCAGCGTCGCGGAGCTGCGAAAGTTGTTCGAGCGCGCGGCCGAGTGGCTCGTGCCCGGGGGACTGCTCGTGTTCAGCGCATTCGTCGCCAACGACGACTACGAACCCGACCAGCTGGCCAAGCAAGCGTCGCAAGTGTTCTGGTCGTGCCTCTTCACGCGGCCCGAGGTGGAGGGCGCGATCCGAGGTCTGCCCTTCGAGCGCATCTCCGACGAGTCGTGTTACGCGTTCGAGCACAAGAACCTTCCCGCACAGGCCTGGCCGCCGACAGGTTGGTTCGCGCAGTGGTCTCGCGGACACGATCTGTTCGCGCTTCCAGCGGGCAAGCCTCCGCACGAGCTGCGCTGGCTCGTGTACCGCAGGACCGATGGCCGTGCGCACCTGGGCGAGAAGGTCCACGAAGCGATCGCGGCGCGACAGATCGGCGCACCGCGCGAGCGTGTGTTCGAGGCGGTCTGTGATCCGAAGCGTGCGGCGCGCTGGTTTCTGCCGTTCATGCCGGTTCCGGGCATCGCGAGCTGCGAGCCCTTCGACTCGGCGCAGCCCCGGACGCGCCGGCGCGTTCGCTGGACGGACGACAGCGTCACGCACGAGGAGCTGATCGCGAGCGAAGCGCCGCTGCGGCTCAGCTACGCGTGGACCAACACGCTCAAGGGACCTCTCGCGCTGCTGTTTCGCAGGGCAGAGTCGGACTGGATGTTCGCGCCGACGCCGAGCGGCACGAGCGTGTACTGGACGTATCGTTTCGAGCCGCGCTACCGGGTGCTCGCGCCGCTGATGAGGATCGCGCAGGGCGGCTTCCAGCGCTGGATGCGCGCGAGCTTGCAGCGCCTCCAGGCTGCCCTCGAAGAGGCCTCGAGAGAGGAGCGGGCCGGCACACACGGCGTGGAGCAAGGCGTCAGCGGCTGACGGCGGGGCAAGTTGCTCCGTGTCGCTCTTCGTACGACACTGCGCGCGTGTCGCGAAGTCATTGGATGCTTTTGATATTCGTCGTCGGTGCGGCTGTGGTCTGGTGGGTCGCCACGCTGGACCCGGGCGCCGAGCCCGATGACGCGGGCCCCGAGCCCGCCGCCGCGGCAACTTCGAGCGAAGCACCGGTCGCACCGCCCGCAGCTCCAAGCCCCGCTCCGGCGGCGCCCGCCGAACCGGCTCCTCCCGCGTCCCCAGCTGCGAACACGGAAGCCACCGCGAAGCCCAGCGCCGAACCGCAACCGAGCCCCGAGGTCGAGATCCCGGTGCCTCCACGGTCGGGCCCGGTCGAGGAGCTGCAGCGACTGTTCGAGCGTGAGCCTCGCGCTTCGAGCGGCGCACGCTTCGAAGCAGCGATCGAAGAGAAGTTCCGCAGACCGGAAGTGAAAGCGGGTTTGCTCAAGTCGGTGATGTGCCGGACGACCGTGTGCCGCATCGAAACGCGCTGGTCACCCGAACGCGCCGAAGGATTCATGGGCGCGCTGATGTTCACGGTCGCCGATCCATCGGGCGCACCCACGATGTTCGAGAGCACGCTCGCGATCTCGCCCGAAGCGAGCGTCGGTCCCGACGGCACACATGCCATCGAGGTCTACGTGAAGATCGCGGCACCGAGTGCTCCGGCGGCACCTTAGTACTGGGCGTGTAGAGCGTGCCGGACACCTAACATTGTCAGCCAGCGAGATGCGTTCTCAGCCCATCGCTTAGCCCGTTCTGCCGCGAATCGATGAACCCTTGCTCACGTGTGTAATCGCGTGACACGAGGGGATACATGAAATCGACTCAACGGTCTGCATTGAGCATGGCCGCGGCTGCGTTCGTCGCGATCGCTTTCGGCGCTGGCTGCGGGTCCGATGAACCCCGGACGATGATGCTTCCGCACGCAACGCCTGCGCCTGGCTTCGGTGCGGCGGGCTCGACCACACCTATCGCATCGCCCAGTACGCCAGCCGCCACCACCCCGTCGACGCCGCCAACAGCTGCTGGCACGAGCAGCAGCAGTGGCGCGACACCTTCGGGTGCAGCAGCCAAGCCTGCGACCGCCGGTTCGCCCGCGATGGTGACGCCCACGACGGGTGCAGCCGGAATGAGCGGCGCCTCGACCTCGCCGAGCACGAGCTCGGGTGCGGGCAGCACCAGCTCTGGTTCCAGCGGGTCTTCCGGCTCCAGCACCGGCTCCGCGATGGCAGGCTCGGGCAATAGCACTGGCGGAACCACGATGCCCCCTGCGACCGATCCAATGGTCAAGGGCGGCAAGTGTTGCCCCGACGGCAACTGTCTCTGCCACGGCGATCCGCCCGCGATGCTGACGACTGCCAAGGGCCCGTACAAGACGGCGCAGAAGACGCTGCCTAGCGGCACGATGGTGTATCCCACCGATGCCGAGCCGCCGTTCGCCGGCATCGCGATCTGCCCCGGGTTCTTGAACAGCGGACCGGAGATGGCGCCGTGGGGGCCGTTCTACGCATCGTGGGGCATCGTGACCGTGATCACGAACACGTTGCCCTCGGACATCCCGCAGATTCGCGCCGGTCTATTACTTGGCGCAGTCGACGACATGAAGAAAGAAAACACGACGAGCGGCAGTCCGGTGATGGGCAAGATGAGCGGTCGCTACGGCACGTCGGGGTATTCGATGGGCGGCGGTGGCACGACGATCGCTGCTCAGATGACGCCCGCGCTCAACTCGTCGATCGGGTTGGCCGCGTGGGGCGGCGCCGGCGAGGGCACGAAGGTGCCGACGCTCTTGCTCTGCGGCGACGCGGACACCGTCGCGCCGTGCATCATGTCGGACGGCGTGTACGGCGGCATTCCCAACGACACACCCAAGATGCAGATCACGGTCCCGGGCGCGACCCACTTCAACTGGTTCGGCCCGACGGATACGTCCGGCCAGATGTCGGGCAAATACGCGCTCGCGTTCCAGAAGGTCTATCTGGAAGGCGATACGCGCTGGAAGCCGCTGCTCCTGACCAAGCCTTCGGGCGGTCAGGTCGTCTCGAACATCAAGTGACGTAGGGCAGCTCTCCCGCCGAGCGCAGGAAAATTCGCCGTTGCTGCAATTTGATGTACCTTTTGTTGACAGAACGGCGTGACCGGCCCTCGTTTAGCCTGTAAAAGGGTGCGAGCGTCAGGGTGGAGGACGCCGTCATGCTTCACCGGATTTTAGTATTTTGCGGGCTCGCGGCCGCGCTGCTGTGCGGCTGTGGCAGTGACGACGGCAGCGGCGTCGGAGCGAGTGCAGCGGCGGGTAGCGGGACGAGTG
>DATEOF010000379.1:0-8943 GCA_035274465.1 Polyangiales bacterium
GAACAGCAGCGAGCTGGCGCGTGAGTTTCCGGATGAAGTGCCGGCACGGGCCAAGGATTCGATCGACGCCAGCAGCACCAACTGCAGAAAGTACATTCTGCCAGTGCTCGGTGACCTGCCCGTGGACGCCATCAGTGTGGAGCACTGCGACCAGGTGAAGCGCAAGCTCAACCCAGAGCTGCGACCGAACTCACGCCGGCAGGCACTCACCCCGATCAAAACCATCCTCGACCTGTGCGTGCAGCCACTCCGGCTGATCGAGCGCTCACCACTGCCAGAGCGCTGGCTGCCGCGCGACGGTGGGCCGCGTCAGCTGCAGTGGCTTTACCCGTCCGAGGATGTGCAGCTGATGGCTGCAACGACGGTACCGCTGTGGCTGCGCGTGCTGTGCGGCTACCTGATCCGCGAGGGCGGCCGGCTGACTGAGACGCTGCACATGACGCTCGGGCACTTCGACCTCGAGCGTGGCACGGCACGGCTGGACGCCGGCATGACGAAGACGCGCAGGGCACGGCTGTGGAAGCTGGACCCGGGCACCGTGCTGGCACTGCAGCGCTGGGTGGAGCTCGCACGTGCAGGTGCCAAGCCGGGTGATCGCATGTTCGTCAACGGGCAGGGCCGGCGGATCATGTACCGGAACAAGCCGCAGGACGGCGTGCGTGATCGGGACTTCCAACCGTTGCCGCACCTGCTTCGTGAGGCCCTGCGCACGGCCGGTGTGAGCCGACAGGAGCTTTTCGGCAGCACAGCCGATGCACGGCAGCTGGTGATTCACGACCTGCGTGCAAGCTTCGTCACCACCAAGCTGGCGCTGGACTGGAGCGAGGCCAAGATCTCCCAGCGCACCGGCCACATGAGCAGTGGGCAGCTGCGTCAGTACCAACGCCTCGCGCAGACCTTTCAGGAACTGCACGTCGGCGACTTCACGCCGTTGCATGAAGCCGTGCCGGAGCTCAACACTGCACGGCGTGCTGAGCGCCCCACGCGGCCGGCTGCACCTGTTCACCGGGCACCGGTGGGGCGCTTACCCCGGCCAGGCCGTCAGCCTGCACGTGGCCGGGCTCCGGCCATTGAGCAGCGATTGAGCAGCGAGTTTTCCCCCAAACGATCTAAGTCGGCACAGTCTCAGACGATTCCGGAAAGTTGCCCCAATTCCATCGTGTAGCACTTCCAGGTCGACGGAGGCGTGTGCGTGATCGAGCCGTTCGCGGTCATCAGTAGCGCACAGCCTTGCGCCTTGCGGTTGTTCTCGTCGGTCATCATGACCGGATCGAGACCCGCCATGAATCGATACAACGTGTGGAGGCGTAGCGCGGTGGCGCGTGCCTCGGGCGTCATGTCTCCCGCATTGCACGCCGCGGCGTCGCCGTTCCACGCGCCCTCGGTGAGGTTCACGCGGTCGGCTTTCCAGCGCGCGCAGATCTCTCCGGTGGGTGGGGGCGTTCCGCTCCCCGCTGCGCCGCTCGGCGTCGTCGAACCGGCACTGCCGGTCATCGTGGGAGCCCGAGCACCGGCCACGCCTGCACCTCCCGCCGGTGGCTTGGCGGCAGGACTGCCAGCGACATCGGGCATGCCGTTTCCTGGGACGCTCGGCGGTACCACGCCAGCGCCGGCAATGTTGCCAGCTGCACCCCGCGATGGGGCTCCAGGTTGGCCGACGATCGGCGGGTAGCCCGCGGCCCCGGCCACGCTATGGCCCCCCTCGGTGCGGCCTGGGTCCTCGGGCGAGCACCCGGTCAGCGAGACGCATACGAGGACCAGCGCGCCAACTGCACGGGTCTGACCGACATACCTACGCTTCGCAAACACTTTGCCCATCCTGTGGTTCGGCCCCTGCCTCCAGTAATGTCGCTTCGGGCTGGTTTCTCGGGTCAGCACAAAGCACTACGGGCGCCATCGGACTCAGTGCAGGTAGAAGAAGGCGACGGCGGCGTAGTGGTAGGCCGCCAGCGGCTCGAAGGCTCCGTATTCGAACTGTAGGTTCAATGAATTGGAGAATTCGACGGCGTTGTCGCCGAGCAGCCAGCGCAGCGCGGTGAGCCGGGCCGTGCCCGCGCCGAGGTCCGCCGCCACGGATACGAGCGCGCCGAACGGAGCCTCGAAGGTTCCGTCCTGGAAGTACCAACCCGAGCTGAAAAAGTCCTCAGTGCCCGTGTCGTGCAACGCATCGCGCCCGTCGCTCGCCAGCAGTGCATCTCCTTCCAGGAAGCTGATCGGGTGCGGCGTCCCGCGGTCCGCGAAGCCGCGGCCGTCGCAGAACATCGCGACGCCTATCAGCTTGCCGCGCCCGGTAGCGCTGGCGGCGACGAAACGCTGATCGGGTGTGAACGGGCCCTGCGCTTCGCGCAACGTTGCATGCAGATGTCCCCATGTCCCGCCCGGCAACGCGCCGGTGCCGTCGAGTCCGACGTGCAGCGTGCTGGTGGCTTGGCCTCGGTTGCGCAGCGAGAGCCGCGCACGCTGCGCGAACGGCATCGGCAGCTCGAGACGCAACACGACGCGCTGCTCCGAAAGCTCCACGGTCAGCGGCGTGGTCTGAAATGCGCGCAGCTCTTGGCTGCTCGCAAACAGCCGGGCCAGCGGCAGGTCCAGTGCCGGTTGCGGCAGGTCGTCCCACTCCAGCACCAGGTCGATTTGCTCGAGCAGCGCCGCGTCGCGGCCCAACTCGAAACGCACATGCTGCAGCTGGCCCTGGCCGACACGTTCGAACACGCTTTGAAGCGCGCCCCCAGCCAGCTGGACATCGGCCTCGTGGAACAGGGGTTCGCCCGGCGCGCTCGGTGTGGCGTCGTCTAGCGGCGGCGAGCTGCGCGCTTCGACCGTGTAGTAGTACATCGAGTCGTCGCGCAGCGCGTCCAACACCACGCGCATGCGGGTCTGGTACGGGATACTCGGGTAGCTGACCAGCGCACCCGAGGTCCAGCGCGTGTTCGGCGCATCGAACGGCGGTTCGGCGCCGTCGCGCCAGCTCGCGAGTGCGCCGTCGTACACGGGCCGGGTGAGATCGTCGGCGTAGATGCGAATGCGCTCTTCGAGCACGCGACCGTGCGCGTTCGGCTGGATGCTGCCGCTGGTGAAGAACAGGCGTGAGATCACGCCCGGACCGCGATCGTCGCGCGCGATCAAGTGTCCGCCGAGCTCCGGCTCACAGCTGCCCGGTGCATCCAGGGCGATCAGCGGTAGGCTGGGCCGGCTGCCGCACACGTCCAGGAAATTATTGAAGTCCTTGTTGCCGTGCGGGAATGCCGGGTAGCTGTACGGCATGCGCTCGGCACTCGACCAGCTGCGAAGCTCGCTCGACTCGAGGCGCGCGAGCGAGCCGTCGACCAGCTCCAGGTTTGGCGGCGGCGGACTCGCATCTGCTGCGCAGCTCGCCAGCGCCGCGAAGCACACCGTGCAAGCCAGCCTGCGCAACTGGTGACCCGAGCTCTCCGCAGCTGAAGGCTGCATTCATACAGTCTGGATCATCGCCGGTGGGAAAACCATGTGAGTACGGGTGCGGACAGAGTGCCGCAAAATACTGCGGGCGCCTCACGCTTTCGCGTGGGCGCCCGCAGCTCGTTTTACAGCTACTGGAGGGTCAGTACTTCATCGCGGGAACCGGGAAGACGTCCGGGCACAGCGAGGTGTTGCCAGGAACTGCCGGGTACTCCTTGTCTTCGTCGATCGACAGCAGGTACTGCACGATGTAGTCGATGTTTTGCTGCACGACGTGCGGGTCCGACTCCGTGAGGAAGTTCGGCGCGAGCGCGCGGGCGTGGACTGCGAAGGTCTTCGAGAACAGGGCCTCGAGTGTCCGCGCGTTACCGGCGTGGAAGTACGGAGCGCCGGTCGACAAGCCAAGCAGTGAGGGGATGTTGTAGCCGCGACCTTCACCAGCCGGGTCACCGTCGCCCTGCGAGACCGTCTTCATGTCGGCGCGCAGCTCGGCGATTCCCACACCATCCTCGGCCACCTTGAAGGTGTCCACCGGGCGGATCGCGCACAGGATCTGGTCGAGCGCCGCGGGGTTGGTGCCGCCGAAGCGGAGCAACTGGTTCTTGGGATCCTGCGCAGGCAACAGCGCCTTCGGGAAACCCGCGGGGATCGCGAGCGGAGCCGTCTTGAGCAGGTTGTTGGTCTCGATGGAGGGCGTGTAGAAGCGACGCGAGATGGTCCACTTCTCACCGCTGTGGCAGCCGTTGCACGAGCCGTAGCTGGTGAACAGCTCCTGGCCCTTCTCGACCTTCTTCGGGTCGAGGTTCTTCGGCGCACGCGGCGAACGGATGCTCTGCATGAAGCGCTGCAGCTCGGCCTGGTCGTCGAGCTTCGGAGCCAGGGCGAACATCAGCGGGTTTGTCTTGTCAGCCGCCTGATCGGACGAACCGTTCAGGTTGGCGTGGCCCAGACCGACGAAGTCGATGCGGTCATCCGTCACCGGAGGCACGCTCAGGTTGTTCACGATGGCACCGACACCACCCGAGATGTCGCGCGTGTTGTCTTCGAAGTCGGCTGTCTGATCCTTGATCGCGGTCCAGTTCAGGAAGCGCTGGTCTTCCTTGTGCTTCGAACCGAACGTACCGTCGAGGCTCACCGACTGACGCGGGCCACGTGCGAAGTACCAGGTCACGTTGTCGCTCAGGCCGTCGCCGTGACACGAGGTGCAGGCGCCCCAGCCCTGGCCGCGCAGCGACCAACGACCGGTACCCGTCCTGAAGAAGCGCTCGCCGCGCAGGATCTTGTCCTCGTCGGAGCCCGGAGTGGGCAACGCCGAGGTCTGCACGGTCACCGGCGCCATCGCGCCACCGGCCACCGCCTGCGTGTTGAAGTCGAGTACGTGCGCGTTGCGCGACACCTGACTCGTCACGACCGCGATCTTCTTCTTCGAGGCGATCGCGATGCCGATCGGAGCCTTGCCCGTCTTGTCGGCAGGCAAGCCGTTGAGCAAGTCGATGAACAGGTTGGTGGAACCACCCACGCTGTCGATCGTGCCGTCCTCCCGGAGCTGGAAGCGGAACACCGCATCCGCGCCTTCGGCCGTGACGTAACCCACCGAGGTGCCGGGCACGAAGGCCAGGTCACCGGCGAACAGCGGGAAGCGCTGCTGGCCATCGGGGGTCTTGTTCTTGGCGTACAGCTGAGCGAACCGCGCGTTCAGGTTCTCGGCCGAACCCTGCACCTCCTGGTTCTTGCGCGTGTCGATGATCGAGATCACCGGCGCCGTGGTGGTCTTCACGCTGGACACGTCGACGCAGATCTTGTTGGCAGCGCCGCCGAACGGCAGGATGCACGCGGGCTCGACCAGGCTGAGGCCGTTGCAGTCATCCACCACCGAGCAGCTGGTGGTCGTGGCTTTCACGCCGAGCGGACCCTTGGGCGACGCGCACACCGAAGCCACGTACGCGTAATAGCCGTTGATGGCGATCGACTGCAGCTGGTTCGGGTAGCAACCCGCGGCCTTACCGGTGTTGTCCAGGAAGCCGATGTCGGTCAACGCCTTGAGGTTGATCGTCTTGGCTTCGCGCGTGGCGAGCGGAATCGCGTACACCATGCCGACCTTGCGCGTGTCCGAGTTCGAACCATCGGCCAGCTCGGCTTCCACCTGCTGGGCGTAGTACTCGGTCACGTACAACGTCTCGTCGGCATCATCGCCGTCGTGGTTGTTGGTGATCGTGATCGAACGCGGGTGCGCCAGCGCGGGACGACCCTTCACTTCGCCGAGGTAACCGGTCGCGGCGAGCGTGTCGTTGAGATCGAACGTGTCGGTCTCCTCGAGCTTCTTCGCGTCGTACTCGACCACCGTGCCGTCGCTCCAGTTGGCGACGTACACGTAGCGACCGCTCGGGCTGAGCGCGAGCGAGGTCGGCTCCGAACCGGTGTCGGCCTTGCCATAGACCGAGGGCGTCGTGTGCAGGTACTCGATCTTGACCAGCTTCTGATCCTTGCGCAGCAGCACGTACGCCGTGTCGCCGTCCGGACCGATCACGACCTGCGAAGGCTCCGAGCCTTCACCGAGCAAGACCTCCTTGATCACGCGCAGCTTGGGATCTCCCTCCTTCGGGTACTCGAGGCCGAGCACCGTCGCCGAGCCCACGCCGCGGTTGAGCGCGACGGCTACGGCATCGTCTTCGGAGATGGCGATCGCGCTGCCCTTGCTCGGCTCGCGCAGCTCTGTGTAGTGCTCGGGTGGCTCGGCTCCGCCGCTGCCAGCTGCATGGGGTTCGCCCCCAGCCTTGCCGGCTTCGCCGCCCGCTGCACCGGCTTGACCGCCGTAGCCGCCATAGCCGCCGTGATCGGGTTTGTGTCCAGGATCGGGCGGCTCGACGTCCGCGTCCTGACCATCCGGACCGGCGTCTTTCTCCTGAGACTCTGGGTCCTTTCCTACGTCGAGCTGACACGCCGTCAGGCCGGCCAGAGCGACGATTGTGCTGAGTATCGATAACGTACGCATATGCCCTCGAATCAAATCCAAGCTCGTGCGCCTGGGGTTGTTGTGTGTCGGGGGGCACTAGAGCAACCGCTGTGCCGCCCATGGCGGCGCGATAACCCTTGAGGATTTCGGCGCGTGGGCACGCGATCGGCGCTGCGGCACGCGGGCACGACTCGGGCACGTGCCGGCGAAATTCAGCGGCCAGACACGTGCCCGGCACGTGCCGAGAGGGCGTTCGGCACGGCGGGCATGCAGTCTCAACCCGCGACTTGCGGCAGAGATTCCAGCTTCGCGGTCGCGTGTTCGAGCTCGCGGGCCAGGAGCCGGCTGTACAGCCGCAGGTCGTCCGATTGCTCGCGGGCCGGCCGGCCACCGTGCTCTGCGCTCTGCACGGCCAGCAGGCGAGCCCGGGTGACCTCGAGCTCGGTCTCGGCGCGCTCCAGGTCGCCAGCAGCGGCCGCCTGCTCCGCCCGCGCGAGCTGGACGAAGCCGCGCAGACAGCCCACGAGCACGCGTGCCAGTGGGTCACGACGCAGCAGCCGGTCGGCCCGCACGGCGCAGCCCTCCGCTTCCTCGAGCCTGCCCTGACGAGCGTGCACCACGGCCAGGCGGCCCGTGGCGAGCCCAAACGAGCGTCGATCGCCGCAGCCCTCGAGCAACGCGTAGGCGCGCAGCAAGAGCGGCAAGGCGCTCGCAGTCGCGTCGCCAGTCAGTTCCAGGGTGCCCCAGTTGCCGAGCACGATGCCGAGCAAGCGCGCGTCGCACAACTCCTCCAGGCCAGTGGCCGCCAGCCCGTACAAACGCCGCGCGGCGTCGGGCCGATCCAACTCGTGCTCGATCAACGCCAGGTTGCCGCGGAAGTTCGCGAGCAACCGCGGCTCGGCGCCGTCTTCGAGCAGCGCGATGGCGTGGCGATAGCCGCTGGCAGCGTCGTGCAGGCGGCCCTGGTCGTGCGCGACCGCGCCGAGGTTGCCGTTGCAGCGCGCCTCCGCGACCGGATCGTCCACCGAGGCCAGCTCCTCGAGCGCTTGCGTGTAGCAGCGCGCGGCCTGCTCGAGCTCACGCCCGAAGTGCAGCACCACACCGAGGTCGAGCAGACACACGCCGAGCAGGTGGTGATCGCCGAGCTGTTCGGCTTGGGCGCGCACCAGCTCGAGCTCGGCCCGGGCGCGCGTCAGGTCGCCGGCGGGGGCCAGCAGGCGCGCGTACAACACGCGCAGGCGTGCAGCGTCACGTGGATCCCCCGACGCGGCCGCCAGCGCGCGTTCCAGGAGCGCGACGCGCGGGCTGTTCATGCCTGCCGCGAGCAAGGCCGGCTCGAGCGCGATCAGGATCACGGCCGCGGCGCCCGGATCACCCGCGCCGAGCGCGTGCTCGGCGGCGGCCAACAGGTTGTCGTGCTCGTGCCGCTGTTGGCTGCGTTCGATGCCGCTCGCGAGCTCGGTGTAGTAGCGCGCGTGGCGATCCGCGACCGCGGCCAGCTGCGGATGCTGGTCCAGCGCCAGACCCAGCTGCGTGGAGGCGAACTCGCGCAGCGCGCTCGACATGGTCAGGCGCACCGAGAGCGCCGAGCTGCCGGCGAGCGGCGTCGACATCAACAGCGACTGCTCGCGCAGCGCTTGCACCAGCTCTAGCACTGGCTCGTCGCACACCAGCACGCGCTCGGCCGCATCCAGCGTGAACGAGCCGCGGAACACGGAGCACTGCATCAGCGCCAGCCGCTCCGGCTCCCGTAGCAGCTCCCACGACCAGGCGATCGCGCCGCGCATGGTCTGGCCGGCGGCATTGTCCGAGAGCAACGCGAGCTGCGCGGGCAGGCGCGCGACCACGCCCGAAAGGCCCAGCACCGGCACGCGCGCGGCCGCCAGCTCGATGGCCAGCGGGTTACCGTCCAGCGCGGCCGCGATGCGCTCGGCCTGCTCGCGCGCCTCGGCTTGATCCGAGATCGGCGCGTTCAGCGCGAGCTCTGCGCGCGCCAGCACCAGCTCGGCCGCCTCGCTGAGCGATCCAGCAGCTGACAGCGGCAGGGCCGCGGCGCGCGTCGCGAGCGGCAAGAGCTCGAATTCGCGAGTTCCATGCAGCCGCGAGCGCGAACACGACAGCACGCGCAGCCCGGGCGCCGCGCTCGACCACAGCGACAGCAGCGGCTCGAGCTCACCTGCCAGGTGCTCGCAGCGATCCAGCACGAGCAGCAACTCGCCCAGCTTGGCCAACAAGCCCCCGAGCACGTACTCGGGCTCGGCGTGCACCGGCAGCGGCAACCCCGCGCGCTCCGCCACCACGCGCACGATGTCGGCGCTGTCGCGTGCCTCGCCCAGCTCGCAAAACAGGGGAGTCTGCTCGGGGCGCAGGCCCGACAGCACGCGCACCACCTCGAGCGCGAGCCGCGTCTTGCCCACGCCAGCGCCACCCCAGATCGTCACCAGGCGATCGCGTTCCAACAGTGCGCAGACCTGCGACAGCTCGGCGTCGCGACCGACCCAGGGGCCGCGCGGCTGCGGAGGGCTCGAGCGCCGCGCGCTGGCCGCGCGCAG
>DATEOF010000380.1:0-9044 GCA_035274465.1 Polyangiales bacterium
CCCGCGCCAGTGCCTCGCTCTCGCTGTCGCCACCACCCAGGCCCGCCTGCTGCAGTGCAGCCTCGAGCTCGCCGAGGGCGACCTCGGCGGCCTGGCGCTCCTCACGGCGCGCGACCGCGGCGTCGCGATCGCGCTGCCGGCGGGCGCGTTCCGCCTGCAGTGATTCGCGCTCGGCGGCGAGCTCCTCGCGCAGCGCAGGGACGGCCGGCAGATCCACGTCCGGTCGCACGGCGAGCGTGCGCAACTCGCCGAGGGCGCGGCCCAGCTCGCGGTAGGCGTAGGCTCGCCGGTGCAGCTCGTCCAGGCCGTCCTGGAGTTGCGCCAGTCCCCGCGCCGCGCGCTGCTGCGCCTCCTGCAAGCGGTCGCGCGCGACGCGCGCACTCTCTCGCTCCGCTCCCGCCGCAGCTACGTTCGCAGCCGACAGCTGCGAGGCCGCACGGCGCTCTTCGCTCCGCGCGGTGAGCTCGGTCCAGCGCTCGGCGAGCTGGCGCGCGCTACGCAACCGCTCCAGGCGTGCCAACTGGCTGCGCTCCGCGGCGCGAGCAGCCGCGATCTCCTGCTCGAGCAGCGCTTCGCGCGCAGCCAGCGCATCGGCTTGTTGCCCGAGCTCCAGCGCCTGGCTCTCCGCCGCAGCGAGCGCGGCCTGCGCTCGGCTCACCACGCGCTCGGCCTCTGCCGCCGTGCGCTGCAACGCGCCGTAGGCAGCAGCAAGCATGGCCTGGCCGGCCTCGTAGACCCCACTGATGTCGCGCTCGAGCACCCGCGACTCCGCGACCTCGGCACGCGTGCGCCGGCACGCCTCGAGGTTTTCGCGCATGCGACCGAGCACGTCTCCGAGCCCGGCCTCCGCCTTGAGCAGGAAGCCGCGGAGCTCCGAGGTCAGCACGCGCGAGATGCCGCCCGTCATGCTGGTGCGCAGCATCTCGTTGAGCTTCCCGCGCTCTTCGTCGCCCGCCAGGCGCAAGGGCGTGACGCCGGCCTCGAACAGCGCTGCAAAGTACTCCTTGCTGCTGCGGAACTGCTCGAACGCCGCGCCGTGGCGGCGTGCCGCCTGCTTGATCTCGTCGAGCTCGGCTACGTGATCGAGGTCGTCGCTGCGCACGAGCAGCAGCTCGGACAACGCCACCTCGGGCGCGAGCCCGCGCACCATCCAGGTCGTGGCCTCGACGCTGGGCTCGCTGAGTCGGCGCAAACGCACGCCCGCGATCAATCGCTGGCCGGCGAGCTCGAGATCGAGCACCGTGTACGCGGGCCGCGCCGCCTCTCCCAGGCGGCCCCAGATCCCCCGGTCGCCTCCGGTCGCGCCGCTCTCTCCAACGTTCGTGAAGCGCAGCCGCGACAGGTCGGGCAACAGCGCCACGTACGCGGCGATCATCACCGTCGTCTTGCCCGCACCGTTGGCGCCCTCGAGGGCAGTGACGTGTCGGTCGAGCAAGTAGCGCTCGTAGAAGACGCCTCGCCAGTTGACCAGCGCCAGCGCGGCGATCCGCGCGCGACTCAAGGTTGCGCCTCGCCGCCGTCAGCGGCGAGCTCCGCCTCGTCTTCCGAACCGGGTGCGTCGACCTCGAGGTCGTCCTCCGCCAGTGCGACCTCGCCCTGCGCGACCAGCTGCGCGAGCGCAGCCGCCGGCTCGGCCAGGCCGCGCACCGGCTCGGCGAAGCGCAAGAGCGCCGGCCGCAGGCGCAGCTGTTCTTCTGCCAGCGCCTCGGCAAAACCGAGCGCCGCGAGCCTGCGGATCGCCTCGGCGATCTTGGAGCGCACCTGGCGCTGCGCGAGCTGCTCGTCCTTGCGCTTGCGCTTCTGCACGAATGCATCCATCAACGCCGGCGTGCCGAGCGCCGCCACCAGCTGCTCGATGACCTGCTCGCGCGTCACGAGGCCCCCGCGCTCGAGCGAGATCGGGTCGAGGTAGAGCAGCGCCAGCGCCTGGCCGACCAACATGTCCTGGGCGGAGAGCTGGCGGCGGGGCAGCTGATCGCCGGTCGGCAGCAGGTAGAAGTAGCCGTCGCTCTTGTGGACCAGCTCGCAGCCATAACGCCGGTAGAAGCCCTCGAGCAAGGCCTGCGCCTCGCTCAGCAACGTGTACCAGCCGGCCGAGTCGCGATCCACGTGGACGCCGCGCCGCAGCGCGAGATCGAGCGCAGGAAACTCGGCGTCCTCGATCACGTCTTGGAGCTGTTCGAACGTGCGCGTCATGCGATCACTCCCCACCGTCCGTGCGCGAGCGCAGCTGCCAGTCCTCGATCTCGATCTGTCCCTCCACGGGCACCCAGGGTCGCTCCCTTTCGGTGATCGCGAGCGCCAGCGCCGCGCTGGCCTGGGCGACCCGACCCGCAGTCACGAAGCGCTCGTCGGGCTCCACTTCGGCGCTCACGCGCACGGTCACTTCCGAGAGCGAGCGCGCACCCGCGGACAGCGCGTCGCGCACGCTTCGCTCCAGCGCGTCGTCTGGATCGCTCGCATCTTGCACGACGGGCTCACGCTCGCGGCTGGTGCGCGGGCGAGACACACTCGGCGTGTCCGCCACCTGGACGACCTCGCGCAACAGGCGAAGCGGCTGTGCTCCTGCCAGGCTGAGCGAGAAGCGCGCGCCCTTCCCCGCGAGCTGATCGCGCAGCCGCTGCGACAGCGCGCGGCTCGGGTCGAGGCGCACCACGTCGCGCAAGTAGCGGTGCACGTACAGGAAGTACTCCGACCACGCGCGCTGGCGCGATCCACCCCACGCGGCGATGCGATCGACCTGCTCGATCACGTGAAGCACAGTTGTCTCTGCTTCGCCGGCGCCGCTGGCAGCGGCGAGCTCCTCGATGTCATGCAGGCGAGCCAGCAGCGCGCTCGTGTCGCGCAACAGGAGCTCGTTCAGCTCGCGCAACGTGGCGCTCGTCGCCTCCAACAAGCTCTGGCAGCGCTCGATGGCGCCGAACCAGTCGGCCTCGAGCAACCTGCGGATCTCGGACTGGAACTCTTCCTGCTGCAGATCGAGCCCGCGCTGGCGCCGCTCGATGCCGGTCATCAACTCGCCGACGGTCACGCGCAGCGGACCCACCACCTCGTCCGCCCATGCGCTCGCCGCCGCCTCTCCGCTGATGGCCGCCGCACGCTGGGCGCCCGCGAAGACCTCGCTCACGCTGCGCTGCAGGCTCGCCGACAGCAGCGTCAAGCTCTCGCGCGTGAGCACGTCCTCCTCCAGCAGGAACTCGACGATCGCGCAGGCCAACCGGCTCAGCGCAAACTCACCGCTGCGCACCACGCCGCGACCATCGACGCGCACGAGCAGCCGCTGCTCCCGCAAGCGCGCGAGCGCGCGACCCGCGCGTCGCCTGCGCTGCTCGGACGCCGGCTCCATCAGCGCGCACACTTCTTCGAACACGTCGAGCAACGCCGCCTCGCCGAACGACGCCAGCTGAGCCTGTCGTGCCTTCACGTACAGTGCGGCCAAAAATCCCAGCTCGAGCGCCTCGAGCGAAAGCGCCGCGCGCCGCTGCGCCAGGCCGGAAAGCAGACGGTTCAGCTCTGTTTGCCGCGCGAGCACCGGCAGCCTTGTAGCCCAGTCGCCGTCGGGACGCCATGGCCGCGCGGCCTGATGTACGATCCACGAAATGCGCAGCTCACAGCGGCGGTGCCGACGTGCCAAGTTGCTCGCTTCTTGCCTGACGTTTCAGACCCTCTGGTTCACGCTCCCCGCGCAGGCGGAGGAGACCGTCGCCGAAGCTCCGACCGAACCGCCCCGCAAGTGGCTGGCTGTCGGACTCGGCCTCGGGCTCGCGCTCGGCGGAGACGACCTGATCCACGTCGAGTTCGATACCGGCGACGACACGACGCTCTCGGCCGGCAACGGCGTGGTGGCCGACCTCGGCGTCCTGGCCGTCCCGTTCTGGTTCGGACCGGTCGGGCTGGGCGCGTCGCTCAACCTCGGCATCAAGTACGCAGGCATCGAGGCCAGTAACGGCAGCGCCTCGTTCACGCGCTTTCCGCTCGTGGCTGCCGCCCGCGGCATGTACCGGCTCGCCGACACCTGGTCCATCCTGGCATCCGCCGGCATGCACTACGATCTGGGCGCATCCTTGTCGGGCGACGGTGTGTTGAGCGAGATCGACCTGGACTCCGACACCGCGCTCGGCTGGTTGGTCGAGGCCGGCGCGTACTACGACGAAGGCTCGCTGGCTTTCGACATCACGCTGCGCTACACGGGCCTCGAATACGAGCTCGGCGGCGTGCACGTCGATGCGTGGAGCGTGGGGTTGTTCGCGGGCTTCTACTTCTTCCTGCTCTAACTTACCTCGCAGGTAATGGCTGACGTGTTGCGGTCGCCCCAGGACTGCAGCATGACGACCCACAGCCCCTTCGGAACAACGCAGCAGTTCATCGATCTCGGCCACAGCCGCATCCCGCACTACTGCATCGGTCGGGGTCCCGACGTGCTGTTCGTGCACGGCTGGCCGCTCTACTCCGCGACGTTTCGCGGTATCGTGCCGCTGCTCGCGGATCGCTTCACCTGCCACCTGATCGATCTGCCGGGGACCGGCGCGAGCGACTGGGATGCGCGATCGAGGATCGGTCTCTCGCACCACGTGCAAAGCGTGCGCCGCGTGATCGAGCAACTCGGGCTCGGCGAGTTTGCCCTGGTCGCGCACGACAGCGGCGCCGTGGTCGCGCGGCTGGCAGCAGCGAGCGCTGGCCGAAGCCCACACGCGGATCAGCGCGCCGGTGAAGCTGATCTGGCGTGCACAAGATCCGTACTTCCCGCTGGCTGAGCTGAAACCCACGCTGATCCAGTTCGCAGGTGGCGCGAGCTTGAGCGTGATCGATCCAGGCAAGTTGTTCGCGCACGAAGAATTCCCGGAGCAGTTTGCACACGAGACGCGCACCTTCCTCGAGGAATGCTGGAGCACGAGGGAACTCATCGCATCGGCCTGACGCCGCCCGGTCCCCCCGACTTCCGGACTTGAACTTTCAGGCGAGGTATTTTACGCCGTAGAGCGAGATGCCAAGCAAACCCGTGAAACTTTTCAGCTGCGCATTCGCGTGTTGTTTGCTCGCCGCGTGTGGTGGCGACGAGGGCCAGAATTCGCCCGTTTCCACGGCATCCCCATCGACTGGCGCGGCTGGCGCTCCATCGGCGCCTGCGGCCCCGGCCCCGAATGCGCCGGCGATTCCGAGCACACCTGCCACACCTGTGACCCCTGCCGCTGGTAGCGGCACGCCCGCGATGCCTGCATCCGTCATGCCGATGCCCGCCGCCGGCATGAAGCTCTCGGTGACCATCCCCAAGGTCGCGCCCGGCCAGGAGGGTACGAAGTGCATCCAGCTCAAGCTGCCCAACACGTCGCCGTTCGACGTGGTCCAGGTGCACAACAAGCTGTCGCCCGCTTCGCACCACTTCATCATCACCGCGCTCAGCGATCAGGCCGCAACCGAGAAACCGCTCGAGGACTGCAAGCCGTTCCGCGGTGCGCTGGCGGGCGCGCCGCTGGCGATCAGCCAGAAGCACGATGACCTGGTGTCGCTGCCCGAGGGTGTGGGCTATCGCATGCACGCCTCGCAGGTGATGCACCTCGAGCTGCACTACTTGAACACGGGCGACCAGACGGTCGACGTGGTGGGCGAGACCGAGCTGGTACCGGCGCCGCCGGGAGCGGCACTGCAAGACGGCTCGGTGCTGCTGGTCGGTACCACCGACATCAATGTTCCGCCGCACAGCATGCACAAGAACGATCAGAAGTTCCTCGCACTGCCCAAGGGCATGGAGGGCGTGAAGTTCTTCGCCATCACCGGCCACACGCATCGCTTCGGCACCAGCGTCACGGTCTCGTCGGCCAGCGGCCCCGGTGCACCGATGGCGCAGCTCTACGCACCCGAGCGCTACGACTGGGAAGCGCCCGAGATGAAGCAACTGACGCCGCACGTCAGCATCCCGAGCGGCGGCGGGTTCATGCTGCAGTGCGGCTGGAACAACACCAGCGACAGCGCGGTCGGCTTCGGCGAGTCGGCGACGCAGGAGATGTGCTTCTTCTGGGGCTACTACTACCCGCGCCGGCCCGGCGCGAGCATCGTGCTCGACGGCGCTTCGGCCGGCGTGCGGTTCTGACTCAGCCCGGCTCCCGGTGCAGATCGTCCACCCAGTGGATCTGCTCGGGCGGCTCGACCGGCTCGATCTCCAGGTTCACCACCACCGGGATTTGCCCGCTGCGCACCAGCACGCAGGACAGGGGCTCCGCCGGGTTGGCGTTGATCTCCTGGTGCGGGACGTAGGGCGGCACGTAGATGAAGTCGCCCGGCCCGGCCTCGGCCGTGAACTCCAGCCGATCGCCCCAGCGCATGCGCGCCTTGCCGCTGACCACGTAGATCACGCTCTCCACGGGGCCGTGGTGATGCGCGCCGGTCTTCGCGTTCGGGTGGATCACGACCGTGCCAGCCCACAGCTTTTCAGCACCTGCGCGGGCGTGCGTGATCGCCGCAGCGCGGTTCATGCCGGGTGTCTGCGGCGTGTTCAGGTCGAGCTCATCGGCGCGGACCACGCGCACGCCGCCGTACTTCCAGTTGGATTCCATGGAGCCCCCCTTTGCAATGGGGTATACACCCGAAACGAGGTGCATACGAATGAGCTTTGGGCGCAATCCCCACGTGGCAAAGGCACAAGCAGCGGAACACAAGGCGCGTGAAGCGCGCGACGCAGCGGCGCATGCCCAGGCCTGGCGCGAGGCGGCAAGGCAATGGGACCGTGCGGCGTCGCGCGAGACCAGCGACAAGCTGCGCCAGGAGTACACGGACAAGGCGGATGCAGCGCGCGCCAACGCGGACGTGGGGGTCGGCGTCACGGAGCCCGATTCGCTTCCCGCCCTCGTCGCGCGGCGTGAAAAATTGCTCAACTAGCATCGTGCACGCTGAAGCGCTGGCCTGGCTCGCGGAACATCCCGCGCCGCCGCAGGCCAGCGTGATCACGTCACTACCGGATCAGTCCGAGTTGCCAGGAGCAGGCTTCGAGGCCTGGCGGGCGTGGTTCGTGAATGCCGCCCGCGCCATCCTGCGCTGGTTACCCGAGGACGGGACTGCGATCTTCTACCAGCGCGACGTGCGGCACGACGAGGCGTGGATCGACAAGGCCCAGCTCGTGCACGAGTCCGCGGCGGCCGAAGCCTGGGGGTTGGTCTGGCACAAGATCGTGTGCCGTCGCGCGCCGGACACGGCCGGTCGCGACGCTCGGCCCGGCTTCTCGCACCTGTTGTGCTTCCATCGGAGACCCCGCGCGCCGCGGCACCCGCTGCCGGACGTGCTGACCGACGCCGGCCCCGGATCGTGGAGCCGCGCGATGGGCAGCGCGGCCTGCGTGCTGGCCTGCGATCACCTCCGCCGCGAGACGGCCACCCGCTGCGTGGTCGATCCATTCTGCGGGCGCGGCAGCGTGCTGGCCATGGCCGCCGCTCTGGGCTTCGACGTGATCGGCGTGGAGTCGAATGCCAGGCGCTCCCGCGCAACGCGCAGCTTGCTGGCGCGCACGCGGCTGCTACAGGACGCGATCGAGCGCGGCGCTGCGCTGTTCGATCGCGGCGAGTTCTTCGCGGCGCACGAGGCCTGGGAAGATCGCTGGCGGGCCAGCCGAGACGAGGACGAACGGCGCGGGCTGCAGGGTCTGATCCAGGTCGCGGCCGCGTTTCACAAGCTGTTCGAGATGCACGACCCGGAGTCCGCACGGCGGCTCCTGGACAAGGGCCTGGCCAAGCTCGACCTGACGCACTGGCTGCCCGGCGTCGATCTCGCCGAGTTTCGCCGAGCCCTGCGCTCGATCGTCACGACTGCAGAAACCCAGCGAGGCGCTGCTCCGCGGCTTTCAACGCCTTCTTCTCCGCCGCCTCCAGCTTCGCAATCAGCGTGAGCTCGAGCTGCGACTTGGGCCGCCGCCAACCGCCGACCACCCGACCATCCAGCGTGATCAGGTGATTCGCGAGCACCATGTCACGCGGCCCGACCTTCTTCACGCGGGTGCGATCGAAGGCCGCGCTGCGTTCCTTGTACGCGATCAAGTGCTCGTCGTAGTTCGGCAGCAAGTGCACGACCGGAGCGCGCAAGCGCGGCGGCTTGGCATCGCCCGCGAACCAGTAGCTGCGCTCCTCGACCACCAGCTCGGACAACTCGCCGCGCGCCAGCTCGAGGCCCGCCTTGGCGTCGGCGATGGTCAAGCCGGACCACCAGGCGAAGTCTTGCGGCAAGGCCGGGCCGTGACTGCGGAAGTAGCGCACGCACAGCTCCCGCAGCGCCTGCTCGCGCGTGCGCGACTTGGCCTTCGGCACGCGCTCCTCGATCAGCGCGTACGTGAACTGCTTCCCGCGCCGCGGTCCGCTACAGATCAAGCCATCCAACTCCGCGCGCATCAGCAAGTGCCCGAGGCGCTGCGCCTGCGCATCCAACACCTTCGCCAACTCTGTCCGCGTGAGGTGCCGCTCCCCTTCCAGCGCGCGACCGAGCGCGTCGTGCGAGCGTGCGAACTCGTCCGCGCCGAGCCCCAGCTGCCGATCGTAGTAACGCATGGCCGCCCGCACGCGCGGTGCGGTCAGGTTCAGCATCCAGCGAATATCCGCGGGCGCCACGAAGTGCCACGTTGGCCGCAGCACGTGCGTACGCAAGATCGAGCCGGCCTTGAACGCGCGCTCCACGGCCGCGTCGGAGCCTGCAGCCATCCGCTGCCCCAGCGCCCACTTCGCCCCGGCGTAGTCCTGCGCCTGCACGGCGCCCAGCCAGCTCACTACCTCGGCGGCGGAGTCGAACCCCCGCCCCACCAGGCGCTGGTTCCGCAAGCGCAACAGCGCGATATCCCGCAACCCAGCCATGGCCGGGACTTTGGCAACCTTCAGCTATTTTGTCTTGGCGATCTTGGCCAGTTTGTCCAACAAAGCCGTGATCTCGACCGAGGCCTTCCTGGCATCCTTGCCTTCCGTGGCCTTGATGCCGGCATCCATCTGATCGTCGACTTGAGCCCAGAGCGCTGCGTCCGCCGCCTTCAGATCCTTCGTCCCCGAATCCCACTTGTCCTCGAGCTTCAACATGGC
>DATEOF010000381.1:0-17598 GCA_035274465.1 Polyangiales bacterium
CCGGGCTCGCCGAATCGGAGCAACCGGCGAGGGAGACGAAGAGCCAGAACCCCGTAGCGACTAAGTTTTTTGCCCAGGGAAGCCGCACGGTCTCAAGAGAGACCCGCGACGTCGAAAACGGTCCAAACTAGCGCGACGCTGGCCGCATCATCTGACGCATCATCAAAGCGTACGACTCCGCTGCGGCGATCTGCTCGTCAGTCCCCTTCGGGTCACGGACCACCTTCATGATCTGCGTTCGAGCTCGTTCCGCTTCGGTGAGTGCCGGAAATACGAAGGCAGCCGGTGTTTCGGCCGTGTGCACGCAGAGGTCGGCGAAGTCGCCGCGCTCGTCGCGCACGGTGACGTCGGTGATCGCACCGAGCGGCAGCGCTTGCACCGAGACGGCAGGGTACGTCCGCACGATCAGCGCGCGCCGCGTGGTGATGCCGTAGACGGTGCCTTCTCTGGTCTTGCGCGCGCGCGCCTTGATCCTGCTGGAGACCAGATAGCTCGCGATACCGAACACGAGGAACGCCAGCGGGACGCACATCCATAGCCACTGCCCCGTGCGAAACGCCTGGATGCCCGCTCCGAGCAAGGCGTATCCACCGCCGAGGATCGCCACCGTCTCCCACTTGCCGATACCGCGCTTTTCGCTCAGGAACGCCGCGGGCTCGGAGCTCGCAGCCCACGCGATGCGTTCACCTTCAGCGAGCTGCGCGCGCAAGGCATCGAGCAGCGCAGGTGACAACGGATCGGCGATGCGTGGGCGAGGTGGCATCGCGCAATTCTACGGAGCAGCGCCGTCCGCGATCCACTTGCGGACGAGCTCCACTTGCTCCGGGGTGGGTTGCGCGACAACCGCCGGCGGCATCTGGCTGCCGCAGGGTGGCTTGGTCAGCTTGAGGTACAGCAGGCTGTGCTCGGGATCGCCTGGCTTCACGCGCACCAGGCCACTGCTCTTACACAGGTT
Organism: Polyangiales bacterium; assembly: GCA_035274465.1. Lineage (GTDB taxonomy): Bacteria > Myxococcota_A > Polyangia > Polyangiales > JAFGIB01 > JADGRF01. The sequence continues at coordinate 956 of DATEOF010000381.1, forward strand.
CGCGTCGGCAGATCCTGCCGGCATATCGATCAGGCTCGAGTACGCCATCGCGGCGCTCGGGAAGAACGCCAGGCCGCCGAAGCTCGGCGCGTCGTTGTGGCAGGCGGAGCAGCGACGGCGGATGACCATCTCGTAGACGTCGGTCGCGAAGCTGAGCTTGCCGCCAGCAGCTGCAGGCGCGCCACCGGTTGCCATCATCCCTGCCGCACCGCCGCTCACCCCTGCAACCGCAGGCGCAGCACCTGCCGCAGACATTCCAGCCGCGCTGCCGCTCATCCCTGCAGCCGCGGGCGTGGCACCCGCCGCCGACATGCCGGCCGCGCCGCTCGCGTTGGACTGGCCGCTGTCGCCGCCGCAGCCCAACGCCGCTAACGCGCACACCAGAAGCAAGACGGCTCCGCCTTCCGGGATCGACCAGGAAGGCGGAGCGAACGAACTGAAAGGTCTGTACACCAAGGCTACCGTTTACGCGTCCGGCGCACCGCTCGCCTTGCGATGCTTACCGTTCAGGATGTAGTCCGAGTACTTCGTCATGACGGGGCGAATCGCGGCGAAGCGGCCTTCGCCGAACTCCTCGTCCGCTTCCTTGCGGTACTTGGCGATGGCGTCGCCCTTGAACGAAGCATAGCAGTCGCCCGGATTGATGCCGTACAGCTTGGCGCTGGTCAGGCCGAAGACCTGGCGCTTCACCTGGTCGGTGAAGTCCGGGTAGCCGTACTTGTCGCGAATCTCGTCGGACATCTTGAACATCTTCATCGCCGCGATCTGCGGCTGCGGCGCACCCAACCAGATCGACTCGGTGCCCCACACCAGACGCTCGTTGCCGACGTACTTGAGCATCTTCCCGACGTAGTGCTGCGAGAGCATCGGGTCGTTCATCATCAGGTTCCACGCCGAACCCATCTCGGCGTAGACGTTCATGTTGGTCAACATGTTGTCGTAGACGACCTTGGCCAGACGACTGGTGCCGCCGTTCTGCGCGTCGACCGGATCGCCCGGATTCCAGAAGCCCATGCCCTCCGCCATCGCGGCGTCGAACGCGCACGCCGAGTGGTAGATCACGAAGTTCACCTTCGGGAACATCTTCGCGATCACGCCGACGTCGGGACCTGGATCCGCGTGCTTCAAGCTCCAGCCGGTGAACGGAAAGCCCTTGTGCGCGCAGATCAGCGGCTCACCCAGCTCGACCGCCTTCTGGATGAACATGATCGCGTTCGGATCCGTGAGGAACCAGCCGCCTTCAGCCGGCGGATAGCACTTCCAACCCTTGGTCCCGTGCTCCTTGTAGACCTTCTCCATCATCGCGGAGTTCGCGGCCGGCGTCGCGTTCGGCGTCACCTGGCAGTGCGCGACCATGCGCTTGGTCGCGGCCGCCATGTTGACCTTGTCGCGGGTCGTGTAGAGCGTCTCGTTCGACACGCCGAACGTGCCCTGGACGTCTCCGCCGTTGACACCCGAGTTCGCGCCTGCACCCGGCAAGCCGGACAGCACGGCCACCGTGGTCTCACTGTCTTCGAAGACTGCCTTCACGTACGCCTTCTGGCTGCAGTCGCCGTTGACGCACGAGAAGATGGTCGGCCCCTCGGCGTGATGGGTCTGCACGTCCATGATGAAGTAGTCCTGCTTGAGCAGGCGATCAGCGAGCGCCTGGTTCATGCATGCCTCGTTCGGCACCATGTACCCGCCGTCGGCCATCCGGCCGCCGGAGCCGCTCTTTCCGGCCATACCGCTCATTCCAGAGCCCCCAGACATGGACGGTTGACCGGCGCCGCCGCCCATTCCTGCCATACCGCCCGGACTGCCCGCGGGACCGGGCTGCGCTGATGCACCCGGCATGCCGGCCACTCCGCGCCCGGAGGAAGCCTGGTCGAGACTCGCGACGCCACCCGCGCCTGCCGGAGCGATTGCCCCGCCCTGCCCGGCCATGAAATTGTTCACGACGCTCGGCTGCATGAAGCCGTTCTTGTCGCCGCAACCAGCTGCCAAATTGAAGACCGACAGCGTCGTGAGCATCCCCATGGAGCTGGAGATGAACTCGCGCCGGTCCATGCCGAGCTTGCGCGCGTTGTCGTCGCAGCGACGCAGGATTTCGTCGCGCATCTTGCGCTCGCGCTCGGTTTGAAAGTGGAAGAACTCGCCGTTGGACTTGTTGCCGAGCCAGACTGGGGTTTCGTAGTCGTACTCGGGTTCGCTACGCTTACGTTTCGTGATCCACTGGAATTTCTTCTTACCCACGTTCAACTCTCCTGCCGACCTTCGAAGCCTTCTGCTGCGACCCGCGTAGATCTCGCCGGGATGCAAAGCAAACCAGTTGCGCTCAGGTGCTAGCGACTGGCTCGCAAGGCGAACATAGCGCATATTTGGTGCACGTGTACTGCCGCGACGCGACACAAGACGCCTGATTAGCGCTGACGAATAGCGCCAGGGTCATGCACAAAGCCGCCAGCCGCTGCACTTCTCAGCGATCGCTGCGCCAGGTTGCGCGCAGGAAGATTGCCTAATCGGCCGTTTGGCACGCAGTTGCAGTCATCACGATCCTGTCTAGCTGGCATCCGGCAGGCGACACATTTCACGCCAGCGCGAGTCGAGGCGCGGATCACCTGCCGCCATCAGCTGCAGGCGCTCGACCTGCACTGCAAGCGACGCGTCGTTGCAGCCATCAGCTGCAGCTCAATCGTTCTTCGCGCCGTTCATGATCCAGTCACGCACGCGCTTGAGCGCGGCGTCCGACAACGAGCCGCCGGGCGGCATCTGCTGACCGCACGGCGCGTTGATGTCGAGCTTCAAGTACAAGAGGCTGTTGTCGGGCTCGCCGGGAACGACGCGCTGCTTGCCGAGCTTCGCGCATTCGTACATCGGGTTCGCCGGCTTACCGACCAGCGTCGCCCAGGCCGCGTCCTTCGTCGCGAAGTTGAGGCCTGCCAGGCCACCCCCATGGCATGAGGGGTTCGTGCACGACCAAAACACTACGTTGTACAGGTTGGTGAACGTCGGCGTGCCGTCGTCCATCGGCGGGGCAGTCGAGGCACCGCCTGAGCCGCCGCCCGATCCTCCGCCGCCACCAGCTGCACTGCCTGCGCCACCTGACTCAGCTTCGGACGCACCCGAACCGGCCTTCGCGCGTGCACCAGCTGTTTCAGCTGCTCCACGCGCGGAAGAGCCAGCAGCCTTTTGGCTCGGTGTGTCTTGCATGTCGTCGCCACACCCGTTGGCGAGCACAAACGCGACAAGCCACAACCTTGAAGTCGCAACGCGATGACTCACTCCGGTTCTCCTCGAACTGGGACTCAGTCCCAAGTGCCATAGCCAGCAGTCACATGCATGCGTGACAAACCAACCCCATCAAATGCCAAAGTTCCCGGACTCATTCCAGCGCCCTCACTGTGCTACGTTCGCACGCCTGTGGGATGTGTGCATACGCGCGGAGGCGCGGCCAGTCTTAGCAGCTTCCCGATGCCAGGCCGATCGCCCGTGCGAACCAAGGTGGAACGATGAGCAAGCTCAAGCTGAAGTGGATCAAGCAAAAGAAGACCTCGCAGGAGATGCCGTACGAAACGCCAGTCTGGCTCGGCAACCTGTCCAACGGCGAATTCTTTCTTCCGCAGACCGAGCGCGATCGGAAGATGCGGGAGATGATCCTGCAGAAGTGCGATGAGAACGCGCGTCGCAAAGGGATGGATCGCCGCGAGTTCATCGCCAGCACGATGGGCATGGCCACCACGCTGTCGGTGCTGAACCTCGCAGCGGGCTGCGGCAACAAGCAAGGCATGATGGACGGCGCGACGCTCGACCGGATGATGGCCGGCATGAACGCCTCGCCGGCCGATGGCGGCATGACCAACGTTGCAGGCGGCGGCGGTACCGGGATCGGTGCTGCAGGATCGGCCGGCACGCGGGTCAATGGTGGCAGTGGTACGGGTGGAGCCGGCAGCGGTTCCTCCAAGCCGAGCGGTGGAAGCGGCACTGGCGGTGGCGGAGGCATGCCCTCGTCGATGATGCCGCCGAGCAGCAGCGGTGGATCGGATGGCGGCTTCGTCATCACGCCCGACATGTGCATGGATCAAGCGCTCGCCGACAAGGTGTTCAAGGGCGACTACTTCATCCTCGACTTCCAGACGCACCACACGAACAAGGGATCGCCCGGCCCCGTGCTCGACGACTGTATGGACGGCGCCGAGTGCACGAGCCCCGATACCTACGTGCGCAAGATCTTCGAGATGAGCGAGACCACGGTCGCGGTGCTGTCGGGCTTGCCGGCGATGATCGACGCCGCGACCATGGATCTGGCCGGCTTCGCGTTCAAGAACGAAGACATGCGCAACTCGCGCGACCGCGTGAACAAGGCCGCGAAGCTCAACGAGATGGCGGCCGAGCGCATGGTCGCGCACTGCCAGATCTCGCCGAAGAACAACCCCATGGCCAACGCGGCCATGATGAAAGAGAACAAAGAGAAGTACGACACGCGCGGCTGGAAGTGCTATCCGCCGACCGAGGGCGGCTGGTTCCTCCACGAGAACGACGACTTCATCAAGACCGCGATCGAGCTGAAGGAGCCGCTGGTCTGCGCGCACAAGGGCTTCCCGTTCCAGGGCTGGAGTCGCAAGCACGCAGATCCAGGTCCAGACGTCGGTGTGGTCGCGATGCGCTATCCCGACGTGAAGTTCGTGATCTATCACTCGGCCTACGACTCGTCGTACATGGAGACGGTCTACAACCCGAATCCGGACCCGATGGCGGGCGGCACGGATCGCTTGTGGAAGGTCGTCACCGACAACAACCTCAAGAACAAGAACGTCTACGCCGAGATGGGTTCGGCCTGGAACATCTCGATCCGCAACCCGATGGTCGCGCAGCACTACATCGGCAAGGCGCTGAAGTACATGGGCGAAGACCGCGTGGTCTGGGGCTCGGAGTGCGTGTGGTTCGGCAGTCCGCAGAACCAGATCGAAGCCATGAAGGTGTTCCAGATCTCGAAAGAGTTCCAGGACATGTACGGCTACCCGGAGTTCACCACCGAAATCCGCCGCAAGATCTTCGGGCTCACCGGCGCGGATCTGTATCGCGTCGATCCGAAGGCGTGCCGCTACAAGGTCAGCGTCAGCGGACTCACGGCGCACAAGCTGGATCTGGATGATCGCTTCGGCGAGCGGCGGCACATGATGACTCGGCCGGTCCTGCAGACGCGCCGCGACTTCATCAACTTCCGCCGCGACATGATCCGCCGCGGCGAGCTCGGTTAGTCACTACCAACGGCGCCACACGAGCAAGCGCGCGATCAGCTCGCGCCCCGCTTGCTCGTGTGTGCCGCCGCCCGCACGCGCTCGCGAAATTGCCTTGGGGTTTGCCCGGCCGCGGAGCGGAAGGCGAACGAGAAGCTCGAGGTGGACGCGAAGCCGAGCGTGTAGGCGACGGCCTTGACGCTTTGCTCGCCGGCGAGCAGCTGCTTGGCGTGATCGATTCGGCATTGCGCGACGTGATCGCCGATCGAGCGGCCGCGGCTCTTGCGAAAGCCGCGCGTCAGCTGCCGCACCGACAGGTTACACAACGCGGCCAGCTCTCCGAGCGTGGGAGCTTCGCGCACCTCGCGCAGGCGCTCTTCGATCAAACGCAGCCGCCAGGGCGCGAGGCCGCCGCTCACGGGGCCGTGCTCGATCGCGGCGCAGTAGCGACCGAGCTCGATCGCCAGTTGTGCGACGATCGACTCGACCAGCACCTCGCTGGCGAAACCTGGATGCCGCAGCTCCTCGGCCAGACGCGTGAGGAGCCGCCGAACATTCGGGTCGGGGATGTCCAGGCCCGCCTCGAGCTTCTGGTCCGTCCAGTCCAGATCGCCTTCGAACCAGCGCCGCAACGGCTCCGGGTGCAAGTGGCAGAGCACCGATGCCTGCGTATTTCCTGCATCACTGCGTGCGCGAAGGCTCTCCTTCGCGGGCACCAAGAACACGCTGCCGATCGGCGCGAAGCGATGCGACGGCCAGCGGCCGAGGTAGCACGCGCGCGCGTTCGCCGGCCGTGGAGTCAAGCACATGTCGAGCCAGTGCGACTCCTCTTCACGCAAGATGTTGTCCGCAGGCCCGGGGACATGAAAGCGCACGAGCCGAGTCAGCGCAGTCGGGACGCGGATCTCGGCGTCGAGAGTCATCGATGCTTCGGCTCGAGCTGCCATAACTTCCCTCACCTGTTGTGTCACCCCAACGTTCCCGTCTCGATATCAGCATGGAGGCTCGGCTTCTACAACGTCTGGGGCTGCGGACCACGCATCCATCACCGAAACTGATCCTCGCGCACATGACACCCGAGAACCTGTATTGGCAGAACTTCGCGATTGACCGCGAGCATCACGCCAGGTCCAAGAACCAGCGGCCAGCGGTCTTGTGGCTCACAGGTCTATCCGGAGCAGGCAAATCCATGCTCGCAAACCTGGTGGAGCAGAGGCTGGCGCGCATGATGCGACACACGTTCCTGCTCGATGGGGACAATATTCGGCACGGATTGAACAATGACTTGGGCTTCAGTCTGGCGGATCGTAGCGAGAACGTGCGGCGCGTCGGCGAAGTCGCGAAGCTGATGACGGATGCCGGGCTGATCGTGATCACCGCGTTCATCTCACCGTTTCGCGCGGAACGCCAGCTGGTGCGGCGCATGATGCGGCCGGGTGAGTTCTTCGAGATCTTCGTCGACACACCGCGCGCACAGGCAGAGGCGCGCGACGTGAAGGGCCTGTACAAGAAGGCGCGCGACGGACTGCTCCAGGACTTCACCGGCATCGACAGCCCGTATGAAGCACCCGAAGCTCCAGAGCTGCGCATCGACATGACACAAACTAGTGCTGACGAGGCCGCAGCAGCGATCGTCTCCCTCCTCCCTGACTAAGGCAAACCCATAAGGTACAAGCCACCGCTGGCCAGGATGAAGTACGGAACCAGCGCTGCGGCGCCGGCGTAGTCCTTGGCGATGCGCTGGCCGAAGAACAGCATCAAGATCGCCAAGACCGCGAGCCCTGCACCGAGCGCGGCGGGGATGCGGTTGCCGGTGAACAGCAAGACCGGCACGCCCACGGCCGACAGCGCGCCGGCGCAGACCTCGACCCCTGTGACGATGCCGAGCATCGGCAGCACCTGCGAGGCGAGCGGCGACTTCGCGAAGTGTCCCGTCAACCACTCCACGTTGCCCTTGCGATCGACGATCTTGTCCACGCCAGACTGCAAGAACAGGATGGCGAGAAAGGCGGCCACTGCGAGGCGTACCAGATCGAGCGCCGTGAGCACGCCGTCGACACACGGCGGAGCGAGACAAACTACCGCGTCCACGTCATCACCTCCCACTCACAATGCCTTCACCAGGCGGCCGCCGTCGATCACGAGGATGTCGCCGGTGTGGAACTTCGACGCGTCCGAGGCCAGATACGCGGCCGGACCTTCGATGTCCGCGATCTGACCCGGCCGCCCGAGCGGCGTGATCGCGGCAAAGCGCTGGGTGATCGCATCGAGCCGCGGATCGTCATCGGTCATGCCGGTCAGCACGAAGCCCGGCGCGAGCATGTTGGCGCGCACGCCGTACGGGCCCATCTCGACCGCCAGCCCCTTGATCATCGCAGCCAGCGCGCCCTTGGCCGCCGCGTAGTGCTCCATGCCCTGCAGGCCGTGGAACATCGACAGGCTGCCGCAGGCCACGAGCGAACCACCGCGATCTCCCGCGCGTGCACGCTCGCGCATGTGCCGCGTCGCCTCGCGCAGCGTGTAGAACGCGCCGTGCAGGTTGACCTGGAGCAGGTCGTGGTACATCTGACTGCTCAGGTCCGCGAACGAGTCCGCGCGCTGGTGGAAGCCGGCATTCGCGAAGACACAATCCACGCGGCCCATGATCTTCAGCGTGGATGCAAACGCGGCGATCACCACGGCCTCGTCGGAGACGTCCACGGCTTCCGCGTGCGCGCGCGCTGCACCCAGCCTGCGCAGCGCCGCGACAGCCTCGGCGTTCTTCTCGGCCCGCCGGCCCCACACCACGACGTCGGCCCCCTGCTTCGCACAACCTTGCAGAAACCCGAGGCCGATGCCGCTGTTGGCGCCGGTCGCCAACACCACCTTGCCCGTCAGATCGAACAGTCCTCGGCTCATGGTCAGACGAATGACTCTTCGCCCTGCAACTTGGTGCGGTGCAGCATGCGACCGCTGGTCAAGTCGTAGGGCTCCGCGCGGTGCATCGTGCCCGTGTTGTCCCACATGACCAGATCGCCGACTTTCCACTCGTGGCTGTAGGAGAACTGCTCGCTGGTCGCCCACTCGCGTAGCCCCACGAGGATCTCGACGCTCTTCGCCGCGCTGACCTCCAACACGCGCTGCGCGGTGCAGCCCAGGATCAACGACTTGCGGCCCGAACGGTGCTTCCACACCAGCGGCAGCTCGTGCTCGCCGATCGCCTGATAGGCCTTCAGCTTGGCCAGGCTCGGCTCCGGCTCGTAGTAGAACAGCGACGACCACACCGAGTGCGCGACGCGCAGGCCTTCGAGCTCGGCCTTTTGTTCCGCGGGCAAGGCTTCCCAGGCGGCGTAGGTGTTGCAGAAGCCCGTGTTGCCGCCCCAGCTCGCCAGCTTCTTGCTCGCGAGCAGCGAGGCGAGGATCGGCACCGGGTTCATCGTGCCGTCGATGTGCCAGTAGCTCGAACCCTTGAGGTACTCGGCACTGTGCGCGTTCTCCTTGCTGTCGAGCGTGACCTTGAAGATCTCGTCGCCCTGACGTTCGGCCTGAAACGTACCGAGCGTCTTGGTGAACGCGATCTGCTCCGCGTCGCTGAACTGGACCTCGGGGAACACGAGCACGCCGCGCTGCTCGAGCAACTCGCGAAGCTCGCCTGCGAGCGCGCCGCTCAGCAGCTCCTGCTTTGCGTTCAGCACGCGACTGCCGATGATCGGCCGAATTTGCTCGTGGACGAGGCGGGTTTGGTTCTCAGCGGACGCGGCCTTGGACATGCAAAATCTCTCCGGTACACGAATGTATTGAGGTCGTGCAGCGCGGTCGCGCCTGCGAACGGCCAACTAGTTGCAGCCCGCGGCCAAAGCATCTTGCAGCCCGCCGACACTCGAGCGGCGCGTGGTATCCGTCCGGCCGGAGGGTGCGGGGATGTCGAAGGTGATCGCAATTACGGGCGCCGGCATCGGCTTGGGGCGTGCACTCGCGCGGCGCCTGGCGAACGACGGCGAGCGCGTGGTGTTGTTGGGTCGCACGTTCGCGAAGGTCCAGGCGGCTGCGGCCGAGATCGGCGAGCGCGCGATGCCGGTCGAGTGCGACGTGGCCTCACCGAGCTCGGTCAAGGCCGCGTTCGCCGAGATCGCGCGGCGCCACGAGCGGATCGACGTGTTGATCAACAACGCGGCCGTCTACGAACCGTTCCTGATCGCGGAGGCCAGCGACGAGCAGATCATGAATACGCTGGCGATCAACCTGGGCGGCGCGATCCTGTGCTCGCGTGCGGCCATCCCACTGATGAGTCGCGGTAGCCAGATCATCAACGTGAGCAGCGAGGCCGTGGAGACGCTGCACTTGCCGCAGATGATCTTGTACCAGTGCTCGAAGGCGGGGCTGGAGCGCTTCACGCTCGGCCTGCATCGCGAGCTCGAGCCGAGCGGCATTCGCGTATCCAGCGTGCGCGCCGGAGCGATGATGGAAGCCGGAAAGGTCTGGAACATCGACCCTGCCGCGCGCATGCGCTTCGGCAAGGCCGCGATGGAGGCGGGCATCAATCTGCTGGAGCGCCCGCTCAGCCAGTTCACCTCGGTGACGCAGGTGTTCCGTTCGCTGATCGACCTGCCCGACGACTTGCACGCCGTCAGCGTGTCGCTGCACGCGCGCAAGCCCGGCTGAGCATTGACCGTACTCCGGCCAGCGTGCTAGAGCCCGAGCATCCGCACTCATCAACAACATCGTTGATTACTAATGGACCGCGCAGGGGTTGGACGACATGACATGCGAGCCGACGCAGACGCCTGACGACATCGACATCCCCGCGCTGCGGGAGAAGTACCGTCAGGAGCGCGAGAAGCGCATCCGCCCCGAAGGCCAAGCCCAGTATCTGAGGACCGCGAACGGCTTCGCCGACCAGTACGAGGTCGATCCGCACACTCCGGTGAAGCCGCGCGACCCGCTCTCGGAGGATCTCGACGTCGCCATCCTCGGTGCCGGGTGGTCCGGAATCCTCGCTGCCTATCACCTGAAGCTGGCGGGTGTGAGCACGTTCCGCAACATCGATCTCGCAGGCGACTTCGGCGGCTGTTGGTACTGGAACCGCTTCCCCGGACTGCAGTGCGACAACGACGCGTACTGCTACATACCGCTGCTCGAGGAGACCGACTACGTACCGAGCAAGAAGTTCGCCGACGGCCTCGAGATCTGCGAGCAGGTCCAGCGCGTCGCGAAGAAGTACGACCTGCACCGCAACGCGCTCTTCCATACACTCGTGCGCAGCCTGCGCTGGGAGGAGAAGATCAAGCGCTGGCGGCTCCACACCAACCGCGGCGATGACATCCGCGCGCGCTTCGTGATCATGGCCTGCGGCCCGTTGAATCGACCGAAGCTGCCGGGCGTGCCGGGGATCGAGCGCTTCAAGGGCCACAAGTTCCACACTGCGCGCTGGGACTACGAGTACACGGGCGGCAGCCAGCAGAACCCGACGCTCGACAAGCTCACAGACAAGCACGTGGCGATCGTCGGCACGGGCGCGACGGCGATCCAGGTCGTGCCTTACCTGGGGCGCGACGCCGGGCAGCTGTACGTGGTGCAGCGCACGCCGTCGAGCGTGGACAAGCGCGCCAATCCGCCCACCGATCCCGCCTGGAAGAAGAGCCTCAAGCCGGGCTGGCAGAAGGAGCGGCGGATCAACTTCCACCATGCCGCCCTCGAGGGGCTCTCGCCCGGTGAGCCCGATCTGATCTGCGACTTCTGGACCGAGCTCAACCGCAACCTGCAGGCGAAGCTCGCGGCCAAGAACTGGCAGCTGCCGCTGGAAGAGATCATGCAGCTGCGCGAGCAGGAAGACTACCGGGTGATGGAGCGCTTGCGGCGCCGGGTCGAGAGCCTCGTGAAGGACAATCAGACAGCGGAGGCGCTCAAGCCCTATTACCGCATGAACTGCAAGCGGCCGTGCTCGAGCGAGTCGTACTACGACACGTTCAACCGCCCGAACGTGAAGCTGCTGGACGTGTCTTCGACCCGCGGCCTCGAGCGCATGACCGAGAGGGGCATCGTGGCGAACGGCGTCGAGTACCCGGTCGATTGCGTGATCTTCGCGAGCGGATTCGAGATCTCGAGCGAGCTGAGCCGTCGCTGGGGCATCGACGTGGTGGAAGGTCGCAACGGTCTGTCGATCTACGACCACTGGGCCGATGGCTATCGCACGTTCCACGGCATGATGACCCACGGCTTCCCCAACCAGTTCTTCGTGCAGTTCACGCAAGGTGGATTCAACGCGAACGTCACCGAGACCTTCGACCAGCAAGCCAATCACATCGCGCACATCATTCGCGAAGGTTTGCGCCGCGGCGCCACCGCGATCGAGTGCACGGAGAGAGCCCAGGATGAGTGGGTCAAGACCGTTCGCGCGACCGCCTACGACATGACCGCGTTCGTGCGCGAGTGCACGCCCGGCTACTACTACAACGAAGGCGAGGAGAAGATCCGCTCGTTCATCGGCGAGCCGTATGCACCGGGCTTCTACGCGTTCGAGAAGCTGATCCAGGAGTGGCGCGACAAGGGCGACCTGGAGGGCCTCTCGATCGAGACCTAGGAGGGCGTCGTGGACATTTTCCGCAATGTGACTGTCGAAGACCTGTCAGAGGCCGTGACCTATTCGGTCGAGGCGTACACGTCCCCGGAGTACGCTCGGGCCGAGGGCGACAAGTTGTGGTCCAAGGTCTGGCAGCACGCGGGCCGCGTCGAAGAGATCCCCAACGTCGGCGACTATCTGACGTACGACATCGGCGACGACTCGATCGTGGTCGTGCGTACGGCGCCGGATGCGATCAAGGCCTATCACAACGTGTGTTCGCACCGCGGGCGCCGGCTGATCGATACTCCTTCCGGTCAGCACAGCGCCCAGGGCCGCAAGAACCAGTTCGTGTGCGGCTTCCACGCCTGGCGCTACGACCTCGAAGGGCAGTGCGTGTTCAGGCTGGACGAGCCCGACTGGAAGGGCGCGCTGACCGATCGATGCACGCGCCTCTCCGAAGTTGCCGTCGACACCTGGGGCGGCTGGCTGTTCATCAACATGGATCCCAACTGCGGATCGCTACGCGAGTACCTCGAACCCGCCGCGTCGCACCTCGATCCCTTCGAGTTCGCCCGGATGCGTTACAAGTGGCGCCAGTGGGTGGTCTTCGACTGCAACTGGAAGACGGCGATCGAAGCCTTCATGGAGCCCTACCACGTGCAGGGCACGCACACGCAGCTGCTCAAGTACGGGCAGTACTACGCGTACAGCGCGGCGCACGGCAAGCACGGCGTGAGCGGCTTCGACGAGCGCGATCCCTCGCTCAAGATGCAGCAGAGCAGCACGATCACGCGCGCCGGCAAGGGCGCGGACGCGCGAGTCTCGACCTACGAGCTGCAGCGCGAGATCTACACCACGGTCAACAACGCCAGCACCACCGAGACGCTGGTCAACGCGGCCCGGCGTTTGGTGGAAGAATTGCCGGAGGGCACCCCGCCGGACCAGGTGATCGAACACTGGCTGGCGTCTGCCAAAGCCGACGACGCCGCTCGCGGCGTGATCTGGCCGAACATCACGCCGGAGCAGATGTCAAAGGCCGGCCTCGCCTGGAGCGTGTTCCCGAACATGGCGATCCTGCAGGGCATCACCTTCGCCCTGTGCTACCGCGCGCGTCCGTACGGCGACGACCCGCACAAGTGCATCTTCGAGTCGTACGCGATCGAGCGCTTTCCTGCCGCTGCCGAGCCGCAGACCGAGTGGGTGTACGCCGAGCCCACGGCGGAGAACTGGGGCCTCGTGCTCTCCCAGGACTTCTCGAACATGGCAGCGGTGCAGAAGGGCATGCGCTCGCGCGGCTTCCGCGGGCCGCTGCCGAACCCGCATCAAGAGCGCAAGGTCACCAACTTCCATCGCAACCTGGCCGAATACATGCGCACCGGCGCACCAGAGAGACTCCGCCCATGCCCGTGAAAGTTTACGAACGCATCCTCGATCTGTTCGAGGCCGAAGGCATCAATACGCTGTTCGGCATCCCCGATCCCAACTTCGTCCACATGTTCCTGGCTGCCGAGCAACGCGGCTGGCAAGTCGTCGCGCCGCATCACGAAGAGGTGGCCGGCTTCATGGCGGAAGCGGTCTCGCGCATGACCGGCAAGCCCGGCCTGTGCATCGGCACGCTCGGACCCGGCATCGCCAACCTGGCCGGCAGCATGATGTGTGCGAAGGTCGAAAACTCGCCGGTGATCTTCCTCGGCGGCCAGCGCGGACGCGTCACCGAGCAGCGCGTGCGGCGCGGGCGTATTCAATTCGTCTCGCAAGCGCCGCTGGTCGCGCCGAGCGTGAAGTACGCGGCCTCGATCGAGTATGCGGACCAGACCGACGAGATCATTCGGCATGCGCTGCGCATCTGTCAGAGCGGGACTCCAGGGCCGGCGTACATCGAGACTCCCATCCACGTGATCCAGCAGGAGCTCGACGTGCCGGCGCCGCTCCCTCCCGACGGCTACCGCCTGGTGCGCAGCGCGGCCAGCAAGCCGGCGATCGACGCGGCCGTTTCACTCATTCGCGCGGCCAGGCTGCCGATCCTGCTCGTCGGGCACGGCGCGCATTGCGCCCGCGCGCAAGAATCGGTCGGAGCGCTGGCCAAGCTGCTGGCGTGCCCGGTGATCCAGACCTCGGGCGGCACGTCGTTCATCAAGGGCCTCGAAGATCGCACGTTCCCTTACGGCTTTTCCAGCTCGGCCGTCGATGCGGTGGTGAAGTCGGACCTGTGCATCGCCATCGGCACCGAGCTCGGCGAGCCCGTGCACTACGGCAAGGGCCGGCACTGGGCGGCGAACGATGCGCAACGCAAGTGGATCTACGTCGAGCTCGATCCCGCGGCGATCGGCGTGAACCGGTCGATCGACGTGCCACTGGTGGGCGATCTGCGCGCGATCATCCCGCAGCTGATCGACGCGCTCAAGGACTCGCCGCGTGCGGCGACGCCGCAGCTGGCTGGCTGGGTGAAGCAGGAGGCGAGTCGTCTGGCAGAGCTCGCCGAGTCTGCCCCGCGCGGTCAAACGCCCGTCCATACCGCACGCTTCGTGGTCGAAGCCACGAAGGCGTTTCCGAAGGACGGCATCCTGGCGCGCGACGGCGGCGCGACCGTGATCTTCCAGTGGACGTACTCGCAGGCGAAGCCGCACGACGTGGTGTGGAACCAGAACTTCGGTCACCTCGGCACCGGGCTGCCGTACGCGATCGGAGCGTCGGTCGCCGACGGTCGCAAGCGGCCCGTCATGCTGCTGACCAGCGACTCGTCGTTTCTGTTCCACATCTCCGAGCTCGAGACCGCGGCTCGACTCAACCTGCCACTGGTCTGCGTGGTCGGCGTCGATCACCAGTGGGGCCTCGAAGTGGGCGTCTACAAGCGCACGTTCGGGCAAGGCTCTGCCGAGACTGGCACGCACTGGAGCAAGGATGTGCGCTTCGACAAGATCGCCGAAGGCCTCGGCTGCCACGGCGAGTACGTCGAGCGCGCGGAGGACATCGGGCCGGCGATCGCGCGCGCGTACGCCAGCGGCAAGCCGGGCGTGATCCACGTGCCGATCGATCCCAAGGCCAACTCGGAAGAGATGCCCAACTATCAAGAATTCAGGACCTGGTACGCCGAAGGCACGCAGTGACGGAGGCTGAGCAATGCGCGAATATCTGAGACTTTACATCGACGGCAAGTGGGTGGCTCCGGTCGAGCCGAGGACCCTGAATGTCGTCAACCCGGCGACCGAGCAGATCTGCGGCAAGGTCGCGATCGGCTCGGCTGCCGACGTCGACAGGGCGGTCAAGGCCGCGCGCAAGGCGTTCGCAACCTGGTCGCTGACCAGCCGTGAGCAGCGGCTGCAGGTGCTGTCGCGCATCGCCGAGGAATATCAGAAGCGCGCCGGCGACCTGGCGGCTGCGATCACCGAGGAGATGGGCGCTCCGGCCTCGCTCGCGAATGGCTTTCAGGTCGGGCTCGGCATCGGGCATCTCACCAAGGCGATCGAGGTGCTGAAGGCCTTTCGCTTCGAAGAGCAGGCGGGCGCCACGCTGTTCGTGAAAGAGCCGATCGGAGTCTGCGGCCTGATCACGCCGTGGAACTGGCCGATGAACCAGATCGCAGTCAAGGTCTTCCCGGCGCTGGCGACCGGCTGCACTGTCCTGCTCAAGCCGTCCGAAGTCGCACCCTTCTCGGCGCAGATCTTCGCCGAGATCCTGGACGCCGCGGGCGTTCCGGCGGGCGTGTTCAACTTGATCCAGGGCGATGGCCCGGGCGTCGGTGCAGCGATGTCCGCCCACCCCGACATCGACTTGATCTCCTTCACGGGTTCCACGCGCGCGGGCGTCGAGATCGCCAGGAACGCCGCGCCCAGCGTGAAGCGCGTGGCTCAAGAGCTGGGCGGCAAGGGCCCCAACATCATCCTCGACGACGCCGCCTTCGCAGGCCACGTCGCGGCCGGTGTGACCTCCATGATGCTCAACTCCGGCCAAACCTGCAGCGCGCCCTCGCGCATGCTCGTGCCCAGGGCACGCATGGCGGAGGCGATCACGATCGCGCGCGAAGCAGCAGCCCAGGTGAGCGTGGGCGACCCCAGCGGCAACTTCAGCATCGGGCCGGTGGTCTCGAAGGCCCAGTTCGACAAGGTCCAGGGCCTGATCAAGAGGGGCGTCGACGAGGGCGCCACACTGGTCGCAGGCGGCGTGGGTCGGCCCGAAGGCCTGACCAGAGGCTATTACGTCAGACCCACTGTCTTCGCACACGTGACCAACAGTATGACGATCGCGCGCGAAGAGATCTTCGGCCCCGTGCTCACGATCCTGGGCTACGAGAGCCTCGAACAGGCCGTCGAGATCGCCAACGACAGCGAGTACGGCCTGGCAGGCTACATCGCTGCCGCAGACCTCGAACAGGCCCGCACCGTGGCGCGCAAGCTTCGCTCCGGCTGGGTCGTGATCAACGACGGTTTCGACTTCAACGCGGGCTTCGGCGGCTACAAACGCAGCGGCAACGGCCGAGAATGGGGCGAGCAAGGCTTCCATGAGTACCTGGAGTCCAAGTCGATCCTCGGCTACGCACCGGCCACCTGAGGCATCAGTTGTCGAGCGCGCCCGCCTGCACCCAGCTCTTCACCTTGTCGATGTCCGCCGCCGACAACATCGGTTTGTTGTCGGGCATGCGCGGCGTGCGCGCGCAGCTGCCGACCTGCGTGTGCGCCAACGCGTGGACGAGCTCGCTCTTGTTGGGATCGCCGGCGACCACGCGCTTTTCGCCCTGGCAGCTCACGGCATTCACGCCGACCAGGTTCTTGTACGCCGTCGCCTTGTCGTTCATGACGAGCATGTCGCCCGCGCGCGTCGCGTTCACGTGGCAGGTCGAGCCGGCGCAACTCGTCATGAACAGCGCGTAGACCTGCGTGAACGTC
>DATEOF010000382.1:0-17497 GCA_035274465.1 Polyangiales bacterium
TCTCCGCGTGCGATTGCTCGAGTGACAAAATGCAACCGGCCGGTGCCACGTGGCACCGGCCGGTTGCATTTTGTCACTCGAGCAATCGCACGCGGAGAGCTGCTTCACGCTCGATCCGGACAGCATGTGCTTACGTAGTCCGAGAGCGCATGTTCAATCTGGCGAAGCACGTCCAGCGCCACGCCGCGAGCGATCCGCAGCGGTTGGCGGTCTTTGGCGAAGGCCAAAGCCTGACGTACGCCGAGCTTGCGCGCCGCGCGGCGAACTTGGCCAGTGCACTTCATGCGAGCGGCGCGTTGCAACGACCAGGGCCGCTGTCCCGGCCGTGTGTCGGCGTGATCGCATCGCGAAGTGTCGACGCCTGCGTGGCCGTGCTCGGTTGTGCCTGGGCCGGCGCGACGTACGTTCCAATCGGCCTGAAATCGCCGCCCGAGCGCTTGCAGCAACTGATCGCGGCTTGCTCCCCGGCCGCGCTGATTGCGGATGCCCAGGGCCGGCGCTTGTTGGAAGCCGCCTCGCGCGCTCGAAGTGCACCAGCCGTGGTGATCACCGACTCGCACAGCCTGCCGGATGTGCCTGCACCCGCGCTCCACGCCTTCGAAGCGAGCGATCTCGCGTACATCATGTTCACCTCGGGCACGACCGGCGTACCCAAAGGCGTGATGATCTCGCAGGCCGCGGTGGCCGCCTTCATCGAGATGATCGGCGCACGCCTACAGCTTACCCCGGACGACCGCACGCTGGAGGTCACCGAACTCGGCTTCGATGTCTCGGTACTCGACATGTTTGCCACATGGCAAGCGCGTGGCTCGTTGCACGTGCTGCCGGCGGTGCGCGTGATGAACGCCGTCGGCTTCGCACGCGAGCAGCGGGTGACCGTCTGGAGCTCGACGCCCTCGCTCATCGCCCTGCTCCGCCAGGTCAAGGCACTCGCGCCGGGTGCGCTACCCGACCTCCGGCTGGCGGTCTTGATCGGTGAGCCGCTGTCGACCGCGGCGCTCGAGGCTTTGCACGCTGCCGCTCCCAGCTGCGTGATCGAAGACCTGTACGGGCCGACCGAGACCACCGTGGTGAATACGGGCCAGCGGATCGAGCGCATCTGCGTGGTCACGCCGGGCCGTGATCTAGTCTCGATCGGCATGGCCCTCCCCGGCAATCGCACGCAAGTGTTCGGCGCCGATGGACGGCCGGTGCCGGACGGACAAGTCGGTGAGCTCGCGCTCTCGGGCGCGCAATTGGCCGAAGGCTACCTGGGCGCTCCGGAGTTGACCGCGCGCAGATTTCCCACGATCGATGGCGAACGCTGGTATCTGACCGGTGATTCGGCGTATTGCGACGAGCACGGCTTCATCCACCACCTGGGTCGGCTGGACAACCAGATCAAGATCCTGGGCAATCGGATCGAGCTGGACGAGATCGAAGCGCGCGTCCGCGAGCTGAGCGGCCTCTCGTCGGTGGCCGCGCTGCCCTGGCCAACTCGCGAAGGTGTGCACCATGGGCTGGTGGTGTTTTTGGCCGGCGAGCCGCGCACGCCGGATGCCAGCTTGATGTCAGGGCTGGCGCAAAAGCTGCCAGCGTACATGCTGCCTTCGCGGCTGATCTGGATCGAGCACATGCCGCTCAACCAGAACGGCAAGATCGACCGGCGCGCGCTGCTGGCGACGCTGAACGACGCCGAGGGTTGAGCCATGGTCGCCGGCGCCACGGGCTCGAGCTCGGCAATTCCGCAGCACCCACGCAGAGGCCCCGGGCCCACTGCGAGTAGCTTGCGCGACTGGCTGGCGTTCGATGAACGGCCGGCCCTGATCGAGTTTGCGATGACGCTGCCCGGACGCGCGCTGTTGTTCGGGTGTTTCGCTCTGCTGCTGGCGTGCGCGTTACCGCTGCGCAGCGTGCCCTTCGTGCTGGCGGGTTGCGCCGCCGCCGCGTTCCTGCGCGAGCGGCGCGATGTAGCGGTCCTCTCGGCCACCTTCGCCTGCCTCATGCTCGACCCCAGCTGGTACACCGACCCGAACTTCGAGGCGTACCTCGCGCAGCTCGATCCCGGAGTGCTCTCGCCCCGCAGCTGGCAGCGGCTGCTCACGGTCGGGCTGTTTGCCGTCTCCGCGTTGTCACTGCGCCTGGTGGTCTGGCGACCTCAGGGATTGTTCGCGCGGCGACCGGTGGTGTGCCTGCTGGGCGTGCTCTCGCTGCTCAGCGCCCTCACGCTGTCGCTGACCGACAAGCCATTCTGGCTCGTGCTGTCGATCAAGCTGCTGGCCTCGTACATGTGGTTCATGTGTTATGCGGTGATCGATCAGCGATCGCAGCAGCGCTCCTCCACGCTGTTCGCGCTCGGTTTGTTCAGGCCATTTTGGGGCTCGTCGAGCACGCCGATCGGCAAGGGCGCCGGCTACCTCGCCAAGCTGCGCTGCGACGACCCGCGTGAGCTGGCTCAGCTGCAGCTCAAAGGCCTGAAGCTGCTCGCCTGGTCGCTGGTGCTCCGGGGAGCGAGCCTGACGCTGACGGCGGCCACGCAGCGCGCCGGTATCCCCGAGCTGTCGAGCGTCGTCCAGGCGTTCTCGCTGGGCGAGCCACACCACGCGAGCGTGGGTTGGATCGCGATCGTCACGGCGGTGGCAGTCGGCGGGCTCGAGCTGGCCGTCTGGGGTCATCGCGTCGTGGCCTGCGCGCGGCTCGCGGGCTACCGGCTGCGGCGCAACACCTGGCGACCGCTGGCATCACGCTCGCTCGCCGACTTCTGGAATCGCTATTACTTCTACTTCAAGGAGTTGCTGCTCGACTTCTTCTTCTACCCGACGTTCTTCCGCGTCTTCAAGCGCCAACCACGACTGCGGACGTTCTGCGCAACCTTCATGGCGGCGGGAGTCGGCAACGCCATCTACCACTTCGCGCGTGACATCGATCGCCTGTTCAATCTCGGCGCGGGGGTGGCACTGGGCGGCTTCGGCGCCTATATGTTTTATTGTACGATGCTGGCGGGAGGCATCGCCATCTCGCAGCTGCGTGCCGGCAGCGCGCCGCGCGAGCGTGGACCGTTGCGCATCGTCTGGTCGTTCGTCTGCGTTTGGGGTTTCGTCTGCTGCTTGCAAGTGTTCGGTGCGATCGAAGACCCAACACTACCCTTCACGACCCGCGTCGCGTTCATGCTGCACCAGTTCGGAGTGAATCCATGACCGAAGCACCCAAAGAGCGCATCGCCCAGTTCATCCGCGAGTGTTTGTACGCGCGCAGCGACGAGCAGGACGTCGATGAAAGCGAATCCTTGTTCCTGAGCGGCAGGCTCGACTCGCTCACGGTGACCAAGCTCGTCGTGTTCCTGGAAGAGGCCTTCCGGGTCGACTTCGCAGAGCATCCGTTCGACGTCGCCGAGCTGGACTCGGTCGTGCAGATCACAGAGTTCGCCGAGCAGCACGGCGCGGGCGCCTAGATCCCGTCGAAGACCACCGCGCCGCTGTCAGTCGCGATCACCTTGGTGTTCTCGCGGATCTGCGTCAACGCACGCACGCTGTTGTTGGGCAGGCCGTCTTCCTGCGTGAAGGTGGTGAACGAGGGCAGCGCCGGGTCGAAGCGGCTGACGCCGGCCGAGGTAGCGATCCAGACGATGTCGCGCGTCGCGCCGGCGATCTTGGTCTTCGAGACCATCACGTCGCGCACGTCGTTGGCGGCAAGGCCAGGTGCGGGGGCGTCGCCTGCGCGCCACAGGGTCCAGCTGTGGGTGCTCGGCACGAAGCGGCCGATGCCGTTGGTGGAGCCGACCCATAGCGCACCGTCGCTGCCGACTGCGACGGAAGTCAGCGCGTCCGAGGGCGCGCCCGTGAGCGCGCCGTAGCGCTGCGAGGTGCCACTGACCGGGTCGAACGAGTACAGGCCCTGCGTGGTGGCCAGCCAGGCGGTGCCACCGGCGCGTGCGATGGCCCGGATCTCGATGCCGTTCAGCTTGCGCGTGCTGGTGATCGAGCCGACCACCGAGTCCGGCGACGTCACGATCAACCCCTTGAGGGTGCCGACCAGCAGGTACTGCATGTTGTTGCTGCCGGTCACGCGCTCGACGGCGGTGCAGTCATCGTTGCCGATCTGACCGCCGCCCTTGAAGTCGTTGCAGCTGTTGGCGTCGATGCCGCTTGCCGCGTCGAATTTGCAGATCAAGAAGCCCTTGGTGGCGACGTAGGCGTACCCGAGCTGCTCGTCGAGCGCGATGTCGCGTACCACGTCCGCCAGCTTCGACTCGTCGAGCGCGGTGGCGGGCGAGGAGCTGCCGTCGTAGGCGTAGACGACGCGCTGCGCGGGGCCGGCGGCGTAGACGCGATCGTCCGAGGCAGCGGCCAGCACGTCGAAGCGCATGCTGGCCGACGGCACGGTCTCCAACAGCGACTTGCCGGGCTCGCGAACCACGAAGCTGCGGCTGTCGGTGGCGCTCTGCATGCGCCCGTCGGTGACCGTCAGCGTCCAGGTGTGCTTGCCCTTGGGCGGGTTATCCAGCGTCACCGACTCGCCCTCGCCGAGCGGACCGAGCAACGAGTCGGTCCAGACGAGCTTGAGCGGATCTTCGCCCATGCCGCTGCCAGTCGCGCTCAGCGGCGCCGTCGTGCTGAATGGCGAGCTCGTCTTGTCGCCCTGCTTCAACTCGGTGATCGTCGCCTTGAGCACGACACCCGCGGTGATCGTGATCGAGATCGTGGCGCAGCCGCGCAG
This sequence comes from Polyangiales bacterium, assembly GCA_035274465.1. Classification (GTDB taxonomy): domain Bacteria; phylum Myxococcota_A; class Polyangia; order Polyangiales; family JAFGIB01; genus JADGRF01. The sequence goes on from DATEOF010000382.1 coordinate 4,696, forward strand.
CGAGGCCTGCTCTGGATCGCGCGCGCACAGGCTGATCATGTGCGTGCCCGCGGCCAGGGTGCTCACGTTGATTCGCGCGCCATTGCCGAGCATCCCACCCGGGGTGCTCTCCCAGCTGAGGCCGATGCGGATCGGCCCTGACTCGGGGTCCTGACAGCTGCCCGACATGCTGACCTCGGCGCCCTCGGCGAAGCTGGCGCCGTCTGCCGGTGCGCTGATCGTGCACACGGGCTTCTCGTTGGTCGTGCTACCCGAGTCCATGGGGCCGCCATCGGCTGGCCCAGCATCGCCTCCAGGTGGCTCGACGTCATCCACGTCGAAGCCTTTGACCGTGCCCTTGAACAGCGGCAGGTCGTCCTGCTCGGCGGTCACGCACTTGCCGCGGTCGCAGGTCATGTCCGTGCCGCAGTCGAGCTCGGCCTCGGAGCACGCAGCCGACAGCGGCAGTCGCAGCTCGAGCGTCTTGTCTTGCTCGAAGCTCACGATCGCCAGGCGCTCGACCAGCTGCGCCGAGGCGAGGAAGCCGCGCGCGCGCACCCGCACCGGCCCGAGCGGACCACCCGTGTGCACGAGGCCCAGGCTGCGCGGCAGATCCTGCTTGCTCAGGTCGGCGGCGGCCACTGACACCTTCTTCACCCCGCTGACGTCGATCGCGATACGGTCAAGCGCGTCCGGCACGGACATGTCGCTGTCGACCACCACCACGATCTGCGTGCTCGGCGGCGGGTCCCCCGAGCAGCCGGATACGACCGCAGCCATCAGCAGCAGAGACCCGAGTAGGTACTTCATTTGGAGACCTCTAGTGCCAGCGAGGGCGGGTTGAAGTCGCCCTGGAAGTGCTCGGGGGCCGCATCGGGCCGCGTGGCCACCACCGCGACGGTGACCGCGGCTGCGCCGACCACGATGGCGATGCTGGTCCAGAACCACCACTGGCTGGTGATCCCGCCGCCATCGTGCTGTGCCTGCTGCACCGGCACGACCGGGGGCGGAGCCTTGGCTTGGCTGGCATCCGCGACTGCGCGCGGCGAGAGCGCGGCCGGCGCTGTGATCAGCACCTCGCGCGTGCCGCCGTCGGCGAGCTCGAAGGGCTCCGTGACGACCGTCGCGCCGTCGCGCTGAAGCTGCGCCTGGTGGCTGCCGGGGTCGATCGGAATCTCGACGTTCAGCTGGGCCTCCAGCAGGGCCGCGCCGTCGAGCTGCACGCTGTCGCCGGGTGCGGCGTTCTCCAGCCGCACGCGTACGCGCGCGATGCGCGGAGTGATCTGGGCGTGCAACATGCTGGCAGACTTGCGCAGATCCGCGTCCACACTCGGCTCGCGCTCCAGCTTGCGCAACAGCTCGGAGGCCTCCACCAGCTTGCCCTGCTCGCTGAGCGTGCTCGCCAGATTGAAGGCGATCACCGGCGAGTCGCGCAGCGCCAGCGCGCGCCGGAAGCGGTCCTCTGCCTGCGTCCAGTCGGAGTGCTCGACGAACGAGACGCCTTCTTCGAAGAGCGCGCGCGCCGAGGCGTCACGCGTCGCGTCCGAGGGTCCAGTGGTCTGGGCAGCCAGGCCGCCGGGGACGAATAGGCCCAAGACGAGGCAGAACAACGAGCCAAGCAAGAGGGACGAAACGCCGCGCGGCGCGTCAGAAGTCGAGCTCACGATAGATCTTCTTGGTTTTCTTCGGCGCGGCTTTCGGTTTGCTGCGCGGAGGTTTGGCAGGGGCAGTGCTGCGGGTGACGTGAGACTCGCGCCGAACGGCCTGGGTCGCGGCCGGCGCCGGGTGCTCCGGCGCGGTGGGCGTCACCGCGGGCTCCATGGGGGGTGGCGGCGCCTCGACCGGAGCTGCCACGGGCGGCGCGAGCCGAATGGGCTCGCCGCTGGCAGCTGCAGGTTTCTCGCTGCTGCCGCTACTCAACAGGTACCCACCCAGCAGCAACGATCCTGCGAGCGCCACGCCGATCCACAGCTTCGGGCCGCGCATCCAGGCCGCACGCGACGCAGAGCTGGCGAACGGATCGGCCGCAGCTTGCAGCTGCAGCTCGGTCAAATGCCCGCGCCCGCCACCCGCAGGCACACCCGCCGCCGTGATACCGGACAGTGCCTCCGCGGGGAGGCCCGGCAACGCAGCCAGCAGCGACTCACGCAACGCCATCGCGCTGGGAAAGCGCGCGTCGGCCAGGGCGCTCAGCGCGCGCGCGACGGTATCCGACAGCGCGGCGCCCAGATCGGGGCGCATGCGCGACAGCGGAGGCGCGCCGACGTTCATGATCTCCAGCATCAGATCCGCGACGTTGTCCTGGGGGTACGGCAGCTGGCCTGCCAACAACTCGTACAGGATGACGCCCATGCTGTAGACGTCGGCTCGCCGGTCCAGGTCTGCGCGCCCGCGCAGCTGCTCGGGCGGCATGTACGCCAGTGTGCCCACGACCACACCCGGCTGTGTCAGGCGACTCTTGCGCCGCTCCGCGGCAGCGTCGCCTTGCGGCTTGGGCTCATCGCGCGTGGAGATACCGAAGTCTATGAGCTTCGGGAACATGCCGTCGGCATCGGAGACCACGAACACGTTCTCGGGCTTCAGATCGCGGTGAACCACGCCCGCTTCGTGCACAGCATGCAGGCCGCGCAGACAGTCCGCCACCAGCTGCACCGCCTCGCGCGCCGTCAGCGGCGGACCCTCGTTCATGCGGTCGGCCAGCGTCTGCCCGTCGAGCAGCTCCAGCACCATGTAGTACAGGCCGTCTTCCGTGATGCCGAAGTCGAAGACGTCCACCACGAAGCGGTGCTTGATCGCAGCCACCAGCTTCGCCTCTGCGGCGAAGCGGTCCGGAACCGTCGGATCGTTGTGGCTCCAGGGCTTCAAGAACTTCACGGCCACGCGCCGCCCCAGCGCCTCGTGCTCGGCTTCCCAGACCGCGCCCATGCCGCCGTGACCGATCTCTCGCGCCAGCCGATACTTGCTGCCGATCACGCGCTGCGGGATCAAGCCTTGCAGCTCGGCCGGCGGAATGGGCACGGTCTGGCGACCGCCACTCGGCGCTTGCCCTGACTCTTGGGGATCGGGCGCGTCCTCGACCGAGACTGCAGTCGGCACCGGGCGTGATGTCATGGCGGGCAGCGGCTTACCCTCACCGGACGCCGCCGGCGCAGGTTCGTGACAATTGCATCCTGTCCATGATTGTCATACGGCCACAGCCAATAAGGCAATCGTGCTCAGTTAGCCTAATCATCACGTATATAGTTTCACCACGTCGGGATCGCGGCTCTAAAACCTCCGTCGTCGTGTGTGTCCGCGGAACACGTAGCGATCGCTCCACCACCTTATTACTGTGGTTCCAGCAGGCTACGCCGATGATCAAATCTCGTGTAAGTCATTCGCTGACAACCGCTCAGGTGCGACGTTGGAGTCGGCTGACTGCGGTCTTACTGCTCTGCACAGCGTGCGTTCCCGCTTGCGGCGGCTTGGACAAGGTCGACACCGGAAAGGTCAAGCTGCCCGATCCGGACGACATCGAGAGGTTGAAGGATGATCCGAAGAGCATCCTGAAGCTGCTGTTCCCGAAGCTCAGCGACGACGAGTTGGCCGAGATCACCGGCAAGCTGAGCCTGAGCGAGGTGCTGGCGCTGCGCACGGAGCTGGAGGCCATCCGCAAGGACGTCGCGAAGTTCAGCGCCGATCTGTTCAAGTCGGCGGGCGAGCGCGTGAACGATCGCAAGGCGGCCCTCGAGCCACACAACGACGGCTTCCCGGATGGCCTCGAGCCGCTCGGACGCAGCTGCACCTACGATGCGCAGCAAGGGCACGGCGAGATTCAGCTGAGCGGCGTGTTCTCGGGCAAAGAACGCGTGGTGCTCGAGTCGAGCCAGGTGCAGCTGAAGGTCGACGGCAAGACGCAGGCGTTCGAGCTGGAGTGCCTGGCCAGCGGGCCGAGCGTCGACCTGGTGTTCCTGATCGACATCACCGGCAGCATGTCGAACGTGATCGCGGCGGTGCGCGACTCGGTCGTCAACTTCGTCGACATCCTCGAGTCGAGCGGCGTACGCGGCACGGTGAGCGTGGTGACCTATCAGGACAGCGTGGGCGTCAACCGCACGTTCCAGGATCCCGCGCCGGCTCAAAACTACGAGCGGAGCCCGTTCTTCAAGCCGGTGTCGCTGGCCGAAGCGAAAGACGTCGACGCGCTGCGCGCGTTCGTCAACCGCCTCGAAGCCAACCGCGGTGCAGATGCGCCCGAGAACCTGGCGGCCGCCGTGGACTTCGCGCGCAACAACGTGATCGGCTACACGCGCTCGGGCGAAGCCAACGTGATCGGCGACGGCAAGGAAGACCCGGCGGGCACGTCACCCTTCCCTGCGCTCAAGAGCGATCACCAGGTGTTCGTGGCGCTGACCGACATCACCTTCCACGGCGACGACCGCACGCCGAGCAACTCGTCGCTGCTCGCGCCGTTCCTGCCACGCGACGCCCGCGAGATCCTGAGCAGCTTGCGGCGGACCGGCACGGTCGTCCACGTCTCCGACCCGAGCTGGGTCGACGAGGATACCGATCCCTCGCACCATCCGGTCGACGCCGACTACTGGGCGATGAACACCGGCGGGCTGGGCAAGGACGTCGTGGAGGGCTACTCGCTCGTCGACCTGGAGCTGGTCGTGGTGGCGCAGAAGTCCGGCCTGCTCGACATCACGCTCGACAAGATCATCGGCTCGAGCTGCTCGATAGGGTTCGACGCCCAGCTCGCAGCCGACGCGAAGGTCGAGCTGGAGCTGAACGTCGCCGATCAGAAGTTCACGAGCGTGCTCGACGTCGTGCGCCTCTGATCACTTGGTCTTGTCCGTGACCTTGTCCTCGGGCTTGGCAGAGCAGTTGACCTCGGCGCCGAGCTCGTCGTCGCCCACGGCGTGATCGTCGTCGGCGTCCTTGAACAGTCGGTTCGACGAGCAGACTGTGTTATTGCCCTTCACCTCGGGCGCCGAGGCGAAGTGGTTGCTGACGAGCACGGCGTTGTTGCCCTCGATGGTCAACTTACCCCAGACGTCACACAACGCGATGCTCACGTTGTTGCCGAGGATGGTCAGGTCTCCCTCGATCACACAATTGACCAGTGACGGGTTGTTCTTGTCGATCGTCACGTCGCCGGTGATGCGCACGCCGCGCACGACCGAGTTGTTCTTGTCGATGTTCAGGTCACCGTCGATCACGGAGGTGTCCGGACCGTGGCCGAAGAGCGTCACGTTGTTGCCGTCGATGGTCACGTCTCCGGTCACATCGGCGCCGTCGTCCTCGTCGTCGAGGACCAGCACGACGTCGTTGCCCACGTGATCGAGATCGCCTTCGACGCTCTCGATCGCGATGCCGTCGGTCGGATAGCAGATCACGTCGGCGACGGAGCCATCCTCGGCGAGCAGCACATCCGCAGCGCCGCTATCGCCGCACGCCTTCTGCGGCTGAACACACACGTCGTCCAGATTGATGCACGCTTCGCCGTCCGGAGTCTCCTCGACCTGCCAGGCGAGGCCGTCCGGGTTGTCCGTCTCGCCGCCGATCAGCGTCGTCGAGTTGGGGTCGTAGGGGAGATGCGTCTCGGCCCCGCACGCGGCTATGCCCAATAAGCTACACACGACCAGCAGCAGCTCGAATCTACGCATCAAGTCTCTCTCCTTGAACATGAGTCGTTAGTCTCGATGAACCCGTCCGAGGTTGAAACGATCTGCAGCGAAAAGTGTGGGCCGAGGTGCGCGCGCCGAGTTCCGCACGCGGCCGGCGATCTGGCGTAGACTGCCCCCAGTGGAAGGCATCGCCACACTCGCCGACGTCCAACGCCTCGAGGCAAGCGGACTGCCAGCCGATCTCCCCCGCAGCACGTACGAGATGATCCAGCGCGGCGCCGCCATCGATCCGGGCGCCCCCGCCCTCTCGTTCTTCCTGCGCGTCGCCGAGCATCGAAACCCGGAGCGCTGGACGTACGCGCAGCTGTTGGCCGGCATCACCCAGACCGCGAACCTGTTCCACAGCCTGGGCGCGACCAAAGACAGCGTGATCGCGTTCGTGCTGCCGAACCTGCCCGAGGCCCACTTCGTGATCTGGGGCGCGGAGGCCACGGGCATCGTGTTCGCGGTCAATCCGCTGCTCGAGCCGCGCGCGATCGCCGAGTTGCTCCGGGGAGCGAACGCCTCGATCCTCGTGACGCTCGCGGCGTTCCCCGGCACCGACCTCTGGCCCAAGCTGCAGCCGGTGCTCGCGGAGGTACCCTCGCTCCAGCATGTGCTGCTCGTGAACCTCGCAGAGCGCGTGCGCGGCCTGGCGCACCACGCGGCCAGGCTGCTGCAGAAGCGTGAGGTGTTGCGGCTGCACGGCCTGCGCCGTCCGCTGCCACGGCGCGTCCAGCTGCACGACTTCGAGCGCGCGCGGCGGGCACAGCCAGCCGATCGCCTGCACAGCACACGCGCGATCGATCCGGACGACTACTCATCCTTTTTTTGCACCGGCGGCACCACCGGCCTGCCGAAGATCGCCATGCGCCGGCATCGCAACGAGGTCGCCAACGCGCACAGCGGCATCCAGTGCCTGGGCGGCGGCATCGGCACGTACAAGAACGTGTTCTGCGGCCTGCCGCTGTTTCACGTCAACGGCGTGATGGTCACCGGGCTCTTGCCGTTCTCCTGCGGTGCGCACGTGATCATCGGCACACCGCAGGGCTACCGCGGCGAGGGCCTGGTGCAGCGCTTCTGGGAGATCGTGGAGCACCACCGCATCCACTTCTTCAGCGCCGTACCGACGCTGTACGCCAGCTTGCTGCAGGTGCCGATCGGCGCGCACAAGCTCGACTCGCTCGAGTACGGCCTGTGCGGCGCTGCGCCGATGCCGGTGCAGGTGTTTAGCGACTTCCAGGCGCGCACGGGCCTCAAGATCCTCGAGGGCTACGGCCTGACCGAAGCCACGTGCGTGAGCAGCGTGAACCCTCCGCTCGGCGAGCGGCGCCTCGGGTCGATCGGCCTGCGCGTGCCCGGCCAGCAGATGAAGGCCGTGCAGCTGGGAGAGGCGGGCGAGTACCTACGCGACTGCGCGCCGATGGAAGTGGGCGCGATCGTGATCGCGGGCCCGAACGTGTTCGCCGGCTACCTCGCGCGGGAACAGAACGAGAGACTATTCGTGGAAGCCGGCGGCGGCCAGCGCTGGCTCGACACCGGCGATCTGGGGTACGCCGACGAAGAGGGCTACTTCTGGCTGACCGGGCGCAAGAAGGAGCTGATCATCCGCGGTGGTCACAACATCGATCCGGCGCTGATCGAGGCCCCCTTGCACCAACACCCCGCCGTGCAGCTGGCGGCGGCGATCGGGCGACCCGATGCGCACGCCGGCGAGCTGCCGGTCGCCTACGTGCAGCTGAAGCCGGGTGCACAGGCGAGCGAGGCGGAGCTGCTGCAGTTCCTGGCCGAGCACATCGCCGAGCGCGCGGCCCTGCCCAAGCGCTTGCAGATCGTCCAGCAGCTGCCGCTGACGGCGATCGGAAAGATCGCCAAGCCCGCGCTCAAGCGGCTCGAGGTGGCGGACGTGCTGCGCGGCGCACTACAGGAGGCGGGCGTCGAAGTGGTGCAGCTCGACGTCGACGAGAGCGCGCGCGGCACGCTGGTGCGGGCGGTGTTGCGCGACCGAGCGCAGGAGGCCGCGGCCCAGGCCGTGCTCGGCCGCTACCCGTTCGCGTTCTCGTGCGTGGCCGCGTGACTCACGTCCGCGGCTGCAGCGCGTCGAGCGTGCGCTGAAACAGCAGGCGATCGAAGCGCTTCGGCAAGCGCTCGGCGACCTCCGGCAGCTCCGCCACGTGGCGCGCCTCGCGCACCAGGCGTTCGATGATCTGCAGCGTGGAGCGCTCGTCGCGGCCGAGGTTGTACCGCACCAACATCACGTCGAACGGCATGCCGAGCTCGTACACGTGCGCGAGCTCGAGCCCCAGCCACCACAGGCCCGACGCCATCTGCTCGATGGCCACGTAGATCAACTTGCGGTTGTTCGTGCGGTACGACACGTCGAGCAGACACAACAGCGTCCAGTAGATCAGGTTGGAGAGCCAGGCCAGCCCCTGCGCCTCGTGCACTTCTCCGGGCTGGCTGATGCTGCTGTCCCGGCCGCGGAACGCGCTCTTCCACTCGAGCTTCGTGGCCGGGTACACCTCGTGCTCCGGAGCCAGCTTCCAGATCGACGCGTTGCCGCCGAACGCAGAACCCTCGAACAGCGAGCGAAAGAAGCCAAAGTGATCGATCTCGCCCTGGTTGCGGATCCAGTCGATCCGATCCGACCACACACCCCAGGCGAAGCTGTTCGGGATGAACGGCGGCGGGTCTTTGCGCAGCGTATCCAGCCGTTCGAGGATCTGATTGTACAAGCTTCCGAGCGGCTCGAGACCCTTGTCCTCGCGCTCTCTCACCACGTTGCGATTGGCTTCTCGGTTGACCACGCCCTCGAGCTCCTCCACCAACCGGTTGTCGCTTGAGCGCTTCAGCGCGGCCGCCGGCGCCTCGATCCAGGTGAAGGTCGCGGCGACATAGCGGTCGAGCGAGCGGAGCTCCAGAGGGAACGGGTAGATCTCGAAGCGATGCGGGAACGTGTGACGCTCGAGGCACGGCGCGGCGCACAGCTCGTAGAGCAGCTGGTTGACCATCGCCAGGTGCTGCATCTCTTCGATGGTCACGTCGAGGAACGTGGCCTTCGCAGAGCGCGGCGCTTGGCCCGACATGGCGTTCTTGCCCGGCGGCTGCGACTGAAACGACTCCGAGGACAGCTCACCGCGCACGTCCTTGTAGCGCTCGCGGATCGAGAACAGCGCGTACAGATACACGGAGAGCAGCGAGTGCTCGAGCGTCGCTGCGTCCACCAGCAAGCTGGTCAACGCCAGGTACGGGTCCTCGTAGTCGACTCGAAGGCTCGGCTTGGACCTGCCTGTCTTGACCCTACGTATGCGCAGCATGCGGCCTCATTCCTGCCCGTGGCTCAGCAACATCGCCCGACAAAACCGCTCCAGCAGCTGGCGCCGCGAGCGCGACAGATCGCGCGTGCGCGGCATGTACTGCCACGATCCCCACAGCGCGCTCGACGTGGTGAGCAGCACGTACCGCGCAGCCGCCGGCATCTGCCAGATCGACGCGTCGGTGAGATCCATCGCCTGACTCATCGCAGGCGTGACCAGGTCATAGTAGCGAAACACGGTGCGGTAGATCAGCTCGAGGGTCAGCTCATCGTCGCGCACGTGCGAGTAGTCGTCGTGGGGCAGCACACGCAGCTCGACGATCGACTCCTGGATCGCGCGCTCGGCGATGTCGCGCTCGCTGACGTCCTGCGGCCAGTTGTGCTCGGGCACGAAGCGATACATGCGCACGCCGGCGCCCGGGCTGGGCGCGAGCTCGAAGTTGGTGCGCTCCTGCATCGAGAGCTCGCGCCGCGAGAGCAGCGCAGGGTAGCGATACTCGCCGTAGCGCTGGGCATAGCCGGTCGGAGTCTGGCGCCACTCCTCGACCTTCACGCGCACATCCGCCGTCGGCCGCTGCCCGCGGCGCAGGAGCCACAAGTCGACCTTGCCGCGCAGCGCTGCATGTGGCTCACGCTCGAGCTCGGCACGCACGTCGGCGTCGTCCCAGCTGTGGTCCGGGGCGAGCTCGTCGAGATAGTTGCACGAGCAGTCCGAAGCCAACATGTACTCGGGCTCGTAGAGCAACACACCATAGAGCGAGCTGTGCAGCACCAGCTCGTGGCTCGGGTCGCCGAGCCAGCGCGCCGCATCGCCTGCAGCCGTCAGCGGCATGTCGTAGATTCCGCCCTGCTTGCGATAGGTCTCGCGGTCGTTGGTCAGCGTACCGAGCGTGTGGATCTCGGCCGCGTTGTGCTCGGGATTTTTGCCGGGCGGCGTGGCGCTGCGGATGCCGATCGTGACCTCGCCCAGGTTGTACTTGTCACCTTCCGGGCCGTCCTCGGGCAGACAGTTCGCCAGGTCGATCGACAGTCGCTGGCCGACCTGGTCGTGGACTGCCACCGCCGGTGACAAGTGGTACCGCTTGTCCGGCCGGTACGCGTTCGGGTATGCAGCCGCCGGCTGGAGCAGCCGACCCATGGTGATGGTCGACGGCTCGCGGTCCGGATACCACGGCGAGATCGTGCCTATCAGCTCGCCGCGCGCGGGGTTGCAGGGCCGCTCGCCGCGCTTGAAGCGCTCGAACAGCGCGCTGTCCGAGATGCGCGGGTAGCACAGGTACAGGTTGTAGCGGAACAACAGGCCGCGGGCGCCGCCGCGGATCGCTGCGACCAGCGCCTGCAGCGCCGGCGAGCCGGCCTTCGGCAGCAGCTTGAAGCGACTGCGCTCGAGCCGCCGCTCGTCACCGACATCGAAGACCAGGTCTTCTTCCTTCAGCGGGATGCCGCACTGGAAGGTCGCGGACGCCCCACCCGCCGCCCCGCTGGTGATCTCGCCGTTGGCAGCCTTGCGCGGTGGAGTGAACGGCGTCTGAAACGAGACGTTGCGCTGCCAGTTCAGCCAGCGGGTCGTGGCGCGATCGGGCGGCCGGCTGACGAAGCTGCCGGCGCCCTCCAGCGCGTCGGGCGCGTGGATCTCCAGCGCCTCGGCGAAGACCTGCGTGCCGTTGAAGCCTTCCGGGTTGTTGTCGCAGACGATGGCGTTGTTCAGGTGGACGCTGGCGCCGATCAGCCGGTCATGTTCGGCGTCGCTGATCAGGCGTTCGGGATCCAGCTGCACGGAGCCGACCGTCACCGACGTGAAACGGAAGGACATATCTCCGTAATAGTTCCACTGGCTGCGCAACGCCCCCAGCTCGTCGAGCTCCATCATCCACTGCCGGAACTCCGCGTCCGACTTGTTGCCGATGGGTTCGACGCGCTCGCTGTCCGAGGTGACAGTGAGCTCGTCGCCGGGGCTGGCACTGTTGTTGTTACCCGTGCCAGGGTTGACCTCGTGTTGCCCGAAGATGTGAATGCGCGGGTAGTCGAATAAGCCCACTGCGACCTGACGTGGGGCTAACTGGAACGAGCCGGCGAGTCAAGCGCGGTAGCTAACACCTGCGCCGAGTTTTCTCGTTCTTCTCGACACGCCCGCGGCGTTTCCGCTATGCCTCCGGCAGATGTACCCGCGCGCCTTTCCCAGGCTCTTGATCGCCGGAGTTTCGAGCGGAGTCGGCAAGACCACGCTCACCATGGGGTTGTGCCGCGCGCTGCGCCGCCGTGGGCTGCGCGTGGCCGTGTTCAAGTGCGGGCCGGACTACCTCGACCCCAGCTACCACCGCCGGGCCAGCGGCCGGGATGCGCACAACCTGGATAGCTGGTTGATGGGGCGAGAGGACTTGCTCGCGAGCTTCGTGCGCGCCGCCGAGGACGCCGACGTGTCGTTGATCGAAGGCGTGATGGGCCTGTTCGACGGCGCGAGCGCGACCGAGCTCAGCGGCTCGAGCGCCGAGATCGCGCAGATCGTGGGCGCACCGATCGCGCTGGTCTGCGATGCCTCGGGCATGGCGCGCTCGGTGGCTGCGCTGGCGCACGGCTTCGACAGCTTCGAGCCGGGCGTGCGCGTGCGCGCGCTGCTCTGCAACCGCTTGGGCAGCGCCGGCCACCTCGAGTTGATCCGCAGCGCCTGCGCGAACATCCCCGTGCTGGGTGGGCTGATCGACGAGCCGAAGGCCGCCCTCCCCGAGCGGCACCTAGGCCTGCACGCGGCCCAGGAGCTCGATATCGAGCCGATCCTCGACGGCTGGGCCGACCGCGTCGAGAGCCAGTGCGACGTGGCTGCCCTGCTCGAGCTGGCCCGTTCGGCGCAGCCGCTGTCGGCGGCCGCCACGGAGTCCACCCGCACTCCGCCGCGCTGCAAGATCGCGGTCGCGCACGACGCCGCCTTTCACTTCTACTACGAAGCCAACCTGCACCTGCTCGAGCGCGCGGGCGCAGAGCTCGTGCGCTTCTCGCCGCGCGATGACTCGCCCGACAAGCTGGCGAACGTCGACGGCGTGTACATCGGCGGTGGCTACCCGGAGCTGCACGCATCCGCGCTCAGCGCGAACACGGGCATGCTCGCGGCGCTGCGCGCGCACGCGGCGGCCGGCAAGCCGATCTACGCGGAGTGCGGCGGCCTGATGTACCTGGCCACGGCCATCGTCACGCTGGATGGCCTGCGGCACCCGATGCTGGGGTTGATCCCGGGCACTGCGGCCATGCGCGACAAGCTGCAGGCACTCGGCTACGTCGAGGTCGAGACGCGCGCGGACAGCCCGCTCGGCCCGGCCGGCACGCAGTTTCGTGGCCATCAGTTCCGCTACTCGCAGTTCGACAGCGCGCGCGCCGCAGGTTGCTACGAGCTGCGCAGCAAGCGCAGCGGACAGCTGCAGGTCGAGGGCTACGGCAGCGGCAACGTGCTCGGCTCCTACGTGCACGCCCACTGGGCCAGCAACCCCGCGATCCCCGAGGCATTCGTGCGCGCCTGCCTACCGCACGCCTGATCGTGGTTACTTCCTGCCTACACCCAGGAGGACCCCGTGCAAGAAGAGCGCGAAATGCCGCTGGATCGAGATCGCATCGCCTCCATGGCCGATGAAGGGGGTACGGCGGCAGCAGAAATGGATTTGATCGAGCAGCTGGCGATCGTGCCGGTGGCCAGCGTACGCACACGGTTTCCGACCCTCCGGGTCCTGGTGAGTGCGCTCGCGGTGGGAGTCGCGGCGGCAATGATTACCCGGTTTTGGGGGTTCGGCCGGTCCAAGCCCCGAGCGCGCTGGTGGAAGCTGCGCTAACCTGCGCAGATGCGCGGGGGCGTGCAGGTAGTCGAGACGCGGAT
>DATEOF010000383.1:0-52768 GCA_035274465.1 Polyangiales bacterium
ACCGGAGCCATGGTCGGCGCAGCGGGCGACGGCGCAGGCTCAGGCAGCGGCTCGACTGCGGGCGCCACCGGCGCGGGTTCGGCCGGCGCCGGCTCGACGGGCTGCGCAAGGGCGATACAGGGCAGCGTCGTGAGGGCAGCCAGCAAGCCAAGCCCCGAACGAAAGACTAGCTTCTCCATCTCTATTCTCCTGACCCCGCGGGGTCTATGTACGGCGGAGGCCGATAAGCACACAGCCACAGCGCAGCAATCTCGTGCGCGCCCATTTCCAAACGATTTCGCCTGCGCAACAAGTTGTCTTTGCGCCGAAACATTGGAAATGAAACCGGTCGAGCAGCCGCTCGCGATCACCCATCGCGCCAGCGACGTTTAACCAAGCGTGACATCGCTGCCGATCGCCTCGCGGATCGAACCGAACCCCGCCGCCCGCGCGCGGGCCGCAAGGCCGTTTGCGATGCGCCGCGGCAGGCCGGGGCCCTCGTAGATCAAGCCGGTGTAGAGCTGCACCAAGCTCGCGCCGGCGCAGATGCGCCGCCAGGCGTCGTCCGCGTCCTCGATGCCGCCGACGGCGACCAGCACCACGCGCGACCCGACCCGGGCGCGCAAGCGGCGCAACACCTCCAGCGCCCGGGCCTTGAGCGGGGCCCCCGACAGACCCCCGGCGCCGCAACCGGCGATCTCCGCGGTGTCGCTGTGCAGGCCTCCGCGGCCGATGGTGGTGTTGGTGGCGATGATGCCGTCGAGCCGCAGCTCGAGCGCCAGATCCGCGATCGCGTCGATGTCTTCGTCGGCGAGATCCGGTGCGATCTTGAGCAAGAGCGGCAGGCGCGGCTCGGGCCGAACTGTATCGAGTTGGTTTCGAAGCTCGCCCAACAGCGGCCGCAGCGCGCTCACGTTCTGCAAGTCGCGCAAGCCGGGAGTGTTCGGCGAGCTGACGTTGACCACGAGATAGTCGGCGAGTTTTGCGACGGTGCGCGCGCTGAACGCATAGTCGTCGAGCGCCTGCTCATTCGGCACGCGTTTGGTCTTGCCGATGTTGATGCCGAGGAGCGTGCGACGCGGCGCTACGCGTGCGATGTGCGCCGCGGCGTGCTCGACGCCGCGGTTGTTGAACCCCATGCGGTTGATCAACGCGCGATCGCGCGGCAAGCGAAACAAGCGCGGCTTTTCGTTGCCCGGTTGAGGCTGGGCGGTGAGCGTGCCGACCTCGACGAAGCCGAAGCCCAGCGCGCCGAACGCCTCGAACGCCTCGGCGTCTTTGTCGAGGCCGGCAGCGAGCCCGATGGGCGTCGGGAAGTGCAGGCCGAAGGCATCGACGGCGAGAACTGGATCGAGCGCGCGCGTGCGGAGGAACGCGAGCAGCGGTGGAATGCTCGCGAGCAAGCGCAGTCCCGCGAGCACGAGGCGGTGAGCCGTCTCGGCGGGGAGGAGGTAGAGCAGCGGGCGAATCAGGCGCGCGTACATCTCGCGCCGGCCCTTACCGCAGATCGGCGTGTGTGTGCCAGCACCCCGCCGCAAGACCGCGATTGCTAGTTGCTGTTCCTGTTGCTGTTCCTAGTTGCTAGGTCTCTCCTCCGAGGCGAACTAGCAACTAGGAACAGAAACGCGGACACGGAACGAAAACCGCACCCCGCCGCGTGGGAAGATCGCGTACGGGGCACGGGCACGCTTCTGGGGAAGTTACTGGGAGCGCAAATACGCCAAGCCGGTGGCGATCGGCTCGCGATGGGCGAACCGGAGCTCCATCCCTTCCAGCTGCTGCGCGATGCGCTCGCCCAGGCTCGCCTTCTCGCCCAGCTTCACCAGGCCCTCGAGCAAGTTCCAGCGCAACAACCACTCGTCCGGGTAGCCGACCTCGAGCTCGGCGTAGATCTTCTCGAAGCGCCCGACCACCCCGCCCCCGCAACCGGCACGCAATAGCTCGCGCGTCTGTTCGTACAGCTCGATCAGTCTCCGCTGCGCGGCGTCGAATTGGCGCGGCTTCGGCACGCGCTTGGCGGCGAACTCGGTCTGCGCGTGGAAACCATCCGGCAGATCGGCCGACGCGGTCACCGCCTCGGTCGCCAGCGCCAGCGGATATGGCTCCGTGCTGCGCAACAGCAGCTGGCCGCGCGCGCGCAGCTCGAACTCGGCCAGGAGCACCGCGCGGGCGCGCCCTGCCCTGAAGGTCACGTCGAGCGGCCGGCCGCGTACGTGGACGCCCGCGCGCGTCTGGAGCTCGAGCCAGCCGTCGTGCGTGTAGCGCCGCAGCGCATCCGGGCCGAGCTCGCCCAGTGCGCGACCGTCAGTCGTCGCTCCCAGCGGCAGGACGTAGCGCTCGGCTCGCGGCCAGCCGGGGCGGATCGCGTGCTCGAACGCGAGCGCACACGGCCCCGCGAGCTCGAGCCAGCCGTCGGCCTCGATGTGGCTCAACACTCCGGCCAGCTGCACGTCGTCGCCCAGCTCGAACGTCGCGGGTTCCCCACTCGCCAGCGCCGCGCGCAAGGCCGGCATGCCGCCGCGGCGGTAGCTGAGCGTGGCCTCGACGTCCTCGAGCACGCGCTCGAGCTGCTCGAAGTCGCGCGCCACGTAGAGCTGCGGCTGCGGGCGCGTGATGTCGTAAGCCATCTCGATGCATGCCGCCGTCAGCGGCAGCTTGGTGACGCGCTCTTCGTGGCAGAAGTGGCCCTCGCCCAGCGACGACAGCAAGCCGGCGCCGTACAGGCGAAAGTCCTCGAGCGTGCCGACCAGGCCGTACTCCACCGTCCACCAGTAGAGCCGCGCCAGCAGCGCGGCCTCGCTCGGCGCGGTGGCGCGATGCGTCAACGCTTCCAGCTGCGCCTCGGCCGCGGCGATCTGCGCCGGCGTGCTGGCGGGATCTTCCTTGACCTCGGACAGCAGGTACACGGCCTGGTACAGCTCGCGGTCGTACGCGTCGCTGAATGCGCGCTCCGAGACCGCGCCGATGCGCCGCAGGTAGCTTGCGTACGCGGGGTGGGCGAGGAACGGCGCGTGTCCCGCGGCCTCGTGGATGATGTCGGGCGCCGGTGTGTAGGCCAGGTGTTTGCTGGTGCGGATGTCGGCAGCGATCGGCAGGAACCCATTGGCCTGAAAGGCCGAGAACGCACGCGGCGGAATGAAGCCGTCGACGCAGACCGCGCCGAAGCCGTGCTCGGACAGCCGCTCGCTCATGTGGGCGATGCGCGGGATGCGATCGACCGACAGGCCTGCGGCGCTGAGGCCCGAGGCGTAGGCGGCGTGGGCAGTGCGCGTCAGCCGCTCGAACGTCTGGAGCAAGACGAAGCGCCAGACGGCCTGATCTTCTTCCGTGTACGCCGCGTAGTCCTGCGTCACCACGTATTGGCGCAGGTGGGGCGGCACACTGAGTGACGCGTCCATGATTCCGGCCAAATTTTAGCGCGTTGGCGCCATTTGGGCACGGCCCGGTCTTCGGTAACACTTTTCGTCGATTCGTGATACCGAGTGGAGAAAGGGACGGTCGCGTGGGTTCGTTGATCACCGCCTGGACGCTCGCACTCGCACTCGGCGTCCGGCACGCGTCGGAGCCAGACCACTTGGTCGCCGTGTCCACGCTCGTGGCAGGCGAGCCGAACGCGCGCAGGGCAGCGAGGCTCGGAGCGATCTGGGGCATCGGGCATTCGCTGGCGTTGCTGGTGGTCGGTGGAGCGCTGTTGGTGTTGCACGGGCAGCTGTCGGTGCGGATGGCCGCGGTATTCGAGCTGGGCGTGGCGGGGATGCTCCTGCTGTTGGGCTTTCGGTCGATCGCTCGCGCGGTGCAGATTCGGCGAGGCGAGAGCGGGCACGAGCACGGGCACGGGCACATGTACGGGGGGTGGAGGTCGCTTTCCGTGGGCTTGGTGCACGGGCTGGCCGGGAGTGGAGCGCTCACGGCGTTGGCGCTCGCCAGCATGCCTTCGCTCGGCTCAGGGCTCGTCTACATGGTGTGTTTTGGGCTGGGGTCCGTGGTGGGGATGGCGGCGCTCTCGGGGTTGATCGGGGTGCCGCTGAGTCGCGCGTGTAGTCGGCTGCAGCTGCGCGCGGCGGCGCTGGCCACGACGGGTTTGCTGTCCGTGGTGGTGGGTTTGGCCTGGGGCTGGCCGTTGCTCTCACGCGTGTGAATTCGTGCTCTACTTGCCGTGAGACCCGTTTCGGATTACGAGCCGCACGCCCCTCATGCACCCGTCCGACAAGCGACGCACGTTCGCGATCATTTCTCACCCTGACGCCGGCAAGACCACGCTGACCGAGAAGCTCTTGCTGTACGGCGGCGCGATCCACCAGGCCGGCGCAGTCAAGTCGCGCAAGGCCGCGCGCGCTGCCACCAGCGACTGGATGGAGATCGAGCGCAAGCGCGGCATCTCGGTGACCTCGAGCGCGATGGCGTTCGAGTTCGGCGGCTACCGCTACAACCTGCTCGACACTCCCGGCCACCAGGACTTCAGCGAGGACACCTACCGCACGCTGACCGCGGCCGACTGCGCGATCATGCTGATCGATGCGGCCAAGGGCGTGGAGGCGCAGACGCGCAAGCTGTTCGACGTGTGCCGCATGCGCGGTACGCCGATCGTCACCTTCGTCAACAAGCTCGACCGTCCGGCGCGCGACCCGATGGACCTGATGACCGAGGTCGAGGAAGTGCTCAAGCTGCGCACCGCGCCGGTCACCTGGCCGATCGGCAGTGGTGACCGCTTCCAGGGCGTGTACGACCGCATGCAGCGCCGCGTCTTGACCTTCGAGCGCACGGCCCAGAACGCGCAAAAGGCGCCCGTGAAAGTGTCCGGCATCGCCGACGCCACGCTCGACCAGATGCTCGGCGCCGAGCCGACGCAAGAGCTACGCGCCGAGGTCGAGCTACTCGACGGCGCGGGCGAGCAATACGACCAGCAGCGCTTCCTCTCCGGCGAGATCACGCCGGTGTTCTTCGGCTCCGCGCTGACCAACTTCGGTGTCGAGCCCTTCCTCGAGGCGTTCGCGAACATGTGCCCCAAGCCCGGCCCGCACGACTCGAACCTGGGCGTGATCGAGGCCGAGGACGAGCGCTTCACGGGCTTCGTGTTCAAGGTGCAAGCCAACATGGATCCGTCGCACCGCGATCGCATCGCATTCCTGCGCGTGTGCTCGGGCAAGTTCATGGGTGGCATGCGCGTGCAGCACCACCGGCTCGACAAGGAGATCCGGCTGGCGCGAGCCGAGCAGATGATGGCGCAAGAGCGGCAGGTGATCGACGAGGCCTTCGCGGGCGACATCATCGGCCTGTTCGACCCCGGCGTCTTCCGCATCGGCGACACGCTCTCGAGCGAGAGCGGTCTGGCGTTCGACACGGTGCCGCGCTTCTCGCCCGAGTACTTCGCACGCGTCTCGCTGCGCGATCCGATGAAGCGCAAGCAGCTGCAAAAGGGCATCGAGCAGCTGTCGGAAGAAGGCACGATCCAGCTCTTCACCGAGCCGGGGCGCGAGAAGGATCCGATCCTCGGCGTGGTCGGCGAGCTGCAGTTCGACGTGCTGAAGTTCCGCCTGGAGCACGAGTACGGCGCCAAGGTCGAGCTCGAGCGGCTGGGCTACAGCTACGCGCGCTGGGTCGAAGGCCCGACCACGCCGCAGGAGATCATGAAGGCGCGCATCGCGCTCGGCGTGAGCGACGTGGACGGCCGCCCGGTGGCGCTGATGCGCGACGACTGGGAGCTACGTCGCGCGCAGTCCGACAACCCCAGCTGGAAGTTCAACGCGACGGCGCCGATTCGGGGCTAAAGCAGCTCGGTCAACCCCGCCTCGAAGCACAGCTCGTCTTCCACCCTGCGGTAGTCGACGGCGACGTCCATGCGCGCGAGTACCGAGTAGAAGCCGAACTGCAGGCGGTTCATGAACAGGATTCCGTCCGGCAGCGGGACGAAGCTGCCGTCCTTGGCGAAGAGCTGTTCCTTCAGCTTGAGGCCGCTCTGCATCATGCCGCTCACGAACTCACGCGTGACTCGGAACGGCGAGGCGAATAGCGGCTCGAAGGTGGCGCGCGAGTGCGCGACCGCGGCCTGCTCGTAGCTGCCGCCTTGCGTGCGAAGGATCTGCACGCAGTACTCGCGAAACGTTTCTTCGTCGCCGCGCCGAGCGGCGGCGTGCAACCTGCGCGCCTGGCGCAAGCGGTCCGGGCCGATCGGTTGCACGCAGCCGAAGTCGAGGAACGCGATGCGGCCGCCGGGCTGGAACATGTAGTTGCCGGGGTGCGGATCTGCGTTGAACAGGCCGCCCACCAGGTTGCCGCGAAACACGAAGCGCCAGAGGATCTCCGCGTAGCGTCGCCTCAGCGCTTCGGGCTGCTCGCTCGCCCACTCCATGCTCTCGCCCGCCACGAGCTCGCTGGTGAGCACTCGCCCCGAGCTGCGTTCGGCGATCACCGCGGGGATCTGGATGGTCGGGTCACCCGCGTGGATGCGCTTGAACTGCATCTGGCGGTCGGCCTCGAGCCGGTAGTCGAGCTCTTCGCGAAAGCGCGTGGCGATCTCGTTCAGAATCCGCCCGCTGTCTAGACCCTTGGGCGCGAGCGCGCCGACGAAGGTCTCGAGCATCGAGACGTTCTCGAGGTCGGCTTCGATCGCAGCCTCGATGCCCGGATGCTGCACCTTCACCGCGACCGCTTGCCCGCCCTTCAGCTCGGCACGGTGCACTTGCCCGATCGACGCGCTCGCGATCGGCTCGAGGTCGAAGCTCACGAACAGCTCTTCGAGCGGTGCTCCCAGCTCGGACTCGACCAGGCTGCGCACGCGGTCCGGGGGCGAGCGCGGCGCGGCGGCGCGCAACCCCTTCATCGCCAGCTCGTACGCCTCGCGCTGCGCTTCGGGCACCATGCCGTCGACGTAGCTCGCCATCTGGCCGATCTTGGCCGCGAGACCTCGCAGCCGCCCCAACACCTGCGCCGCGTGCTTGGCCGCGGCCTGGCCGTCGCGCGAGAGCAGCATGCTCGTGCCGCTGCGGAGACCCGCGCGCGCCAGACCGGACAGCCGTGCCAACCGAGAAACCGGGACGTGTTTGGAGTCCGAGCTCACGCGAAACGCGGTCTATAACATGCGCGATCGGCTGCGCGGTAGCTCAAGCGGGAGTTACAGGTGCGGTGACGGGCGACACGCCGACGGGGCTGCCGATGTGGTTCTTGAGCTCCACGAACTTGCCACTCACTTGTGATAGCCGTTCGTCCCACTCGAGGTTGATCGCCTGGCCGTGCACGCTGACGTGGAACTTGATCATGATCATGGTCAGGAACAGTGGCTCGAGGAACGCGGCGCGCAGGTTCCAGGTGAACAGCGCCGACACCACGAGCGTGAGCAGCGTGGCCCCACCCTTGATCGACGCCGGCATCAACCACGCGATCAACCCGGCAGGCACGAGCATGACGATCCACGCCACCGCCGTGGTGACCTTGTCGAGCACGACGATCCACATGCCGGTCTTGAGCACTTCCTTGCTGTTCTGCGCGTAGTAGATCAGCCCGTCCCGCGAAGAACGAAACACGTCCTCGTCGCCGCGAGCCAGCGAGTACGAGAGGATGGTCTCGTCGACGTAGGTCGCGGCCGAGTACACGATGGCGTTGACGATGCCGACGATGTCGCGCAGGCCGGGGATCGGCAGCAAGCCCGCGATCCAGTCCAGCGTGCGGTTGAAGGCGCGCACCACGCCGTGGACCAGCATGTCGAGCGCGAACATGGCGTTCATCTGACCGAAGCGCTCGGTCACCACGCGCTTGCCGTACTGGAACATGCCCTCGTTGCCATCGCCGATCTGACCGCGCGTCAGGAGCTCGGTCAGCACCGCGATCTGTCCCGCCTTGAGCATGTACAGGAAGTACCGCACCAGCGTGCGCCACAGGTAGCCGAACACCATGCAGCAGCCGATGAACCACACGAAGCCGATCAACGGATGCAGCTTGCCGAGCAAGAACCAACCGCCGAACGTCACCGCGTACCAGACGATCGTGACCAGGCTGGTGCCGAACAACACCATGAAGCGGCCGATCGCGTAAGGTGCCGTGCGCATGACCAGGCCGATGGCGGTCGAGAGGTTGGCGTCCTGTACCGAGAGCGGATACGAGTGCCGCACGGGTTCGTTTGGATGGCTGTAAGCTGGACTGCTGGACGTGGTCATAGGCAAATCCTTCGCGCCGGCACTCGCCGCTGCTAGCGGCGCTTTCCCCGGGCGCCGAGGCTCAATATTCCTGCGAGCCGAGCGCGCCGACAAGGCGTTCCGGGTGAAAAAACCGCGCGGCCGGCAGGCCTGACGGGGTGCTGGCCGCGCAGGATCCGTGGATGCTACCGTGCGCGCGATGACGCCCACGTACCTGATCTACGGAGCGAACGGCTACACCGGTGAATTGATCGCGCGCGAGGCCAAGGCGCGCGGCCAAACGCCGATCCTCTCCGGCCGCAACGCTGCAGCCGTACGCGCCCTGGCCGACGAGCTCGGCCTGCCGCAGCGCGCCTTCGACCTCGACGACGCCGCGGCGGTCGACGCCGGCTTGGCAGACGTGGGGGCGGTGCTGAACTGCGCCGGACCGTTCGTGCGCACCGCGCGGCCGATGGTCGACGCCTGCGTTCGCCGGCGCGTTCACTATCTGGACGTGACCGGCGAGGTCGACGTGTTCGAAGCGCTGGCCGCGCGCGACAACGAAGCGCGCGCCGCGGGCGTCAGCCTGCTGCCGGGCGTCGGCTTCGACGTGGTGCCGACCGATTGTTTGGCAGCACACCTCAAGCGGCGCATGCCCGAGGCTCAGCAGCTCTCGCTGGGATTTCAGGCCCTGATGGGCCTGTCGCGCGGCACCGCCACCACGACCATCGAGGGCATCGGCAAGCCCAACCTGGTACGGCGCGGCGGCGTGTTGACGCCCGAGCCGTTCGGCAAGCGCACGCGAGTCATCGACTTCGGACGAGGGCCCGCGACCGCCGTCTCGATCCCGTGGGGCGACGTGTCCACGGCGTATCACAGTACGGGAATCCCCAACATCGAGGTGTTCGTGTCGATTCCGGCAGCCCTCCGCTTCGCGATGGGATTGAACGACGCGTTCTCGCCGTTCTTGCGCTCGCACCGCGTGCAGGCTGGCCTCAAGGCCCTCGTGCGCGCGGGCAAGCCGGGACCGGACGCCGCGGCCCGCGCGCGGGGGCGCTCGTACCTGTGGGGCGAGGCGTGCGATGCCGCCGGCAGCTGCGTGAGCACGCGGCTCCAGACGCCCGAGGGCTACACGTTGACCGTGCAGACTGCCCTGGCCGCCGTGAACAAGCTGCTCGGCGGGCCAGCTCAGCCGGGCTTCCTGACGCCGTCGCGCGCATTCGGCCCGGACTTCATCCTCGAGATCCCGGACGTGACGCGCACGGATCTCTAGAGCTGTGCCTTTAGCCGCTCTTGGTTTACCACTTGTTCACGTCGCGGATGTGCTGCGCGAGCTCCGCGAGTGTCATGCACTCGGGCTTGACGAGGTAGTAGAGCTCTTCGAGCCGCGCGCGACGCTCGTCTTTCGGGAGCTGGCCGGTCTCGATCGACGGGTCGACGAGGCGCTCGAGTGCCTCGAGGTCGAACGGTTCCTTGCCGCTGATGGCGGCAGCTTGCTTGGCCTCGTCCAGGGCCCGCACCTCGGCCTCGCGGTTCTGGCGCTGCAGCTCCTCCAAGAAATCTACCGCTTCTTTGCCAGTGATCGTGGCCACGCGCTGAACGTTAGCTGCTGAGGCTGTGTTGGTCCAGGGCCTCACATCGTAGGGAGGCAGCGGATTGTCGACCGGTCTCCGCCGCGAGCTTGCCGTACCCGACGACATCCTCGGCGTTAGGCTTCCCACCTCGGTTCCGTCACTCGTGCGCAGATCACGTATGCGGCTTTCGAGCTGCCTGGCCAACATCGACGACTCTTCGTGCACCTGCGCGGCAACACCGCGGCCGGAAAGACGCGCGCGATTCGCGGCAACACCCCGGAGCTCGAGGGCCCGGTGGAAACGACCAAGGAAGGCTCGCGAGCAGGCGTATGGGCTGCCGTCGTGTGGCTCAATCGAGCCTAGGGCTGCGCCGATTGCGTGCTCGTTTCGCGATTGCACACGATCTCGGCGTACGCGCGCATCCCCGGCCGGCAGAGGCGCTCGATAGCAGCGCGTTCGGCGGTGGTCGGTGAAGCGGGTCGCGCTCGGGCAGACCGGATGGTTTCGGTGGCTGATCGAATCCAGTCCTCCCGGGGCGGCACATCGAGAAACATCGCCAGGCGCGTCAACACTTCGTGGGGGTCGGCCAGGAGCTGGTCGAAGCGAATCGCGATCCATTGCGTCCTCTCGAGGGTCGCGATCCAACGTTGCGTTCGGACCATCAGCGCGGACCAATACGCCGCGAAACGGTCGATGGCGATATCACTCTGTAGACATGTCGCTACGTCGGATTCGGGGGAGAGGAAGCGAGCGACCCTCACTCGAAACAGGGGGTGTCGCGACATCGAATACGCGCACTCGCGGCCATCCCGGAGCAGCACGACAAACTTCGCAGAAGGCCAACCGCGGCTCAAGCGATCGGCGTATTCGAGCGATCCGCCCGAGCGCTCGACCCACACTTGGCGCTGAAATCGCTTTCTGAACCAGTCAAACAGATCGTCGAGATGCTCTGCCCCTCCGCGCAACGGATATCGGCCAACCTCGCAATGCATCTCCTCCAACAGAGGCTTCGTCTCGACCCGCCATTGAGGAAGCGTGACGAGGCGCAGCGGCGCAAGGGTAGCGTTCTCAGATTCTGTCGGCTCGACGAGCACCTCCGGGACTCGCGCGATCTTCAAGACGGCAGCGAGATCTTCGTCGATGCGATTGAGCCGTTCCCAGAACTCGCTGCCGCTGGCCGTCAGGGTCGAGAGGTCCGCTCCGCCAGAGAGCACGCTGAAGAACTCGGAGATGCTCAGTACTTCAGGGTGCAAGTCGAGGAGGTTGGACAGGAGCGTCGATCCACATCGACCGGTCCCAACTACAAAGTGTGCTCGACGTCGGTTGGGCATCACCATGGCAAGTCACGTGCCGTGGCTCGTAAGACCTCGCGGCAACCTGGGGGTCAGCGGACACGCGCCAATGTGTAGGCCGAGGCGGGCGAACTGACGCGCCTGAACATGCCAGACGCGTGCCAACAACTCGTCAGCCTGCAGGCCGAGGCGCTGGACCTGTGGACGGAGGTTGGCGAATGAGTGATCGAACGTCACGCACCACCCCGTTACGCGTGTTTCCAGCGCCTGGCGCCGAGGCACAGGGAGGCTTCGCAGCTGATCGGACAGATACTTGAACCCGAACGCGATATGTCGCGATTCGTCGCGGCCGATGAGCCGAAGCATGACGTCGAAGAGCGCCGTAACCGCTGAGCTACCCGGCAGCCGGACAGTCGACCCCATGAGCCGGCGACTGCGCTTCGCAGTCTCCAGGAACAACGTTTGCGCCGCGTTCTCTATGACCTGACCGTACAGGAGAAGCTCGAGTGGGTCGCGCACGCTCGCGAGGTCGGTGCGCAATGCCGCCAGCAGTTCGTCTGGCTCGGCGCCTGCTGCGCCGAGCTTCGTTCGCACACGGTGGAAGAAGTCGACATGCCGCGCCTCGTCCATCACCTGTGTGGCAGTGAACTGACGAAGCCAGCCCTCGGGCGCAGCGTCGACCAGCCTGCCACACAAGCGCAAACCCATCGATTCGGTGTGATAGATGTGCGAGTAGATGGCTGCCATCGCAGCGCGAACGGCGGGAGCGATCTGCTCGAGGGTTAGTGTTGCCCAATCGATGTCAGCCTCGATCGACCACTGCTCCGAAATAGCCTTCCGGTACAACGCCTCCGCAAACGCGCCGTCAAACTCAAGTCGGAATGGGTTCGTCTCGAGCATGGATTTCACTCCGCACTGTCTGATGTTGCGCTATCGACGCTACCCCTCGTGAGGAAGCGTTCACGCATGACGCCGTGCTGGACCTTCCCGCTGGTCGTTCGAGCGATCTCTCCCGGACCCACGATCGCGATCAGATCGGGTTGTATCGCGAGCTGCGCTTGAAGCTCGTGGCGAATGGCGGTTTGCAACGCAGTTCGCTCACCTTCACCCGCTGAGCTCTCGACGACCACGACGAGGTCTTCCGTACCGGAGGAGCCGTTGGGCGCCCCGAACACTGCGACGCCCTGTCGATGAACACCGGATACGGCTTGAACTACGCCCGCGATGTGTGCAGCGTCGAGCAAGCTGCCCCCGCGCTTGATCACGTGTTTGGAGCGACCCACGACGTACAGCTCGGCTTCCGAGACATAGCCTCGATCGCCGGTGCGTAGCCAGCCGTCGTCGCGCATGACCTGGCGAGTAGAATTGACGTCGCGGTAATAGCCGCGCATGACGCACGGTCCAGATACTTCGATGTGGCCGATCTCGCGATCGAGGAGTTTCTGTTGGCCATCCTCTCCAACGATGCGCAAGGATAGTCCCCGCGCTGTCCCACCCATGCTGACCATGGGAATCGCGGATGCCGCATGCTCTTCCGCCGCGATCGCGTGCTCGCCGCCATGAAGAGCCGACGCGTCAACCCAATCGATCTTGGGCAGATGTCCGTACCTCGGACACGTAGCCATGAGCGTGTTTTCAGCCAACCCATACAGCGGAAACATCGCCCTGGCGCGGAATCCGTAACGCTCGAAGCGCTCACAGAAGCGCCTCACCGTATTCGCATGGACCGCCTCCGACCCATTGAATGCGACACGCCAGGACGACAGGTCGAGGCCCTCCAACCTATGCGCAGGCACTCGCGTCGCCAGCATCTGGTACACAGAGTTGGGCGCCGCACAGGCGGTGACACGGAAACGGCTGATCGCCCACAAGCACGCTGCTGGATGCAGAAAGATCGAGGCAGGTTTCGACAGCACGAGTGGGACACCGAACCAAGTCGCCGCGAGGAACGTTCCGATCAATCCCATGTCATGGAACATTGGAAGCCAGCCCATGACGACGTCATCGCCTCTGACACCGAACGCTGCGCCGATGGCGAGGATGTTGTGGATGATGTTGGCGTGCGTGAGCTCGACGCCGCGGGGCACAGCCGTCGTCCCAGAGGTATACTGAATCACGGCCGTTCCCGTCCAACTGCCCAGGCGGTCTATAGCCGTGAGGGCGTGGGACGACTCCTGTAGCTCATCGACCGTGAATACACGCCCGAGGCGCTCGTGGGCCTTCCGGTTCGACGCTCGAGCCACACTGAGCCGCGGCTGAACCTGATCACGAATCTGGTCGACTCGGCATTGCCACGCTTCCTCGCGCTGGCCGAGCTGACGCGGAGGCACTGGAACGAGAGTCACACCGGCGACGAGCCCTCCGAGTAGAGCGAGGCAAGACTCCGGTGAATTGTCGGCGACGACGATGACTCGGTCACCCAGCGCAACTCCTTCTCGACGCAGGCCGAACGCGACACGATGCGCAGCGACGCACAACTCGTCGTATTGCGTCGTCCTGTGATTGCCGACACGCTCCGGCGCTTCCGGGACGATGAGCCAAGGTTTCGCGCTCGAATGCGCGATCAACCGTTCCGACCACATCAGACTCGAGAATTCTCTCGGGGCCAGCGTCGAGAGGGGTCCGGTCATCGCGACTCCGCTGCACCCACGCCGACGAGCGCTTCGCAGGCGGCGATGAGGGCACCGGCTCGCAGCGGTTCGTCGCGAGCCACGAGTGCATCGACCCAGTCCTGCATCGGAAACTCCGGAATCCCGAGCGCCTCCTCGAGTCCCACGGTCAAGTCGACGAATTTCATCGAATCGAGGCCGAGATCCTCGATGAGTCTGCTGCTCGCATCGACGCCTGCCGGGTTTACCTCGCGCGGGGCCAACTTCAGCAACTGCGCGTATACTGCGTCGGCGATCCAGTCCGGGGATGGGTTGGTCATTTCATCACTATCCACGGCAACGTGGTGAGGCGCCCCGTTGATGCCTCGAGCGCCTCACCACCAAGCCTAATGGTCAAGGTCCGTAGACGCCCACCTTGTGCTTGACTGCTGTCATCACGTTGCAGTTCGTGGTGTTCGAGCTGCCATCCGCGTTGGTAGCAACCCAACAAACGGTCGTGCCGCCCGAAGTAGCTCCCGTCGACTCAGCCTGATAAGGCGAAGCACAGCTGCCCGCGGTACAGGAGGCCCAGAGCGTCTTGAGGGTGCCCCCGTTTGCACCCACACTTTGTCCGGTTCGACCGTTGGTCGAACACGAAGCCGTGTTCGTCCAGGTCGTTTGCCAGCCACTGGTGCAGTTCGCCTCGGCCACCGATCGATACGCAACGATCGCACCCAGGCTCGCAACTATCGCCGCTATCCACTTCAATCGCTGTTTGTTCGTCACTTTGTGTCTCCTGTGTAGTGTTGATCGAGAGTACTCGAGAGAACTGCAAGCAACCCGCTAGTTCCACGCGCCGATCAGACAGAGAAACGCGAGCGCAAAAGCACTCTGACTCGTGGCGATGCGACCCATGCCGTGTCGAGTGTGTTCGCTCATGAACGCCCTCGCCTTGGCGACGCCCACCCAACCCAGGATCAACCCGCCATTCGCCACGAAGAACATGGTCTTGTTGAACGTCAGCGTCGATTGTGCGACCGATCCGTAGAGATCGTGCATGAGGCCTATGCAGGTGAAAGCGAGGACCAGCGCACTGCCGCGCGCCAGTGTCTGGGCTCGACCTCGCGTACGTCGCGCAAGCGTGAGTGCAATTGGGTAATAGACGTAACGCTTGACCCATTCACCGACGTAGATGTTCCAGCGACTCCAGAACTCCATGGGCGTGCGCGCAGCCAACGGATACGCATAGCGCTCTCCGACGCGATATCCGAGCTGACGCATGCAGCCGATCTGAATGCTCGCCACGCCGGAGTGCTTTGCGTAGGTGACGAGCAACTTGGTCAGGCCGAGTAGCAACATCGCCGGCAGCACCCAAACGCCGGAGGCCGATGCCATGCCTCGGCCGGCCAGGCTGAACGCGATGGATTCGAAGGCGTATACCGTCAACAGGCTGAGCAGTCCGCATCCCACGCGAGTCATGCCCGCCGGACGATTCGAGTCTGTCTCGGGGACCTTGCGGGCGCGCTGCGTGAATACGACGGTTGGATCGATCAAGAAGAAGAACAGGCAGTCGCGCGCGCCGACCTGGGTCGCTCCCGATTCGACCACGTAGCTATAGGACTTGAGCGTCAGCTCCCAGCCGAGGAACAGGAACACCAAATAGGGCAAGTCCGGCAACACAAAGGCCGGCGCAGCGAGGAACACGCACAGCAGTAAGCTGAAGACGATGAGCCTGTCCATCCCCCGTACGCGCGTGACTCCGGCGGCGAGCGCGTGGATCGCGAGACTCGCGGCCGCGTAATAGCCGAGCCCAACACACCACCACAACAGCGAGTGGATCGATCGCAGATCTGACAGCAACACCCAGCATGTGTACGCCAGCATCAACCCCGCTCGCTGCCAGATCTTCGCACCTGAACGGCTGAGGAGAACCAGCGAGTAAGGCAATCCGCGTAGCGCAAGCATGAACAGCCCACCGAGGACGGCATCCTTCCAGCGCGGCATCTCCAGTGTCGCCAACAGGGTTTCCATGAGCTGACTCGCGGTGGCAAAGCGACTAGCGGCGCATTTCCAGCGCACGGGCAGTGGCCCAAGCCTCGAAGAACCTCAGGAAGGTCTGCGCCGTGGTAGCGTCGAAGTCGCGGTGCAGTCCCTGCAGCACCGCTTGTCGCGCGAGCTCTCGGTCCGTCAGTGTTTGGGCCTCCGAGAGCGCGCGTTGAAAGCGCTCCAGAAGTGCGTCGAGCCTCGTTTGTTCGCTTGCCGGAAGCCGAAACGACTGCTGGGCGGCTCGACGGAGCGCCGCGATGCCGTTTGCGAGCACACGCCCGTCGCCCTGTCTCAAGATGGCCGCCATGTCAGGCCTTTCTGGCGAAGGAAGGTCGTACTGCAATGACGACGCTTGCTGCGACGGTTCGATCCTTCGCGGAATGAGGTAGAACCAACCCGTGTCGGCCGGCCGCGTTGCGATTTCACCCATCGCGAGCTGCAACGTGATCTGCTCGAGCTCGGGTTCACCGGCTCCCTGTCGCCATTGCCACGATTCCTGGCAACAGTGAATCTCGCGCATTTGGTCGAAGTCAGCCGGGCTCTTGCGAAGCGTGTCTATCAACGCGAGCGCTTCATGTAGAGCTGTTTGTTTCCCGTTAGGCCCGTCAGGTTTGACTGTTGGGTCGTATCGCAGTTGAATTGCGGATGCTGCCAGCTCGGGACGAGGATCTACTGGCGTTCGTTTCAGGATCTGAATGCCGATCGGACTATCGACCGGTTCCGTGATGCTGCCTACCGACACCCCCGCAAGGGCCTCGACCTCTGCGCCGTTGTACTCGGGTGCGCGCGTACTCCAGACGCCGATGTCCCCAGCACGGATCCGGTCCGCGCTTTCGGAACGGCCCTTCACCAAGGCTGTGAAGTCCTCGCCCGAGTTCTTGAGCGCGCGCGCGAGCGCAATGGCTTCGGCGCGCGTTCGTGTCGATGTGCCGAATACCTCGGAGTTCGTGTTGCCTGCATAGCGCACGACGAGGCGCTGGCCGGCTACGTCGAGCGCAGGTGGCGGGGGAGAACGGCGCAGGATGTGGAACCCGTACTTTGTCTCGACCACGCGAGACACGCCGTCTTGCGGCATGGCTTGCAGCGCGTCGAGGATCGGTGCGGGTAGTTGAGATGCACGAACGCCGCCCATCGACCCAGCCTGTGACCGAGTCGAGACGTCGTCCGAAAACGCTGTGGCGTACCACGCGAACGCGTCCGGATCGGCAGCCAGGCGCGCGGCGACCAACTCGGCGAGTTGCGCGGCCTCTGCGCGCGATCGGTTGGGTAGTGGTTCGCCTGACGTCCAACCTTGTGCGCGAAAGCCGAGATCTTCTGGATCGGTCTGCGAGTGACGAATGAGTATGTGCGATACCCAGAGAACTACATGATCGAGCTCAGCCAAATCGAGTAGGCGCCAGCGACCGCGTGTATAGTTCTCGAGTTTGTCTGGCTTGCGATCGATGGAGTCGGTCGGCGAGCGCTGACGATCCAACGTGTCGTGTCCAACACAGGCTGGAACCAGGTGCAGCAAGCACGCCACCAAGGCGGCGCGCGTAGACTGTCCGCGATGAGCAAGAACAACCGCTTCTGTTCGCACTGTGCCGCCGCCTGTGATGTGTGCGCTACGACGGCCGCACCCGTACCACGATGCTGATTCGACATTCAACTACGACGACTCGTTGCTCTCATGGTTCGTTCCGTCTGGAATTATTGCAGCGACATGCGGCCAATCTGGCTATCGACTATCGTCGTGCACGAAGTCGCCTCACTACACATGTGATAGACAGATGGGACGCAGGCATGCCTGACGAAAGTCAGCGCGCGAGAAGCAGATCGACATCGATCTCGCCCCGCGCAGTCGGGACAAATTGCAGATCCTTGCGCCGCTCTGGTGTGCCTGCTTCGGCTTCGAATCTTCGTGCCTCGTCGACACTGTCGAAGCTGAGCCTCACGCGGCATAGCGTCGTACGACATGAAACCTCGCGCAGACTGCCAGCGGTATGCAACCCGCGTAGCGCTTCCTGGATCTCGTGCTCGAGCCGTCGTGTGCCTTCCGAGTCTTCCGATTCGCGCGACCAGATCTCGCGCGCGGAAGGCGGATCCTCTGTCGACCGCGCGATCGGAGCGGATGAGCCGGCTTCTGCGTGCGCGCGCGGTGGAGCGGGCGTTTGGACATCTGTGTCGCTCGAGGTTGTTGAAGGCGCGAGGCTCTGGGGCTCCACGCCAAGCGTCCGATGCACGAAAGCTTGCCCCTCACTCGGCGTAGACAGACTGAGCGCGGACTCGTCGAAGCTCGTCGAAAACTCACTCGAGCGACTGCGCAAGAGCAGGTACGCGAGGCAGAGGATCGCAAGTAGTCCAACGACTCGCTTGAGTGCTCGTATTGCCATTCCGCACCGGTGTTGAAACAGCGCGATTAGCATCGTCGCGCGAGCATGGTCAATCGATGCGGGAGGGTTAGTATTAGGAGACGCAGCGGACTAGTTTGGTCGGCTATAGCCGGTCGTCGTGGCCCACAACTGACACTAATCTAGCCATGTCAGTCAAACATGTCGCCCCACGAGAACCGATTGTGCAACAGCATCGACGCCTCGCCGCCATCATCTCGTCGACGACGCGCTGCAGGTACGGCTGACGTGGATGTCCCCACCCACGTCAGCCTGAAGGCCGCGTCTCGTGCGCTAACGCGCGAGCGGCAGCTTCGTCGAGGCCGGCCGCAGTTGCAGATCCGAAGTGGAGCTGGGGCGCTCGGCTGGCTTGCCGCCCTTACACCAGGGCGGCAAGGTTCCCGTCCTGCCGGGCTTGCAATCCTTGCCGTAGACGATCTCGAGCTGGCGCCGGTAGGTTTCAGCGAAGCCGCGCTCACCGGTCACTTGCACGTCGACCAGGCAGTTCTCTTGCGCTTCCTGATCAGGGATGCGCGCGCAAGCTTCACGGGCCTGCGCTGGGTCGAGCGGCTTGACCGGCTTCGCGTCAGGCAGAGTGCACTTGCCGTGCTCCGACGGCCACGACCTGAGCGTGAAGGTGTCCGTGTCAGTACCGGGCGCGTAGTCGAACAGGCTAGTAGCGTGCGTGACTCGCCACGACTCTCCGAATTTCTCGTAGAGGCCGACGTAGCGGTCGTGCAGGGTTGCGGGCATCGGTCCCATCGAAGATCCGTCGGGCAACGGTGGCAGCCAGCTGCCTCTGCGAATCGGCGCGGCCAGGCCGCCCACGATGGCGTCGCTGCTGGTCGGCGAGGCACCGCCTGCCGCTGCAACCGGACGCCGGAGGACGTCGACGTTGAGGTACCACTTGCCCTGCGAGGCCCACCAACCCGGCGTGACGATCAAGACGTACTTGGTCGGGAAGTCGATCTGAATCCCGCCCTGGCTGTCCGTCGCCGAAATCGCGGCGCCGTTGCCCAGGTCGATCGCGCCCTCACGCACCGATACCAACTTTCCGTCGACGCGGAGCTGGAGTCCCTGGGGATCGGGTACCCCGCTGAGGTTCGGCTGATAGCTGACGCGGTGCTCGCCGATGCGCGCTGCCACCGCCGTGTTGAGGCTCACGCAAGTGGCGAGGCCATGGTAGCCATCAGTCGGCGGAGTGGACGTCGTGGAGACGGCTGACTGACGAACTTGAACTTCGATTTCCTCGCCATCCAGGAGCGCCACGTACTCTCCGGCGCCCTGGAAGTCATAGCGAGTTCCGTCCAGCGTCGTGATGTGAGGATCGCCGGCGAGCGTCAGCACTCCGGTGTTTCCTGGATCGAGCCAGTTGCTGAGGCGCGTCTCGTTGGTGCCGCCACCGTTCCAGCTAACACTCAGCTTCCCGTACCAGTCGCTGGTGAGCGAGCCACAGCTGGCATAGCCGCCGTGGAGCTGACCGACGCACAGCTTCGTTGCCGCATCCCACAGACAAGAGCCGGAAGATCCGCCTTCCGTCGTGCCGTCTTCCCAATCATCCACGCGCCAGTGATTCGCCGTGGCGCTGACCGATGCCGAGAGATAGGCGGTGCTGGTGAGAGGGTCCGTGTTGAAGGAGATGGCTTTCTCGTCGCCGCTCGGGTGGTGGATGCCGACCGTCGAAGCGGGTGCTGCGCCGGTTGCGTCCCAGCCCGTGTAGAAGACGTTCGAGCCCGCGATCGGATCGCTCGCCAGCTCGACCAGCAGGAAGTCGCTCGGAGCGTACGAAGCCCGGAAGATCGCTCCCGTTTGGTTGAGGGCGAGGCTGCCGCCGGATAGATCACCGCAGGCGGGCGACTCGAAGTTCCAGTAGAACACCAGCGTGTCGTCGTTCGTGCTGTCCACGCCGCAGTGATTTGCGCTCAAGAAGTACGGCGTGAAGTCCACCGAGGTGTTGTTGATCATCTGGCCGCTGCACAAACTCGTGCCGCTGATCGAGTAGCGTGCGACGGAGCGGATCTGGTCGCGCCAGGGATCTCCCTCCGGACAAATGACGTCGTTGTTGCAGCTGCCGGATTTCTCGCCTCCCTCCTTGCCGAAGCTGCGATAGCCGCGATTGACTTGGTTGATCTCGAGGACTGGTCTCGGCGCGCGGGCCGGCAAGAAGAGCTCGACCTCGATCTCGTCGCGCTCGATCAGCGCCGTCCAGAGTCTGCCCTTTGCGCTGCGATTCGCCGAGGTGTAAGGCCCGCGTACTTCGGTTCGGTCCAGATCGGAGATGCGCAGCGTCGCTCCGTCGGGCAGGTCGAAGCGGCTGAACCCCAGGCTCAAGCTCACGGCGCCCGGCGCGTGAACCTGCAGCCGCCAGACCTGTCCGTTCCCCACGTCCTCCCATGCGCCGGAGTTCTCGGGATTGATGGAGACTTGCTCGGCCACGGCGAACCGAATCGGTGCCGGCCGCTGTGACTTCTGCGCGCGCTGTCGATCCTCCTCGAGTAGACTCTGCGAGTCGATCGGCGTCGCTACATATCGGGTGACACTACTGCTTTGCGCCTCGACTCCGCGGGTGTACCCCAGCGTCAGCGCGACCAAAGTCGCGGCCGTGCCCAACAACCATCGATTTCTCATGGTCCGTCCCCTCCGGTCTCGAGAGAAATCTCGAACGACCACGAAGGACCTACGCGGAGGTCCGGCGAAATCTGACACCACGTCCAGCGCGGGGAGCCGCCGCGCAGCGCCGGCGACCGATAATCATCGGAAGGGTCGCGCCCATCAGGCGCGACCCTTCTGGCTCGCCGACTATCTAGCGCGGCGACGCCGTTTGGCTCTGTTCGCGCTCCCAGAAGTCGTCACCCTGACAGGTGCGAATGAACGCGGACATGATCAGCGCACCGAGCAGGGTCGCGCAGATGCTGGCCACGACGACGCGCTTCCGCATCTCGGAGGGCGGAATACTGTGGGTCGGGCCCGGCGGCCTGGACGGCCGCTTCGACGGCCACTGCGAGGGGTACTCGGAGGGCGACCTCGGCATGCTCTTCGGAAATTTAGTCAGATGCGTCGTCGCTGTCGATCGCGTACGGCAAGACCCGTTGTCCACTGCTGCGAAACCAGATGAAACCTTCCTGTTTGGCCAGCGTCAGATCGGTGGGTGGAACACACAGGCCGCGCGCGAAGTCCGCACCTGCGAGCACACACAACAGCGCATCGAATTGATTGGGATCTTCGATCAACAGGTCGTGTGCGACACTCAGCTCGAGCTCCGCTCCCAGGCGCTTGAGCAGGTCTGCTCGCGCGCGCCGGCCGGCGTGGGTCTTCGCCTTGTAGCCCGCGCCGGCCAGCCCGCGGGCGCGCAGCGTGGCTACCGGGAACACCTCGATCACGCCCGATTCGGCCTGGCGAAACACCAGCGGCAGCGGTCGCGAGCGCAGCGCGCGCACGGCGGAGAGCAGGCCGAGCGCAGCCCAGGCAGTGCGCGCGATGCGATCGGCACCCATCTCGGGCGGCCACTTGCCCACGGCCTTGTGCACCAGCTGATCGGTCTGGCGGCGAAACAAGGCATCCGGACGCTGGGCGAGCGGCTCTCCCGCGCGATGTCCGTGGATGCTGGGCGCGAGCTGCGCCGGCCAGCCCAGCGGCGCGTTGAGCGCGACCACGTACTGCTCGGCGCCGTCGAGCCAGGCGCTGACGCTGGCAGCTGCGGACTCGCCCGCCGTACCCAGCGTCACGCGCTCGACGTTCAGCGTGCCTGCGGCGTCGAGGCGGGCGCGCGCCAGCCCCAGCTTGTGTTCGTCCAGCGCGCAGTCGATGCCGACCAGCGTCCAGCTCTTGCCATTTCCGGTGGCAGGCTTGCGCGAGGTCATCGGCGTACCTTGGGCTTGCGCGCGGCTTGGCGCTCCAGCTTGCGCCACAACCTGCCGAGCCGCCGGCCGTGGGCCAGCGGACCTTCCGCCGGCTCGGTATGGCGCGCGTGGCGATAAGCTCCCAGCCAGTCGCGCAGCGCGTGCTCGTAGAGCTTGGACAGCACCACGCGCAGCACCGCGGCTTGATCCGGCGCGCTGCACAACGCGAGGGCCTGCTCGAAGTGCGCGACCGCGGAGGCGACGTCGCCGAAGCGCCGCTCGACCTCGCCGGAGAAAGACCAGGCGCGCCCGGACAGCTCGCTGCCTTCGCTGGTCTCGATCGCGAGTCGCGCGAAGGCCTGGGCGCGAGCGACGTCGTTGACGCGCAGCGACAAGCGCCCGAAAGCCAGCGCGTCCAGCGCCTCTTCGCCACACTCGACGCGCTCGAAACGCTCGCCCAGCGCACCCAGCATGGCCGGCAGGGCGATCAGGTCGTTCTGATTGTGCTCGAGCACGGGCACGAGCCGTTCACTAGCGCCATCGCGCAGGAAGGCAAAGTAGCGCGACGGAATCTCCGAGCCGTCCAGGTCGTCCACCCGCGAGAAACCCAGGATTTGCCGCTCGATCTCGCCCAGGCGCAGCGAGCCGAGGCGCGGCTTCCAGACCCGGCGCGTGGCGTGCAGCAGATCGACGTGCGGTGGCAGCGGGGGCACCGGCTGGCGGTGCAGCACGTAGCGCGTGCGCAGCAGCGGCCAGTCGAAGCTCTTGCCGTTGTACGTCAGGATGCAGCTGGCCGCGGCGAGGTACTCCGCCAGCTGGACCAGCATCGGCAGCTCGCCGCCCAGGTTGGGCACGAGCAGCTGCGTGAGCTTGAGCACTCCGTCGTCGAACTGCGCGAGCCCGACCAGGAACGCGACCGTGCCGGTGCCGCCCGACAAGCCGGTGGTCTCCGTGTCCAGGAACAGCATGCGCGACAGATCCAGCGCGGCCAGCTCCGGATCGAGCGCCAGCGCGGCCAGCGTGGCCGGCAAGCGCTCGAGCGCGCTGCGCACCGCGACCTTGCCGTGGCAGTGAAATGGTTCTAGCCAGCGCTCGAGCACGTGGAGCGGCCCGTGAGGCGTCTCGCGCAGGGGCCAGGGCAGCTGGGCCGCGCGCGCAGAGAGCAGCGCCTCCATCTCGTCGTCGGCCACGCGAGGCCGGCCGAGCGGCCGTGCAGCTCTAAGCGGCAGGCGCCGGCCGAACACCGAATGCCCCGCGCCCGACTCACCGTGCGACGGCGACGGCGCCCCATCCACCCGCGGCCCGTGCACTGCCGCTGCCAGCTGCGCGAGCCGCCAGGTCGTGGTGTCCGCGGCGGCAGAATCTGGCTGCGCGCGCGGCGGCTCCGGCTCCCGCTGCATCAACTTGTCGATCAGCGTACGCAGCTGGCCGATGCGCTCGGCCCGGGCGCGATCCGGCTCATGCCCGCCGTCAGCCGCGGGCAGCGGCGCGCCCGTCCAGAGCTCCCCCGCCGGGCGTGCTTGCGGGGAGCCGAGGCGCCGCAGTTTCTCGCGAAAGTCCATGCCCGCGCCCGCTCAGTGCGAAGGACCCAGGCCCAGATCGGCCAGCACGGCCAGGGCGACCTGACGGCGCGATGACTCGCGCGGCGGCTGCGCAGCCATCGGCTGCAGCGAGACGATCGGCCCGACGCAAGCCGGACAGCCCACCTCGCACGCACAACGCTCGAGCAAGCTGCGCGTGCGCCGCAAGAGCTCCTCGCGTGCCTCGAACAAGCGCGGCGCGAGCCCCACCCCACCCGGCATGCGGTCGTACAGGAAGATCGTCGGATCGAAGCCGGGGTGGGCGGCACTCCGAACAACCCCCTTGCTCGGCGCGCCTTCCGCATCCTTGCGATCACCCAGCGTGTGCCCGAGGTCGCGCGGGTCGACCATCAAGCTGAGGCTGGCGATGATGTGCAGCGCGTGGGACAGCCCGCGCAGCGCGTCTATCACCTCGGGCCGCGACACGGGCTGCGCGACCACCACCGCCTCGGGCACCGTCAACCAGATCGCGCTGGTGTGCATCTGCAGCTCGGGCAAGCTCACCTCGCCATAGCCGACGTTCTCGTGCGTGTGGAAGCGGATCTTCTTGTAGCCGACCACCTTCTCGATCACGCTCACGTCGCCGCAAGCCGCCTGCAGCCGCCCCAGCTCAGCCGCCGCTTGCTCCTCGAGCACGCTCACGCGCACGTGCGTCATCGCATCGGTGAAGTAGTCCGAGTCGACCTTGCGCACGAAGGCCTTGTGGTTCTCGAAGTCCAGGCGCTCGACCTGGAACTGCTCGGCCACGTGTTGGTAGATCGCCTGCTCGTGCAGCATGGTGTGCGTGGCGCGGTAGTCCATCTCGCCGATGACAACCTCGCGCTCCACGTCGATGATCACGAAGTTGTCCCAGCCGATCGAGCGCAGCGACACGTGGTTGGCCGGATAGGCGTCGCTCGCCCAGTGGTAGACCACCTGACCCGCGCCCGGCTGCACCTTGTGCAACAGCTGGTGCTGCGCCAGGAAGTCGAGCGCGTCGGAGACCGTGTCGGGCGGCACGTCGCCGAAGCTCTCGCCACCCTCGAACGGCAGCTCGAACGCGGCGCACTTCAGGTGCTGCACGAGGATCTCGACGTTGTCCGGATCGATGCGCGCCTGCTCCACGCCTGATGACAGGAGCGCGGCCGGCGCGGCCGCCAGGTACTGGTCGAGCGGCGCGCTCGAGGTCACGAGCAGCGACAGGCTCTCGTGCCCGCGCCGGCCGCTGCGCCCGAAGCGCTGCCAGAGCGCGGCGAGCGAGCCCGGATACCCGGCGCAGACCACGGCATCCAGCCAACCGATGTCGATGCCCAGCTCGAGCGCGTTGGTCGCGACCACGCACGTGATGCTGCCCTCGCGCAGCGAACGCTCGATCGCGCGGCGTTGCTCGGGCAGATAACCGCCGCGGTACGCGTACACGCTCTCGGGATCGCGCTTCTCGCGGACCAGGCGCTCGCGCAGGTACTTGAGCATGACCTCGACGTTGTTGCGCGACTGGCCGAACACCAGCGTGCTCACGCCCGCGCTCACCAGATCCGCGCTCAGTCGCACCGCCGTCTTGATGTAACTCGCGCGGATGCCGAGCTCGGCGTTGACCACCGGCGGGTTGTAGATCATCACGCGCCGCGGCCCGCGCGGCGCGCCGCTCTGATCTACCAGACGAACACCGCGGCCGAGCATGCGCGAGGCGTGCTCTGCCGGGTTGCCGATGGTGGCCGACGTGAAGATGAAGCGCGGATCGGCGCCGTGAAAGCGCGCCACGCGCTGCAGCCGGCGCAGCACGTTCGCGAGGTGCGAGCCGAACACCCCGCGGTAGGTGTGCAGCTCGTCCAGCACCACGTAGCGCAGGTTGGCGAACAGGCGCGCCCAGCCGGCGTGGTGCGGCAGGATGCCGGCGTGCAGCATGTCCGGGTTGGTGAGCACGAGCCCGCTGCGATCGCGCGCCGCGCGGCGGGCATCGGCGGGTGTATCGCCGTCGTAGGTGATCGCGCCGTGCGCGAGGCCCGCTTGCTCCACGAACGCGCGCAGCGCCTGCTCCTGATCGCGCGCCAGGGCCTTGGTCGGGAACAGGTACAGCGCGCGCGCCGCAGGCTCGCTGGCGAGCGCGTGCAGAACCGGCAGGTTGTAACACAGGCTCTTGCCCGAGGCGGTGGGCGTGGCCACGACCACGTCGCGGCCATCAGCTGCAAGCTCGAAGGCCTGCGCCTGGTGGCAATACAGGCTGGTGAGCCCGCGGGCGTGCAACGCGGCCTTCACCTCCGGCGCGAGCCGCTCCGGCAGCGGGCAGGTCAGCGCCGGTTGCTCGGGCAGACGCTCGTGCAGCACCACGTTGCGCCACAGCCCGGTGTCGTGTTGCCAGTCGGCCAGCACGCTGCCCAGCCCCCCGGTGCGGGGCCGATAGGGCTCCGCGCGCGCGCCCAAAAACGGCCCCACGTCGTCCGAAATCAGCGGCATCCGCCCACTGTACGTATGTCCAGACCAAACACAAGCTTTCGATATCACTTGCAGCCCTGTCGCTGCTGCACCCCAACATTTGCCTTGCCAAAATAGTTTCCTCAGATAAACCATTTCCCATGCGCAAGAACCCCCGACTCGAGCTGGTCCACTCGGCGATCGCGCAGCTCACCCGTCTCACCGAGCTGTTCGAGCAACGCCGCGACCAGCTGGCCGAGCGCGTGGGTCTGACCGCGAGCCAGTGGGGCCTCCTGGAAGAGATCTCGACCGAGAACTTCATGCCGTCGATGTTCGCCAAGAGCGAGGAGCGCAGCCGCCCCGCGGTGTCCAAGGTGATCCGCCAGGTGCTGGATCGCGGGCTGATCCAGGTGGCGATCTCAGCCGCCGACGGCCGCCAGCGCGACTACGCGCTGACCGAGGACGGCCGCGCCACGCTGGACAAGCTGCGCGTCGAGCGCGAACGCGCGATCGAGGCCATCTGGCTGCGCCTGGATCCGGCGCAGCTCGAGCAGTTCACGACATTTTCGAGCGATCTGATCGGGCGCATCGAACGCTACGCAAAGGAATGAGGGCAGACATGGGCAAGAGTTTGTACGACAAGGTTTTCGAGAAGCACGCGGTGCGCAAGCTCGACTCGGGCCAACACCAGTTGCTGATGGGGCTGCACTTGATCCACGAGGTCACCTCGCCGCAGGCGTTCGCGATGCTGCGCGAGCGCAACCTGCCTGTGCCGTATCCCGAGCGCACGTTCGCCGTGTGCGACCACATCATCCCGACCCAGAGCCAGCTGCGGCCGTTCTCGGACAGCCTGGCCGAGCAGATGATCGTCGAGCTCGAGAAGAACTGCGCGCAGCACGGGATCCGCTACCTCTCGCCCAAGCAGGGCGAGCAGGGCATCGTGCACGTGGTCGGTCCGGAGCTCGGCCTGACGCAACCGGGCATGACCGTGTGCTGCGGCGACTCGCACACGTCCACGCACGGCGCGTTCGGCGCGATCGCCTTCGGCATCGGCACCACGCAGGTGCGCGACGTGCTGGCGACGCAGACGTTGGCCATGGAGAAGCTCAAGGTCCGGCGCATCGAGGTGAACGGCAAGTTGCGGCCCGGCGTCTACGCCAAGGACGTGGTGCTCTACATCATCCACCAGCTCGGCGTGCAGGGCGGCGTCGGCTACGCGTACGAGTTCGCAGGCAGCGTGTTCGACGGTTTCACGATGGAAGAGCGAATGACCGTCTGCAACATGTCGATCGAAGGCGGGGCACGCTGCGGGTACGTCAACCCGGACGACACGACCTACGCGTATTTGAAGGGCCGTGAGTACGCACCCAAGGGCGCGAAGTGGGACGAGGCGGTGAAGTTCTGGAATTCGATCCGCTCCGACGCCGACGCCCACTTCGACGACGTGGTCAAATACGCGGCCGAAGACATCGAGCCGATGGTCACCTGGGGCATCACGCCCGCGCAGTCGAGCCCCGTCGGCGCGCCGCTGCCCGAGTCGAGCGCGTTCCCGAGCGGCGAGCGCCCGCTGATCGACGAGGCCTACCAGTACATGGGCTTTGCGCCCGGCGCACCGCTGCGCGGCCAGAAGATCGACGTGGCGTTCATCGGCTCCTGCACCAACGGCCGCTTCTCGGACTTCGAGGAGGTCGTGCGGCACCTGAAGAAGAGCGGCAAGAAGGTCGCGCCGGGCGTGCGCGCGCTGGTCGTGCCGGGGTCGCAGAAGGTGCGCGAGCGGCTGATCGAGGCTGGCTTCGACAAGGTGTTCAGCGATGCCGGCTTCGAGTTCCGCGAGGCTGGCTGCTCGATGTGCCTGGCCATGAACCCGGACAAGCTGGTCGGGCGCGAGCTGTGCGCGTCCTCATCCAACCGCAACTTCAAGGGCCGCCAGGGCTCGCCCACCGGCCGCACCCTGCTCATGTCGCCGGTGATGGTCGCCGCGGCCGCCGTCAGCGGCACGGTCGCCGACGCCCGCGAAGTCTTCGCCATCCAGAACTGATCTCGAACGGAGCACTCGACATGGAAGATTTCAAACGCAATAGTATCAGTGGTCCCGCGGTCAGCCTGGACGGCAACGACATCGACACCGACCGCATCATCCCCGCGCGCTTCCTGCGCTGCGTGACCTTCGACGGCCTTGGCGAGCACGCCTTCGAGGACGACCGCGCGCAGCTGAAGGCGGCCGGCAAACAACACCCGTTCGACGACCCCGCCCGCCAAAACGCGCGCGTGCTGCTGGTGGACCGCAACTTCGGTTGCGGCTCCTCGCGCGAGCACGCGCCGCAAGCGCTGATGCGCTGGAGCGCGGGCATCGCGGCCATCATCGGCGAGTCGTACGCGGAGATCTTCTTCGGCAACTGCGTGGCGCTCGGGATCCCCTGCGTGACCGCAGGCGCCGAAGACATCGCCAAGCTCAAGCGCGCGGTCGCCGCGAACCCCGCACTCGAGGTCAGCGTCGACGTGGAGCACGGCAGCGCCAGCGCGGGCGACGTCCAAATTCCGGTCAGCATGCCCGCGGGCGCCAAGAAGCAGCTCGTGAGCGGCCGCTGGGACTCCTCGGCCGAGCTGCTCGACGGTCAAAAGCAGGTCGCCGACACCGCGCGCGCCCTGCCCTACTTCCAGCACTGGCAGTGACAGCGCCGGCATGGCCGCGGTATGACCGCGGCCATGCTGTCGAAGACGGAAACCTCGCTGATAGCGCTGCTGCTCGTGCTGCTGATGTTCGGCATGGGCGCGACGCTCACGGCGCAACGCTTCCGCGAGCTCGCGAAGAACCCGCGCGCGTTTCTGATCGGCAGCGCCTCGCAGTTCGGCTGGATGCCACTGCTCGCGTTCATACTCGCCAAGCTGCTGAAGCTGCCGGACATCGCCGCGGTCGGTCTGGTGGTCATGGGCACCTGCCCGGGCGGCACGACCAGCAACCTGTTCGCTCACCTGGCCCGCGCGGACGTCGCGCTCAGCATCTCCATGACGGCCGCCTCGAAGGTGCTGGGCATCGCGCTGATGCCGCTGTGCCTGTTCATCTACGCCCGGCCGTTCACCGGCACCGAGTTCCCGATCCCGTACGGCAACATCGTCTCGACGCTGATCTTGCTGCTTCTGCCGGTGGCCGTGGCGATGGCGTTACGCGAGCGCTTCGGCGAACGCTTCGCGCACGTCGCCGAGCGCACCGGCAGCCTGGCGGGCATCTGCGTGCTGCTCGCGCTGATCACCATCAGCGTCACGCGCAACGCGCACCTGTTCGCGACCGTGCCGCTGACCACGTACCTCGCGGCCGCGCTGCTCGGCAGCGCCGGCATGCTCCTCGGCAGCCTGGTCGCGCGCTGGTGCGGCCTGCCGGTCGCGCAACGCCGCACCGTCTCCTTCGAGACAGGCATCCAAAACTCGCCTCTCTGCTTCGCGATCCTGCTGCTCGCCTTCCCCTCGGCCAACCAACTCGAGCTACTCGCCCTACCCCTGCTCTACGCGCTGTTCGTGCTGATCGAAGCGTCCGTGATCACGCTGCTCTACCGCACGCTGGATGCCCGCAGCCAGACTTCGCTCGAGCTTCACGCCACTGCGCCGGCGGAACGCTAGTTCTGCGGCGCGCGACGACGGGTGGTTTCTCGGCGTGCACCACGTCCAGGCGGAAGCTGGCCGAGGTCGACATCCCGCTGCTGTCGGTCGCCGTCGCGGTGATCACGTGCCGGCCCCGACGCAGGTCTCGCCAGCCGATCGAGATCCTGCCCCGTCCGAGCTCACCCGAACGGTCCGAGACCCAGCGGAGCGCGTCGTCCTCCAACGAACCCTCGTCCGGATCAAAGACCTCCGCCTCCAACTTCATGCTCTGATCTTCGCGGAGTGTCTCCGAATCGTTCGTCGGAGAACTGATCGAGATCTCAGGCGGCCTGCCCGGCACGCGAAACGGCCCCACCTCACGCGTCACGCTGTGGAAGCCGTCGCTGACCGTGACGCGCAGGCGCCCGCGCTTGCAGCCAGGGACCTCGAGCGGCAGCGAGTTGGCGTCGTAGTCGATCGCGATGATCTGCCAGTTCGCGCCCTCATCACTGCTGTACTCCACCAGCGCCGTCAGCGGGTCACCGTCACGGTCAGCCCACTTCGATGCCGTCGCGATAGATCGCCGCGCGAGAAAACTGCGGCGGCTCGTAGATGAACATCGAAAACACGCCGGTGCGCGTCGTCTCCTCACC
Organism: Polyangiales bacterium; assembly: GCA_035274465.1. GTDB lineage: Bacteria > Myxococcota_A > Polyangia > Polyangiales > JAFGIB01 > JADGRF01. The sequence goes on from DATEOF010000383.1 coordinate 29,996, forward strand.
CCACACCACCGGGATGGGCCACATGCGGATGGGCACGTCCATCGCGTCCAGCAGGCGCAGCTCGAGCTCGCCCGGGTCCGGCTTCGTCGGCTCCGTCCGGAAGCCTTCGCTCGGCACGGGACGGAACATCTCCATCAGCGGGCTCAGCTCGACGCGAAAGCGGCCGGACCGGTCCGACACGGAGCCAGTCACCCAAATCGTGCGCAAGTCTCTGCCCGCGGCGGGTGGGTCGGGCTCCGGAGCCTTGGCCAATGCGGACTCGACAACCTCCGCTGCAGCGGAGGGCGGCGGCTTCGCGCTTGGTGTCGCGGCGACGCGTTCGACCGCCGCCGGCTTCCGACCACTGCAGCCGAGCACGAGCGCAAAGCACACACCCAAGCGCGTGGCTCGCCAGAGCAAGCCAGGCGCTGCTTTACCACTGCTACCGACATGGTGATCCAACCGAGCCATAGGAACTCGCAACCGCTGTTGCGTTAGACTCATCATCTCATGAGCTCCACCGAGCCGGCGGTCGCGCGGCCGCAGTTGCTCGATCGAGAGGCAGCCGCGAGTGCGAAGCGCGCTCGGCGGCGGCACCGAGAAGTGGTCGTGATCCCGCGACTGCGGGCGGTCGGCAGCTTGTTGCTGCTGCTGACCGTGCTTGCGCACAACTGGCTCCTGTTGCCGGAGCTGCACTCAGGTCTGATCGCGATCTTCGGCGCAGCGCAGATCAGCTACCTGTTCCTGAGCTCGGAGGTGCTGAAGCGCTACTACCGCGAGGACGCGCGCTTCGATCTCGGCACCGCGTTCCTGGCAGCGGACGTGGTCGTCTTCGTCGCGGCGCTCTACGTGTCCGGGGGGGAGCGCAGTTGGCTCTTGCCGCTGCTCTGCGTGCGCGTGGCCGATCAGATGGTCACGTCGCGGCGCCGCGTGTTGGTGTTCGCGACCTGGACTTCAGCGCTACACCTGTCGCTGGTGCTCTACATGGCCTTGATCGAGCAGCGCGGCTTCGATCTATCCGCCGAGCTGGCGAAGGCGCTGTTCGTCTACTTGCTCAACGTGTACCTGGCGCTGGCGGCCGGTCCCAGCGAGCGCCAGCGCAAGGAAGCGCAGCACGCGACCGCCGTGGCTCAGGACCTGATCGAACAGCTGGGCGAGCAAGCCCGGCAGCTCGAGCACGCGCGCGTGCGGGCGGAGGCCGCGAGTCAGGCCAAGGGCACGTTTCTGGCGAACATCAGCCACGAGCTGCGCACGCCGATGAACGCGGTGCTGGGCATGGCCGACCTCTTGCTCGACGAGAGCCTGCTGCCGAAGCAACGCAAGATGGTGGACACCATCCTGTCCTCCGGTCGCTCGCTCCTGGCGATCGTCAACGACGTGCTCGATCTATCCAAGATCGAGGCGGGCGAGCTGCGTGTGCAGCTGACCGACATCAGCCTGGAGCAGCTGGTCGAGTCGGTGCTGAGTCCGATGCGCGTGCTGGCGAAGAGCAAAGGGCTCTCGCTGCGCCTCGCGCTCGAGGCCGACCCGGAGCACGGCGTGCGCGCAGACGAGCTGCGCTTGCGTCAGGTGATCTTCAACCTGATCGGCAACGCGATCAAGTTCACCGCCACCGGCTCGGTGACGCTGCACGTGCTGGAGAGCTACGCCGACGACGGGCACGTGCGCGTGCTCTTCCGTGTCGAAGACACCGGCATCGGCATGACCGAAGCTGCGGCGCGGGAAGTGTTCGAGGCGTTCAAGCAGGCCGACGACTCGACCACTCGCAAGTTCGGAGGCACCGGCCTCGGCCTGAGCATCTCGAAACGCCTGGTGCAGCTGATGGGCGGTGAGCTCACGGTGCAGACGGCCCTGGGTCGAGGCAGCAAGTTCGAGTTCGAGCTGCTGCTGCTGCGCGTGCCGCTGCCAACGGCAGATCCCCTCGCCTACACGAACGCAGCCTCCCTGAGCGCGAAGCTACAGGATGTAGTGCGTGTGCTGATCGCCGAGGACACCGAGGTCAACCGCATGCTCCTGCAGAAATGGCTGGAGCGGCTCGGCTTCCGCGTCACCTGCGTCAGCAACGGCGAGGAAGCCGTCGCCGCGCTCGCGACCACGCACGACTACGCGCTGGCGTTCATGGACTGGCACATGCCGGTGCTCGACGGCCTCTCGGCCACGGAGAGCATTCGCAGCTGGGAGAAGGAGCACGGCCGGACGCGCACCCCGATCATCGGCTTCACCGCCAGCGCGTTCACCGACGAGATCGAACGCTGCCGCAAGGCGGGCATGGACGACGTGTTGAGCAAGCCGGTGGTGCGCGCCGAGCTCGAGCGCAAGCTCCACAACGCGCTCTTCGGCGCGGGCGGCACGCTGGCACCCACGATGCAAACCACGGCCGCGGAGCCCCGCCTGGACATGACCATGCTCGAGGAGCTGCAAAACCTGGGCGCGGCGGAAGACGTCACCAGCCTGATCGACCAGTTCATCGCGGACAGCACGCCGCGACTCGATCAGCTCACGAACGCGATCGAACGCGCGGATCACGAGAACGTGCGCTCGCTGGCCCACGCGCTGCGCGGTAGCGCGGCGAGCATCGGCGGCAAGCGCCTGGCCGCACTCGCGACCGCAGTCGAGCAGCAACCGTCGGAGGCGAAGACAGCGCTGCGCGGCTTACGCGATGAATACGAGCAGCTGGCTGCCGAGCTTCAGCGCATCGCACGGCGTGCCTCGTAGATTCTGCGACATCTCTGCAACTGTGCTGCATGTCACCGCCTCTAGCAGCTGATGGCTGCGGCGGGTCTTGACGTGGGTGCAGCACTCGGACAGCGTTATTGTCAGGAGTCGTGCGCCGCGTTCAGTCCGTGCGCGCCGACCTTTGAGCGGATGCCGCACAAAAACACGCGTTCGAAATCCACCCCACGTAGCGGAAGGCTCGCGCCTGATGGCCGCGACCCTTCCGGTGATTATCGGTCGCCGGCGCTGCGCGGCGGCTCCGCGGATTCCTGGGCCGACGAGGCGCAGCGCTCCGGCAGCAACTTGCAGTCTCACCTGGCGCTCGGGTTGCCGGGCTCCCAGCAAGACGCCGACAACGACAACGACGACACCACGCTATTTCGGCGCCCGGGTGAGTGGGTCTCGCAGCTTTCAACCCTGGTCGGCCACAAGACTCCGGAGAAGTTGGAGGACCTGGACGCTCCGTTTCGGCGCGGCGCTCCCGAACCTGCGAGCCGCCCGCAACCACCCGCGGCCAGGCCTCGTCCACCGCGACCACAGCCGCGGCCGCAGCCAGTGGCTGCAGAGCCACGGACACCGGCCCGCGACTCGCTCGAGCCGGTGCAAGGCGAGCTGCAGCGCTCGCTGCGCCCGACACGCTCACGCCGGCGGACAGCCCTCGCGCTGTCCTTGCCGCTGTTCGGGGCGCTCGGCGCACTGTTGGTCTGGAACACCCCGCGCGCCCAGTGGCCGCTCTGGAAGCTGCCAAACGCCGCGATTACGCCCACCGCGGCCACGCGCAGCCTGACCTTCCCACCTCGCGCCCCCGAGCCTCCAGTAGCGCCCGTGGCGCCGCCGCCAGCGGCTGCTGCCCCCGTGCTCGAGCCGATCGTGGAGGACGTGCCTGAGGAGGTGACCGCGCCCGCCCCAGAGGCCAAGCCTCAGAAGCTCTCGCCGCGCGAAGCTCGGCGCGCCCGGGCCGCCGAGCGCCGCGCTCGCCGTGGCGGTCGTCAGAGCGAGCGCATCAGCTTCACCCGCCAGATCACGCCGCTACCGCTGACGAGCACGAAGGACGACGACACGACGGTCGAACCCGAAGTCGGCGCGGGCATCCTGCAGATCAACAGCCGGCCGTGGGCGCGCGTGTTCGTGGACGGCAGGTTCGTGGGCAACACCCCGCAACGATCGCTGCGGCTGACCGCAGGCTGGCACCGCGTGCGCTTGATCAACGAGCCGATGGGCATGAGCAAGAGCCTCGACATCGAGATCAGCGCCGGCCAGACCGCGCGCTTCATCGAGATGCTGGAAGAAGACACGGTCGCCAAGCCCTGGGACCAATCGCTTCCTCCCAGCAGCAAGCGCTAGCGCAGGTCCTCGCAGATCGGCTCTGCCCTCGCCAAACGGATGCGGTCGGTGCAGCTCTTCTTGCCGTCGTACTCGTAGCAGATCCCTGACTCGCACTCGTAGTCCTCGCGGCAGGTGCCATTGACGCCCACGCGCGCCGCGCACTTGCCCTTGTCGCAGTACGCGGTATCGCCACACTCCTCCTGGATCTTGCAGGCATCGCCGACGTCCCTCGACTCCACGCAGTTGTCCCCGTTGCAGAAGAAGCCGCTGGGACAGGTCTTCTGTGCGGCCGAGCAATCGCGCCCCGCTTCAACCTCCTGGGGGATTTCACAGGTGCCGGTGGCCTTGTCGGACTTCATGACGCAGACGTAGCCGGCAGGTGCGTCGCAGTCGGTGTTACTGTCGCAACTCTCGCCGCGTTCTTTCTCACCCGCGATCAGTTTGTCGCAGGGTTCACCCAGGCGTAGGACGGTCGCGATCTCCTCGTCCTCGAGGTCGGCGTCCTCGTACGCCGCCCCGACGGCATCGATACAGACGTCGCCGAACTGGTCCGAGAAGCCCTTGGAAGGCACCAGGTCGCGGCAGAAGTCTTCCTGACTCTGGCGACACTCCTCCGGGCTGCTGGCCTGGCAGGCGCTGACCGTCTCCTCCGTGCACGCCGCCGCCGCCCAGTCGCGGCAGAATTGCTCGTGCGTGCGAGGCTCTTTGTCCTCCTCGCAGGCCAGCACGGCCAACATCGAGACCAAGACCAAGTATTTAAGCTTCATGTCGGCAGGATCTCCTTCGGGGTAGCTACAGCCGCCCCTCGATGGCGCGCAGCCGCCGGCTCTCCCGATAGCGACGTATACACGGCGCGAGGATTTCACCGATCAGCGTCCGGTACGAGATGCCTACCGCATCGGCGATCAGGCACATGTCCGAGAATCCGGGCGACAGGCCGGGCAGCGGGTTGCACTCGATGAAGTTGATCCGACCCGCGGCGTCCATGCGCAAGTCCACCCGCCCGTAGTCTCGCGCGCCCAGGGCGCTGAACGCGCGCTTGCCCAGTCGCTCGATCTCCCTCAGGATCGGCTCGTCCACCTTGGCCGGCACGTTGTAGCCGATGCCCTCGTTCTTGAACTTGCAGTTGAAGTCGTAGATCGGGTGCTTGCGCGTGGGGTCGGTGAAGATGACCTCCATCGGCGGCAGCGCCTTGGGCTTGCTCTCGCCCAGAAGCGCCACAGTGAACTCGCGGCCCGGCAGGTACGCCTCGACCAGCGCGTCCTGCTTGTACTTGTTGATCAGCTCGCGCGCGGCCTCGCGCAGCTCGGCATCGCTCTCCACCACCGAGCGGCCGAGGATGCCCTTGCTGCTGCCCTCCGCTACCGGCTTGACCACCAGCGGGAACTCCAGCCCCTTCACCAGCCGCTCCTTGCCTGTGCGCATGACCATCGAGGCGGGAGTCGGACAGCCAGCCTGGGCGACGATCTGCTTGGCCAGGCTCTTGTCGAGCGTCAAAGACATGGCGGCCGGATCAGACCCCGTGTACGGAATTCCCAGCAGCTCGAGCAACGCCGGCACCTGCGCCTCGCGGTTCCGCCCGCCGATGCCCTCGGCGATGTTGAACACCACGTCGACCGCCGCCGCCGGCAGCAGCATCGAAAGTTCGGGCGTGGCCTCAAGTTCCACGACGGTGTGGCCGTAACTCTCGATCGCCTCGCGAATCGCCGCGATCGTCTGGGGTGTGTCGTACTCGGCGTCTTGGTCGTGATCCGACGTCACTTGAGGCGTGCGCCGCACGTTGTATGTCAGCCCGACGCGCAATCTCTGCGCGCTCCTCCGCGCAGGCATTGCACTCTGAGAGAGGCCGTAGCGCTCCGCAGCTGAACGCAAGATCGTGTCGAGCACCGCCTCCTGGGTGGGCAGGCCGGCTAGCGCGCTCGAGACGTAGATCGCGGCGCCCTTCTCCAGACTCGGCAGCGCGTTGACCTCGAGGAAGTAGACCTCGCCGTCGTCGCCGACCCGGAAGTCGCAGCGCCCCATGTCTCGTATGCCGAGCGCGCGGATCACCTTCTGCGTCAGCTCGATGCTGCGCGCGCGCTGCGTCAGGCCAATCTCGCCCGGCACCTGCACGCTGACCGCGTTCGAGCCCACGTTCTTGAGCTCGAAGTCGTAGAGCTGGAAGCGCCGGCCGGCGACGAACTGCTGGTCGTAGCGGTAGCTGGCGGGCTCGAGCACGCCCGCGGTCATGGGCGAAGCCTTCTCGATGAACGGCACGGTCAGGTCGCGGCCGACGATGAACTCCTCGATCAGCACGCCTGCCGGGAAGCGCGCGATCAGATCCAGCACGCGCGCGGTCAGCTGCTCGTGCGTCTCGACCACCGAGTCGACGCTGATGCCGACCGACGAGCCTTCGAAGTTGGGCTTCACGATCAGCGGAAAACGCAGGTGATCCGCTGCTGGTAGCTGCGTGACGTCCTCGACGTAGCAGAACTTGGGGGTGGTCACCCCGTACGACGCGGCGACCATCTTGGTCACGCGCTTGTCCAGCGTCAGCGCGCAGACGTAGGCGTCCGAGCCCGTGAACGGCAGGCCCAGGCGATCGAACAGCGCCGGATAGAACGCCTCGCGGAAGCGGCCGTGGCTGCCCTCCGCCGTGTTGAACACCAGGTCGGGCGCCAGCGCCTCGAGCCGCGCCACCACGCGCGACGCCGGGCCGGATACCTCTATCGGTTCGACCTGATGGCCGAGCTTGCGCAAGCACGAAGAGATGCCGGCGACCGTCTCGGGCGTGTCGAACTCGGCTTCGTCCTCGCTCGTGCTGAGCTGCAGGTTGTGAGTGAAAGCGATGCGCATATGAAAATGGAACTCCTTCAAAGCTGCGTCGCCGGGAGCGACGCCGCGGGAAAAGGTGTCTCGCAGCGCACGGCGACCACCAGGATGCGGGCGCGCACTACGAACCGGGCTGCCACACGAGCGTTCGGACGTATGGTTCCAGCGCGGGAACGCGCGACCTCGTCGCACGTTCGGGGTGCAACGAAGCAAGCGTCACGCCAATGTCGGCTCACGTACGGCGAAGGTTGCAGCGACTCACTGTGGGTGCGGCGGTTGGCCTCGATCGTGCTTACACATCAGTCACCCAAGCGAGCACTGCTCGCGGAAAGGCGATCATGGACGTTGAGTTGAGTAAGGCAGAGGTCGTCGCCACCGAGGAAGACGCCGAACCTCCGGGCTTAGGCCAAGCACTTCCTACGCAAACGACTCCCGCCGAGGATGCACAGGTACACAGGCGGCTTCTCGAGGGAGATTTTTGGCGACTGATTCCGGCCTACCGCGATGTCGGCGAAGCGACCTTTCTAGACCACCACTGGCAGAGCCAGCACGCCGTGACCCGCGTGGACAAGCTGGCGGCAACCCTGGGGGAGCTGCTGCCCGAGCCGTTCTTCCGCGACGTCGAGGCCGGCCTCACGCGCGCGCCGATGAGCCTGCGCATCTCGCCGTACATCATGTCGCTCATCGACTGGAGCGACCCGTACAGCGATCCGCTGCGCAAGCAGTTCCTGCCGCTCGGCTCGGAGCAGATCGCCGACCACCCGATGGTGGGCTTCGACTCGCTCCACGAGCGTAGCGACTCGCCCGTCGACGGCCTGGTGCACCGCTACCCGGACAAGGCACTCTTCCTGGCACTCGACTTGTGCCCCGTGTACTGCCGCTTCTGCACGCGCTCGTACTCGGTCGGCGTCGATACCGAAGGCGTGACCAAGTACCACCTGCGGGCCAAGCCGGAGCGCTGGGAGAAGGCGTTCCAGTACATCCGCGAGCACGAGCAGATCGAAGACGTGGTGATCAGCGGCGGTGACGTGCATAACTTGCGCGCAGACCAGATCGCGGACATCGGCGACAGCCTGCTCGAGATTCCACACGTCCGGCGCATGCGCTTCGCGACCAAGGCGATCGCCGTGCAGCCAACCAAATTCCTGACCGACGACGAGTGGGTGAACGCGCTCACCACGGTCGCACACCGCGGCCGGCGTCTCGGCAAAGAGGTCGTGGTGCACACCCACGTCTCGCATCCACGCGAGATCACCTGGATCACCCAGCGCGCGACGCGCCGGCTCTACTCCGAGGGCGTGACCATCCGGAACCAGTGCGTCCTCTTGCGCGGCGTCAACGACGACCCTGCGCTGCTGCGCACGCTGGTCAAGCGGCTCTCCTACATCAACGTTCAGCCCTACTACGTGTATCAGCATGATCTGGTGCCCGGCGTGGAGGACCTACGCACCACGCTCGCCACCACCCTCGACATCGAGAAGCAGGTGCGCGGCGCGACGGCCGGCTTCAACACGCCGACCTTCGTGCTCGACGCCCCGGGCGGCGGCGGCAAGCGCGACGTCCACAGCTACGAGCACTACGATCGCAGCACGGGCGTCAGCGTGTTCCGTTCGCCCAACGTGGACGAGAACGCGGTGTACCTGTACTTCGATCCGATCGAGCTCCTGCCCGAGGACGGGCGGCGGCGCTGGGCGGACCCGAAGGAACACGCCTCGATCATCGGAAACGCAGTGCTCGCGGCGGGCCGCGATCCGCAGTGCCTGCCGAACGGCTGGCGACAGGACCAGCGCCGGCGACTCCCGGTCATGTGATCGGGCTACGGGCTTCGGGCTTCTGACTTCAGGCGAAGATCGGGGAGACGCACAGCAACCCGGAGCCTGGAGCCAGGTTCGGGCTTCAGGCTTCGGACTTCAGGTAGAGAACGGGTAGTCTGCGAACGACCCGTAGCCTGGAGTCTGGAGTCTGGAGCCCCTTCTCAACGAGCCTCGCCGATCCGCCACATTCTGGGCCTGCTGCCTCGCGATCGTGGCATTCGGCCTCTGGCTGCGCGCGGACGTGTTCCGCTTCGAGTTCTCGCTCGACGACTACGCGCAGCTGGCGATGCTCGAGGGCCGCTACCCGGCCCCGCGCAGCAAGCTCGATCTGTACACGTTCTCGAACGGAACGCGCGCAGACGTCCAGGCGGTGGTCGACTACGGCTTCTACCCGTGGTTCACGCACCCGCAGCTGCGGCTGTCGATGCTGCGGCCGCTGGCCAGCGCGCTCAGCTGGCTGGACTTGCGTCTGTTCGGGCACGCGGCGCTCGCATACCACCTGCACTCTGCGCTGTGGTGGTGCGCGCTGCTGGGCCTGCTCGCTGCGGGGTTTCGCGGCTTGTTCGGCGCGCGCGCGGCGTTGCTCGCGCTGCTGCTGTTCACGGTCGACGAGTCGCACAGCGTCGCGCTCGGCTGGATCTCGAACCGCAACGCGCTGATCTCGCTCGCGTGCACGCTCGCTGCCTTGCACGCCTACCGGCGCTTTCGCGAGCAGGCTGCGCCGCGGGCGGCCTTCGTCGCCTGCGGCCTGTTCTGCGTGGCGCTGGGCGCGGGCGAGTACGCGCTGTGCCTCGCGGCGTACGCGTTCGCGTACGAAGCGTGTGAAGCCCGGGGCCAGTTTCCTTCACGGCTGCGCGGGCTCGCGCTCTGGGCCGTGCCGGGGCTGGTTTATCTGGCTGCGCGCTCGCTCGGCGGCTTCGGCGCGTACGGCTCTGACATGTACCTCGACCCGCTGCGCGACCTGGGCTTCTTCCTGCGCCACGGCCTGGTCCGGCTGCCCGTGCTGTGCGGAGACATCGTCTGGGGTCTGCCGTCGGATTGGTGGACGTTTGGGCTGAGCGGCTGGACCCAGGGCCTGATCGCGCTCGGCCTGCTGCCGCCGAGTGTCCTGGCGCCCGACACCGCGCGCGCGCTGCAGGCAGGGATCGGCGCGGTCGGGGGGCTGCTGGCCGTGCTGCTGGCCATCGCAGCCGTGCGCGGCGCAGACGATGAGCCCACCCGGCGGCGGGCGGCCACGCTGGCGCTCGGCGCAGGCCTGTCGCTCTTGCCGCTGCTGGCCGGCTTTCCGACCACGCGCGCGCTGCTCGCTCCCAGCATCGGCTACTGGCTCGTGCTCTCGCTGCTGATCACGCGGCTCTTCCGCCCCGGGAAGCAGCCCTTCCGCGCGCGGGCAGCGCAGCTGACGGCGGCGATCCTGGGCGTGCTCCAGCTGAGCTACGGCGCGAGCGCGGCGCACGGTGCCGCGCGCGATCTGGCGTGCGATGCCGACCTGGTACGCGAAGTCGCGCTGCGCGCCGAGCTGACGGAAGGCCAGCGTGTGGTGCTGCTCAACGCCGGTCACCCCGGCATCCCCATCTACCTCGGGCTGATCCGCAGCCAGTACGGACGGCCCGCACCCGCGTCTCACTGGACGCTCAACCCGAGCTTCTTGCCCTACTGGCTGACCCGCAGCGACGCGCGCACGCTCGAGCTCGAGCCGATCGGAGGCAGCCTGCTGACGGGGTTGTTCGAGCGTGTGTTCCGCACCGCCGAGGCCGGCGTGCGCGTGGGGCAGGAATTCTCGCTGCCGGGCCTCAAGCTGCGCGTGCTCGCGGTCTCGGGCGGCGGCATCTCCCGCCTGCGCGCCGAGTTCGACCGTCCGCTCGAGGATCCGCGCTGGAGTTTCCTGATCGCAGGTCCGCGCGGGATGGAGCGCTACGTACCGCCGGCCATCGGCCAGCGCGTGTTCGTACCGCCCCCTCTGCCGCCGTCACTCCGGTAGCCAGGGCCAGAGCACCTTGCGTTCCATCATGCGCTGCTGATCCCAGGCCACTGCAGCTTGCGGCTGCAGGACCTTGTGCGCCGCGGCATCGGTATCGAGCAGCAGTTGCTTCCACTCCTGCACGGCGTTCTCGGGATCCTCGAACGACTGGGGGTTGCGCAGGATGGCCACCATCTTGTCGATCTCGCCCGACAGCAGGCCCCAGAGCTGGTCGTTCTGGCCCTGGTCCAGGTTGAAGCGTTTGGTGAACGAGCTCAGCGCTGCCTCGCGCTGATCGAGCCAACGCTCGCGGTGGTACTTGAGCTGGTTCTCCACCACCTTGGAGTTCTGCTCCTTCAGCACCGACAGGATCTGTTGGTCGGTGACCGCTTTCTCCTGGGGCAGGTCCGCCGTGGCCTTCTCGAGCGAGCGCACGTCGGCGCGCAACGAGGCCAGGGCCAGCTCGAGCGTGCGCAAGCGCTCCTCGTGGCTGCTGGGTGCGGCCGGGGCGACCTTCGGAGCGCTGCCGGATGCTTCCTTCTCGGGCGCAGGCGCCACTGCAGCCCCCAGCTGCGCGCGCAGCTGCTCGAGCTGACGCTCGACCGCCCACTGCCGATAGCCCAGAAACAGCGCCACAATCACCGCTGCAATCGCGACTACGTTGGATCGCATGCCGGACCTGAGGATAGCACGTGCGGCCGGTTACAGGCCGGCACGCTCGCACTCGAGCAAGGCTCGGTATTGTTGATAGTTTGCGCCACCTCGCGCCTTGAGTGCAGCCGCCAGCGACGCGGTCTCGTACGCACGCAGCAGACGCAACACGGCGGCTTCCTGGGGCTCCAGCTCGGACAGCTCTGCGGTCAGGTCGTCGATCTCCGCATCCAGGCGCGAAAGCTCGCGCGCATCCGGGTCGCTGTCGAACAGCGCCGCGATCGTCTTCTGGTTCTTTTGCAGCAGATTCGCGAAATCCGGGTGGTACGGATCATCGAGCACCGGCCAGCGCGCGAGCAGCTGCGCCGAGAACCTGGACTGCGCGCGGCCGCGCGCGTCGTCCGCCTGGTCCAGCCGCTCGTCGAGCCGATCCAGCTGCGCCCCGACTTGTTTGTAGCGCTGCTCGGCGCTGGCCTTGGTGAGCAGACCGAGCCGCGCGCCGAGCTGCTTGATCACCGCGGCTTCCTCGGGCAACCCCGCCGCCGACGGCTGCCCGCGCCGGTGCTCGACCTCGCGCAAGAACCGCTCGGACGTGGTGGTCGGTACATCGATCGACATCGAAGCGATGCGCGCGCGTGTGTGCGCCTCGAGCAAGCCGACCTTCCCGTCCGCATCGAAGTCGATCTCTGCTTTGGGCAGCGGCTTGCCTTCCCGATCCTGACCGAGCAGCGCGTGCAGCACGTGGATGCTGTAACCCTCCTGCGCGCGGCGATCGGGGTTGGGATCGCAGCCGCTGGTCTGACGATCCCAGGGGCCGGCGAACACGCCGCAACGCAGCTTGGCGGGTCCGTGACCGGGCTGGGCATCGCGGAACGCGAGCTCCCCGAACCCTCCGGAGTAGCAGCTGGCCACGAGCAGGCGCAGCGGACGGCTGCGGCCGTCGTGCAGCGCCGCCACGCGCGCGACATCCAGGACCTCCCCGCCCCACAGGCCGACGTGGTTGCTGCGGGCCTGTTCACCCTGCTCGCCGTGCGCCGCGATGTAGACCAGGAGCGGCGTGGTGGTGGGCTCGGAGAGCGCACGGCGCAGCTCTTCCTCCACGTTGTCGAGCGATGCGGCTGCAGCCGTCAGCGCCGGCCGCCGATAGCTGCTGTCGCGACCGGCGCGCGGAGAGAAGAGATCGCCGAGGCGGACCAGGAGCGAGTTGGGATCGGCGCTGGGGTTCAGCACGCGCACGCTGCGCGACTCGCTGCCGCCGGCGAAGAAGGCAGAGCCGGGGCCGGGCAGGACCTTGAGGGCGAGCTGCAGGTCCTGCTCGAGGGAGATCTCGGTGTACTCGGGCGTGGAGCCACCGCCGATGGCGATGAAGCGCAGGGGCTCGGCCTGCGCAATGCGCGGCGCAAGCAGCACCAAGGTGATCAGGAAGAGTGGTCGGAGTCGGAGCACGGCGCCCGCAGCATAGCGCCTGGGCCCGCGTGCTTGTCCAAGTTACGGGTCTTTGCAGCAGCGAAAGCCGATACCCGGCAACACCGTTCCCGCACTGGCCCGCGACAGGTTCGTCTGACAGGTCAGGCCCAGCTTCGGACTCTCGTAGGAGCCGCCCCGCAGGACGTAGATATTCTCCGGCGATCCACCGCCAGTCGTCCCCTGCTGATCGTTCGTCCACTCCTTCAGGTTGCCCGAAAGATCGAACGCCCCGTGCGGGCTGACACAAGCATTCATCGCTCCCGTGGCCACCGGCCCGTTGTCGATCGGCGGCTTCGAGCCGACGCTGTCGTGCTCCGTACCGTTGCAGGTATCCGCTGCGTACGTGTTGCTGTACGGATACGTCAACCCCGACATGCCCTCGCACGCAGCTTCCCACTCGTTCGCCGTGCACAACCGCGCACCGGACGCCGTACACGCCGCGCTCGCAGCAGCGTACGTCACCAGGTTCCACGGCATGGCGTTACTCTTCGAGCACGCCCGCGCACTCGAGATGCCCGCGCTGCCACCCGTCGAGTCCGGCCGCGACGCCTCGTACTTGTAGATCCAGAAGTTGAAGCCCGGCCGCATCACGTGGACCATGTCGTCCTGAACGCCATCGTCCACGATGCCGTTGCAGTTGTCGTCCAGCCCGTTGCACAACTCCACGGCTGACGGCCCTGCGCCCGGCAGCGGATCCGGCGGCAGCGAGTAGTCGCACTCCAGGCTCTTCTTGTCCGCCGCACAGCGCAGCTTGCCGAAGTCGGCACACGCGCCAGTCTTGCCGTCGTTGCAGTCCTTGCCGAGATCGGCCTGCCAGGGTTCGTCGGCCTGGCCGTCGCAGTCGTTGTCTTCCCCGTCGCACAGCGTCTCTTCCGGGAAGATGCCGTCCTGCACCACGGGGTCGAACTGCACGATGCTCGGGTAGTCGCAGAACCAGGTGGTCAGCCCCTCGCGCTTGGCGCAGACCAGGCTCACGTGCTCGCACGGTGTGCCGGGAACGTGGTTGCAGTACGGCGCCGCGCTGGGCTTCACCAGATCTTCGTCGACCCGGCCATCGCAGTCGTCGTCGATTCCGTTGCAATCCTCGGCCACGCCCGGGCTGACCGGGCACTGGTATTCACAGCCGGGGTCGGGGTCGAGATCGGCGAAGCCAGCCAGGCAGCCCTTCATCACGCACTGGCTGTCTTCACACGCGGTCTCGGCGTTCTGGCCCTGGCACGCCTTGTCGCAACCTCCGCAGTGACGCGGGTTGGTGGTGAAGTCGAAGTCTTCGTCGACGTTGCCATCGCAGTCGTCGTCGATCTTGTTGCAGACCTCGTCGCCGAGCGGCTCGCAGGCCGCCGGTACGCCCGCGCTGCCGGCCGAACCGCCGACGCCCGAGGTTCCGCCCCCGTCTTCGTCGCTCGGAGCGGCATCGCCCGCCACGCCCGAGTCGCCGGCTGCCCCGCTGCCGCCACCACCGCCGCCCGTGCCGCCGCTACCATCGTTGCAGTTCAAGCAGAACGCATCCTGCCGGCACCCCGACAGCAGCGCGATCAGGCCCAACGCGCAGGCGAGATATCGCATCAACCGATCCTCGAGATCCGCGAACGCCGCTGACGGCGACGCCAAGTCAAGACCAGCGCGGGCAGCGCGAGCCACAGCGCCGCGCCATCACCGCTTCCGCCCGGCGAGCTCACCGCGCACGAGTTGAACCCCGAACCACTGGTGCCTACGAAGCGCTTCGGCGGCTTCGCCGGCTTGGTCGGGGCCACGCACAACGGCTGGCCTTCGTCGCCCACGCTGCAGGTCGCACCGCGCGGACACACCGTGACCGGGCAGGGATCGGCCACGCAGCCGCGCTCGCGCACGCACACGTCGCCGAACGAGCATTCCATGTCGGCGCAGTTGTCGGCGGCGCAGGTTCCACCCACGCACACCTGATCGCCGCCGCACTTCACGCCGGCGCAGGGATCGCGCTCACAGGTGCCATCTGTGCCGCAGCGCTGGCTCGCGCCGCACGCGTCCTCGTCGCAGAACGGCTTGCACTCGCCCTTGAAGCAGAACTCGGTGTCGGAGCAAGACACTCCCTTGCAGGCGTCCGCCTGGCACTTGCCCTCGTAGCAGAACTCGCCGTTGGTGCAGCCGATCTGCGTGCAGTCCTTGCAGTTGCCGAGCACGCAGGTCTCGTTCTCGTCGCACGACACGCCATCGCACGGATCCTTGCACTTCTCGTCCTCGCAGATCTCGGTCGACTTGCACAACGCGCAGGCGCCAGGCAGGCAGAAGAAGTCCTCCGAGTTCGGAGCCTTCTTGCACAGATAACCGACCGGGCACGGGAACTCGACGTCCTTGTCGCACGGACGCCGGCACTGGCCTTCGATGCACAGGTTGCCTTCGGGGCACGGCGCGTCGTTGTCGATCACACCATCACAGTCGTCATCCTTGCCGTTGCAGACCTCCATGCCCGGCAACACGCCGCCCACGCAGCGCAGCATGCCGGCCACGCAGCGCTGGCGACCCGGCTGGCAGATGCCCATGGTCTTGCCGCACTCGCGATCCAGGTTCGGATCGGCCTCGTCGACCTTGCCATCGCAGTCGTCGTCGACCGCGTTGCAGACCTCGCTGCCCTTCGGCACGCACCCCGTGTCGGTGCAGTTGAGCCCCTCGTCGATGCGATCGTCGCAGTCGTCGTCGAGCAAGTTGCACTTCTCGGCGCTCGACGTGCCAGCGGGGCCCGTGTACTTGCACTCGGTGCTGGTGTCGTCCTTGCAGTCGATGGTGCCTTCGCGCTTGCACACGCCCTTGGCGCCGTCGTTGCACGTGCTGCCGAGGCCGGGGAAATCCTCGTCGACCTTGCCATCGCAGTCGTCGTCGGAGTGGTTGCACTTCTCGGTGCGGATCGCGCCGGCGATGATGCTGGTCAACGCGGGCACGAGCTCTTCCGGCTTGCGCACGAAGGTGGCTTGCTTCGACGGCATGCCCGAACCGGCTGCGGCGATCGCGTTCAGCGAAGCCTCCTCGGATGCCAACACGCTGACCGCCACCACGTAGACGTCGATACCGAGCGTGTGCAGGTCGGTCGCCACGGTCACCGGGTTGCCGTTGCAGCTCTCCGCGCCGTCGGTCACCAGGATCACGCTGTAGCCGCGGCACATGGCCGCTGGATCGGTGGTGCGGATCGGCCGAACGTAGTCTTCGATGGCGAGCAGCGAGCCGGCCAGCGGCGTGGGGCCAGAGCCGCGCACCTCGCAGTCGTGCACACCGTCGCTGTGCTGACACACGTCACCCGGCGTGGTGACCGAGCTGAAGTTGGACTCCTTGCCGTCCAGCCAGCGCACCATGTCGCGCACCTTGCTGCCGAAGCCCGACAGGATGTCGGCGCCGCGCCGCGGCGCACCGCACGAACCCGCGTAGTTGATGCACTGCGAGTTGGCGGGAACCGGCGTGGGGTTCACCTTGACGGTGTCGCCGTTGCAGGTCGTGTCGGTCGGGTCCGAATCTGCGACCGGACCGATCTGGGCGCAACACGTGGGCGTGAGCGTGCCGGTGTTGCCGGTCGGATCGTCGTAGGTGCCGACCAGGCCCTGGCACTCGAACCACTTCGCGTCCTGACACGAGCGGTTCAGCGCCTGATCCTGGTGGTAGCGCGCCAGCGCGAAGTCGATCTCCGGATACGCGCTGATCACCTGCGCCAGCGACTCGCGAGCCAGCTGCAAGCGCGAGTCGTTCGGCAGGCTGTCCGGGTCGAGCATCGCGGACTGCTTGGTGTCGATGCCTGGGTGCTCCGTGCTGCCGTCGCCGAACGTCGGGTAGCCCGAGAGGTCCAGCAGCATCGAGGCCGAGGTGTCGAGGATCACGGCCACGCGTGGCCGCGCGCCATTGGGCGCCGCCTTGCAAGTCGCATCGCTCGGGTTGACCGTCGGCACGCACGACAGCGGCACGCCCGCGGTACACGCGTTGTCTTCCGGCGTCTTCTTGCAGTTGCCGAGGCCGCAGCTCTGCGTACCCAGGTTCTCGTCGATGTTGCCGTCGAAGTCGTTGTCGTAGCCGTCGCAGTACTCACCGACGTACGCGCCGTCCAGCTGCAGCTCGCCCGCGCCGCCGCCAGCTTCACCCTTGCAGATCGTACACACGCCGCCCAGCGCGCCATTGACGTTGAACTGCGCCCCGGGGTCCAGGCTCGAGGTGACCGACAGCACGCTGATGATGCCGCCACCACCACCACCGCCGCAGTCATCGCAGGTACCACCGGTCTGCGCGCTGATGCCCTGGCAGTCTGCGGAGTCGGGTTGCGCGAGGTTGCCCGCGTTGGTGTCACCACCCAGCCCACCCGCTGCGCTCACGACCGCACCACTGGAGACGACCACGTTTTGGCCGACGATCAGCACCGAGCCGCCGCCACCACCACCACCGGAGTCGTTGCCGGCCCCGCAGCCACGCTTACCGCCGGCGTCGATCCGGCCGGCGATCTCCACGCGACCCTGAGCCATGCCACACGGCGACGGATACGACGTCATCCCCGAGTTCGGGTTGCGTTCGGCCAAGCCCACGAGCACCAAGCGCCCGCCGCCCGCACCGCCCATCGGATTGCCGTAGGCATCGAACGCGTCCGTCGGGTCCTCGCCGTCGCCGTCGCGACAACCCTTGTCACCACCCGCAGCGCCGAACTCGCGGTCGTAGATGTTGTGCCAATACGGCGCGCCGGCGACGCTCGCGCCCACGCACGGCGGCGAGGCGCACGTGGCTGGGTCGGCGGTCGGACGATTGGTCCAGCCCTGCCAACACAGCGTGCGACTCGTGTTCGAGATGGCACACGCGCCGGAGACGAAGTCGATGTTGCAGTCGTCCTCGAACGCCGTCGGGAAGTTGTTCTGCCAAACGTTGCCGGTGCCCGTCGGATTGTCGACCGTGCCGCGACCACCGCGACCGAAGTGCGCGCCGCCACCTGCCGAGTCCATCACCGAGCAGCCACCGCGTCCGCCCGCGGTCGCGTTCGGACCCGGGCCATCGCTGCACAAGCGAGGCTGATAACCCACGCCGCGCGCCACGACCTTCGAACCGGCTTCGACGTAGATGCTGCCGGCGATCAGCTCGAGGTTACCGGTGTTGAGCTTGTCACTACCGTTGTACGCCGTGACGTTGAGCGTCGCGTTGTTGGTCAGGCAAATGTTGCGATACACGTGCGTGCCGCTCAACGTCATGCTGCCGCCGTTGAGAACCAGGTCTGCTGCGTGCACCATGCGCTGTGCGCGCACGAGATCGGGCGCAGAGAAAAGCGTAAGAACGGCGAAGATGAGTGCGAAAACAGACCGGGATCGCATCGGTGCACAGGGTGTAGCACGCAGCACAATGTGTCGAGTCAGCAGCCACGAGCGCCAACCAAGTTAGGGGGCTAGTGTAGGAGCATTCTGCAGCTCGTGCGCACCTCAGCGTATGCTCGCCTTTTGCGGACGGACCGTCGCTCATGAACAAGGCTCGCTTCAACGTTATCTACCTGGTGGTGGCGTTCGGCGGCATTTTGCTGCTGCAGCAGTTCATGCACGACGCGCGCACCGTCGCGGTCATCCCGTATTCCGAGTTCCAACACCTCCTCCGCGACAAAAAGATCGCGGAGGTCGAGATCATCGGCGATGGGCTGCAAGGTACGCTCAAGGAGCCACACGACGGTAAGTCCCGCTTCGTGACCACCCGCGTGGATCCCGAGCTCGCGGAAAAGCTGGACGCAGCCGGCGTACGCTACGCGCAACACGAAGAGAACACGTTCCTGCCCAACCTGCTGTCCTGGTTGGTCCCCGCGCTGCTGTTCTTCTTCGTCTGGGCGGTCGTGATACGGCGCATGGCCGAACGCGGACCGGGGGGCAGCGGCGGCCTGATGGCCGTCGGCAAGAGCAAGGCGAAGGTCTACGTGGAGACCGACACCAAGACCACGTTCAGTGACGTGGCCGGCGTGGACGAAGCCAAGGAAGAACTGCAGGAGATCGTCGCGTTCCTCAAGAACCCCAACAGCTATGGGCGGCTGGGCGCGCGCATGCCCAAGGGCGTGTTGCTCGTGGGACCGCCGGGGACAGGCAAGACGCTGCTGGCCCGCGCCGTGGCCGGCGAGGCCGGGGTGCCTTTCTTTTCGATCAGCGGCTCGGAGTTCGTGGAGATGTTCGTGGGCGTGGGTGCGGCACGCGTGCGCGATCTGTTCGAGCAGGCGCGCAAGCAAGCGCCCAGCATCATCTTCATCGACGAGCTCGACGCGCTCGGCCGCGCGCGCAACGCGGCGCCCTACTTCGGAGGCCACGACGAGAAGGAGCAGACGCTGAATCAACTCCTGGTCGAGCTGGATGGCTTCGATGCCTCGAGCGGCCTGGTGTTGATCGGCGCGACCAATCGGCCGGAGATCTTGGACCCGGCGCTGCTGCGCGCAGGACGCTTCGACCGGCAGGTGTTGGTCGATCGCCCGGACAAGAAGGGGCGCGTCGACGTCCTGCGAGTACACACGCGCAAGGCGAAGCTGGCGGCAGGAGTCTCGCTCGAAGCCGTGGCGGCCCTGACCCCGGGCTTCACGGGCGCCGACCTGGCCAACCTGGTGAACGAAGCCGCGCTGGTCGCGACGCGGCGCGGTGCGACCGACATCACGCTGGACGACTTCACCGCGGCGATCGAGCGCATCGTCGCCGGGCTGGAGAAGAAGAACCGGCTGCTGAACCCGCAAGAGCGGCGCATCGTGGCGTTTCACGAGATGGGCCACGCGCTGGTGGCTCGCGCGATCCCCGGCAGCGACCCGGTGCAGAAGGTGTCGATCATCCCGCGCGGCATCGGGGCGCTCGGCTACACGCTGCAGCGGCCGACCGAGGATCGCTACCTGATGACGCGCGAGGAGCTGGAGAACAAGATGGCGGTGCTGCTGGGAGGCCGGGCCGCCGAGCACATCGTGTTCGGGCACCTGAGCACCGGCGCGGCCGACGACCTGAGCAAGGCGACCGAGATCGCGCGCTCGATGGCGACGCGCTACGCGATGGTGCCGGAGTTGGGGCACGTGGCGTACGACAGCGAGCCCTCGCCCTTCCTGGGCCCGGCTGCCGGCATGGGCAGCCGGCGCAACTACAGCGAGTCGACCGCGTCGGAGATCGACTCGGCGATCAAGAGCATCGTGGATCAAGCCTTTCGGCGCGCGCGCGCGATCGTGCAGAAGCACCGCCACGTGCTGGAGAGCTGCGCCGCCCGGTTGTTGGAGAAGGAGACGCTGAGCGAAGAGGATCTGCGCCTGGCCTTCGAAGACGTCGGTCCGAGCGAGGTCGAGACGGCCAGCGCGTAAGTGCTGTACCATGGCGCCCCGGTGCCGCCAGCAGCAAACACGATCGTCGTAGTCCCCTGCTACAACGAAGCCAGACGCCTCTCAGTCGACGCCTTCCGTGAGTTCGCCGCGAAGAATCCGACGGTCCGCTTCCTGTTCGTAAACGACGGCAGTACGGACGACACCAGCGTGGTGCTCGAGAGCCTCGCGTCCGCGCAGCCGCAGCACTTCCAGCACATCGACCAGGGCCAAAACCGCGGCAAGGCCGAAGCCGTCCGCGTCGGCATGCTGCACGCGCTCTCCCAGGGGGTCCGCTACGCGGGCTACTGGGACGCAGACCTCGCCACGCCGCTGGCTGAGATCCTGCGCTTCATCGACGTCCTCGATCGCTTCCCGCGCCGCGACATCTGCTTCGGCTCGCGCGTACGCCTGCTCGGCCGCGCGATCGACCGCAACCCCGTCCGGCACTACCTCGGCCGGTTGTTCGCCACAGTGGCATCGCTGGTCCTCGATCTCGCCGTGTACGATACCCAGTGCGGTGCCAAGCTGTTCCGCGCCAGCGCCGACACCGAGGCGCTCTTCCACGAGCCTTTTTTGGTCAACTGGACCTTCGACGTCGAGCTGATCGCGCGCGTCCAGGCGCAACGCGCGCGCGCCGGCCTGACTTCCGCCGCCGACAGCATCTACGAGTTGCCTCTGGACGTGTGGCACGACGTCGCCGGCTCCAAGGTCCACGCCAGCGACTTTCTCAAGGCGCTGTTCGAGATGCAGCGCATCCACGCGCACTACGGACGCGGCGGGCGCAAGCTCAGCTGAGCTGAGCATTGCGCCGCCCGTGCGAAGCTGTGTAGCGTGCGGAACCAACCCAGGGAGAGTCGGTCATGAACGGAGCGCAGAGCTTGATCCGCACGCTGGTCGCGTCCGGCGTGGACGTCTGTTTCATGAACCCCGGCACCTCGGAGATGCACTTCGTCGCCGCGCTCGACGACGTGCCCGAGATGCGCTCGGTGCTCTGCCTGTTCGAAGGCGTCGTCACCGGCGCGGCCGATGGCTACGCGCGCATGCGCGACAAGCCCGCCGCCACGCTGCTCCACCTGGGCCCGGGCCTGACCAACGGCCTCGCCAACGTGCACAACGCGCGCCGCGCACACTCGCCGATGGTCAACATCGTCGGCGACCACGCCACGTACCACAAGATCCACGATGCACCGCTCAACTCGGACATCGAGGGCCTCGCACGCCCGCTCAGCGACTGGGTCCACACCACCCGCCGCGCCGAGAACGTCGCCGCCGACGCCGCGCTCGCCGTGCACGTCGCACAGCAGCCGCCCGGCCGCATCGCCACCTTGATCCTGCCCGCGGATGCCTCGTGGGGTGAAGCGCGCGAACCGGCCAGCCCACTCGCGCCGCTGCCGCGCGCGCAACCCTCCGATGTCTCGATCGGCAGCATCGCCCAGTTGCTGCGCGAGCCGGGCAGCGCGCTGCTGCTGGGCGGCGCGGCCCTGCGCGAGCGGGGCCTGCGCGCCGTCAGCCGCATCGCCAAACAGACCGGCGCGCGCGTGCTTTGCGACACCTTCGTGGGCCGCATGCAGCGCGGCGCGGACCTGCCGGCGGTCACGCGCCTGAACTACTTCGCCGAGATGGCGGTCGAGGACCTCAAGGCGGTCACGCACCTGATCCTGGTCGGCACCAAGGCGCCTGCGGCGTTCTTCGCCTACCCCGACAAGCCCTCCAGCCTGATGCCCGAGCAGGCCACGCTGCACACGCTCGCCTCTGCCAGCGACGACGTGATCGGCGCGCTCGAGGCGCTGGCCGAGGCTGTGGGCGCACCGGCCCAGGCCTTCGAGGCGGTCAAGCTCGAGCGGCCTGCAGCTCCCAGCGGCGCGCTCAATGCAGCCGCGGTGGGCCAGGCGTTGGGAGCGCTGCTGCCCGAGAACGCGATCGTGGCCGACGAGGGCAACACCGAAGGCATCTACGGCTTCTTCTTCACCCAGGGCGCTCCGCAGCACGACTGGCTGTTCAACACCGGCGGCTCGATCGGCCTGGGTCTACCGCAGGCGATCGGCGCCGCCATCAGCTGCCCGGACCGCAAGGTGGTCTGTCTCGAGGGCGACGGTAGCGCCATGTACACGATCTCGGCGCTGTGGACGATGGCGCGCGAGAAGCTGGACGTGACGACCATCGTGTTCGCCAATCGCTCGTATCGCATCCTGAACATCGAGCTGTTGCGCGTCGGGGCCTCGGCCGCCGGCGAGCGCGCCAAGGCCATGCTCGATCTGACCAAGCCGGACCTGGACTTCGTGGCGATGGCGCAGAGCATGGGCGTCGACGCCGTGCGACCTGACAGCGCAGACAGCTTCTGCCGCGCGTTCGAGCGGGCGATGCGCGAGCCCGGGCCGCACTTGATCGAGTGCGTGGTCTGACAAAAGCGCACACCGGCGCCTTTTGCAGTGCCCAAGGATTGCGTTGTTGGCGGTCCTTTTGGGTATAACTACGACCTTCGTAGTCCGGTCGCTGAAATGCGGCCTGTTGTGGGGCCGTCAGCACTACTGAAAAGCGCAGCGCTGCGAGCCCGTGCGATCCGCGCGGCGCTCGGCCCCGCTCTGGCAGCAATCCGCAGTCTTCGAAGGAGACACGACATGAACAAGACCCTTTGGCTCGCATTGTCCGCTCTTACGCTGGCCTCGGTGGCCCTGGCACAAACGCCGGCCCCCGCCCCTGCCCCCACCGCACCCGCGAAGCCTGCGGCTGCAGCGCCCGCAGCGCCGGCAGCTCCAGCGAAGCCC
>DATEOF010000384.1:0-14002 GCA_035274465.1 Polyangiales bacterium
GCCAGCGCGGGCAGAGGCTCTGCAGCTGGCAGCGGCGAAGACGACGCAGGCGTGCCGCCCCAGCCCACGGCAGGTAGCGCTGGAACGGCACCGACAACGCCGACCGGGCCCGCGACCGGCCCCTTCCCGCCGGTCACCGACTTCAAGAGCCCGGGTCCGTTCAGCGGTACGATGCTGGCCAACACCGGGCCCGACAACAACTTCACAATCCACATGCCGCAGGAGCTGGCCAAGAACGGCGTGAAGAACCCGGTGGTCGCATGGATGAGCGGCGGCGGTACCGACCCGAGCCTGTACCCGCTGTTGCCGCTGTTGGCGACGCACGGCTTCGTCGTGCTCGCCTCGAACACCATCCCCGGCATCGGCGCCGAGCTCGATCTCGGCAAGGAGCTCACGGCCGCGCTCGACTGGGCGTTGATGGAGAACATGCGACAGGGCAGCCCGTTCTTCGGCAAGCTCGACACCACCAAGCTCGCTGCGATGGGCTACTCGATGGGCTCGCTCGCCACCTTCACCATGGCAAGCGATCCGCGCCTGACCACGACCGTCCACATCTCCGGCGGCAACATGGTCGCCGACCGCGTGAACAACCTGCGCGCACCGGCGGCGTTCCTGTGCGGCATCTCGAAGCCGGATTGCGGCAACATCCTGGCGGACGACTGTGACATCGCCGCAGCCAACTGCGACATCGACTTCGCGATGGCCAAGACGCCGGTGTTCTACGGCAACTTCCCGGGCGGACACCTCGGCATCCTCACGCCCCCCAACCAGGAGCGCATTCAGGCCGAGGCGGTGGCCTGGCTGCGCTGGCAGTTGATGGCCGACACGACGCTCAAGGCGCGCTTCGTGGGGCCCGACTGCGGCGTCTGCAAGGACATGAACTGGAAGGTCCAGCAGAAGAACCTGCAGTAATCTCCGGCTCCTGGCGGCGACTGCAGGCTGCGGTCTTTTGCCGTAGACTGCGCGCCGGTGAGCATGAATCCGCACGAAGTTTCGGGGCTGGCGCGCATCGACGCGCTGGCGCAAGTCACACTGGACGGCATCCGCGAACGCGGGACCTTCCGGCGCATGCGCGAGCTGCGCGGAGCACAGGGCCCGCGCATGCTGGTCGATGGGCGCGAAGTGGCGCACTTCGCAGGCAGCAACTACCTGGACCTCGCGCATCACCCCGAAGTGGTCGAAGCGGCCGCCGAGGCCGCGCGCGCGTACGGCTGTGCGGTGGGAGGCTCGCGTCTGATCTGCGGCAACCTCGACCTGCACGAGGCGCTCGAGGCCGAGCTCGCCGAGTTCCTGGGCGTGCAGGCGGCGCTGGTGTTCAGCTCGGGCTACATGGCGAACCTGGGCGTCTTGCCTTCGCTGCTCGAGCCCGGCGACATCGTGCTGTCGGATGCGCTCAACCACGCCTCGATCGTGGACGCCTGCCGCCTGTCGCGCGCCGAGGTGCGCGTGTTTCCACACGGCGACGTGGCGCAGCTGACGGACATGCTGCGCGAGGTGCGCGGGCGGCGCGTGTTGGTCGTGCTGGACGGCGTCTACAGCATGGACGGCGACCTGGCGCCGCTACGCGAGTTGAGCACGACTGCGCGCGACCACGGGGCGATCGTCATGCTCGACGACGCGCACGGCTTTGGTTGTCTGGGCGAACGCGGCCGCGGCACGGCCGAGCTGCTCGGAGCCGAGGGCTGCATCGATGTCTACGTCGGCACGCTGGGCAAGGCGCTCGGCTCGTTCGGCGCGTTCGTGGCCGGCTCAACGCGCCTGCGCGAGCTGCTGATCAACACCTCGCGCACGTTCATCTTCACCTGCGCGCTGTCCGCACCCCAGGTGGCTGCGGCGCGCGCCGGACTCGCGCTCGTGAAACGCGAGCCCGCCCGCCGCCACCAGCTGCAGGAAAACGCCGAGCTGCTGCGCCGCGAGCTGCGCGCACGCGAGATCGACGCCGGCCCGAGCAGCACGCAGATCGTGCCGATCGTGGTCGGAGACAATGCAAAGACCATGGCGTTGTGCGAGCGCTTGTTGGCGCGCGGCTACTACGCCCAGGGCATCCGCCATCCGTCCGTGGCGCAAGGGACGGCGCGGCTGCGCGTCACACTGATGTGCAGTCACGACGCCGAGCAGATCCGCGGGCTGGCCGGCGCCATCGCAGACGAGCTCGCAGGGGAGCCGCCGCCGTGACCGAGCCGAACCGTTACGTCGAAACCACGCACAAGGTCGAGAACCAGGCACTGCCGCTCGAGCCGTACGACGCCTACCAGGCCGACGCCGCGCTGCGCGAGGGCTGCGCGCGCGAAGGTGGCGCGTGGCTCAATCCGCTGCTCTCTGCCTACGGCGTCGTGGCCGGTAGCGCGGAGAGCGCCGCGCTCGGCGCGCAGGCCAACCAGTATCCGCCGCAGCTGCGCAGCCACGACCGCTACGGTCATCGCATCGACGAGGTCGAGTACCACCCGGCCTACCACGAGCTGATGCGCCTGGCGATGCAGCACGGCGTGCACTCGCTCGCCTGGACGCACAGTGGCGGCGGCGGACACGTGGCCCACGCCGCGTTGATCTACCTGCAAGCGCAGTTCGAAGCGGGCACCTGCTGCCCGCTCACGATGACGCACGCCAGCGTGCCCAGCCTGCGCCAGGAGCCGTCGCTGGCCGAGCACTGGCTGCCGAAGCTGTTGGCGGCGGATTACGATCGCCGCTGCCTGCCGCTCGAAGCCAAGCTGAGCGCGACCATCGGCATGGCCATGACCGAGAAGCAAGGCGGCTCGGACGTGCGCGCGAACACCACGCGAGCCGTGCCGCTCTCGGACCCCGGGCCCGGGCGGGACTATCAGCTGACTGGACACAAGTGGTTTTGCTCGGCGCCGATGTCGGACGCGTTCTTGACGCTGGCGCAGACCGGCCGTGGCCTCTCGTGTTTCCTCGTGCCTCGCTGGTGGCACGACGGCAGCCGCAATCGCTTCTTGATCCAGCGGCTGAAGGACAAGCTGGGCAATCGCTCCAATGCCTCGAGCGAGATCGAGTACGACCGCACGCTGGCCACGCTGATCGGCGAGGAGGGCCGCGGCGTGGCGACGATCATGCCGATGGTCGCGCAGACTCGGCTGGACTGTGCGGCAGGTTCGGCGGGGCTGATGCGCCAGGCCGTGGTGCAGGCCATCGCGCACACGCAAGGGCGAGCCGCCTTCGGTCGGCGCTTGATCGAGCAGCCGCTGATGCTGAACGTGCTCGCGGATCTGGCGCTCGAAGCCGAAGCCGCGCTGGTGCTCTCGCTGCGCGTCGCGCGCAGCTTCGATCAGGCGGCGAATGATCCGGCGGAACGCGCACTGTCGCGGGTGGCGACGGCCCTGGCGAAGTACTGGGTCACGCGTCGCACGCCGCGCCTGGTGTTCGAAGCCATGGAGTGTCTGGGCGGCGCGGGCTACGTGGAGGAGAGCGTGCTGCCGCGTCTGTACCGCGAGTCACCGCTGAACAGCATATGGGAAGGCTCGGGCAACGTGCAGTGCCTGGATCTGTTGCGCAGCTTGCTCAAGGAGCCGGACGCGCTCGCCGCATTGCTGCGCGAGATCGAGCTGTCGCGCGGCTTGCACGCGGGGCTGGACCAACACGTCGCACAGCTGAAGGCGGCCTTGCACGACAACGGCGTGCCGGCCGAGAGCCGCGCGAGGCGCTGGGTGGAGGATCTCGCGCTCGCGCTCGCGGCGAGTCTCTTGCTCCGGTGCTCGCCCGGCTTCGTGGCAGAGGCCTATTGCAACTCGCGGCTCGGGGGCACGCGCGGCCTGGAGTACGGCGGGTTGCCCGACGGCACACCCCTCTCGGCGCTGGTCGAGCGCGCCCTGAGCTGACGCGCTGCAAGAGTTGCGGCGGTTCGCGCCGAGACGCGAATGATTTTCGCGACGGCCGCGGCCCGCGCGCGACGAGACGCACGGCAGGGCTTCGGCTCGATTCTTGAATCGTGTGAGTGCTTCACGGTCGACGACCACAACGGGGAGCCCATTCGATGCGACCGACCCATGCACGACAGCGAATACTCGAAGACCACGCCGAGCTGCGACGCCGCCTCACGAACCTGGAAGCCGAGCTCGACTTCCTGCCCGACGATCCGACCCGGCTCCCATCCATCTCGGAGACCGCCAGCACGCTGCTGCGCGAGCTTTCGCAGCACACCGAGCTGGAGGAGTCCGTGCTGGGCCCGGTGCTACTGGAGATCGACGCCTGGGGACAGATCCGCGAGCGCTCGCTGCGCGAGCACCACGCGGAGCAACGCGCACAGCTGGGCGCGCTGGCGGAAGCCTATGTCGCGCGTCAGGCGGATCCGGACGCGATCTCGCGCCTGACGCGGAGCTGGATCTGCGACGTGCGCGCGGACATGTACCACGAGGAGCGCGAGCTGCTCACGGCGGACCTGCTGCGCGACGACATCGTCGCGGTGCAGATGGAATCCGGCTGACGTTCAGCTCGCGCGCCGGTACTCGGGCTGGGGAGGAGGATCGCTGACGCGGCCGGATTCGCGACCCGCCAAGGAGGCTCGCTTCGCCGCGTCCCGAGCGGCGCGCTCGCGTTCCTCGGCGGCACGCCTCGGCAGCTCCTTCATCAACACCGCCAGGCCCGCAGCGAAGTAGAATTGCAAGGTCGGGAACTGCATGTTCGGCAGCATGTTGACCGAGCAGACCACGACGATGAAGCCCAAGCCCGCGAGCAAGCTGCGCTGCGCGCGCGACTGGATCTTGCGCATGCCGCGCGCCGCTTGCACCACCGGCCAGAGCAGCGGCGCGTAGAAGCACACGAACCCCACCAGGCCCATCTGGCCGAAGACCGTGATCCAGTGACCGTCCTGGATCACGATGTCCTTGCCGGTCTCGGCGTCGAACACGCGCTCGCGGCTGAAGCCGCCCCAACCGAACAGCATGCGTTCGCTGCCCTTGTCGGCCAGGATGTCCTCGTTGTCGAAGCGGAACTGCAGCGACTGCACGCGGTCGGGGCCGAGCGTCTCCGCCGCCGACAGCAGCGCCTGGGTCGGGAACACGTCCGAGAGGCGCGCCGCGGGGTAGCTGACGACGACCAGCGCCAGGAGCAGGAGCACGCGCATCTGACCCTTGACCGACACGTAGCGGATCAGGGCGTACGCCACGACGCCGTAGATGAACGAGGCCGCGGCCTTCGCCAGCAGCAACATCACGAACAGGTAGGCGATCACCGCCCCCATCGGCACGCCGTACAGCTGACGCTTGCCGGCCTTGTGCAGGGTGATGGCCGCAGTGGTGCACACGAACATGAAGAAGCCGACCACCAGGCCGTGGCCCATGAACACCGTCGGGCGATAGCCGCCGGCGCGCAGGTTCTGTGCCCAGTCGTCGCGCGCCGCGAAGCCGTAGACGTTCACGTGCAACATCGGGCTCATGCGCAGCTCCCACAACATCGGGATGCTGTAGACGAGGCCGCCGACGACCAGCACTTCGAACACGTCGCGTAGATCGCGCTCGCTGCGGATCAGCGCGCGGCCGAGGATCACCGGGATACCGACCTGCATCAGCACTCGCACCGCGGCGGAGATACCGTCGTAGTAGGTGAAGCCCGGGATGTCGATGCTCTTCCAGGTGCCGTAGTGCAGCGGATCCTGGTTCGTCATCACCGTGCCGAGTTGCCCCAGCATCATGGTCAACACGATCAAGTCGTAGCCGCGGCCGAGGCGCGCGGCGTGCAGTCGCGAGCGCGCGCGCCAGTACGTGCCGAGCAACGCGCCCACCGCAGCGAAGGTGTACTTGCTGAACGGCGGCAGCGCGGGCAGGTCGAACGCGGCGCCTTCCGGCAGCCACATCATGCCCCATACCAGCACATGGGCCGCAGCGCGCGCAGGCCGCTCGCGCGAGAACAACCAGAAACTAAACGGCACCCATAAGAGTAAGGCTAGTGCCGACCGATAGCCCCAAACGTCCCACTGAAACATCGGTGTACTACTACGATCAGTAGTGTACTCCGAATGGGAACGGACGCTCGTGGCAGCGTGGAAGGTCTGGAATCAGTTTAGGCTGCCCTGCAGCAGGATCTCGAAGACGCCGCCGGGTAAGCCGGCGCACGGCGTCTCGCTGCAAGGCATGCTCGGCCGCTGGCGACGTAGTGTCAGCGTGCCGCGTACGGCGGCGGACGCGGCGGGCTCCTGAGACACCCGCAGCTCCGAGCTGCGGCTGACCTCCAGGTCGTCGGGTGTGACGCCGGACCAGCCGCCGGCCTCTCCCGCCGTCAACGTGACGTAGTCCACCAGCCAGGCGCGCCGCAGGCCCCCGTCCTTGTCCGCCTCGAACTGCAGGTGTGTACGGATCTTTTTCTCGAAGCGCCCGTCCGCGGTCGCGATGGTCAAATCGATCGGTTGGCCGAACAGCGCGGGATCGTCGGCCGCGACCGGGGGGTAGTCGAACGGCTCGAACCACTCGGAGCCTCCCGTGCCGCCCAGACACACGCCGCCGACGGCTGCAGGCTCGAGCAGCAGGCGCGTCTCCGAACCGTCGCTCCAGCGCAGCGGCTGGTCGACGACGAAGCCCGCGAGCACCTGCTCGGCAGAGATCTCGAAGAGTTGCCGACCGGTAGGCACAGGCACCTCGCCTGGCGCGCAGGCGTCGCCCGCCGGCCAGCGCGCCACGTTCGCGATGCGCGACGTGGTGTAGTCCCGCGCGCGCGGGGCACCTCCGCGTGGCTCGGGTTGTGGCCCGATGTGCACCACGTGCTCGAGCTCGGCGTCGAGTTGGCCCGCGCTGCCGGCGGGCGTCAGCTGTGCGTTCAGCGCGAGCCTGGCCAGCACCTCTTCGGGTTCGGGCTCGAAGCCGCGCAGGCGTTCGAAGTCCGCGGCCGAGAACTCCGCGGAGAGGTGCGCGCGGTAGCGCGAGTCAGCGCGGAGCAGACCGGTCGTGGCGATCTGCACGTCGCCGGAGGGCAGCGCGACGCTCAGCTCGAGCTCGACCTGCTGCTCGATGCGAGCGCGGCACGGATCCGGCAGCGGGACATCGCGGCTGAGCCCGCTCTCCACGAGGCGCGTGCTGCCGCTCACGGCGCGCAGCGCGATCGTCGCCGTGAGCGGCGAGGCATCCGGCCCCGAACGCTGCAGCCGCAGGGGTTCGGGCGCAGCGGCGAAGGCCAGGACGTCCTGGGCCGTAAAGCCAAGCGGCGTGGACTCGTCGTCGCGGAGCGGCCGGGTGCCTTTATCGACGCACTGCGTCGGCGATTCATCGCCCTCCCCCGTCTGGCCGCCGCACGCCGGAGCGGAGCAGAGCCCGAAGAGCAGCCAGGACACTCGCGCGTAAACTCTCACCTCATGACTATGCGCGGGCCGGCAGGGCCCGACCAGTACGCAGCTGCACATTCCGTCGTCACTTGTGAGCCCAGAAGTGCAAAACTGACGATATGCGGGACTACGTCCAACTCTCTCGTGAGCTCCTGCGCGCCCTGCGCGGCCGCCGCTCTCAGGCGCAGCTCAGCCGGCGGCTCGGCTACGCGAGCAACGTGGTGTTCGATTGGGAATCGGGCAGGCGCGCTCCGACCGCTGCCAGCGCGTTGCTACTCGCGCGGCGAACGGGCGTGGACGTGGCACACGTGCTGCAGACGTTTCTGCGCTCGCCGGCGCGCGCACGCGGCAAGCTCGAGACTCCGCGCGGTGTGCGCGACCTGATGCTCGAGATGCGAGGCAACTTGCAGATCGCCGAGCTCGCGCGCGCGATCGGCTGCAGCCGCTTCGCCGTCAGCCGCTGGCTGCAAGGCAGCACGCAGCCCAAGCTGCCCGACTTCCTGGCGTTCGTCGAGCACAGCACGCTACGGCTGCTGGACTTCCTGGCCGCGTTCGTCGACGTCGAGGCCCTACCCTCCGTGCGCGCGCAGTGGCGCGAGCTCAGCCTCGCGCGCCAGCTGGCCTACGACGTGCCGTGGTCGCACGCCGTGCTACGCGCGCTCGAGCTGGAGGAGTATCGCAGCCTCCAGCGGCACGTGCCGGGCTGGATCGCTGGGAGGCTGGGCATCGCCGAAGCGGAAGAGCGCCGCTGTCTCGAGCTGCTCGAGCGTTCGGGTCAGATCCAGCGCGAACGCGGGCGACTCTCGGTGGCGGAGACGCGCACCGTGGACACGCGCAGCGATCCGGCCCGTTCGCGAGAGCTGCGCGCGTTCTGGGCCCGTGTCGGCACCGATCGCTTCGCAGCAGGCGCCGAGGGCGAGTTTGCGTTCAACCTGTTCGGGGTGTCCAGCGCCGATCTAGAGCGCATCCGTCAGCTGCAGCGCGCGTTCTTCAGCGAGCTGCGCAGCATCGTGGCGCGTTCGGAGCCTACGGAGCAGGTCGTGCTGTTGAACCTCCAGCTGTTGCCGCTGAGCTAGACGTCGAACTGCGACTTCAATGCCTGCACGTCGATCTTTCCGGAGGCGAGACGCGGCAGGAGCTCGTGAAGCACGATGATGCGTGCGGGTATCTTGAACCTCGCCACACGCGTCGCGAGGAACGAATCGATCTCCACGACCGATAGTGTTTCGCCATCGGCAGGCACCACGACTGCCACGAGCCTTTCGCCCCAACGTTCGTCGGGCGTGCCAAAGGCCGCAGCCTCGCGCACGCTCGGGTGCTCGTAGATCGCCTTTTCGACCTCGGCGCAGCTGATCTTCTCCGCGCCTCGGATCACCAGGTTTTTCAGGCGACCGGTGATGAAGACATACCCGTCGGCATCGATATGTCCGAGATCGCCGGTATGCACCCAGCCGTCCCGCAAGGTTCGGGCGGTCTCGTCGGGTCGATTCCAGTAGCCGCGCATGTTCGCCACGCTCTTGATGCAGATCTCTCCCTCGCAACCGGGACGCACCTCGCGACCTTTTTCATCTATCACCTTGAGCTCGACCAACGGCATCAGGCAGCCGGCACTGTCGGGTCGTGCCACGTAGGCTGCACCACCGACGATCGTACCCACCGAGTTCGTCTCGGTCATCCCGTAGCCCACACCCGGAGCTGCACCGATCCTGTCCTTCACCTCGGCCGCCTGCCTCGAGCGTTGGCGCGCACCGCCCGTCGTGACATGGACCAGCGTGCGCAGATCTCGCTTGGCAAAGTCAGGCGAGCTGACCAAATCCGTGGTCATGACAGGCGCGCCCGTAAAGACCGTGACGCGTTCACGCTCGATCAGCTCGAGCGCTCTCTCCGGTTGCCACCTGGACATCAAGACGATCTTGCGGCCGTAACGAAGCGACGGGAGGAAGAGCGCATTGCAGGCCGTCACATGAAACAGCGGAAGGCCGATCAGCACCGCCTGACCTTTCGCGCCTGGGGAGGGACCGTCTCGACTGTTGAGGTATGCGACGAGTGCCTCGAACTGTTGCTTGGGCAGGTGCCGACCAAACTCCGCCAGGTAGAACAGCTCTCTCGCGACGATCGACGTCAGCACCGCACGATGAGTCGACAGGACACCTTTCGGCTTATCTGAAACTCCCGACGTGTACAGCAGCATCGCATCATCGTCAGGCGCGACATCGACATCCGGCGGGCGGCGGTCGTCGCCACTCAGCAGCCCGGAGAGTTCGACGACGTCTCCAGCCGGAGCCGGTTCTCGCGCCACGATGACACGCACGTCGAGCCCTCCAAGGACCGGTCGTAGCTTCTCGAGACATTCGCCGTCGACGATCGCCACGCGACACGCCGTGTCACGTATGCCGTACTCGAGCTCGGGCGCTTGCCACTTCGCGTTCAGCGGAACGACGACGGCACCGATCGACGTCACGGCCATGAAGGACAGACACCACTCCGGACAGTTGCGCATCGCGATCGCGACGCGATCGCCTTTTAGTACGCCGTACTGATCGAGCAGCCGGGCAGCGAGGTTACCGGCCTGCCTCCTCGCCTCTCGGAACGAGATACGCTCGTCGTCGTGGACCAGGAATTCGAGCTCGTCGAAGGGCTCGGTCTCCGCATACAGCTGGCCGAGGTTTCGCGGCAAGCGTTGGAACGTGGCGAATGTCTGCCCCGCCACGGCCGCCTGCTCGATCGCGTAACGCGCACCTGGACCGGTCAGCGCAGCAATCGCCTCTTCTCTGGTAACGCGTTGTTCCAACGTGTAGGTCTGAAGCGGACGTTCGCCTCATATTTTAGGCCAAACTTGAGCTCATTGTGGACTCGGTTACAGTTTGAGCCAGCATGCACGGACACGACTCGCGTCCTCCCCTGCCAGTTGTCGACCGCAAGACCGTAGAGCTCGTTACGTACGGCACGGCACCGGGGTGTGTACGTGACATACGGGTGGAGAAACGTCGCCATCACACCCTGGTTTGGGCCGGCGACGGTCGAGAGCGTGAGAGCGTTCGAAGACATCTGCCAGAGGTGTCTCGACGCATTTCCAAGCGGCGGTTCGAGCGTGCAAATCATGGTGCCTGGAGGAAAGTCGCTGCCATCGGCACAAGCCCGCAGCGAGCTCGCGCGTGTTGCGCTCTCGCTCTTGCTGGTCGATTCCCGCAAGAGCTGACCTCAGCGACGCTCCGGCAACGGCGTGAACTCCTGCTCGTCACCGACGACCACTGGAAACCGCCGCGCCTTCCAGTCCTCGCGCGCACGCTCGATGCGCTCGCGCGAGCTGCTGACGAAGTTCCAGTCGATCTGGCGCTCACCCTCGAGCTTCGCGCCGCCGAGCAGCATGACTCGCGCGTCACTCGTGGCTTCGAGCTCCACCGGCGCGCCCTGTCGTAGCAACAGCAAGCTGCGCTCGGGATACACGGCGCCTTCCACGCGCAGCTCTCCCTCAGCGATGTAACACGCGCGCTCGGCGTGCTCGTCCGGCACCTCGAGCTTCGCGCCCTGCGCGAGCGCCGCGTCCACGTAGAACGTCGGCGACGACACGGCGACCGGCGAAGTCAGCCCCAACGCCGTGCCCGCGATCAGCCGCAGCGTCACACCCGGCCGCTCCACCGACGGCAGGCTCTGGCGCGGGTGATGGTAGAAGCCGGGCTCGCGCTCCTCGAGCTCGATCGGCAGCGCCACCCAGGCCTGAATGCCGTGCAGTCGCTGTCCGCTGCGGCGCAGGTCCGGCGCAGTGCGTTCGGAGTGCGCGATGCCGCGACCCGCGATCATCCAGTTCACGTCGCCCGGCCGGATCGCCTGCGCGAAGCCCAGACTGTCGCGGTGGAAGATCTCGCCCTCGAACAGATAGGTGACGGTCGCCAGGCCGATGTGCGGATGCGGCCGCACGTCCATGCCGTCACCGGGCGGCATGTCCACGGGTCCCATGTGATCGAAGAAGATGAACGGGCCGACCAAGCGCCGCGTCGGCGCCGGCAACACCCGACCCACCATGAATCCGCCCAAGTCGCGCGGCCGCGCGTGCAGTACCAGGTCGATCGCCGAGTCCGACATGCCGCCACCATACCACTAGCTGGCGCGCGTGCGGCCGGGCTTGCTCGCCTTCGCTGCGTCCACGCCGGCCCGGTCCGGATAGGCCTCACGCAGCGTGCCGGCCAGCTCGCGCAGCGCCGATTCGAGCGGCGAGTGCTTTCGCCAGACCAGCGCCAGGCTGCGATGCGGCGCGGGATCGGCGAACGGACGCACGCGCAAGTCCGAGCGCGCCAGCTCGGTGCCGAGCGCCAGCTTGGGCAACAACGTCACACCCGCGCCACCGGCCACCATCTGCACCAGGGTGGGCAGGCTGGTCGCGCGAAATTCCAGCTCGTGCGCGCGCGCGCTCGCGCAGTACGACAGCGCCTGCTCGCGAAAGCAGTGACCCTCGTCGAGCAGGAGCACGTTCGCCCCGCGCAACTCGGCGCTGGTCACGGGCGTGCGCTTCTTGCTCAGCGGATGATCCGCGGCCGTCACCAGCACGAACGGATCACGCGCGATCAACTCGCGCTCGACGTTTCCGATGCGGGCCTCGAGCGCGAGCAGCGCGGCGTCGAGCGAGCCCTCCTCCAGGCTGCGCACGAGCACCTCCGTCTTGTCTTCGGTCCAGAGCAAGGTCAAGCGCGGGTAGCTCTTGCGCACCAGTGGCGTGATGCTCGGCAACATGTACGGCGCGATGGTGGGGATCACGCCGACGTTCAATGTGCCCGCCAGCACGTCGGCCGCGCGCTTGGCCGCGTCCACCAGCTGGTCGGCGTCCACCAGCAAGCGCCGCGCGCGTTCGACCAGCTGGGCACCGGCCGCCGTGAGCAGCACCCGCCGACGATCGCGCTCGAACAGGCGCACGTTGAGCGCGTCCTCCAGCTGCGCGAGCTGCGCGCTCAGTGACGGCTGCGACACGTGGCACTCGTCCGCCGCCTTGCGAAAGCTGAGCTTGTCGGCCACGGCGACCACGTACTGCAGCTGGCGCAGCGTGAACGGATGCGGGGCGTGGTTCATGATAGCCGCATACTATCACATCGATAAGAACGCGATCTTGGCCGAATCAGTCCCGCGGCCCCATCTTGTCTTCACACCAAAAGGAGATGCCAGAAATGTTGACCGTTGGAGACAAGCTGCCCGAGTTCAAGCTGCAAGCCGTGGTGAGCCTGGAAGCCGGTAAGGAGTTCAAAGAGATCAGCGACCAGAGCTACGACGGCAAATGGAAGGTGCTCTTCCTGTGGCCGATGGACTTCACGTTCATCTGCCCGACGGAGATCGCCGAGTTCGGCAAGCGCGAGGCCGACTTTCAGGATCGCGACGCGCAAGTCCTGGGCGCCAGCACCGATACGCACTTCGTGCACCTCGCGTGGCGCAAGAACCACCCGGACCTGAAGAACCTGCCCTTCCCGATGCTGGCCGACACCAAGCGCGAGCTGTCGAGCGCGCTGGGGATCCTGCACAAGCAGGACGGCGTGGCCCTGCGCGCGACGTTCATCGTCGACCCACAGGGTATCGTGCGTCACGTGAGCGTCAACGACCTGTCCGTGGGCCGCAACGTGGACGAGGTACTGCGCGTGCTGGACGCACTGCAAACCGACGAGCTGTGTCCCTGCAACTGGAAGAAGGGTGAACCCACCCTCGAGGCGGCCTAGTCATGACCACCCTCGAGACCCTGCGCAGCGCGCTGCCGGAGAGCGCCAAGGACATCAAGCTCAACCTGCAGTCCGTGCTGCAGGCGGAGTCGCTGTCCCCGGCGCAGCGCTGGGGCGTGGCTCTGGCCTCGGCCTACGCCGCTCGCAATCCGCAGCTCACGGCCGCGGTGCGCGAGCAGGCTGGGCGCGAGGTCGAAGCGGCAGTGATCGACGACGCCGAAGCCGCCGCAGTGCTGATGGCGATGAACAACGTGTACTACCGCTTTCGACACATGGTCGGCAAGCAGAGCTATACGGACAAACCCGCTCGGCTACGCATGAACCGCCTGATCAAGCCCGCCAGCAACAAGGCAGACTTCGAGCTCTTCTCGCTGGCGGTGAGCGCGATCAACGGCTGTGAGAACTGCGTGCGCGCCCACGAGGACACCGTCACGAAGCACGGCCTGACCGAGGACCAGGTCAACGACGCGGTGCGTATCGCAGCCACGATCCACGCCACCGCGATCGCCCTGGAAATCGCGCCTGGCGCCTAGCTGGTCCGATGAGGAAGAGAGATCGAACAGGAAGGGCGGGGAAACGGAAGCGAGATTCACTTGCTGCCGCGGGCTTGCATCGACCCGCTCAGAGGGCCCGCGGCAGCACAAAATCTCGGCTCGCCTTCCCGGCTTCCCGCCTTCCTGTAAAACCCAAACCAACGTAGCGGTGGACGCGATACCCCTCAGAAGATCCCGAGTCCGAGGCCAGCCGCCAGCATTTCGCCGAGTTCTTCGCAGCGCGCCTCGGCAGCTTCCGTGACCTCACCCACCACCACGATCGGCTCGGCCACACGCTTGAGCGGATAGCCGCGCGCGATGCGCTCGATGTACTGCACGGCGAACGTGCCGTCGTTGCCTGCGCTGATCACCACCGCGTACGGCTTGTTGTTCACCCGATCTTGCGCGGGGTAGAACGTGCGATCGAAGAAGTCCTTCAGCGCGCCGGACATGTAGCCGTTGTACTCGGCCGTGCCGAAGACCACGCAGTCGCACTGCAACAAGTCTTC
>DATEOF010000385.1:0-66126 GCA_035274465.1 Polyangiales bacterium
CAGCCGGCGTGGCGCCGGCGCTCGGCGCGCCCGCGGCGGGCATCATCGCACCCATCGCTGTGCCGGAATCGCTACAGCCCAGCCAGCTCGGACCGAGCATCAATCCACACGCGAACCAACAACGAACACGCGCGCTCATTACCGACATGACACAAGCTCCGGTGAGAGCGCCTCAGTTACCGTTTGTTGAGCCGGGTGCCAAGACGCAACCGGGCATGACCTCGTCGGAGTTACTGACAATTCCACGGATTTCGGTTAGCCGTGTCGGACTGACGACACATCGTGCGCGAATGCAGCCATTTCTACCGACGACTTTCCGTCGGCGGCTGAGTAGAATTGAGCGCACCGGATGCCTCAACCCGGCGCCAAATACGAAACGCTGGTCGAGCACCAGAGCGAGCACGGTCCTTCGGTGACTGCCATCCGCGGATCGCTGATCGTCTCCTCGCTCGAGACCCTGCGCGAGCTCAATCTGTTCGAGCGCTACCTCGCCTGTCTGCCCGCAGATCAGCACGACGCCGTGCTGTACATCCTGGCCTCCAGCTGGGTGCCGATCGAGCTCGCGATGACGCACTACACCGCGTGCGAGGCGATGGAGCTGAGCGAGTCGGAGCTCGAGATCATCGGCCGACACGTCTCGAAGCGCATCATGGGCACGTTCCTGGCCACGTTGGTCAAGTCTGCGCACGCGTTGATCGCGCGCGATCGCATTCCGCTGCGGCAGTATCCGAAGCTGTGGCAACGCCTGTTGCGTGGCGGCGGCTGCGGCGTGAGCGCGCTCGGCCTCAAGGACGCGCGCATCGAGTCACGAGGTGTGCCGATGTTCCGCTTCCGCTACTTCCGCGTCGCCTATACCGGTTTGATCAGGGGCGCGGGCTCGATGTTCCACGCAAAGTTTCAAGCGCGCATCCGCCACGCGACCGACAACTCGCTGACGATCGACATCAGCTGGCACTAGGGCTGTCCCGGCCTCTTCGGTCCGCTGAACTTTGGCCACATCAAGCGGCACGCTTACGTGAGTCACACGTCGATTAGTCCGAACCAGCTCGTGCCGCTCGGCCCCGAGTTGGACTTGCGTCGAACTGGCGATCGGGCGCTCCTACGTGCTTCAGTTGTGCCATC
The DNA here is from genome assembly GCA_035274465.1 of Polyangiales bacterium. Taxonomy (GTDB): domain Bacteria; phylum Myxococcota_A; class Polyangia; order Polyangiales; family JAFGIB01; genus JADGRF01. Next base: position 1,123 of record DATEOF010000385.1, read on the forward strand.
ATTGCGGCCCCTAACTTAGTCGACAGCAACGCGATCCGCGCGAGGCTCGCTGGCGACTGCTTGCAAATTGAAGAACATGCCAAGATTTGGCTTCGCGGTGCGACCGCGTCGGATTCACGTCGTTGCGCTTGCTGCGCTCGTCATCGCCTGTTCTGGCAGCAAGTCGGACGAGCGGGCGCCGTCCTCTCGGGAGCGGGATGGGGCTCGCGCAGGCAGCAGCGGTGCAATGCACGCCGATGTCGATGCGGGCGGCAGAGACGCCGAACCGCAGGACGCCGCTCGCGGCCGAGATGCTGGACCTCCTGACGCTGCTGCCGGCCGAGATGCTGGGCCACCTGGCACCGATGGCGGAAGAGGCGCCGACGAGGACGATTCCGGTGTCGGAGCGAGCGGCAAGCCCACGAGCGAAGATCCGCCGAGCGAGCACTGCAGGCCGACTGCGGGCGGGCCCTACTCGGTTCTGGAGCAGGACACGCTGACGGTCGAACTGAAGTGCGCGACAGGCCTGGCAATGCCCGAGGCGCTCTCGATCGACGACCTTCCGAGCGGCGCCGCGTATGACAAACCGACTGGAACGCTGAGCTGGACGCCAGGACTAGACCAGGCGGCCGTCTACGAGCTGACCTTGCGCGCGAGCCCGTGGAACGAGACCGGAAAGCTCACGATCGCGGTGACCGATCGCTACGGCGCGGCCGGCAATGTCCCCCCGACGAACGCTGCGATGTACAGCGAAGAGTTTGGGCTGCCCGTAATCCATCTGACCACGGACCCTGCGATCACCGACGAGGGGTACACGCCGGCGCAGGTGACCTATCGCGGGCACACGTTCGTCGGCGCTGAAGCCAAGTACCGCGGCGTGTTCTCCTCGGACTTTCCCAAGCGCAGCTACACGTTGAAGTTCACCAAGACGGACAAATTCGGCGATCCGAGCGCCGCTGGTGGCTTCAGCGACAAGCGCAAGATCGTTTTGAGCACCCCGTTCGACGACAACTCGTACTTGAGGCAGCGTCTCAGCTTCGAGTTGTGGAACGTGCTCGGCCCGACCCAGATCAAGGTTCAGAGCTACAGCGCCGTGCTGTACCTCAACGGCGCGTACTACGGCCTGTACACCGTCACGGATCACGTCGATCGCTATTTGATGGAGGATCACGGCCTCGATCAGGACGGCAACCTGTACAAGGCTCGCAGCGCGGACGCCAACTTCCGCGAAGCGGGCATCGACCACCCGGTCAAGAGCGACATCCACCTCGGCTTCACCAAGGAAGAAGGCACACCGGAGGAAGGTGAGCCCGACGCCTACGACGATCTCGACGAGTTTCTGAGCTGGGCCAATACCGTCAGTGCGGCAGCCTTCACCCGCGAGTTCGAAGCTCGGGCCCAGCGCAGCGACTACGAAAACTGGTGGATCCTCGTCAGCTTCATCAGTGCCGACGACAGCACGGGCAAGAACAGCTACCACTATCACGACCCGAATCGCACCGGCAGCCTCTGGCGTTGTGTCCCCTGGGACTTCAACGAAAGTTGGGGCCAGGACTATGCGACGCGACGCGTCTCTGCACAAAGCAAACCGGATGGCTGGCCCTTCGAATCCAACGGCATTTTTCAGCGCCTGAATGAAGATCCCACCTTCGGTCCGGCGCTGCGCGCGCGCTACCACGAGCTACTGACCACCCGCTACAACCCGAGGACGATCCTGCCGCGCATCGCTGAGCTGGAAGCCGCGATCCGCGATAGCGCCCACCGTGACGAACAGAAATGGCGAAGCGCGTACCGCAGCTTCACCGCCTGGCAGAGCCGCACCGACTTCACGACCTTCGATGAAGAGGTCCAGTACCTTCGCCAGTGGATCTCCGATCGGCACGCGTACTTGAGCGCGCGGTACCAGTGAATTCAGCGAGATGCGTTCGCTACAGGGCGCGGGCCGACCGGGATGTTCGTCCACGCCCACAGATCAGGATCGTGTACGCCCTGCGCGCGCCACGCAGCTGCAAGCTCGCGGCGCTTGTCCGGTGCACCGAACAGCCGAGCGTGCACGAGCGCCGCCTGGTTGCCGGGTGCTTCCCCATCCGCGGCGCGCAACAGCCCAGGCGCTCCCGCGAGCAGGCGCTGCGCGGCCTCGAGATCGCCGCGCTCATACGCCAGCGCAGCGCGCGTGGTGTCCACGACACCGCGGAACACCGTCTTGGTCCGGCGCAAGTAGCGCATATCTTCGTCCAACATCTCGAGCAGCGCTCGCCGGGGATGCGCGAGGTAGCTGATCAACGCCGTGCGCGTACGGCAGGCGTGCAGTGCGCTGCCGGCAAACCCGATGCGGCGGTGCGACGAGCGCATGAAGCTCGACCAGTGCTGCGCGAGCACGTCGAGCGCCTCGTCGGGGCGGCCCGAGGTAGTTCAGCATGTCCGCCGAGCGGATCAGCCAGATCTCGCGGAACGTGGTGAAGCCCGGCGGAAAGTGCACCTCGTGATCGCGCAGCAAGCGTAGGCCTTCCTCGGCTTGCCCGCGCATCGCGTAGATGAACGGCACCGAGAGCATGGTCAGCATGAGCACGAAGCGGTCGTCACGTTCCTGTGCCTCGCGCAACATGTGCAGCGCCCCCGAGCACAGCTCGCCGATGTCGCCAGTCAGCTCGAGCGCAGTGAAGTACATGAAGGCGGCGATGCCGCGCTCGAGCGAGGCTTCGCTGCCGACCTCGCTGAAGGCTTGGCGCGCGAGCTTGCACGGCAGCAGCACGGAGCGAAACGACCGCCCGGACCACAGGTGCAGACTGGCCTCGGCCAGGTTCACCATCGCGCGCGCGTAGGCGGTGTCGACCTCGCGCGCCAGCTCGCGAGCTCGCTCCAACGCCGTGAGCGCACGCCGGCGGCTGCGCGAGCCACCCAACATGCTGAGGTTGAAGACCTCGAACACCAGCCCCTGCAACAGCCGCTGCGGCTCGCCGGCCGCGAGCGCATCGCCGAGGAACTGCGCCTGAAGGACGGCGCCCGGCAATGGATCGCTGAAGCTCAGCTCGGGAAACACCGCGAGCATACAGTCGAGCCGTTCGAGCTGTTGCGCCGAGGCTGGCGCAGGACTGGGACCTCTGGAGAGGGAGCGCAGCTCGAGGCGTGCCCGCTGCCACACGTACGCGCCGACCGCGCCGACACCGTTCTCCGGCATCCGGAGGCCGACCTCGCTGAACACCTTGCGCGCCAGCGCCAGCCCCTCCGCCGTGCGGCCGCTGCGCAGGTAGTGCATGGCGGCGAGTCGCTGTAGCTCGCGCGCGCCCCGTGGATCGCTCTCGTCGACCGCGCGCAGGTACTCCGCAGCAGCCTGGGACCCACGTCCCGCGCTGACCAGCGCATCGCCCAGGCGCCGCTGCAAGCTGCGCCGCTCTGGCTCGGCGGCGGAGTGCTGGATCGCCACGCGCAGCAACTCCGCCGCGCGGTTGAAGGCCAGCTTGGCCGTCGCGGTCTCGGCTGCTTGAATCGCCCGTTCGCGCGCACGCACGTGATCACCGGCGCGCGCGTAGTGCGTCACCAGGCGCTCCGGATCCGAGACCTCGAGCGCCTCGAGTGCCGCGGCGATGCGCGCGTGGGCGTCGCGCACGACCTCCGCGTCGAGCTGTCCGACCACGATCTCGCGCACGCGGTCGTGGTACACCTCGAGCGCATCGGCGGGATAGCCCGCGTGGCCGCGCAGCAAGCGGGCCGCGCGCAACGCGTGCGACGCGCGGCGTTCCTCGGGCGTGAGATCAGCCGCACGCAAAGCCACGCGCTTCTCCAGCGGCGCACCCGCGACGCTCAGGATGTGCAACAACCGCTGCGCCGACTCGGGCAAGGTTGCGACGCGCTCGAGGAGCGCGCGCTCGAGCGACAGCGCGTGGCCGGGCCGCCGTTGGCTGCTCTCGACGTGATGGCGCACGAGCTCGCAGATGAACACGGCCAACCCCTGCGCCTCGCGCGCAATGCACGCAGCCAGCTGCGGTTCTTCGTGCAGGCCCTCGCACGCCAGCAACTGCTGGGTCAAGAGCTCGGCGGTGGGCGGCGGCAGCGGTTCGACATCGAGCACGCGCGGCGCGGTGCGCTGCAGCACCTCGGAGAGTAGCTCGCTGTCCTCGGCTTCATCGTTTCGGTACGCGCCGAGCAGCAGCAGCGGCGGCGCCTCGAGCCCGCCCAACACGTGCCCCAGCATGCGCGCGCTGTCCGCGTCGCCCCACTGCAGGTCGTCCACGACGATCACCACCGGGCGCGTGTCGGTCAGGCGCAGCAACAGCTCCTTCAGCGCAGCGAACGCCTCGTTGCGCAACTCGCGAGGATCTCGCTCCGCGGCCTGCTGCGTCCCCGGGCGCGCGAACGCCGCGATGCGGCCGAGCTCCGGGAACAGCCGGCACAACGCCTGTACGTGTCGCGGTACCAGCGCCTCGAGCTCTCCGGCCGGCAGGCGCCGCAGCCGGTGACCCAGCGCCGCAACCACCTCGTCGAACACCTTGTACGGCACGTTTTCGTGCTCGTGGCAGCGGCCGCGAAGCACCAGCGTCTCGTCGTCGATCTCGGAGACGAAGCGGTCCAGCAGTGCGCTCTTGCCCACGCCCGATCGACCCGCCAGCAGCGCAGTCACGGCGACACCAGCGCGCATGTCCGCGAGCGCCGCTCGCAACGCGGCCAGCTCGGGTTCGCGACCGACGAAGGGCGCACCGCGTGAAAGCCAGGCACTGGCGTCCACTGCGCTCGTGTCCGCGGCGATGCTCGCGTCGTTCGCGACCACCGCGCGGAGCTCGTCTCGCCCCGGGCGTTCTGCCGGATCGCGTGTCAACAACGCGTCGCACAGCTCGCACAAGCCTGCGACCTGCGCCGGGTCGTAGCCCTGCAACAGATCGCGGGTGCGCGGCGCGCGGCTGGCTTGCTTCGCGCCCAACACGTGGATGGCCGCGCCATCGAACGGCAGTCGCTGGGTCAGCGACTCGAACAGCATCACGCCGACCGCGTACCAGTCGCTGGCCTGACAAGGCGCGCGGCCCTGCGCCTGCTCCGGCGCGAGGTACGCAGGTGTGCCGACAACGCCGGTCTGGAGCGTCTCGAAGCACGTGGCGTCGACCACCAGCCCGAAGTCGACGACCACCACCCGCCCCTCGGCAGTCACGAGCACATTGGACGGCTTCAGATCGCAGTGCAGCTTGCCGGCGCCGTGCAGAGCATCCACGGCGGTCACCAGCTGTGCGAGCCCCGCGCGCAACCGTGCCACGCGCTCGCCGGGCGGCGCGCTCCAGATCCACGCGTCGAAGTGCACCGCGTCCGCCAGCAGCTCCATGCTGAAGAACCACAGGCCCTGGTGGCAGAACAAGGACTCCAGCGCGACCAGGTTCGGGTGCGACAGCGCGACGAGCGAGCGAAACTCACGCTTGAGCGCGGCGATCGCCTTGGCATCCTGAGCGCGCAGGAGCTTGAGCGCCACGGGCACGCCCCGCTCGGAGTCGTAGGCCTCGTAGACCATGCCCATCGAGCCGCGACCCAGGGGGCGCCGGACGTGGAAGCGCCCGATCCAAACCGGCCCGGTGGCCAGTGAAAAGAGCGCTGCCTCGAGCTGCGCCTTGTCGAGTGGGTCGAGCTCCTGCTGCTGCTCGGGCGGGACCATCGATGCGAGCAGTCCTCTCTCGAGCATGCGGGACCCTAGATCCCGCCAGTTTTTACTGCAAGGGCTAGCAGGTTCGCTGCTTCCGCGATTCGAAGCCTGGAGGTAGTCTCCCGGCCCGATGAACTTCGCCACTACGACCGCGACTGCACCCGTCGCGTGGAACAAAGAGTCGATTATCTTCTCCGCCTGTCAGGAGGATTCGCGCTCCGAGCTCGCAGCCTTCGGCCCTCTGAAGGGCAAGCACGTGTTTGCAGTGACGGCGGGCGGCGGCCGGGTGTTGAACCTGCTGATCGACAAGCCGAAGGCGATCACCGCGGTCGACCTCAACCCCGCGCAAAATGCGCTGCTGGAACTGAAGATCGCGGCCGTGCGCGGCCTGGATCACAGCGAGTATCTGCGGTTTCTCGGCGTGCGCAGCGCGGAGGATCGGCTCGCGCTGTACGAGCGCCACCTGCGCCATCAGCTCTCCGCGGGTGCGCAGCTCTATTTCGACAGCCTGCCCAAAGCGGTCGCCGCGGGCATCTTGTTCCAGGGCAAGATGGAGAAGTACCTGCGCCTCGGCGCGAAGGTGCTCAAGCTCGGGCACCCCTTCGGCCTCAAGAAATTGCTCGACGCCAGGAACCTGGACGAGCAGCGCGTGGCGATGGCCCGCTGGGAGACGCCGTTCTGGAGGGGCGTCGCGCACGTGGTCGGCAACAAGCACTTGATCGCGAAGCTCTCGGGTGATCCGGGCTTCTATCGAAACTTGCCGCCGGAGCCACCACTGCACGAAGTGCTGTACGACCGCGTACACCGACATTTGAAACACAACCTGCTGCGCGAGAATTCTTTCCTGCAGCTGGTCCTGCACGGCCGCTACGTCTACGAAGACGTGTTGCCGATCTATTTGAACGCGAACACGTTCGCCCAGATCAAGGACGCGCTCGCGGAGACCAAAATCGACATTCAGACCACGACCGTGACCGATGCGCTGCGCGGCTGCACGAACGGTGGCTTCGACGCGTTTTCGATCTCGGACATCTGCTCGTATCTGGATCCGGAACCGAGCCACCACCTGTTCGAGTCCGTGCTCTCGAAGGCGAGGCCGGGTGCGCGGCTGTGCTCGCGCTCGAACATCTTCCACCGGCCGCTCGCGGCCGAGCACGCCGCGCGCGTGAATCGCGAACCCGAGCTCGAGGCGCGCCTGTCACTGCACGACCACGCCACGGTTCACGAGTTCGTGGTCGGTGAAATCCGGCCCGTCATGCGGGCTTGAAGCGTACGCCGTGTGACAGCCGGCCGTAGAAGTTGAACCACGCCTTCGCCTCGCTGTCGTCGGCGAACGGGTATTCGGCGCCGAGCTGTCGCGCGACTGCCAGCCCTGACAGGAAGCAGTGCTCCTGACTGTTGACCGTCGTGTGAGCGCCGGCATGCCAGGTGTGGTTTTGCCCCTGCAGCAGCGGAAACAGATTGAGCAGCACCACCGTGTGGAACACGTCGTGGATCACGTGCTGAAACCACCAGCGCTTCACGATCTTCGACTCGTCGATCTTCTGGATCGGGTTGTACGTGACCAGGCACGGGCGATCCGAGCGCTTCGCCCACGGCTGCTGGTTGTGCATCAGGTAGGTGATCTCGTAGTTGTCCGGACGCGCGCCGTAGTGAAGGACGTAGTTGCTCCGGGTATCGACGATCCGGGTCGGGTCGTCGGGCAGGATCGAGCCGTCGGTGTGCACGATGGCGTGGTTGTGCAGCTCGCTCTCGTAGCGCACCTTGCCCAGCGCGCGGCGCTCACCGGACGAGGGGTCACTCAGCATCATCAGCGACTGGTTGGCGTTGCAGGCCAGCACGAGCTCGTCGAAGTGCTCCTTCTCGCCATTCGCCGTCTCGATCAGTACCCCGCCGTTCTCACGCGTGATGCGCTGCACCGGGGTCGACAGCCGGATGCGGTCGCGGAAGGCCCGGGTCAGGTTCTCGTAGATGCGCCGCGTGCCGCCCTCCCAGGTGACCATCGGCGTCGCGCGCTCGATGTCGAAGAAGTCCAGGTACCGAGAAAACATCGACGCGGGCATGTCGAAGACCGCGGTGGCCAGCACGAAATTCACGAACAGCGGCTTCAGGATCTTCACCCGGAACGCCATCGAGATGCCCCAGCGGTCCAGCATCTGTCCCATCGACACGTAGTTGAAGGGGTTGGTCGCCGACAGCAGCATCGAAGGCTTCGAGTTCAGCACGTTGAAGCGCTTCAGGAAGCGCAGCAGCGCCTGGAAGCGGTCGATGTCGGGCTGCAGCTCGGCCTTGAGCGCCGAGTCGAAGTCGTGCGCGTAGACGCCGCCGTCGTAGTGCACCGAGTAACTGAAGCGCGTCGGCAGCTGGCGGATGCCGAAACGATCCATCAGCTTGACGTAGTGGTGATACACGGACGGGATGAACGCCGTGACCGAGATGTCCACCGGGATGCTCGAACCGTCGGCCTGCGGGATATCGACGGTCATGGCGTTGCCGCCGACCCGGTCGTTCCGCTCGAACACCACGAAGTCGAAGCGCTCGGGATGATGGTGGAGGCCCCAAGCCGCGCCGAGCCCCGCCACGCCTCCGCCCACGATGGCGACACGACGCCTGCCGCCCCCAGAGATCGAGTTCCTCATCAGCTTCTCCGCCGGCATCGCTACACCACCTGCGGGGCTCACGACAATGGAGAAGTTGGAGAGCGACCATCTTGCTCGCGCCCGGTGAACGCGGTTAGTTGCGTCGGATGCACGGGGCCTCGTTGGCGCGCTTCTGGGTGATACTTGGCGTGGCTGTCGCGCTGATGCTGGCGCTGAACGCACAGTCGCTGTCGTTCGGTTGGTTCGGTGACGACTACGTGCACCGGCGCATCATTCTCGAACAGCTCCACGGTGGGGGCGGCGCGCGGCCGTGGTGGAACCTGTTCGACGATCGCGCTGCAGCCAAGGGCGGCGTGGAAGAGCCGAATACGCTGTTCGGCCGGCTGCCGTGGTGGACCTCGCCGAGCTTCTCGTTCGCGCTGCTGCGCCCGTTGAGCGCGGCGAGTCAGCTGCTCGACTATACCTTGTGGCCGAATTCTCCGTGGCGGATGCATGCGCACAACCTGGCGCTGTTCGCATTGTTGGTATGCCTGGCGGGTGTGCTCTACCGGCGGCTCCTGGGCGACGGCCTGGCCTGCTGGATCGCACTCGTCGCCTATGCGATCGATGATTCGCACACGATCGGCAACGCCTGGATCGCCAGCCGGAACACCTTGCTGGTGGCGCTGTTCGGGTTGCTCTCGCTGTGGGCCTTCGACGTCTGGCGCCGCGACGGTGCGCGCTGGGGGGCCTGGCTGGCTGCGCTGGCGCTCGCCTGCGCGCATGCCAGCTCCGAGGGGGCGATCGCGCTGTGGGCCTACTTCCTGGCGTACGAGCTGTTCCTGGACGCGCGTCCCTGGCGCAGCCGCGCGCTGGCACTGGCACCGCTCGCAGCCATCAGCTGCGCGTTCTACTGGCTGAGCGCGAGCTACGGCTACGGCGTGCACGGCAGCGGCGTGTACATCGACCCGCGCGCCGATCCCCTGCGCTTCGCGCTCGTGGCGTTCGAGCGGCTGCCGGACATCGTGCGCCTGCAGTTCGGGCTATCGAACCTGGCGCTCGGAGGAGTGCCGCCGAGCTTGGTGCCGAGCGCGATCACGCTGACGCAGCTGTTCGTCGCAGTAGCCCTGGTGATCGGCTTGCGGCCGAGCTGGCGCAGCGGCACGACGCGTTACTTCGCGCTCAGCGCAGTGCTCACACTTCTGCCGCACTGCAGCATCGGCGCGCTCGAGCGCCTGATGTACCTCAGCGGCTTCGCCGCGCACGGCCTGATCGCCCTGGCGCTGGCCGGTTGCATCCAGCAGCTACGAGCGGCAGAGGGCGGGCGCAAGATCGCCTACGGGCTGCCGGCAGCGGGCCTGCTCGTCATCCACGGCGTGGTCGTCATCTTCACCCCGGCGCATGCCCTCGCGTTCGCGCGAAACGTCCACCAGCGCGTGGAGTTCGCCGCGCGAAGCCTCCCGCACGGCGCCGAGCTCCGCGACCGCACCATCATGGTGCTCAACTACCCCGACTACCTCACCAGCGTCTTCGTGAGCGTCTACCGCCACGAGTTCGCCCTCCCTGGCCCGCGAGCCATGTACCTGGCAGGCACCAGCTCCGGCCCAGTCCGCATCCGCCGCGAAGCCCCCAACGTCCTCGAGCTCCAACCCCTGGGCGGCTACTTCCACGACCCCAGCATGAACCTGGTCCGCCCCCCGGACGAACCCTTCCACGAACGCCAACTCCTGCCGCTAGGAGCGGCAATCGTCCGCATCGACAAACTCACCACGGACGCCCGCCCCGACCAAATCTCCCTGCTGGCCCGCCTCGACGATCCCAGCTGGCTCTGGGTAGCCTACGACATCAGGCTCGGACGATTCGTGCCGATCAAACTACCGAAGATAGGCGAGTTTCGCTGGTTGCCCTCGCACGTGCCGTGAAACCGGCTAGTTCTGCGCCACGAACAACCGCGCTACGCCCGCCAACAACCTGCCGTCGGGTAGCGGGGCCTTCTCGAGCAAACGCGTCGAGAACGCGAGCACGCCGACGATCGCGTGCACGCCGTCCACAGCTGCGCCGAGTGGGATCGGCACGAAGGCTTGCTCTCCACACAGGATGGTCGTCGATTCGCCGCCGGGCCGCAGCGAGCCGGAGAGTGTGGCCGTCATGTCGCTCGCGTGCAGCGTCGCGCGCACGATCGCCGTCAGCGTCTCTTCGAGGTCGGCCGGGGGCGGCACGCTGCCGATCGTCGCGGCGAGCTCGACCTGTCCCTCGCGAAATAAATAGAAGTAGCCGCTCTCCGCAGACATTTCCCGGCAGACCAGCTGCAGCGCCAGGTGTGCCCGCTGGCTGACGTCCGTCACAGCCAGGAGGGAGTCGAGCGCATCGCAAGCCGCCGCATCGCCTTCGGACCCCGGCTCCCCCGCGAGCCCGAAGCGCGCGCGCCCCAGTGCGACGAGCCGCTCGTAGCGCCGAATCAACGCCGGATTGTTCGTGCTCCCGAAGTGTTGCTGCACCTGCACCAGATCGTGCGCGTACGCGGCGGCATCACCGCTGACGAGCGCGATGCGAACGCGCGCTTCGTGCAGACGGCCGAGGTGAAGCGGCGACTTGCCGAGCTGCAGTTCCCTTGCAATCGCTTGCTCGCAACCCGCGATCGCTCCGGCGAGCTCTCCGACGTGGGCTCGGGCGATCGCCAGGCTGTAGGCGAGTCGGTGTTCGATGACAGCCATGAAACGTGGCGCGTAGTGGGCAGTCTCGAGCAGCTCTTGCGCGCTGCGCAATGCGGCACCGTAGTCTTCGGCCGCGAGGAGCGTCTCGACCCGGCCGCACAGCGACAACAGCCAGCTGGCGTGCTGATCGCGCGGCGCAAGCTGGTCTGCTTCGTCAAACGCCGCAAGGGCCTTGGGGTATTCACCGCGCACGCGGTGGTAGTTGCCGCGCGCGACCAGTGCCATCGGGCCGTAGCCGGGATCGGTCGCTGCGATGCGTTCGAGGTGCGCCGCGGCTTGCTTCAAGCCGAGCGCGTCGTCCCACAACGCGTACGGATCGGCCAGGTACGGGGCGAGCCACAGCTCGAACTGCGTCCCGGCACCACCTTGCACCGCCAACACATCCAGGCGCGCGCGACAGGCCTGCGCGCGCTCGAGCTCGCCCCGATACATGTGCACCATGAAGCGAACTTGCATCGCCGCTCCTTGGTACATCTGCAAGCCGAGGGCGTCGATCTCATCGGCGAACCGCAGCGCCGTCTCACCGTCGAGCGCGCTCGTCGCCATGCCGATGTTGTGGTGCTGCGTGGACAAGATGCTCTGCCGGCGCGCCTCCGGGAAGCCGGGGTAGCGCGTGAGATCGCGCAAGCGCGCCAGGTAGGCCTCTCGCTGCTCGTGGTTCGAAGCTTCGCCCACGCGGAGCCCCTGTAGAGCCAGGCCAACCAGCTCGGGCGCTGCGGCCAGCGGAGAAGCGCTGCCGAGCGCCGCCAGCGGCTTCACGCGGGCCCAGACTCGATCGATGAGAGGGAGGTCCCACCGGAGGATGGCCACGGCGAGCATCACCGCGGACATGGCTGCCAGCGAGGTCATCGCTTCGTGCGGCGCAATCGAGCGCTCCGCCTCCGGCGTTTCGGCCCAGCGCCTGTCCGCGAGCTCGAGCAGCCGACCGAGCCACCCTGCGTCGCCTGGATCGACACTTGCCAGCAGATCCAGGCCGCACGCGCGATGCAGCTGCGAGAGCAGCGGATCGACGTGGCGAACCAGGCTGCGATCGTACAGAAAGGCAGCGGTCACCAGCCTTGTGCGCAGTGCGATGCCGTCGGCCGCTCGCGGTTGGAGCTCTTCGCAGACCTGCAGGGCCAGCTCGAACGGCGCGGTCAGAAAGTCGCCGGCGTCGCGCGGGACGTTGGGATCGCGGGCGATCGCGACCAGCAGCTCGGCACCGCGCAGCCGTGAGCTGCCGCGCAGCAAGTGATGCGCGGCACGCACCCTGGTCCGCAGATCGGAAGCCGCGTACTCGAGCAGCAGCTGACCCGCTCGCTCATGCAGCTGGGCCAGCAGCTCAGGCGGCGTCGCGCGCTCGATGGCTTCGCGCAGCCCCTCGGCGCTGCACAGGTAGTGGTCGGTCTGTAAGAGTGTCAGCACATCCATGCGGACGAGCTCGTCCAGGGCTCGAAACGCAGCCAACTCGTCGACTTCCGATACCCGCGCACAGAGGTGTAGCGGCACGGGGCAAGCGAAGATCGCCACGGCCTGGACCACCGCGCGCTGCTCGGCGGTGAGCGCGGCAAGCCGCGCGTGTCGCGTCGCCTGCAGCCCTTGCGGCGATTCGCGCGGCAGCGTGGCAGGCAACATCCAGATGCCTTCGCTGTAGTGCACGATCCCACGCTCGACCAAGTAGTGCGCGAGCTCGATGCACTCCAGCGGATTACCGCGGCTACGCGCGTGCATCCAGTGCGCGACGCGTTGGAGGTTGGGCACGTCTCCAAACAACGATGTCACCAGCTCGTCGACTTCAGCGTGTGTCAGAGGTTCGAGGCGCAAGCACGCGCCCTGCCGCCGGATGACGCGCACCGCCGGTGTTTCGCGCGCGTCGCTCGGGCGCAGAGAAAGCGCGAGCCGCAACCTTGTGTGTTCGTCGGCGCTCGCGAGCGAGGTCAGCAGCGCGAGCGACTCTTCGTCGACGGTGTGCGCATCCTCGACCGCGATCAGCAGACGCAGCTGCCGGCTCGCCCTTTGGAACCAGCGTGCGAGCGCGGCCTGCTGGCGGTGGCGCAGCTCCGCCGGCGCGATCAGGGGTAACAGCGAGGGGCGCTCGCGACGCAACATCGGAAACTCGCCAGCCAAGAGCACGCGGTCGTCCTCGTCGAGCTCCGCCAGACTCTCGGGCGCGTTTGCGACGAGCTGGTCGATCAACTGTCGGGCCACCGCGAACCTCTCGCTAGCGGCGCGCTTGTTCACGGGACTGAGCGGGATTGCGCCGGCGAGCTTCGCCTCGATCAGCAGCTCTTCCATCAGCCGCGTCTTACCCAGGCCTTCGGCACCCTCGATCAACAGCACTCCGCGGCCCTCGAGCTCGGGCTTCAGAAACTCGCGGATGCGCTTGCGTTCGCGTTGCCTGCCGGCGAGCGCCGGCCGCTTGAGATAGGCCTCGGCCACGCGCAAGTCCTCGGCGGGCGGCAGATCGGCGATCGCGCCGAGCCGATCCATCACCTCTGCCGCCGACGTCGGCCGGTTCTGCCGCTCGAGGTGCAACAGCGACATGATCAAGCGATCGAGCTCGGGCGGGACATCCTTGGACCAGGCGGCCGGCGGCGGCGGCGCCTTGCCCGACCAGAGCTTTTGCAGCATGGGCAAGCTACCCGCTGGGTAGGCGTGACGCGCGGTGAGCATGAAATAACCGAGCGCGCCCAGCGCGTACAGGTCGGAGCGCGCGTCGAGAGCACCGCCGCTGGCTGCCTCGGGCGGAATGAACGGTGGCGTGCCGATCACCTCGGCCGTGCTCCCGAGTGGCATCATGGCTCCGAAGTCGATCAGCTTGGCGTGGCCGCTGACGGTGCAGCGCACGTTGCGATAGCTCACGTCGCGGTGCAGTAGGCGGCGTGCGTGCAGCATCGCCAGCGCAGACGCCACGTCACGCAGCAAGCGACAGACCGTGATCCACGGCAGCGGCGCAGCTTCGCGCACGTCCATGCCGTCCAACAGCTCCATCGTGTAGTAGGCGCCGGTCTCGGATACGGCATAGTCGTGGACACTCACGATGCGCGGATGCGCGAGCTGGGCGAGCGTGTGGTACTCGTAGCGAAACAGCGTGAGCTGGCGCGCGTCCTGCTTGTCTTTGCGCAACGACTTGAGCGCGACCTCACCGCCCGTGCGCTGATCGAGCGCGCGATACACGGTACCGGAACCGCCGGTGCCGAGCTCGGCGAGGAGCTCGTAGCGCCCGGCGATGAGACTGGAAATCGGCGTGCTTCCCATGCGGAGCGACCACCGGCAAACCAATCGTTGATTCTAAGACAGGGTGAGGATGATGTGAATCCGCGCGTGCCCTACACCGCTCCACATCGCGAGAGTCGCGCGCACCGCGGGCACGCTGGAAACCGTCATTCGGACGCCGGCTGCCAGCAATCATCCATCCTGGTTTGGATCGTACGGCGTGTGGGGATCATCATCCCCGCCGAGCGTACGAGTCGCACGAGCTCTGCAAGCAGGTCGCTCGACAACGAGCGTTCGCTGCCCGCTCGTGCAACATAGTCGATCGAGCCGGGTGACGAGCCGACGACGCGCGGATCGACGCGCACGACCCTTTGCTGCTCATCGAAGACGTTTAGCGCTGGCAGATCGAGTAGCCGCTGTCGCCAGCCTCGCGGCAGTTGGTGTTTTGCGGACAGCTCAGCCGCATGGGGTTGAGGGGCGCTTGGCATACGAGGACGCAAGAGTCATCGAGCCCGACGTCGTTGCCGCAGGCCGGGTAACTCATGAAGCCCTGCCCGTTCGTGTTGGGGCAACCATTCCCGCACTTCGGGACACACAGTCCGTGTGCACAAGTCAACCCATCCGGGCACGAGCCGCAGGACGTGTAGGGCTTGGCGCAATTGCCATCGACGCAAATCTCGCCCTGGCCCTGGTTGCACTGGCCGTTGTCGCGGCAGCCGCATTTGCCGTTGATGCACATGCCGTTCCCGCAGTCGGTGACATTGTCGTCCTTCGTGCCATCGCAGTCGTCGTCTTTGCCGTTGCACATCTCAGGCGTCGGCTCGACGTTGCCCATGCACTCGGACCACTTGCCGTTGCGGCACATCTGCGTGCCAGTCTTGCACTCGCCTTGCTGATTGCCGCTACCGCAATTCTGGGTCGCGTTACCCACGCAGTCGACGCACTGGTTATTTTCGCAGCGCCCGGGCAAGCAGTCCTTCGACGTCTCACGCATGCCCTGCGGGTCGCAGGTCATCTCCATCGTTCCCAAGCAACGCTTCGCGCCCGGCATGCACGCGCGACACGTGCCTCCGTTGGCGTCGCACTGACCCTGCGGGCAGTCCCGCAACTTCTGGAAGCCCGTGCGATCCGGCCGGCATTCCTGCAGCACGTCGCCCATGCAGGTCTTCTGGCCGGGGTTGCATGCCGGTTCGTTGCACTTGCCGTCGCGCGCCGAGCAGAGCTCGGCCGAGTCGCAGCGCCGCATCTCGCGCCAGTTGTTGCCCGCCTGGTCGCATTGCTCGAGGGCAGTGCCGACGCAGCGGAACTCGCTGGGCGGACACTTCGCGCACATGCCGGTCATGATGCCCGGCATGCACAGCTCCTTGCTGCCGCAGCGCATCATGCTGCGCACGACGCCATTGTCACCGCACTGGTAGAGCACACCGGCGTCGTCGCAGGCCGACATGCCGTTGCGGTTCTTACAGACATCGTTGGTGGCGATGCACATGCCCGGGTTCTGCATCGACGAGGACGCACAGATCTGGTTTTGACCGCACGACTCGGCGTCGCGCCACATGCCGTCGCTGCAACGCTGGCGCTTCGTGCTGTCCATCGGCGAGCAACGCACCGCTCCGACCATCGGGCACTCGGCGACCGACATTCCACCCGAGCCGCCGCCGCCGTTTCCACCCGAGCCGCCGCCACCGTTTCCACCCGCGCCGCTGCCACCAGCGCCACCGCCGCCAGCACCGCTGCCACCAGAACCACCGCCGCCCGAGCCAGCACCCGCGCCGCCCGCTTCGCCGCCGGCACCGGCACCTGCAGCTGTTGGCTGCGTGCCGGAACTGCCGCTCTCACCACCGGCGCCAGCAGCCTCGGTCCCACCGGAACCTGCGCCCGCGCCCGCGCTCGAACCGGCTAGATCCCATGAAGCGCCCGCATTCCCCCCAGCGCCCGCGGCCTTACCACCGCTGCCCGCCTCGGGCTGCCCGCTGCTGCCAGCTGCACCGCGTCCGCTCGCGTTGACGTTTCCCACCTGCGTGCCCTCGCAGACGCCTGGATTCCCAGGGTCCTCGACGCACTTGGTGCCTTGTCTACAAGCAGCAGACAACACGATGCACGACGCGAGAGATACGAACGCACGCGTCCGCAGCAAAACTTTCGGCGACATAAACAAGCCTATCCCCCCGAACGAGATTCACTTCGCGCAGCACGCGCAAAACTTGCCCGCGTCATACAGCTGCCCACGGCCTGTCGTCAACGCACTCGGAACTGGCGGTGTCAAACGTTGCGCGTATCGCGCAAGCGGATCGACTCCACGACGAGGTTCCAGGCCGTCTCGAGTTGTGGAAACCCGCCGGCGCGGCCGGTCAGCGTCAACGTGAACATGCAGCGCGACGAGGGCACGAATGCCTGGCGCTGGCGCAACACGTCATGCGTGCTGGACCATTCATAGTCGATCACAGCGGCAGTGACGCCGTCGATCGTCAACTCACTCATCGAGACCAGGCGAAAGCCGGTGAATTTTTCCGACAACGAGGCCAACTGTGCCCTCGCGTACGGTTTCGCAGGCTGGGCAGCAGCTCGATAGTCGCAGGTGACGATGATGCTGGCATCGCCACCTCCAGCGGCCGCTGGAACCCGGATCATTTGCATGCCTGGCCCTGCACGGAACGATCGGTTCAGCCTCGTGACCTCGATCATGTGGACGGCCTGCTCGTCGCACCCTCGTGGGTCATGCCGCTCAGTTTGGGACATAGGAGATCCCCTGGCGAGTGACAAGTGATTGTGTCAGCTGATTGTATGCTCGGCCGCTTCTAGCGTTGCACGATTCGACTACTGTTTCCGCAACACCGGCAGAGTCGGCGGTGTCGTGGTACGGTCCGCGCAATGGGCAGCCCCCGCATCGAAGTCGTGTATTGCCGGCAGTGCCGCTGGTTGCTGCGCGCAGCCTGGGTGGCGCAGGAGCTGTTGAGCACGTTCTCCGAGGAGCTCGCCGAGGTCGCGCTGGTCCCCGGGACCGGCGGGGTGTTCGACGTGAAGCTCGACGGCGCATTGCTGTTCTCGCGGGCCGCCGAGCAGCGCTTTCCCGAGGCCGCAGAGCTGAAGCAGCGGGTCCGCGATCGAATCGACCCTGACCGAGATCTCGGTCACATCGATCGACCCAAAGGCTAGCCAAACGGCAGTGGCGCCCCGCCCCGTGCGGGTCCATCCGAGTGCGGAGCTGTGGGCAGCTCGCGCGAGTGTGTGAATTCGGGGTTATTTTCTCAGACTGGTGAGGTTCGGCGCTGCACGGGTACCGTTGTGTTGCCCGCGATCCCAGAGGAAAGCACCCTTGCCATTTCACGAACCCGGCGTGATGGCTGCGCGATCGGTTCGTCGTGAGGTCTCGGCCAGTATGCCGACGTGGCCTCGCTACGCGCTGTTCTGCTTGGCAGCCCTGCTGGCCAGCTGTTCGAACTCCGCGCCCGATGTGACGCTCGCCGCCGTCAGCGGCAAGCCGCTGTTGGCCGCTGACTCTGGTGTCATCCTGGCCGGCAACGGCACGCCGTGCGCGGACGGAAGTGAGTGTTCCTCCACTTTCTGCACCGACGGCGTGTGCTGCGATGCAGCCTGTAGCGGCGGCAGCACCGACTGTCAGGCCTGCAACCTGTCCGGTCAGGCGGGCACCTGCACGGTCCTCGGCAGCGGCGTGGTCTGCCGCAACTCTGCCGGCGAGTGCGACCCGGCCGAGGCGTGCGACGGGTCCAGCGACGCTTGCCCCGCAGACGCCCGCACCCCGATCGACAACGCCTGCAACGACGACGGCAACCCTTGCACGCGCGACGTGTGCGACGGCTCGGGCGCCGCGTGCGCGCACCCCGCGGGCAACGCGGGCAGCATGTGTCGCAACGCGGCTGGCGACTGCGACGTCGCCGAGACCTGCACTGGCAGCTCAAGCAGCTGTCCGCCCGATACCAAGCTCGGCAGCAGCAGCGTGTGCCGCAATAGCGCAGGCGATTGCGATCCCGTCGAGCGTTGTGACGGCGCGTCGAACGACTGTCCCGCCGACGTGCTGTCGCCTTCCGGCACGCTCTGCCGTGGCGCCGCTGGCAGCTGCGATGCCGCCGAGACCTGCACCGGCAGCTCGAGCAGCTGTCCATCCGACGCCAAGCTCGGTAGCAGCAGCGTGTGCCGCAACAGCGCAGGCGGCTGCGATCCCAGCGAGAGCTGCAACGGCACGTCGAACGACTGCCCGGCCGACGTGCTGACGCCGTCCGGCACGCTCTGTCGCGGCGCCGCTGGCAGCTGCGACGTGGCCGAGTTCTGCAGCGGAGCCAGCGCGCAGTGCCCGACCGACCTGTTCGCGGGCAGCAACGTCAGCTGCCGCTCCGCCGCCGGAACCTGCGATCTGGAAGAGTTCTGCACCACGGGCACGGCTGATTGCCCCAGCGACGCGCGCAAGGCCTCCGGCGTGCCGTGCCGCAACACGCAAGGCGTGTGCGACGTGGCAGAGTCCTGCAACGGCGTATCGGTCGATTGCCCCATGGACGGTTTCGCCGCCAGCAGCGTCCAGTGCAACGCCGCCAGCTGCAGCGCCGGCGTGCAGCAGCTAGCGACCGCTTGCTCCGGCTCCGGCGCGACCTGCCCGACGGCAGTCGCGCAGCCCTGCGGCGCCTACACCTGCAACACCACGGCTTGCTTCACCAGCTGCACGAGCGCCGCGCAGTGTGCGGCCGCGCACTTCTGCGGGACCGGAACCTGCCAACCCAAGCGGGCCCTGGGCGTCGCCTGCAGCTCGGATGACCAGTGCAGCTCGGCCCACTGCGTCGACGGCTACTGTTGCGACGGGGACTGCGACGGCCAGTGCGAGGCGTGCAACGTAGCAAATCGGCTCGGCACCTGCTCTGCCGTCAGCGGCGCGCCGCACGGCAGCCGCACCGCCTGCGCCACGGACGGCTCGACCTGCGCCGGAAGCTGCGACGGCACGCAGCGTGCGCGCTGCGCGTACCCCGGCTCGAGCAGCGTGTGCCGGGCGGCTCACTGCAGCAGCGGGACGGCCACGCTGGAAGCGCGCTGCGGTGGCGACGGCAGCTGCGGGCCGCTGCTCACGCAGAGCTGCGCGCCATTCATGTGCGATCAGTCGAGCGCCGCCTGCAACGGCAACTGTGCCGCCGACACTGATTGTGTCACTGGCTACTTCTGCTCGGCCGGCGTGTGCACGCTCAAGCGAGCGTCCGGCATCACGTGTACGGCGGCGAATCAGTGTCAGAGTGGCCTGTGCGTCGATGACGTCTGCTGCAACTCGAGCTGCGGGCAACAGTGCGAAGCCTGCGATATAGCGTCCAAGCGCGGCACCTGCTCGCCGGTGCTTGGCGCTCCGCACGGCGCTCGCACGGCTTGCACCTCGGACGGCTCGGCCTGCGGCGGCAGCTGCGACGGCAGCCGGCGCGACGCCTGCGACTATCCCGACAGCGCATCGGTCTGCCGCCTCGGCAGCTGCACCGGCGGCACGGCCACGATCGCGGCGTTCTGCGACGGCAGCGGCTTCTGCCCCGCATCCACGACGCGCTCGTGTGCGCCGTTCGTGTGCGCCGCCAACGGCTGCCTGGGCGATTGCGGCGAGGACAGTGACTGCGCGACTGGATCGTTCTGCGAGGCCGGCATCTGCACCGCCAGGCATGCTCTCGGTCAGGCTTGCTCCGGTGGTGGAGCGTGTGCCTCGGGCCTGTGCGTGGACGGTGTGTGCTGCAACAGCACGTGCCGCGGCCAGTGCGAGGCGTGCGACGTGTCCGGCAACACCGGCACCTGCTCGCCGGTGATCGGCGCTCCGCGCGGCAACCGGCCGCTGTGCGACGGGGACGGCTCACCGTGCAGCGGCGCGTGCGACGGCCTCGACCGCAACGGCTGCGCGTTCCCGGGCGAAGAAACCACGTGTCGTACGCCGAAGTGTGAGAGCGGAGTCTCGACGTTCGCCGCGACCTGCGTGGGTACCGGCGCTTGTCCGGGCATCCTCCACCAGATCTGCACGCCCTTCAGCTGTGGGCCGACCGCCTGCCTGGGCGATTGTCAAAACAGTCAGGACTGTAACTCTGACTATTACTGCGCCGCCGGCGTGTGTGTACCCAAACTCGCCCGAGCCGCGAGTTGTGCCGCGGACGATCAATGTGCCAGCGGCGAGTGCGCGGACGGCTACTGCTGCGATCGCGCCTGTGAGGGTCAGTGCGAAGCCTGCGATGTCAGCGGCCGGCTCGGCCTCTGCAGCCCAGTGACAGGTGCGCCACACGCGGGCCGCGACGCATGCGCGGGCACCGGCACCTGCGCGGGCAGCTGCGACGAGAGCAACCCTCGCGCCTGCACCTACCCTGGCTTCTGGGTCAGCTGCGGCGAGCCCGCGTGCAAGAGCGGCATCGCGACGAGCGCAGCGAGCTGCGACGGCTCCGGGGGCTGTGAAAACACGACGCACCGCGAGTGCAGCCCCTACGCGTGCGGCGCAACCAACTGCAAGAGCACGTGCCAGAGCGACGCGGACTGCGCGAGCGGCCAGGTGTGCGACGCCCAGGTCTGCAAGTCGCCCGAGCCGCCCGACGCCGGTCCTCTCGATGCAGGCACGAGCACGCCCGACGCGCAGACCGAGGATGCTGCGCCTCCGGATGCCGGCGAGAGTCCCGACCCGACGGCCGACAGCGACGGCGACGGCATTCCCGACGCGATCGAGCTCGGCGATGGAAACGCGCCGCGCGACAGCGACGGCGACGGCATCCCCGACTACCTCGACGCAGACGACGACAACGACTCGATCCCCACCTCGGTCGAACGCGGGCGAGGCAAGATCAGCGATGACATCGATGGCGATGGCATCCCGAACCACCTCGACACCGACGGCGACGGCGACGGCATCTCGGACAAGCTCGAGGCCAAGGGCGATCAAGACGGCGACGGCATCCCGGACTTCCGCGATCCACCCCACCCCGGGGTGTCGGGCGGCGGCCTGTGCTCGAGCCAGGGCCCGACGAGCGATCGCCGAGCGCTGTG
Source organism: Polyangiales bacterium (assembly GCA_035274465.1). Taxonomy (GTDB): domain Bacteria; phylum Myxococcota_A; class Polyangia; order Polyangiales; family JAFGIB01; genus JADGRF01. The sequence goes on from DATEOF010000385.1 coordinate 22,206, forward strand.
GCTGCTGCTGACGGCTCTGGCCCTCTTCATCGTGCGGCGGAGGCAACTACGCGCGGTGAGCGTGCTGCTCCTGGCGGCGAGCTGCTGGCTGCCGCGCGCAGCGGCGCAGAGCGTGCGACTCGACCAGTACCTCGCGCCGATGCTGCCCGACGACGGGTTGCACATGAACCGGCCGATCGGACTCGCCGAGAACGAGATCAGCGCGCTGTTCGTGATGGACTACGCGAACGATCCGTTGGTGGTCGAGCTCGAGCAGGGCGTCAGCGACACCGAACGCGCGGCGCTGGTGCAGAACCAGCTCCAGGCGGGCCTGCGGCTGGCCTATGGCGTGGTCGATCGCGTCAGCGTCTCGGTCGGCCTCGAGTTCGTGGCCATGATGAACGGCGGCAGCTTCCGCAACCCGGCGACGGACGAGACGCTGGAACCTGCCGACGGTCCGGGGTTCGGGGATGCGTTGATCGGCGTGCGCGTGATCGCGCTCGGCGACGCCCGGAGCCTGGGCGCGCTCGGCGTCACGGCTCAGCTGGGCCTGCCGCTGGCAGCTGCAGCCGATTCCGGGCAGCACTTGCGCGGCGAGGACGGCGTATCGTTCCGACCCGAGCTGTCCGCCGAGATCCGGCCCGGCATCTTCCGCTTCACGGCCGGCGTCGGCGCGAACCTGCGCAAGGGCACGCAGTTCTTCGACGAAGAGCTCGGCAGCGCGCTGACCTTCGGAGCAGGCGGCGCCGTGCGCTTCGGCGGCACGCGCTTCGATCTGGAGATCCTGGCCGAGGGCTACGGCTCGACTGCGTTCTCGAACATGTTCGGCGGGAGCGTGACCCCGTTCGAAGCTCTGTTCGGCGTGCGCTACCGCCCCGGCAACATGCTGCGCGTCGGAGCCGCCGCAGGTCCGGGGTTGAAGCGCGGCGTGGGCTCCCCGGACTTTCGCGCGCTGGCGAGCGTCGGCATCGTGACGACCGGCTGGCGTGAACCGGTCGAAGAGCCCGAGGTCAAGCTGTGCAGCGTCACGGTGGCCGAGGAGGGCTGTCCAGACCTCGACAGGGATGCCGATCACATCATCGACTCGCTGGATCGCTGCCCCGAGCAGGCGGAGGACTTCGACTACTTTCAAGACGAAGACGGTTGCCCCGAGCTGGACAACGACGGCGACAAGCTGAACGACGAGCACGACAAGTGTCCGCTGGAGGCCGAGGACTACGACAAGTTCCACGACGACGATGGTTGCCCCGATCCGGACAACGACGACGACAAGCTGGCCGACATCAGCGACAAGTGTCCGCTCGAAGCCGAAGACATGGATGGCTTCGAGGACGAAGACGGTTGCCCCGATCCGGACAACGACGGCGACGGCGTGCCGGACGCGATCGATCAGTGCCCGCTCGTGCCTGGCACCGCGGAGCAGAACGGCTGCGGCGCCGTGCGCATCTCGGAGGGACAGCTGAAGCTCTCGCAGCGCATCGAGTTCGCCCACAACGACGACAAGATCTTGGCGGCGAGCGATCCGTTGATGGGCGAGATCGGCGCGCTGATCAAGGACAACCCGCAGCTGCAGCTGATCGCGGTGGAAGGACACACCGACGATCGCGGCTCGGCCAAGCACAACTTGTCGCTCTCGGGACGTCGCGCGCAAAGCGTCGTCTGGTGGCTGACCACGCACGGTATCGCACCCGAGCGCTTGCAGGCGTGGGGCTGCGGGCCGAACCGCCCGATCGAGACCAATCAAACCGACGAGGGACGACAAAGCAACCGTCGCGTCGAGTTTCACATTCTTTCGCCACCGCCCGATCCCGTGCACGAGACGCAAGGCTGCACGCGGCTGACGGCACCGGCGAAACGATCGAAGACGAGGAAGCGATGATCCAACGGCGTTACTTCTTGAGGTTGTCGGCGGCAGGCGCGGCCTGCTTGTTGTGGCGCGACGAGGCGCTCGAGCTGGCGGCCGGCGGCCGCGGTATCCGAGCGCTGCGCGTGCAGCCCCAGCGCGCGCGCTCGCGCACGGTGTTCGATCGGCTGGGCTCGGCGTACGAGATAGAGCCGCTCGCAGGCCAGGTGGTCGAACGCGGCCCGTTGGGCCTGCCGCTACGCGTGATCGGCAGTCCGGGTTCGGGCCCCGAGCAACTCGACCATCCGATCGCGCTGGCATTCGGCCCGGACGACGAGTTGCTCGTGCTCGATCACGGCAACAGTCGCGTGCAGGTGTACAGCCGCGCGGGCAAACACCTGCGGCAGCTGGGTTGCCTGGGTGGCGGACCCGACGAGCTGCGCAAGCCGCGCGATCACACGCTCGACCGCGAAGGGCGGCTGTGGGTCGCGGATACGCTCAACAACCGCATCCAGGTGCTGGACCTGCTGGGCAAGGGGCGCGCACGCTTCGGAACCCCGGGCGACGGGCTGGGTCAGCTCAACGGCCCGTGCGCGCTGGCCTTTGCGCCCGACGGCTTGTTGCACGTGCTGGACGCAGGCAACCGACGCGTGCAGGTCTTCAGCCAGAGCGGCGTCGCGCAGGGCAGCTACGGCGAAGGCCTGCTCGAGGACCCGAGCTCGCTGGCCATCGCAGCCGATGGCATGGCGTACCTGAGCGACGAACAGCGCGGAACGCTCGAAGTCTTCGGGCGCGATGGCAGCCATAAGCGGCAGCTTCGGCCGTGCTTCGCCGAAGGCAGCGCTGCGATTCCCCAGCAGTTGTGCTTCACGCCGGACGGCGAGCTGCACGTCGATGCGCGGCGTGAGGGCCGGCGCGCGGGCGCGAGCACATGATGAAGAGCCTGTCCGAGCTGACGCGCGGCTCGTTCGAACCGCTGCTCCACGCGCGCTTCGCCGTGCGCCTCGAGGAGCAATCCCTCGAGCTCGAGCTGATCGAGCTCAAGTCGCTGGGCAGCGCGCGCGCCTCGCACCGCGAGCCCTTCTCGCTGATCTTCCGCGGCCCGCGCGAACACTGGTTTCGTCAGGGCACCTACCCCGTCCAGCACCCGCAGCTAGGCACGCAGGCCTTGTTCCTGGTGCCGGTCGGACCCGACGACGCCGGCATGATGCAGTATCAGGCCATCTTCACGTGAGGCGCTTCGGCGCAGCGCAAACGGGTCGATCGGAGCAGCGCGAAGCGCGCGACCCGGCGGGGTGAATCGGGAAGGAGGCGGACCCGCAGGGCCGGTTCCTTCTCGAGAGGGGTCGGCCGCCCGACCCGTGTAAATCATCAGCTGCGAAGCGTTCGCGCCGCGAACGCACAGCAGCCCTCAAGGTTTGAGCGCTCAGCTCGAACCTTGAGGGTAACAGGCCATCAACAGGTACACGCCGTCGTCCGACACGCGCTGGAAGCCCAGGCGGCTGTACAGGCGTAGCGCCGGGTTGTCGTGCTCGACGTGGATGGTCAGCGGCTTGCCCACGGCGTGTGCCTCTTGCTTCAGCAGCAGTAGCAGCGTGCTGCCGATGCCGCTGCCGCGGTACTCGGGCAAGAGCGTGATGTCGATCACCCGCACCTCGTCGTCCCGCCGGTGCACGTACAGCCTGCCGGCCGGCCGACCGTGGTCGAGGATGATCGAGTAGTCCGCGCCGGCGTAGAAGCGGTGATAGTGCAGGTGCTGGGCCTCGAACTGCCAGCGCACGAACGCGTGCTTGTCGGCCTCGCTCCACGGGACCAACGACAGCTCGTGCTCGCGCGTGCTGGCGTAGACGCGCAGCAGCAGATCGATGTCGCTGCTCAACGCCGGGCGCAGGGAGAGTCGTTCCGTTCGCGACACCTTGACCTCAGCCTCGACTCGGCAGAGCACCCACCAACGCGATCACGAAGTTGGGCTGCGTGTTCGAGTGCGGTAGCGCGCTGGCCGGGCTGCCGACGCAAGCGGAGTCGAGCGGGCTGCTGACCGCGCCCGAGCTGGCACTGGCCAGGAAGTGGTTGTTGGGGCGGGTGGCGAAGCTGGTACTTCCGCCGCCGATAGCTGCGGCTGACGCCACGATGCGCTGCGGCAGCTGCTGCTGCGACAGCGAGACCTGCGTCGCCGGGACCTGCGGTCCACGCTGCAACGGCATGCGACCGCGCAGATCCGGCAGCGCGAAGGTCGTGCGCCCGTCACCGCCATAGGTCGTGCCGAGCAGCGTGAACAACGCCGTGTTCTGAGCGATCGACATCAGCGCGCCATCACAGGCCGCGTACGACCTGGGCACGAAGTCGAAGGGCAAGAGCTTGATCTCGCCGAGCCAGGGATCTGCCAAGAGGAGCCTCCGCGCGCAAGAAACGCTGGACGCTCGATCTTAGCCCGCAGGGCGCGCACGCTGCTACGGGCCTGCGATCGCTAGCGAGTCGTATTGGGAGGAACTGTGGGTTCGACTATTGGATCGTGTAGCGCACGGTGCTGGACTCGCCGTCGCGCTCGATCTCGATCGTCAGCTGTGGCGCGGTTGCGAGGCTATCCCACACCGCCTTGAAGTCTTCGGGACGCTCGACCGACTGGCCGTTCACGCGGCGCACCACGTCACCGGGCTTGATCGCCTGCACGTGCACGTCGGCTCGGCTCGGGAACAAGGTCATCAAGCGCCAGCCCAGGAAGCGGCCGCGCGATATCACGGGTTCCGCTCGCACCTGCTGCAGGAAGCGGCCGATGCCGCGATCCAGCTCCGCTTTCAGCGCATCGCGCGGGATCACGCCGCCGTTCAGCTCGGGCGCGAGCGTCTTGTCCGCCTCGGCTTTGCCCGTGCGCTTGCTCCGCGCCACGCTGCCTGACTTGCCCTTGGCCGTTATCGTGATGCTGGCGTGCTCGACTTCGGCACGAGCGGCCGTCTCGGCCCAGATCGAACCCAACAGCGCCACACACAGACCCAAACCCAAAGTCCGACTGCTCATGAGCCTGTTATGACGAAAGGTAGGCGTGCGCGCCATTTGACCCACCTCACGTCGCGGCGATTGGTCTGGAATATCGGAAAGGCGCGCGGGAGTCTGGAGCAATTGCGGCTGATGGCGGCGGCTCAGATCGAGCCTGCGGACGCCGCACCCGCCCAGAGGCCGGCGAAGAAGTGGCGCGCGTGCTTGCCGAGGTTGCGGGTGTTGTAGCCGCCCTCCTGCACGATCAACGTGGGCAGCGCCATGCGTCCGAGGATGCGGCCGTTGCGCTCGAAGTCCGCGGAGCGCAGCGCCCAGGTGCCGGTGGGATCTGCCTTGGCTGTGTCCAGGCCGAGGCACACCACCAGGAAGCGCGGCGCGAACGCTCGGATACGCGACAGCGCGCGCTCGAGGATGCGCGAGTACTGCGGGCCATCGACGTGCTCGCCGAGCGCGAAGTTGAGGTTGCTGCCGCGCCCCGGTCCCTCACCGATCTCGCTCGGGAAGCCGCTGAAGTACGGGTACGCGACGTTCGGGTGCGCGTGGATCGAGACCGTCAGCAGATCGGAGCGGCGGTAGAAGATCTCTTGCTGGCCATTGCCGTGGTGATAGTCGATGTCGAGCATGGCGACACGACCGTGCTTGGACAGATAGTGGGCCGCGATGGCCGCGCTGTTCAGGTAGCAGAAGCCACCGAAGGCGCTGTGCTCGGCGTGATGACCCGGCGGGCGCACGAGCGCGTACGCCAGGCGCGTGCCGGTGAGCAATGCGGCGGCCGCCGTCAGCGTGCAGTCGACCGCGCGCCGCGACGCGGGCCAGGCGTTGCGGTTGATCGGCGTGAAGGTGTCGATGCAGTAGTAACCCGCGCGCAACGCGAGGTCGCGCGGCGGCCGTGTGGCGTTGCGCACCGGGAACACGTACGGGTAGACCGATTGATCGGGCGGCAAGCTGGCGCACATGCGCTTCAAGTACCGGACGTACTCCGGGTCGTGCACCTCGTTGACGTGGGTGTCCGGGAAGCTCTTGGGCTCGGCCACGCGGAAGAGATCCAGCCGGTTGAGCTCCTTGCGGATGGCGCCGATGCGCACCGGTGCCTCGACGTAGCCACGCTCGCGCACGTGGTGGATGTCGTGCTTGTCGTTCATGATCAGCAGCACGCGCGCGTCTTGGGGGGCGCGCAGCGGCGCCTGCACCACCGGGGCAGGTACGTAGCGGTAGGGACGCAGCTGCACCGGATCGTGGCGGATCGACAGCACGACGCGATCGATATAGTCGGCGGGACACAACCACGCGTAGTTGCGCTCGAGGATCGCGCGCACGACTCCCCGCGCCTCTTCGCGGCGCAAGGGCCGGCCGGTGCCGAGATCGTCGAACACCAGGTACGGTTGCTCGGTGTCGGAAGGCCGCACCGGCATACGGTAGGCGGTGTGATCGATCGGGCGCGCGCCGTAGCGCTCGTAGAAGCGCAGCCGCGCGATGTTCTGCGCCAGCTCCTTGCGATCGTGCACATCGTTCGGGTCGTCCGGCAGACACTCGAAGAACAAGCCGATCGCGCCGAGCAGCAGGCACTCCTCGCGCGCGCGTTCGTACAGCGCACCACCGATGCCCTGGCTGGTCTCGAAGCGCGCGGCCGCGATGAAGTCGAGGTAGCAGAACTTCAGGTCGGGCGCGTGCATCAGCGTCGCGAAGCCCTTCACGCCGCGCGCGGTCTCGGCGACCAGGACGATGCGGCGGAACTTGGGCGTCGAGGGTTCGCGCAGCTGGCGCGGCAGGTCGGCGATGCGCGACTCCGGCACGTCACGGAACTGTTCACGCAACATCTGCTGTACGGAGGCCAGCGCGCGCTGGTTCACCGAGAGCAAGTCGTCGTGGATGCGCCGGATTACGAACATCTCACTTCGCGCGGGCGCGCTCGATCGCCTGCACGATGCTGTTGCGCGCCTGCTCGGCGTCGCCCCACCCTTGCACCTTCACCCACTTGCCACTCTCGAGATCTTTGTAGTGCACGAAGAAGTGTTCGATCTGTTGGATGGTGATCTCCGGCAGGTCGGTGTAGTTGAACACCTTCTCGTAGCGCCGCGTGAGCTTGGGCACCGGCACGGCCACGATCTTCTCGTCGCCACCCGCCTCGTCGGTCATGAGCAACACGCCGACCGGCCGCACCGCGACGATCGCTCCGGGGATGATGCCGCGCTGGTTGGCTATCAACACGTCGCAGGGGTCACCGTCGTCCGAGAGTGTGTGCGGGATGAAGCCGTAGTTACCGGGATAGCGCATCGACGTGTACAGGAAGCGATCCACCACCAGCGTGCCGGCCTCCTTGTCCATCTCGTATTTGATCGGCTCGCCACCTACCGGCACTTCTACGATCACGTTGACTTCGTGGGGCGGGTTCTTACCGGTCGAGATCGCATCGAGACGCATGATTCAAGCTTTCGTCGTTGGAGGTACGAAGTTCTGGAGCGCCGCGCCCTCGACGCGACAGATCCGCCATTCTCCCATGACCCGCGCGCCCAGGCTCGCGTAGAAGTCGATGGCAGGTTGATTCCAGTCCAGCACGCTCCACTCGAGGCGCCCGCAATCGCGCTCGGCGGCGAGCTCGCCCAGTCTGCGCAAGAGTGCGGTACCCAGCCCCAGACGGCGCACCTCTGGCAATACGAACAGGTCTTCGAGCCAGATGCCCCGCTTCCCCAGCCATGTCGAATAGCTGGTGAAGAACAACGCGAAGCCCGAAGGTGCACCGTCGACCTCGGCGATCAAACACTCGAACGGCGGCTGCGCCTCTGATAGCTGCGCACGCAGCACGTCCTCGTCGACCTTGACGGCTTCGGGCTGGCGCTCGTACGCGGCCAGCGCGTGGATGAAGCGCAGGATGAGGGACGCATCGTGTACCGTGGCCAGACGGATCTGAATCATGCGCCGAGTTGTAGCGCGCGACTCAGCTGCGAGCACCGTCGATCGCGATCTCGAACGAGCGCAGGCGTGCGTCGTGATCGTACACCTGTGAGGTCAGGATCAGCTCATCGGCGCCCGTGTGCTCCGCGAACGACGCGATCGCGTCTCGCACCGTGCGGGGCGAACCGATGGCGGAACACGCCAGGGCGCTGGTCAGCATCGCCTGTTCGGTTACGCTCAGCTGCTGGTCGAAGTCCGCGCGCGGCGGCGGCAGCAGGCCGGGCCGGCCACGGCGCAGGTTCACGAACGCCTGCTGCAGCGAGCTGAACAAGAAGCGAGCCTCGGCGTCGCTCTCGGCCGCGATCACGTTCATCGCCAGCATCACGTAGGGCTTCGAGAGCTGCTCGGATGGCTGGAACTGCTCGCGGTACAGCTGCACGGCTTGCGTCATCTGAGCCGGAGCGAAGTGCGATGCGAACGAGAACGGCAGGCCGAGTGCCGCTGCCAGCTGCGCGCCGAACAGGCTCGAGCCCAGGATCCACAGCGGGATCGTCAGGCCCGCGCCGGGCACCGCACGCACCACCTGACCCGGTTCCGGATGTCGGAACCAGGCCTGCAATTCCAGGACGTCTTCCGGGAAGCGGTCGGCGCTATCGGGGCCGCGGCGCAGCGCGCGCTGGGTGATCTGGTCCGAGCCGGGGGCGCGACCCAAGCCGAGGTCGATGCGTCCCGGAAACAGCGACTCGAGGGTGCCGAACTGCTCGGCGATCAACAGCGGCGCGTGGTTGGGCAGCATGATGCCGCCCGCGCCCACGCGGATGATCGAGGTCGCGGACGCCACCGCGGTCATGACCACCGCGGTCGCGGCGCTGGCCACGCCGGGCAGGCTGTGATGCTCGGCCAACCAGTAGCGCCCGTAGCCCCAGCGCTCCGCGTGCCGCGCGAGATCCAGCATGTGGCGCATGGAATCGCGGGCGCTCCCGCCTTCCAGCACCGGGCACAGGTCCAACAACGAGATGGGCGGCATGAGCGCAGCGTAGCAGAGGGCTCACGGGAAGCAGTGGCGCCGGATGTAGCGCCGCAGGATCGAGGCGCGCTCGCGATCGTAGTACTCCTGCGCGCTCGCACGCGAGGCCTCGCCCGGTTGCTCGAGGCAGTCGGCGATGCGCTCGTAGCCTGCCTGAAGGCCCTGCTCGTCGCTCGGATCGTGCTCGCGGTAGCGCGCGACGAGCTCGCGGACGCGCGCGCCGTCAGCCAGATCGACGGCATCGTTGAGGGCGCCGATCAGCTGGTTCTCGCGCTGCAAGCGTGCGCGCTCGGGCGTGAGCGGGTGCGGGTGAATGTCCGGCTCGGGCGTTGCAGCCGCCAGCTGCAGCTTCGGCGCGCTCGGCAGCACGCGCAGCGGTCTCGCGGCCGGGACCGGCAGGCTGGCCGATGGCTGCGAAGCTGCGAGCGGCAGGGGGGTCGGCGCCTCGAATGCGCCGACCTCGAACGCCGGATCGCTGAGCCCGAGCCAGCCGCAGAACACCCCGAGCGCGAGTGCGAACAGGCCCAGCCGCGCGCGAGCGCTCATGGGACCTCGAGGGTCCAGGTGACCGTCTGTTGCGAGCGGGCCCAGTTCATGCGGCCGTATTGCGTGCCGGACGTGTAGCGCACCAGGTCCATGCCCGCGTTGTCGTAAGCCCTGGCCGTGATCGTGTGCTTGCCCGCCGGCAGGTTGCGCGCCGCGAGGTCGAAGGTGGGGCCGCCGTCAGCGGCCACGACCTGGCCGTCCACCGACCAGTCGACATTGACAACATCGGGATCGATCACCTTCACCTCGAGCATGCCCGCCGAGCTCAGCGCGCCTGCGGGCGGCGTGGTCGAGTCGACCGGTGTCACCGCGCGCCAGATGTCCATGATCATCTTCTCGCGCGACACCGGGTTGTACGAGGTGTTGGGCTTCTCGCCGAACAGCTGGTTCATCATCGAGTTCTGCGAGGGCCGGTACTGACCCGCCATGCAGTAGCGCGCTCCAGCCACCGCACCCTGCACGCCCGTGGCGCCCGCTTGATCGTAGCCCAGCCACTTGTCCCACTTGCCCGCGGTCATCATCGGATCGGCGGTGACGTTGACCTCCCCGAACTCGCGGCTGCAGTTCGAGTCCGAGCCGTTGTACTCGTCGGCCAGCTGATGGAAACCGTGGCCACCTTCGTGCAGCGCGGCGCCGGCGGCGTCCTTGTGCGCGCCCGACCAGAGCATGATCGTCGCACCGGTGTTCCACCAGCGGTTGTTGTTGAGCACCACGGCCTTCCAATCCACCTCGAAGCTCGAGGGGACGTTGGACATGATGGCCTGGTTCACCTTGCTCGAGTTGCAGTTGGCGAGCCTGCTCTGGTCATCGCCCGAGCAGTCGAGCGCCGTGGCGCCGCTGCCGATCGGCCCGTTCTGGCTCACCAGCTTGATCGCGCAGATGTTCACGAACTTGCGATAGCGCCCGTACGGCTGGCCGATGACCTCGCTGAAGCGCTTCTTCATCGCGAACTGAATGTGCTCGATGAACAAGTCCTGCTGGGCGGACGTGTAGCCGTCGCCGACGATCACGTAGTTGACGCGATTCTTCGGCGGGCCTGCGTTCTCGATCGCCACGCCGTTCATGCCGCAGTCCAGCGGTGTGGCGGGGCCGCTCGGAGCTGCACCCGCGCTGCCTCCACTGCCACCGCCGCCGGTGCCGCTGGCGGCTGCACTTCCCCCCTGACCGCCCGTGCCGGCGCCGCTCGAACCTGCCCTGCCACCGTTGCGTCCGCCGTTACCAGCAGCGCGCGAACCACCCGCCCCGCCGCCAGCAGCAGCAGGTGCACCCGCGGGTTCGCCCGTGGCGCGCGAGCCCGAGCTTCCGCTCGCTCCTGCTCCGCCTCTACCAGCTGCAGCCGGTTGACCCGCGGCCGAGCTAGCGCCCGTGCCCGCTGCGGTCACCCCGGTAGGCCCATCGGAGTCACTCGAACAGCCGACTATGACCGCGAGGACACTCGCATAAACCCGACTACGCCACGCGAAACTCGCAAGCTTCATGCGTTTCCCGTCTCCGGACACAAGGTGTCTCGAGGGGTGTTTCTCTGGTCAAAAAACTTCGTGGGACACTTGGGGACTCAGGGCCGGTGACTGCGCGGTTCCGATGTCCACTCGATCGCGAAGTCTGCGGAGCTGAAGTCGTGAGCTCTCACGCGGATGGTGCCGCGCGCACGACAGACCGCCATCGCGCCTTCCCAGATCCCGACCTGATGGAAGTCGGGCAAGTTGTACACCTCGCGAAACTCCACCTCCGCGTGCGTGTCGGACACCGAACGTACCGTGATCGTGCCGGGCTGAATCGCGATCTTGTAAGCAGCCGGAGCGAGCTCGGCCACGCGCCGAAAGTTGTTGCCGGCCATGGCGAAGATCGCGGTGCCCGTCACCGTCGTGGCGTACGTCGGATAGACGGCGCGACCCAGGCGCCGCACGCATTCCGCAGCGGGTACGCTGGGCATGCTTTCGCAACACAGTTGCAAGAGCCCGATGTATTCGCGAAGCGGGTAGTTCTTGAATGCCAGGTAGCGGCGCGGGCCGAGCTTGACGCGCGTCTCCGGGTGCACGGCTTGCAGCAGCAGCTGCAGGAACATGCCGCGCACTTGCGCATCCTCGGGCACTGCCGAGAGGCGTGCCTCGAAGTCGATCGGAGACGTCCAATCGGGCTCGACGTACACCCATCGAGGGTACCGCAGCTGCCAGCAGCAGCACAGATCGCGCCAGGGCGGCCAAGAGAGGTATAAGCTGGAACAGAATCGCGTTTTTCGTGGTTGAGTGGGAAGCGCGCGCCGGTTGGGCAATTCGAAGCACCCTTTACAGGCCCTCAGCGGTGCTATGCTGCGCGGCCTTTAGCGCGGAGTACCCCGTGAGCACGACGACGACCAAGCAGTCCAAAACCTGGGTGATCGCGACCGCAGCGCTGGTCGCCTGCGTGGGCATCCTGGCCTGGATCCTCGCCCGCCCCACCGACGACGCGTTGCCAGAGGACACCACGGCCAGCGAGCCCACCCCGCCGGAGCCGGTTCCAGCTCCCACGCCCCAGCCCAAGACGGCGGCCACGACCACCGCGGCCGTGGCCGCCAAGCCAGTCGAAGCTGCGAAACCGGTGCCGCAGCCAGCTGCTGCCGAGGATGAAGTCGATCTGTTCGCCGACGCCATGCCGGACTTCATGGTCAACATCCACGCGCAGGTGCTGGACAAGAAGCCGCTCAACGTGGAGCAGCAGAAGGCCCTGTACAAATGGGGCCAGGAAAACAAGGACGACGCGCGCCCGCAGCTCCTGCTCGCCTGGGATTGCGTCAATCGCGAGTGGGAAGGCATGGCGATTTCGATGTACCGCATCGCCTTCAAGGCGGACCCGCGGGCCCGCGATCAGAAGAACCTGCGCGACCTGCTGAACCTGGCCAGCAAGCACGAGCCCGGCCGAGTCGAGTTCGATGAAGCGGAGCAGACCGTCCAGGACAACTTCGGCGGATCGGCCCTGGCCGAGATCGAAACGCAGTTGGCGAAGCTGAACGCGGCGGGCGAGCTGCAGCGCGCGGCGCGGCTCTCGAAGATGCGCGACGACCTCGGCAAGCTCTAGCTCAATCGGCCGGTAGTCGCGCCACTCCCGCAGAGCACCTCGGGCAGACTTGCTGCGTTCGCGCACCACATGTGCGCGGCGCATTCGCGGCCCATGCCCACGCTGCCGTACTTGCCGAGGGTATTGCGCCGATGAAATCATGATTCGCGGGGTGCCGAACTCATGCAGGCCGATCGCGGGTGTCTCACGTGACCGCACCTGAAACGCGGCGCGCGGAGCACTGCCGATGAGCGCTTCAGTCCCAGCGCCGGCGCCCGATGCGAACGAGCACGCAGCGACAGACGAGCGTTACCTGCCTGTGCGCATGCTCGGCCAGGGTGGCATGGGGGCCGTGCACCTCGTGCGCGACCGCGAGACCGGCGAACAGCTGGCGCTGAAGAAGCTGCTGCGCATGGATGCGCGAAGCGTGCTGCGTCTCAAGCGCGAGTTTCGATCGCTCGCGGACATGAGTCATCCGAACCTCGTGAAGGTCTACGAGCTCGGACAGGCACGAGACGCATGGTTCATCGCCATGGAGTACGTGCCGGGTGAGGACCTGCAAGCGTACCTCGGCACGGGCCGTACTCAGGCTTGCCACAGCCGCCTCGAGAGCGCCCTGTCGCAGCTGAGTGCGTATCCGCGCTGGGTCGACGAAGTACTCGTGCCGGCATTTCACCAGCTCGCGTCGGGCGTGTCCGCGCTGCACCGCGCCGGCATGTTGCACCGCGATCTCAAGCCGAGCAATGTGCTCGTCGCCAACCAACGCGTGGTGGTGCTGGACTTCGGGCTGGTGCGCGAGCTCGATCCGAATGCGCCTGCGTTGACCGAAGAAGGACTGGTCTCGGGCACGCCGGCCTACATGGCGCCCGAGCAAGCGTTGGGTCGCCCGCTGACCGAGGCGAGCGATTGGTACGCGTTCGGCGTCATGCTGTACGAAGCGCTCACCGGCGAGCTGCCGTTCGATGGCTCGGCGATGCAGCTGTTGAGTCGCAAGCTCGACCAGGATCCAGTGCCGCCTGAGACGCTCAACCAGGCCGTACCGCCCAAGTTGAGCGCACTCTGCACGGCACTGCTGGCGCGCGACCCGAAGGCGCGGCCGAGCGGTAGTGCCGTGTTGCGCGCGCTCGAACCGGTGCGCCCGCAGGCCGCGACGCTGAGCGGCCCGAGCCCGGGCGAGACGAGCTTGCAATCCGACTCGCGCGCGGCGACGCAGGCTGCGTTCTTCGGACGCCGAGATGAGCTGGCCGCGCTCTGGGAGTCGCTGCGCGAAACGGAGGAGCACCAATCGCGCGTGGTGCACGTCCGCGGCGTATCAGGGGCCGGCAAGACCTCCCTGGTAGAGCACTTCGTCGACCAGGTAGAGACGCAGCGCTCCGGCCTGGACCGCCCGGATGCGCTGGTGCTGCGCAGCCGCTGCTACGAGCGCGAGGCCATGCCGTTCAAGGCGCTGGACGGAGTCATCGATGCGCTCAGTCGCTACCTGACACAACTGGACGACTTCGAGTGCAGCCACCTACTGCCGGCGAATATCGCCGCGCTGACCCAGCTATTTCCGGTGCTCGGGCGACCGCGCGCTGTTCAACACCTCCTCGCGACCCGCATGCTGTTCGCAGATGCGGTGCACAACCGTCAGCTCGCCGAGAGTGCGCTGCGAGAGCTGTTCAACCGGCTCGGCACGCGCCGCCCAGTCGTGATCTGGATCGATGACCTGCAGTGGGGCGACCTCGACAGCGCGCGGATCTTGAGGGCCTGGCTCACGCAACCGCTGACCGTTCCGCTGTTGCTCGTGCTCAGCTACCGAGCCGACGAAGTCGACACCAGCGAGTGCTTGCAGCTGTTGCTCTCGGGCGAAGCCGCTCAGCCACCGCGCATCGTCTCGGTCGACGCGCTCGCGTCGGATGACGTCCGAGCGCTGTGTCGGGCCCAGTTCCCAACCACGGTCCAGGTCCCCGAGCTGCTGATCAAGCACATCGTACGCGAAGCCCAGGGCAGCCCATTCCTGGCCGCGCAGTTGAGCGCGGTCGTGCAAACGCGGCTCACGGGCGCCAACGCGGATCTGTTGTCCGTGTCGCTCTTCGATCTGATCGAGCAGTCGAAGCTGCTCTTGCCCCCCGATGCGCTTCGGCTGCTGTCAGTCCTCGCGGTCGCAGGTCGTCCGATCGCGCCCAAGCTCGCGCTGCGCGCCGCTGGCGTTCGCCGCGGCGGGCGCGAGATCGTGCATGCGCTCCGCGGACAGCTGATGGTCCGCACGCGCGACGTCGCAGGCGAGCGGCTGCTCGAGGTCTACCACGACCGCGTGCGCGAACGTGTGCAGCAGTCGTTGAGCGCAAGCGAGCTCGTGCAGCTGCACGCGAGCCTACTCTCCGCGCTCGAGTTCAGCGGTCAGACTGACCCGGACTGGCTGCACGCACACGCACTCGGAGCCCAGCAGCGTGCGGCGGCGCTGCGCTACGGCGTGGCGGCCGCGGAACGCGCGATGTCGGGGTTGGCATTCGGGCACGCAGCCGAGTTGTACGCGCGTTGCCTTGATCTCAACGATGGGCCGGCAGAGCAGCGTCGCGAGCTCCTGCGAAAATTGGCCGAGGCGCTTGCCAACAGCGGCCACGGGCCCAAGGCGGCCGACGCGTACCTCGAAGCCAGCCGGCTGGCCATTGGGCCCGCCGCCGTCGAGTTGATGCGGCTGGCAACTACGCACCTCCTACGCAGCGGACGTTTCGAGGAAGGCGAGGCCATGCTGGAGCGCGTGCTCCAGGCGATGCGGCTGCGCATGCCGAAGACCCGGCTCGGGGTATTGCTTGCGCTGCTCTGGGAACGACTGCGGATCATTCTGCGTGGGCGGCGCTTCAGACCGCGCACTGAGGATGAAATCGCGCCGTCACAACTCGGTCGTCTGGACGCACTGCGAGCGCTGCGCGTGGAGATGCAGGGGATAGATCCGCTTCGCGGCGGCCTGTTCCTGGCGCGTATTTACCGCTGGTCGCTCGACGCCGGTGAGCCGATGCGCATGCTGAACGCATGGAGCAGCCTCGCGTATCTGGTCTCCCTGCGGGGGACACGCCGTGCCGAACGCCGTGCCGACGAACTGCTCAGCGTTGCAGCCGCACTCGCAGAACAGCTCGGCACAGCGACTGCGCGCGTCCAGCTACTCTTCGCACAAGCCGCAGTGGCTTGGAACCTCGGTCGCCACCGGCCCGCGCTCGACTACGCTGACGCTGTCGAGCGCTCGATCGCAGGGCTCGCAGCCGAACGCCAGGAAGTGAACTATTACGTGCGGTTCAGCGCTAGCAGCATCCGCATTGCCGCGCTGTACTCGCTCGGCGAGTACCACGCGTTCGCCGCCGCGCTAGGCAGCGCACTCGAGGAAGCCCGCGCGACCGCGAACGTCGCGGCCCAACTGCTGCTCGCGACCAACGAGACGTTTCTCGACGAGATCAACGACCGGCCGGAGCAGTCGATCGTGCGGCTCGAGCTCCAGCGCACCCAGTTGCCGCGTACTGGCTTCGGCTCGTTCCACACCCTACATCTTCTGGCCGTGCTCCATGCCGGGAACACGACCGGCCGCTACGCGTGGGCTATGCGTTTGCTGGAGCAGGACTGGCCGCGACACCAGCGCTCGCCGATGCGACGGACCGAGATCTTGGGTATGCTCGCCCAGGCGTATCGTGTGCGTCTCTTGCTCAACCAGTACGTCGCCGAGGGCGGCGGCGGCTCGCTTGCACCGATACGCGCTGAGCTCGCGGCGTTGCAGCGTGACTACCAAACCCCGCTCGTACATGGTTTCGCGTGCGAGATCGGCGCGCGCATCGCATGGCTCGAACGAAACAAGGAGCGAAGCATCGCACTGCTGCGACAGGGCATAGACGCTACCAAATCCATCACCGACGCGGCACGTCTGCACTATGTCCTCGGCACGCTACTCGGAACCGACGAAGGTGCCGCGCTGCGGGCGGAGAGCGAGCACAAATTGCGCGAAGGCGGGGTCAAGAACCCTGTGCGCTATGTGGGCCGTCACTTTCCTGAACTGTTTCCCGAGCACTGAACCATGCCGCACTTCGACAGCAAACCACCGCCTCCGCGGGCGCCCGAGGCAGCGCGCGGAGCTGGTGACCTTGCATCGAACGCCCGCGAGCGCGTCATCGGCGAACGCTATCAGGTGGTGCAGCAGCTTGGTCGCGGCGGTATGGGCGTCGTGTACCGCGTGCGCGACACCAGCACCGGCCGGGAGCTCGCGCTAAAGCAGTTGATGGCTGCAGGGTCGGACCCGCGCTCGCAGGCAGCGACCTCGCTGTTCGAGCGCGAGTTTTACGTGCTCGCCCAGCTCGCTCACCCGCGCGTGATCGCGGTCCACGACTACGGCGTCGCTCCCGAGGGTCCATACTACACGATGGAGTTGCTCGACGGCGGCGACTTGAAAGCCCTCGCGCCGCTCGAGCCACGTCGCGCGTGCACGCTCATGCTCGACGTCTGCTCGTCGCTCGCGTTGTTGCACGCGCGCCGGCTGATCCACCGCGACATTACACCCCGCAACGTGCGCTGCACACGCGATGGGCGTGCCAAGCTGATCGATTTCGGCGCCATGGTCCCGATGGGACCGTGCACGCAAACCGTGGGCACTCCCGCGTACGTAGCGCCGGAGGTGCTGCACCGCGGGGCGCTCGACGCGCGCAGTGACTTGTTCTCGCTGGGTGCGACGCTCTACCACGCCCTGACCGGTCACGCCCCTTTCGCCGCCAGCTCGTTCTCCGATCTGCGCGAGGCATGGAGCGCGCCACTGTTGCCTCCCTCCCATTGGGCAGCGGACATCCCTCCGGCGCTGGATGCGCTGTGTAACTCGCTGTTGCAGATCGACCCGGCGCAGCGTCCGCGTAGCGTCTTCGACGTCATGCAGCGGTTGGCCGCGGTCGCCGGCGTCGAGCGCGCCGAGGACGCGGCGGTCGTGCAGGCCTACTTGGCGACTCCAGCACTCGTCGGCCGCGACGATCAGCTTCAACGCTTCCGTCAACGCATGCGTCGCGCGTTGCACGGCCAGGGAGGCGCGCTGCGTTTCGAAGGTCCGGCCGGTTGCGGGCGCTCGCGCCTACTCGATGCGTGCGCTCTCGAAGCCAAGACGCTCGGCGCCTGCGTGCTGCGTGCAGCGGCGCAAGCCAGTGCCGATACCCCATTCGCGGTCGCGGAGCAGTTGGCCGGGCAGTTGCTACAGACCTTGCCCGACGCGGCCGCTGCTGCTGCCGCGCGAGCGGGCGTGGAACAGCTGTTGTTCGAATCGCTGCCTACCGACAACACTTCGCGTCGCCTGCGCGCGCTACGCGACCCGGCGCTCGACGGCTCGCAGCTGCGAGCGGCGCTCGGCGCATGGTTTGCCGGCGTGTGCGAGACGCACGCTTTGCTCATCGCGGTCGACGACGCCAGGAGCATCGACTCCGCGTCGCTTGCGTTCTTGGCAGGCCTCGCACTGCAAGCGGCCGACACGCGTTTGCTGCTGTGCTCGAGCTGTGTGGCCGATGTTCCAGAGCCTGGCGCGCCGGCGTTCGCAGTGCTCGCCCAGCACTCCGCGCGCGAAGACCTGCCAGCATTGAGTCGAGCGCAGATCGAAGCACTGCTCGCGTCGATCTTCGGGCAAGTCCCACGCCTGACTCTGCTGAGCGATCGACTGTTTGGACTGGCGCTGGGTAATCCGCGCGAGACGCTAGCGCTTGCCCAGCATCTCGTTGACACACAAGCCATTCGCTATGCCGACGCTCAGTGGACATTGCCTGCGGATCTGGACTCAGGGCAACTGCCGGAGACTGCAGCGCAGGTTTTCATCGCTCGCATCCGCGCACTGCCAGAGTTGGCGCGCTTGCTTGCGCAGGCACATGCGCTGGTGGGCGGCGTCATGCGCTGGGAAGACTACGCCGTGCTCGCACCCGGCGCGGACGCACGCGCACGCGATGCTGCACTGACGGATCTGCTGGCGCAGGCGATCCTGCAGAGCGACGGTGAGCTCCACAGCTTGAGTAGTCAAGCGCTCGCCGACGCGCTACTCGCGGACCTCGACCCATTGCAGAAGCGCGAGCGCCACCTGGTCCTCTACGAGCTGTACCGGCGTCGCCCGGACTCACATCCGTTTCTACTGGTGCACCATCTCTTCGAAGCGGAACGAACCGAGCAGGCGCTCGATCTGCTCGCGCAAAAACAGACCACAGAGACTGAAGACTACACGGTTATGGTGCGTCTCGGTGCCAGCCGCTTGGCTGCGACGCTCGAGCACGCGCTCCACCTCGCGCTGGAATCGAAGCGGCCGGCACGGGAGATTCATGAGCTGCGCCGCAAGCTCTGCGGACTGGCGCAGGCGAGCGCAGACGACGCTCTGTACGTCCGCGTCGCTCCGTCCTTCATCGCTCAGCTTGAGCGCGATTCCGGCTTGCACGATTACCGAGCGCTCGACAGCTCGCTCGAGCCGGCGGTGCGCTTGCAACGAGC
Organism: Polyangiales bacterium; assembly: GCA_035274465.1. Taxonomy (GTDB): domain Bacteria; phylum Myxococcota_A; class Polyangia; order Polyangiales; family JAFGIB01; genus JADGRF01. The sequence goes on from DATEOF010000385.1 coordinate 40,982, forward strand.
GCTAAGCGCCGCCGTCTCGCGCTATCAGGAGAAGCCAGAACACGACCGCGTCTACCGCGTGGATGAGGCCATAAAACACCTTGCGCTTGCAGTGGTGTCTTGGATCGCCGTGGCGCAGCGCACGCGCGAAACCTCGCTGCTTCCCAACCATGAGTTGCTAGAACCATTCGTATCGCTCTCACCCCCACTCGCAGCGCTGTGCGACAACACGCGCGCGACTCGAGAATTGTATTTCGGGAGGTATGTGACGGCGCGACGAATCTGGCGCGACGTGCACGAGCGTTTGGGTTCCGCCTCGCCCGACTCCGTGCGGTTCGTCCAGGACATTCGCGCGGCCGTCGCATGGGGTATCGCTCAGGTAGAAATCTGGCTCGGAGGCCAGAACTTACACGCCTGGCTGACGGACCTCGATGCTCTACCTACGTTCTGCGTCAGCGTTCAGCTGAGTCGTCGTCGCGCTAGCCTCATGCGCGGAGACGTACACGCAGCGGACCATTTCGCACGCAGCGCAGAGCAGCTCGCGTTGCGCATCAATGCTGCTCCGTTGTTCGCACCAGACTGGATGAGCGAGCTGCAGGCCGTAGTCCACCTACGCGACCTCGCCGGCGTGCGACGTGTAATAGAAGCGGTCACTCCCCTGGCAGCTCGCCGTGGGGGTTGGCGACCGCTGCTACTCGCAGCACGAGGACACCTGGACTTATTGCGTGGCGAACTGACCAACTCGCGCACCTGCTTTGAACGGGCCGTCGAACTGGCGCGCCCGAGCAGCAGAAACTTTCCGTATCGAGCAGACGTTTGGTGCGTCGCTAGCGCTGGCGCAATCGCGTGCCTCACCGAACTCGACGACCATGCTGGCGCGATCGAAATCGGCGAGCGCGCCCTGGCGACTTGCGACGCTTTCGGCGTCGACCTGCTCTGGCATGAGATCGCGCAAGCGCTCGCGGTGGCCGAAGCCGAGCACGGGGCGCTGCAGCGAGGAGCCGCGCGACTCGACGCGCTGATCGAAACGCAGCGTGAGCTAGAGATGCAGGGCCTGCGCATTGCGCAGAGCTACGCCAGGCGCGCGCTCATTGCCATCTGGGCGGGCGATGCAGCGTCTGCGTCGCGTTACGCCGCGCTCGCTCGCGCCGAGCCCGGAGGCGAGAAGGTGCTCGCCGTGATCGCGCAGGGCGAACCGCTGCTCGCCGAGGCGCGCAAGGCGGGCATCGACCTCGCGCTGGCGCCCACCGAGTTCGAGGCATCGGTGCTGGGTACGGCCCACTCCGCTGCGCTCGACTACCAGGTCGCGAACTCGAACGATGTGTTCGCGCGCTGCCCTACCGCAGCTGACCGCGCGGCACGTGCGCTCGAGCTGGTCTGCGAGCTCGCTGGCGCCCCACGCGGCCAGCTTTATCTGGTCGACGCACGCGGCGAGCTCACTCCTGTCGCCTCGCGCAACGGCTCGGCGCCCGACGCCGATGCCACGCACTTCGCGCGCGGCTTCTTCGCGCAGCAGATCGATGACGCCAGCTTTACTGCCGGCCTCACGCAAGCCACGCACATGCTTTCCGTCCCGGGCGCGGCGTCCTACGTGGATATCCGCGGCCATCAACACCGCCTGTTCATGCTCACGTGCAAGGCTCGCGGCGAGCTCGTCTACGTGGGGCTCGCCGTGGCCTCCGAACCGCGCACCGTCGACCCCGATCCCCGCATGACGGCACAGTTGGCACTCATCGCGGCTGGCTTGCTCGCCGCCGGGGATACTCCGGGAACCCGCGCGCAGCTCGATTCGGACCTCGCGGTGTGAGCCGCGCGCGGACACCTTTCGAGCGCGTCAGTTGACGTTCGTTGGTTGCTCGTAGAACCGCAGCTGAAGCAACTTCAAGCCGCTGTTGTCGTACTGCCAGAAGTAGTCTTCGAGCCTGCTATCGAACAGCGGCATGCGGTCCACCACGCCGTCGCCGTCGACGTCCGCGTACACGTACAGGAGCTGCTTGCTCACGTTGCTGAACGACGACTTGCCTTTGTCGCGTACCATGACCATGGACTCGACGCTGCAGTACAAGTCGCCGGTCGTGGGATCGGTCGCGCAGGTCGTGGTCTTCGAGCTGCCGCCCGGCTTGCCGAGCGCGCGCGCAAACACGGAGTACTGGGTGATGCCGTCGTTGTCGGGGTCGGGGTTCGGCAGCTGAAACGCAGCCTGGCCATCGGTGCCGTTCGCGTCGAGCACCTGAAAATCACCCTGGCTCAACATGATTTTCGCGCTGCCTTCGAGCGGCACGAAGATGCGACGCCCGTCGCCGCCTGTCAGGCTGTCGCGCTTGGCCTTGGGGACTCCGATGATGTTCAGGTTGTAGTGGGCACCCGCAGGGCCGCCGTTGCCCGTGAGCTGCTCTGCCGCGAGGCGCGCTTCTTCCAGCTCTTCCGTGCTCGTGGTGGTGCTGCAGGCTCCGAACGTGAGCGCAACGCCGAGCATCACTAAATTCGAATGGACTCTGTTCATCTTCCCTCCGTCGACTTCGGCAAGCTCGCACCTGCCTCGTTCTACGGTGGCGGCCCGTAGTGATCGGTTGAATGAAATTTGCACAGCGCCCGCCGCCGTGAGCGGCAGCTCGTTCCAGCCAGTCGATTGCCCGTGTGCGTGCAGCTCGCTCGCGAGCGCCCACCAGCAAGTTCGGATAATGCAAGATCGGGCTCCACCACCGCGCAGCTAGCCGCCGTGCCGGTGCCGGTGGTGCACGTCGGACACGTGCGGGTGGTCGTGCATCAACGGCGCGTGGCGATGGTTGTGGCTGTGGGGCTCGCCGGGCGGATCCGCTTCCGTGTGTTCGTGCGAATGATGGTCGTCGTGCGTGTGGACGTGCTCGTGCTCGAGCGCGTCGTGGGAATGCAGGTGCGAGTGCCGCTCGCGCAGCAGGAACGCTACCCCGACTGCCATCGTGGCCATCGCGAGGACGTCGCGAGCTTGCAGCGACTCGTCGAGCAGGACCAACGACGCGAGCGCTCCGACGAACGGGGCCGTCGCGAAGTATGCCGCCTCGCGCGCCGCGCCGATCGAGCGCAAGGCGTAGGCGTCGAGGACGATGCTCGCCCCGTAGCTCAAGCTGCCGAGCACCATTGCAGCCGCGACGTAACGGGCCTCCGGCCACTTGCCTCCGGCGAGGCCCAGGCCGAGCAGGGTGTTGGCAGTGCCCGCGGCCAGCGCCTTGATCCGCACGATCGCATACGGGTCACGCAGCGAGAGCCGTTGGGTGAGGTTGTTGTCGAGCGCCCAACACGCGCACGCCCCTGCCAGCGAGACCACTCCGAGCGCGTCCACGCCGAACGAGCCCTGCTCCAGCTTGAGCACGAGCGCACCAGCCAGGATGAGAACCGCAGCGATCACGCCGGACCGGCCGAGGTGCTCTCGGAACACGACCACCGCCAGCAGCATGGTGAACGGAGCTTCGAGGTTGAGCAGCAGCGATCCCGTCAAGCCGGAGACGCGTTGCAGGCCCAACAGCATCAGCACCGGCCCGGCAACTCCACCTGCGAGCACGACGATCGCGAGCTTCGGCAGGTCGGCGCGGCGCAGACCCGCCTCTCGCGTCCGCGGGACCAGCGCCGCATGCAGCCACAGGCCGGCCGCCGCACCGAGGTACAAGAGACCCGCGAGCAGCACCGGCGACACATCCTCGAGCAAGAGCTTCGCACTGGGCGCCGACAGCCCAAACAACGCCGCAGCGCCGAGGCCACACACTGCACCGCGAGTCTGTTGGCGGAGGTCGAACGGCATGACCGAGATCCTCCAGTCGATCCCGATTCACGTCAACTGCCCAGCTGACAACGCTCCAACCACGCCTCCAGACGCGGTCATGCATGCAATCGTGCGCGTGTCGGCTCGTGCGTTGGATTTCAAAACGCAGCCGCGTGCGTGTGGGCGACCGGATCGCCAAACCGGGCCCAGAGCTCGAACCAGTAGAGGGACTCGTCGGCCCAGTCTTCGAGTAGATGTGCGAAGTGACGTTGCGGGGCCGTCGGTGGCGTGAGACTCGGCTGTGGAAAGCGGGTCTCCAACGCGGCGGCGATCGCCGAGCTGTCGCACAAGCGCTCGCCGTCGATGTCGAGCACTGGAAGCTTTCCGGCGTGCGACAGCTTCTTGACCTCGAGCGCGCGAAGGCCGGCGTACTCGACGACTTCGTACGCCAGGCCCTTGTAGGCGAGGATTTTTCGAATCTCCCCGCAGAAGGGTGAGATCATCCATTGATGCAGCACGATCTTCGGTTGTTTCATGTCTACCAGCGCTCTCCGAACGGCCGCAGCTCGAGCTCGAATGTCCACGCCGAGCGCGACTGTTCGGCCAGGTGAAACACCGTACGCGCGATGGCGTCGGCTGCGCAAACCTGCATTACCCCCGCTGCAGCTCCTGCCCGCGTTCGAAGCCGCCGCGCGCCACCTCAGCTTCAAGTCGGCGGCAAGCGAGCTGCACGTCACGCCCTCTGCGATCAGCCAACAGCTGAAGCAGCTCGGGACGGCACGCTTCAGGCAGCCAGTCACGGCCTGGGCGTCGCGCTTGCGTTCGTCACTCAATGCGTGTTGAGAAACGCGACGACCTTGCCTCGATCGGTCGTCGACAATGCGGCGAATGCGTTGCGCGCCGCAAGCCCCTGGCCGTCGTGGCGCAGGATCGCGTCCGTTGCGTTTATTGACGCGTGCTACTTCGCAGCTTCGCGTAGCAACACGTGCTCGACTACCGCCGCCGTCACTCGTTCGCCGACGTCATCCGTCAAGAAATGTCCTGCTCCTTCGATCGGCATGAACCGATATGGCGCGTCCACGTGGCGGGCGGTCGCCTCGGCCGCTGCTCTGCCGACCGTGGCGTCCGCATCTCCCCAGATGTACAGCGTCGGCACGTGGACGGCCGGCACGGCTGCTGCTCGCTCGCCGCTGACGGCTGCACGATACCAATTGAGCGCGGCGTCCAGCGCACGCTCGTCGCCCAGCCGCAGGAGGTACGCGTCGATGTCCGCGTCGGGGACCTGCTGGTCGCGCAGGTTGCGACGAAAGCGCCGCGCGTTCTCCTCCAGGAGCTTGCGCGCGGTGTCGGGATCCTGGAAGGCGCGGTGGTGGCGCGAGCGCTGGGATTGCGCGGGGTCGTCGCGCATGGCACCGGAAAAAGCGGCGGGATGCGGGCGCGAGAGGACGCACAGGCTGCGAATCCGCTCGGGATGTTGGGCCGCGATCAGCCACGCCAGTTGCCCGCCCCAGTCGTGTCCCACGAGGTGGAACTGCTTCGCGCCGAAGTGATCGGCGATGTTCAGCGCGTCCCGGGTCAGCGCCGCGACCGCATAGTCGGACACCGCCGCCGGCCGCGCACCGGGCGAGTAGCCGCGCTGGTTCGGCGCGACCGCTCGAAAACCTGCGCTCGCGAGCGCGGGCAATTCGTGCCGATAGGCGTGGCTGGTCTGCGGGAAGCCGTGGAGCAACAGCACCAGCGGCGCGCCGGCAGCACCCGCGACGTCGACGTCGAACACCAGACCGGAGACTGCGACTTCGAGGTTTTCCATCGTTCACCTGCCGCGGATGGCTGCAGACAGCTCTGAGATGACTTGCTGGCGCACTTCGGGACTGATCGCGTGCCCGAGCTCGGGCAATTCCCGCAAGCTCGCGTCGTAGCCGAGCTCGCGCAGCCGAGCCGTCAGCTCTCGCGTCGGCTCGATCGGCACGATCGTGTCGCGCGCGCCATGCACAGCTCGGATCGGCAAGCGCGCCGCCCCCGCCGGCGCACGCGTGGGCCACAGCGCGTCCGGCAGCCCGCCGCTGATCGGCAGCGCCAGCGCGAAGCGCTCGGGGTAGCGCGTGGCCATGGCGAAGCTCAGCATGCCGCCCTGCGAGAAGCCGCAGACTATCGGCAGGCCCCGCGTCGGCCGGCGCGCCTGCAGCTGTTGCAACGCCGCCGACAGCTGCTGGGCACGCGGCCCGAGCGTCTTCGCCAGGCTGGCGCTGCGGTGCTCGCCGATCTCGAATGGGAACCACGAGTAACCACGGTGGTACGGCATCGGCCCACGCGGCATGATCACGCGCGCACGCACGTCTTGCGGCACGAGGTCGAGCCAATCGGCGCGCGGCTCGTCGCCCAGGCCGTGGATCAGCACCACCATGGGCAAGCGCTCGTCCGGCCGCGCGCCACTGCGTACCGACTCGAGGTAGTCGAACTCGGCGACTCGCCCCCAGCCTCGCGCGTCGGGCGGCGCAAACTTGTCGTCGGCCGCGACCTGCTCGCCCCGCAGAGCGAGCGACAGCGCGAGCCCGGCCACGGCGAGCGCAGCGATCAGCAGGGCAACCAGGCGCCAGCGAGACATCGCCGCACGATAGCGCTTAGACCTCGGCCAGCGCCACGCGATAGAACCCATAGCCGTGCTTGTTCTCCCAACCCGGGAGATAGCGCGCGCGGTACTCGTCGGCACCCAGGTCTTCGCGCAGCGTGAGGCCCGCTCGCGCGAGGAACGCACCCAGGTCGGCGGGAGCAATGCCGAAGGTCCACGGCTCGCTCATGCGGCGCACGTTGCCCACGATGCGCTCGGCGCCCTCGAACCTCACGCTGCCGTCGATCACGCCGCGGTGGACGTAGGTGAATACGATCGACGAACCCCTGGCGCAGCGCGACACCTCGCCGAGCACCCGCAGCACCGCGGCCTCGTCCAGGTAGTTGGTCACGCCTTCCCACACGAAGAGCGTGGGTCGCGCGCGCTCCCAGCCGTGCTCGGACAGGCGCACGAAGGTGTCGTCCTTCAAGAAGTCCACCGCCACGTAGTTGCTGCGCGTGGCGCCGAGCAGCGCGCGCTTGCGGCGTTGCGTGGGCTCGCGATCGACCTCGAACACGCGCGCCTGCGCCAGCTCGGGCATGCGCTGCGCACGGCAATCGTAGCCCGCACCGAGCACCACGACTTGATCCACGCCGGCGCGCAGCGCACGCAGCACGACTTCGTCGATGTACGCCGTGCGCGCGATGGCCGAGGTGCGAGCACCCGGCGCGCGCGCATCGGCGTAGCGCTCGACCCAGCGCTGCATGCCGGGCACGCGAGCCACCCACAGCGCCGCGCGCATCTGGCCCGTCAGAAAACGCCGGGCGTACGGGTCGCGGAACAACGGCGCACGCCGCCGCTCGACCGTCTCGAGCGCGCGGTACATCGCCACGAAGCCCGCCGTCTTGCTGACGTTCGCCATGGCCGCGAGTATACGCTACCAGGTCGGCTGAACACGCATCCCGCCGGTGCGATTGAGCTCGACGTCGAGCAGCGCGCAGAGGCTCATCTGCCGGAGCCTCAAGTCGTGCAGGTAGTACCGCGCGTCATGAAACGCGATGTTTTGCCACACGCCGTCCGCGTGCTGCGGCGTGCCGAAGAGTTGAATGGCCAGCGTGGCGCTGATGCGTTCGTCCAGATCCGAGCTGCTGAGGAACTTCGACAGCCGCGGACCCGCGCTCGGTCGATCGAGCGCCAGCTCCAAAATCAACGCGCCCGCCGGGAGATCGGACTGCTCGAGCAGCGCGAGCAAACGTTGCTTGTCAGCCTTCTCGTGTATCGAGAGGCCCCAGGCGATGGTTCGGTCGAGCTCGGGATACTCGACCAGCCACTTCTCGAGCCAGCTCTGCGCCTTCTCGCCCGGGATCCGGGCCGCGGCGCGCACCAACATCGCGTGCGCCTTCTCGTAGTCGGAATCGTCCAACCACGCCTCGATCTGCGGCAAGTCGCTCGGCTGCGCCACGCGCACAAACCGCGCCAGCCAGGGCTCGAGCGGCTGCTGCGAGGCGTGGAGCGCACGCAGCACGCGCGCGCGGTCCAGCTGCGCGAGCTCGCCGACCATCTCCGCGATTGCTTCGAGTTCGTCGGGTTTGTCGCGCAGCTGGTACGTGACGTCGAGCACGGCGCGCAGGGTCGCGTCCGACAGCGCCCGCTCCTTCGACAGGTTGCGCAGCTCGACCATGGCCAGGTAGCGCGCGGTCCATGTGGCATCCTTGCCGCGCAACACGTCGGCCATCAGCGGCTCGACTTCGAAGCTGCGCGCAGCCTCGGGCAACCAATCGATCAGCGTCACGGCGTGTTCGACCACGTCCGGGTCGGATGAACGCGCCGCAGCCAGAAGATCAGCTGCGCGCTCCTTGTCGCCGAGCGCCGCCAGCGCGAACGCGAACGACAGGCGCGTGAGCTTGAGCTGCTCCTTCTCCCAGCCGGCTTGCAGCTCGGGCACATACGCGGGATCTCCGACCATCCCCAGGATGACTGCAGCGTGTGCGCGCGACGCGAAGCGGTTCATGCGCAGCGCTGCGCTGACGTCCTCCGGCGACTGCTTGTAGAGAAATAAGCCCGCCCGCACGATGCTGCCCGAGAACACGTACGCCGCACTCTGCAGCGATGCTCGGCGAAACGAAAGCAGCGGAACCTCCGCCAGGTAGTTCGCCGCGGAGTCGGCCAGGTCGTTCTCGTCGTTCTTGCTTCGGTGCATCTTCACGCTGGCCCGCAGGTACTCGCGCAGCGCGTCCGCCAGCTGCGAATGCACCACCCGCTCGGGCGGAGGCGCCGCAAGCACTTGCGCGCGCTCGTACAGAGCCTGCTCGACACCCGCCGCATCGCCCGCGTGGCCGGTCACCAGGCGCTGCGTGTCCCGATCGACGTCCTGCTTCCAGATCGGCGCACCGACCTTGCTCGAGATACGCCCGAGCGCGTCGTCGAACGTCGACGCGTACAGCGCCCGGAGCTCGTTGTTCAAGAAGTCGTCGTACTCCTTGCGCTCGATTCGGCCGTGGCTCCCCTCGGTGGCCATCTGCCAACCTTGCGTGTTGCCGTACACCCGCGTGGCCCAGGCCTGCTCGCGGCGCCGGTACGACGCCAGTGCGAGCAGCACGGCGGCATCCCAGGGGTGATCGAGCTGCAGCTCGTGCACGGCGAGCACGGCGATCTGCTCGGGCGGTGTATCGTGCAGCGGTCGATACACGCCCGACTTCAGCTCGCCGACGAGGACCGACTCGTACGCGTCCAGCGTGGCTTCCGCGTCGACCTTGGGCGACTTGATGTGCTTCGCCCAACGAGCCACCGGCCGCGGCGCGCTCGAACACGCCGCGACCGCGAGCACCAATCCCGCCCAGAGCCCCACCCTGCACACACCGGCATCTTCGAGCCGGCGTGCGCCCGCGGTCAAGCACGTCCGTAGGCGCGCAGTGTCTTGAGCCGCTCGAGCGTGAGTACCCCGCGCCACTCGAGGCCGGCGAGCGGTGTCCAAACCAGCCACGGCACTTGCCAGCCGCCGTCAGCGGCGCGGGCCTCGAGCATCGCGTCCAGGTGCCGCTCGAGCACCTTGGGCTCGAACCAGCGCTGCGCCAGACCGCCCGGCTCGGCGGCGTAATCGAGCGGCAAGGCGGCCTCGGCCGCGGGATCGGGCTCGATCGCGATCAACCCCGCGCCCGCCAGCGCTCGGCCGAGCTCGGCGGCCAGACGCTCGGCCCGCGCGCGATCCGGCGCGTGGTCCAGGAACACCAGCGTCGCGCGCGCTTCGTACGCGACCTGCAAGCGTTGCAGGCGCTCGCGGCTGTCAGCGGCGCGGCGCAGCAAGCCTTCGGCCGCGGACCAGCAAAACGCCGTGGCCGGCTGCAGCCAGCGGTGCTCGACCCGCCACTTGTACAAAAGCCCCAGGATCGACGCCGTGGGCAGCAGGCAGCCCGGAGCGCCGGGCGCCGGCTCCCACCACGGCGCGCGCGGATATTCGACCGTCTCGGGCAGGGTGTTCGGCAGACCGCCGTCAGCTGCAGTCACATGCGAAAGGAACCCGAGCGCAGCCTGGACCACCGCCGGCTCGGGCTGCTGCAGCTCGTCCAGCACGCGCAGCGCAAAATCCACACCGAGCGGCTGACTGATCGGGCCGCGAAAGTCGGGCTCGATGGCCTGGCCGAACCCGCCGTCCGAGTTCTGATATCCTCGCAGGGCCCAAAGGACCGGCTCGCGCGCGCCGTCGCGGAATAACCGGGTAAAGCGTGCGCGTTCGAGCAGACGCGCGGACAACCAGAGAAATCGTTCAACTTCGAGGAATTGTGCTTGGCTGAGCTTGTTCATACGTTGCAGGTTGCAGCGTCCGTGCGCCGCGGTCTTGTTGGGATCGGACATCGGCGCTCAAGTCTGTGAAAAAACGGCTGAAACAGCCGCAAACAAGTGTTATGTCGTCCCGGGTTCGAACGCCATGAGTTACGCCACCATCGGTTCTCATCTCGAAATGTTGCGGGATCGCATCCGCACCGAAGGCTACCGCAATGCCATCCACGAGGTCGTCAAGCCCGGCGACCGCGTGCTCGACTTCGGGTGCGGCACGGGCGTGCTCTCGATCTTCGCCGAGCGCGCCGGCGCCAGCAAAGTCTACGCGCTGGATCGCACCAGCATGCTCCGCGCGGCCGAGGACATCTTCGCCAAGAACGGCTGCAAGAACATCCAGACCATCTACGGCGAAGGCGAGACGGTCGTGCTGCCCGAGCCAGTCGACGTGATCGTCTCCGAGTGGATGGGCCACTTCCTGTTCGCGGAGCGCATGCTCGAGCCGCTGATCACGTTGCGCGACAAGTTCTTGCGGCCGGGCGGGCGGATCGTTCCGCAGGAGTGCTCGCTGCACCTGGCCCTGGTCGTGAACAAGGGCTTGTTCGAGGAACTCTCCTTCCTGCGCACGCGCCCGTACGACATCGACTTCTCTCCGGTGGCCGACTGGCCCTTCACCGAAGTCGGCGTGCGTCGCGTCGAAGCAGCAGACTTGCATCCCGACACGATCCGCCTGGGCGGGTTCGACCTGACCACCGTGCGCGAGACCCCGCGCTTCCTGAACGGGCGCTTCGCGATCGCACAGGACATGCTGTTGTACGGCATGTGCGGCTGGTTCGAGGCGCAGCTCTCGCCCAAGATCACGCTGAGCACGAGCCCCTTCGCGCCGACCACGCACTGGGTCCAGTTTCACTTCCCGTTCGACCGGCCGCTCGAAGTCGTGGCGGGTCAACCGCTCGAGGTAGAAGTCGAGATCGTGCCGCAACGCGGACAGAACGGTTACATCTGGCAAGCCAGCACGCCGAACGCCACGCGGCAGGGCGAGAGCCTCGAGCAAGAACAATAGGCCGTGGACTGGCTCTGAGCTTTCGTGCCAGCCTGCGACCTCGTGAGGGGTAGCGCCAGAACCTCGCGCACGGTGGCACTGCTGGCAGTCTTGCTGTGCGGCTGGCCGCGCGCCACGCTCGCGCAAGACACCGCGAGCGTCGAGCACGCAGCGAGCGGGCAAGCCAAGCTCGGGCACTTCGACGACGCGAAGGCGAGCGGCGGCAAGGACAAGCGCAAGGACGACGGGCGCGGGCTCGTGCTCTTGCCGGTCATCGTGTCGGACCCACTGCTCGGCATCGGCCTGGGCGCCGCGGGCATGTATTCGTTCCAGTTGGGTGACGACCCCGAGGCGCGCGGTTCGTACGTCAGCGCGTCCGCGCTGGTCACCACCAACAAACAGATCAAGTTCGCGCTCACGCACGACATCGATGTGACGGAAGACCACTTCGTCTTCCGCGGACGCATCTGGATCAAACTGTTCAAAGAAGACTACTGGGGCATCGGCAACGACACACCCGACAGCGATCAGCGCGCGATGGCGTACGACAGCATCGACTATCTCGGGCGCTTCAACGTGGCCACGAAGTTCGAGAACTGGTTCGTGGGCCCGCTGATCCGCGTCAATTTCACCTGGGGCAGCAGCCTCGAGCAACCCTACCCGCCTCCCGAGCTGGCGGGCGACGAGCTCCAGAAGTTCATCATGCTCGGCGTGGGGCTGAGCGTCGTGTACGACAGTCGCGATAGCCTCACGAACCCGTACCACGGCGCCTACCTGGCGCTGGAGCTGATCAACATGCCGAGCGGGTTCCCCAAGTGGTCCGATCCGACCGTGGGCGTGATCATCGGCACCATCGATGCGCGCGCGTATTTCAAGCCCAACCCGCGCTGGGATCAAATCCTGGCCGTGCGCGTGTACGGCGATCTGACCTGGGGCCGCGTGCCGTTCTCGATGCTGCCCTCACCCGGCCGCGAGGAGAAGCTGCGCGGCCACCTCGACGGCCGCCTGCGCGACTACGATCTGATGGGGATCGACGTCGAGTACCGCGTGCGCTGGTGGGGGCCGCTGGGCAGCACGGTCTTCGCGGGCATGGGCATGATGTTCGGCAATCCGGGCGATCGGATCACCTGGGACACGATGCCCAAGTCGGTGGGCTTCGGCCTGCGCTACATGGTGCAGAAGGCCGATCGAGTGAACTTGAGGCTCGACGTCGGCTTCGACTTCGAAGGGACCACGGCCGTGATCTTCGAGTGCGGAGAGGCATTCTGATGGCGAAGCGCCTGCCATGCCTGCTCGTGCTCGCGTGCCTCGTGCTGCCCGGTCGCGCGCTCGCCGAGCCGAGCCCGGACGAACAGCACTCCGGAGTCTACCTGCGCATGTCCGTCGGAGTGACCAGCATGCAAGCGCGCTACGACGCTGGCACGGACTCGGAGCTCGGCGGCTCGCTCTCGTTCGCGCTCGGCTATTTCATCCTGCCGAACCTCGCACTCTCGCTCGATGTGTTCGGCGCAAACGCCTACAAATTCGGCGTTCCCGACAGACCAGAGGAAACCAGCATCGAGTTCGATGCCCGCTCGCTGGCCCTGGGTGCCTCGTTGACCTACTACCTTCCGTACGACTTCTACCTGTCCGTCGCACCAGGCATCGGTTGGCTGCTGGTGGGCATCGCGGGCGAGGAGTCGCGCTTCAGCAACGCCGGCTTCGCACTCGACACGATCGCCGGCAAGGAGTGGTGGATCGGCGGCAGCTGGGCGCTCGGCGCGGGCCTGCAGTTCATCTACCTGCTCGCAGACGTGCCGAGCGCCCGCGTCGACTACTCGTGGTCGCTCGGCGTGCTGTTCACGGTCACGCGAAACTAAAACGCGATCGCGACTACCAGCTCCGGGTACCAGTCGTCGCACTCCCACACGTCCTCGTTGCAGTCGAGCAGGTGCTCGTACGCGACGCCGACGCCGAAGTACCAGCGGGCCCGATCCGGCGCGATGTACGCACCCACGCGTGCACCCAGGCTGTCGCGATCGTCGAAGCCTTCGGTGACGATGTAGTGCCGATAGAACACGCCGACGTACGGCTTCACGGTCTTGATGAAGTCGAACACGTACGTGACGAAGGGCGAGAGGGTGAGCATGAACGGCGAGTCGAACAGGTAGAACGTCGCGCCCGCGCCGACCTCCAGACCTTTGATCAGGAAGTAGCCGTACTCGGCGCCGAGGATCAGGTAGGTCCGGTCGCCACCCCACGAGCTGCCGACCAGCAGCGACAGCGAGCTGCGTCCGCGCCCAAAGGGACTCGTGTCCTCTTCCGGCGCCCCGAGGCTGGCGCTCGCGGCCGAAAGGTCCGGCGCTGACTCCGCCGAACCGGTATACGTCGTCTCATCGGCCCCCGGGAACGTCGGAGCAGCGGGCGGCGGCTGCGCCGGTGCCGGCTCCGCTGCAGGTGGTGCAGCCGTCGGCTGCTCGGGCGGCACCGACGACGGCGCGGCGGGCGCGGTGGCAGGTTGATCGGTCGGGGGCGGCGGCACGAGTTGGGCCGCCACGAAAGCAGGGGTGGACCATAGCGCCAGCCCCACCACGGGCACTATCCAAAGGCTATTTTTCATACTTCCTCGTTGAACCGCAGGAGTCTTGGACTCTCGGACGCGGCGACCCTACCATGGCTCCGGTCGTGGGGGGAAATTGCCCCATCGCGGCGTGTGGCGAACCCGTGGACTGAGGGGTATGCGTCCTGCCGCGTGCATTTCTCCGTTTCGATTCGCGGGACGGTTACTTGCCGGTTTCCGGTGCAAAAATGTCGCGCTATACACAGGTCCCCCATGAGCAGACTTCAGACCTCACTGCCCCTACTCACGCTTGCGCTGTCGATCACCACCGGCTGCCAGCAAGCGGCGGTGGCCGCGAAACCCAAGCCGGCGAAGGTCATTGTTCAGAAGGTCGAGGTCAGTGACGTCCCGATCTTTGCGGAGTTCGTGGGAACCATCGACGGCTTCGAAAACGCCGAGATCCGGGCGCGCACGCCGGGTTACATCGAAGCCATCCACTACAAGGAAGGCACGGCGGTGAAGAAGGGCGATCTGCTCTTCACACTCGATCCGATCCTCGCCCAAGCCTCGCTGACATCGGCGACAGGTTCGCTCGAAGACGCGCGCGCCGCGGTCTCCAAGGCGGATGCCGATGTCGCGCGTCTCAAGCCGCTGCTGGCGGCGAAGGCCGTCTCGCAACAGGAGTACGACGACGCGCTCTCCGCACAGCAGGCTGCCAAGGCTCGCGTGCTGGCGAACCAAGGTTCGTTGCAAACCGCGAGCGCCAACCTCAGCTACACCAAGGTTCGCTCGCCGATCAACGGCATCGCCGGCCTGGCGAAGGTACGCGTCGGCAACCTGGTGGGTCAGTCGGAGCCCACGCTGCTCACGACCGTCTCCACGCTCGACCCCGTGCGCGTGCGCTTCGCGATCTCCGAGAACCAGTACCTGCAGCTCGCAACCACGCTGGCTGCGCTGCAGCGCGAGATCGCGAGCAACCCCAACCGTGAGGGGCATCTCGAGCTGATCCTGGCCGACGGCAGCATCTATCCGAAGAAGGGTAAGATCGCGGTGATCGAGCGCCAGATCGACATCGCCACCGGCACGCTGACCTTCGAAGCCCTCTTCCCCAACCCGGACTCGGTGCTGCGCCCGGGTCAGTTCGCCAAGGTGCGCGGTCAGAGCGAGACCAAACACGGCGTCGTGTTGGTGCCCCAGCGCGCGGTGCGCGAGCTGCAAGGCTCGCAGATGATCGGCGTGATCGGCGAGGGCAACAAGCTCGAGGTCAAGACCATCACCGCCACCTCGCGCGTGGGCAGCAACTGGGTGGTCGAGAAGGGCCTCAAGGCCGGCGATCGCGTCGTGGTCGAAGGCCTGTTCAAGGCCAAGCCGGGAGACGTGGTCGAGGTCGAGGAGCGCGCCGCAGTCGTCGCGAGCGCCGCACCGCCGGAACTCAACAAGAACGAGGCGCGCTGACCATGGGTGATTTTTTCGTCCGCCGCCCCATCGTAGCGATGGTCATCTCGATCGTCACGGTGATCGTGGGGCTCGTCGCCATGTCGCGGCTGCCCATCGCGGCGCTGCCCGACATCGCCCCGCCGATGATCATGATCCAGGGCAACTACGACGGCGCCGACGCGCTGACCGTCGAGCAGTCGGTCGCGACGCCCGTGGAGCAGAAGGTCAACGGCGTCGAGGGCTCGATCTACATGCAGTCGACGAACTCGTCCGACGGCAAGATGGCGCTCAACGCCTCGTTCGAAGTCGGCCGCGACATCGACATCTCGAACGTGCTCACGCAGACGCGCGTGAACGAAGCCACGCCGCAGCTGCCATCGACGGTGAAGCAGACCGGTATCTCGCTGAAGAAGTCGCTGTCGATGCCGATGATGGTCGTGTCGCTGTACTCACCCGGCGGCACCTACAACTCGGCCTTCCTCGGCAACTACTCGGTCATCAACGTCAACGACGAGCTGGCGCGTATCCCGGGCGTCGGGCGCGTCAACATCGTGGGTAGCTCGGACTACGCGATGCGCTTGTGGGTCAGGCCGGACCGCCTGGCGCGGCTCGGCCTCACGGTCGGCGACATCCGCAAGGCCATCGAGAACCAGAACGTGGTGAACCCGGCCGGTAAGGTCGGCGCCGAGCCCGCGCCGAAGGGCCAGGAGCTCACGTACGTGGTGCGCGCCCAGGGTCGCTTGATCTCTGCCGAGGAGTTCGGCGAGGTCGTGCTGTTGGTTCGCCCCGACGGCTCGCTGATCCGCGTGAAAGACGTCTGCCGCATCGAGCTCGGCACGCAGAACTACGATCAGGTGGGTCGCTTCAACGGCCAACCCTCCGGCATCATCACCATCTATCAGGCGCCCGGCTCGAACGCGCTGCAGGTCGCGGACGCGGTCAAGGCGACGATGGCGCGGCTCTCGAAGCAGTTCCCGCCCGACCTCGTCTACGACCTGTCGCTCGACACCACGCTGCCGATCACCGAGGGCATCAACGAGATCGTCCACACGCTGGTCGAAGCGGTGATCTTGGTCATCCTGGTCGTCTTCATCTTCCTGCAGAGCTTCCGCGCCACGCTGATCCCGCTCCTCACCGTGCCGGTATCGTTGATCGGTGCGTTCGCGCTCTTCCCGCTGTTCGGCTTCTCGATCAACACGCTCACGCTGCTCGGCCTGGTGCTCGCGATCGGTATCGTCGTCGACGACGCCATCGTCGTGGTGGAAGCCGTCGAGCACCACATCGAGCACGGCAAGAGCCCGAAGGAAGCGACCGTCCAGGCGATGAAAGAGGTGTCCGGCCCGGTCATCGCGATCGCGCTGGTGCTCTCCGCGGTGTTCATCCCGGTGGCCTTCGTCGAAGGCATCACGGGCCGCATGTATCAGCAGTTCGCGCTGACCATCGCCATCTCCGTGCTGCTGTCCGCGATCAACGCGCTCACCCTGAGCCCCGCGCTGTGCGCGATCTTGCTGCGGCACAAGACGGAGACCAAGGGTCCGCTCGGCGCGTTCTTCCGCTGGTTCAATCGGGTCTTCAACCGCACCACCGAGGGCTACGGCAAGTGGGTGTCGGTGCTGCTGCGCCGCGCCAGCCTGACCGTCCTGCTCCTGGCCGTGTTCTCCGGCGGCGCCGGCGCGCTCGGCAAGGCGTTGCCGGGCGGGTTCATCCCCGAGGAAGACCAGGGCTATCTGTTCGCGGTGCTGTCGATCCCCCCGCCGGGCTCGGTGCAGCGCGCGGACGACGTCAGCAAACAGGTCGAAGCCTTCCTGGAGCGCACCGAGGGCATCCAGACCTACAACACGATCATCGGCTACAGCCTCGCCACCGACACGTCGTCCACGTACCTGGTGTCGTTCTTCATCCAGCTCAAGCCCTGGGGCGAGCGCATGCCGCGCGGTCGCAGCGCGAAGGTGATCAGCGACGAGATCACCGGCTTCATGAAGACCATGCCCGAAGCGGCAGGCTTCGCGTTCGGCCCGCCCGCGATCCCGGGCGTCGGTCGCGGCAGCGGCTTCTCGCTCATGCTGCAGGACAAGGCGGGCAAGACGCCCGAGGATCTGCAGAACGCGACCGACAAGTTCATCGAGGCTGCCCAGAAGCGGCCGGAGGTCGGGCGCATCAGCAGCGCGTGGACCGCGCGCGTGCCGCAGGTCTTCGTCAACATCGATCGTGAGAAGATGATGAAGCAGGGCGTCGACCCGAGCGAGCTCTACGGCGCGCTCCAGACGTTCATGGGCGGTGTCTACATCAACGACTTCAACCGCTTCGGGCGCCAGTGGCGCGTCTACCTCGCAGCCGAGCCCGAATACAAATTGAGTACCACCGACATCGGCAACTTCTATGTGCGCAACAGAGAAGGCAACATGGTGCCGATATCGTCGGTGTCCTCGGTCTCGTCGATCATCGGTCCCGAGTTCACCACGCGCTTCAACCTGTTCCGCTCGACCGAGCTGACGGGTGAACCCGCCGCTGGCTACAGCTCCGGCCAGGTGATGCAAGCGCTCGAGGAAGTCGCCAAGCAAACCCTACCCGAGGGCTTCGGCTACGCCTGGAACGCGATGAGCTACCAGGAGAAGGTGGCGCCGTCGTCCACGCCCACGTTCATCCTCGCCGTGTTGCTGGTGTTCTTGATCCTCGCGGCGCAATACGAGAGCTGGGCGCTGCCCTTCTCGGTGCTCCTGGTCGTGCCGGTCGCAGTCCTGGGCGCGTTCCTGGGCTTGTGGGTCAGCAAGCTCGACTTCAACGTCTACGGGCAGGTGGGGTTGATCATGCTGGTCGGCTTGGCCGCGAAGAACGCCATCCTCGTGGTGGAGTTCGCCAAGGCCAAGGTCGAGGAAGGCATCCCGCTGTTCGAGGCCACGCTGATGGGCTCGAAGCTGCGCTTGCGGCCGATCCTGATGACCGCGTTCGCGTTCATCCTCGGCTGTATCCCGCTGATCCGCGCCGAGGGCGCAGGCGCGGCCGCGCGCGTGGCGATCGGCAACGTCGCCGTCTACGGCATGCTCACGGCGACCTTCGTCGGCATCTTCCTGACGCCGGGCCTGTTCATGATCGTCGAGCGGTTGACCGCGAAAAAATCGGGCGGAGCCCATGGTGCAGCGAAACCCGCAGCATCGAACGTAGCGAAGAACGAGGAGCAGGCCGCATCGTGACGAAACTGTCTTCGACCCTCCGGGCCGGCGCGGGTGCGCTGACCTTCGCGCTGTGCACGAACGGCTGCGCCGTCGGCCCCGACTACACGAAGCCCGACATCCAGGCGCCCGAGCAACACCGCGGCGAAGCCGTCAAGACCCAGACCTCGATCGCGGAGCTGCCGTGGTGGCGCGTGTTTCGCGATCCCGTGCTCAGCCGCTACCTGAAGGAGTCGCTGACCAACGCGTACGACGTACGCATGGCCGCGGCACGCATCGAGCAAGCGCGCGCCCAAGCCCGATCGGCGATGTGGGCGTTCTTCCCGACCTTCGGCGCGCAAGTCGGCGTGGGCGGCGGCAAGGGCCTGCCCGGCGTGCCCACCATCGTGCCTCCGGGGACGCTCAACGGCACCTTCGGCGCCTCGGCGAGCGTGAGCTGGGAGCTCGACGTCTGGGGCCGCTTGCGGCGGCAGAAAGAAGCCGCCGATGCGTTCGCTCGCGCCGCCGACGAAGATCAGCGCGCAGTCTACGTGGCGCTGGTCGGCGACGTGGCCTCGACGTACATCGACCTGCGCACGAGCGACCTGAAGCTGGAAGTGGTCGCCGCTTCGATCCAGGCCCGGCAAGCCACCGCCGACTTCTTCAGCGAGCGGATGAAGGGCGGCGTGAGCAACGATCTCGAGGTCTCGCGCGCCGTCGCCAACGTCGCCGACGCCAAGGCGCAGGCCGCGCTGTACCACCAGCAAAACTGGAACTTCGAAAATCAGCTGGCGTTCCTGATGGCTCGCCCACCGGGCCAGATCGAACGCGGCGTGGCTCTCGACGCGATCGCGATGCCACCCGAGGTACCCGCGGGGCTGCCGTCGGCGCTGCTCGCGCGTCGTCCAGACTTGCGCGTGGCCGAAGAGCAGCTGCACGCGGCCACCGCCATCGTCGGCGTGCGCGTGGGCGACGTGCTGCCCAAGTTCGCCCTGACCGGCAGCGCCGGTGTCGCCTCCAGCGCGCTCACCAGCGCCAACAGTGAGACCTCGGCGGTCTACCAGGGCTTTGCCGGGCTCGACATCCCGATCCCCCTGCTCGGTGGCGCGACCAAGCTGAACGACATCGATGTGGCGAAGGCCAGGGTCAATGAGCAGCTGGCGTACTACCAGAAGGTGTTCTTCAACGCGTTGCGCGAGGTAAGCAATGCGCTGGCGGCGATCGACAACCTGAAGGAGCAGCGGGCACAACGCGAAGCGCAGGTGGCCGCACTCCTGCGCACCGAGGAGATCGCCACGGTCCGTTACAAGGGCGGCATCTCGACGTACCTCGAAGTCATCACCGCGCAGGAGCAGAGCCTGGCGGCGCAGCTCGAGCTGGCGGAGACCAAGGGCCTGCAGCACCAGGCGGTGATTGCGTTGTACCGAGCCCTCGGCGGAGGCTGGAACATGAAAGAGGCGACCGAGGCGACAGCCGCGAAGCAGTAAACCATCGCCGGCTGTGTCGGAGGAGCATGGCTAACACGAACGCCCAGACAATCTCACGGGATGTCCTCGCGGGGCCCGAGGACTTCTCTCTGGTGCTCGGCGGGCCGCTGTTCCAACTCTGGCGACGTGTGCACCTGCAAGGCGACGGGATGTCGCTGCTGGCGCGGCGCAGCATCATCCTCGCGGTGTTCTGCTGGGTGCCGCTGCTCATACTCTCTACCGTCGAGGGGCGGATGCTGCCGGGCACGGCCACCATCCCCTTCCTGCTCGACCTGGACGTGCACATCCGCTTTCTGGTCGCCCTGCCGTTGCTGATTGCAGCAGAGCGCGTGGTGCACGAGCGCATCCTTCCGACGCTCAGACAGTTCAACGACCGCGGGCTGGTTCCGCTCGAGCAGCGCCACCGCTTCGACGAGGCGGTCGCAGCCGCGATGCGTCTGCGTAACTCGGTGCTCGCCGAAGTGCTGTTGATCGCGCTCGTGTACGGCGTCGGGGTGCTGGTCGTCTGGAGGCACTACACCGCGCTCGACGCCAACACCTGGTACGCGACGCCCTCGAGCGAGGGCTCCAAGCTCTCGATCGCGGGGGCCTGGTTCGGCTACGTGAGCCTGCCCGGCTTTCAGTTCCTGCTGGTCCGCTGGTACTTTCGCCTGTTCATCTGGGGCCGCCTGCTGTTCCACATCTCGCGCATCCCGCTGAACATCGTCCCGACGCATCCGGACAAGGTGGGCGGCCTCGGCTTCCTGGCCGCGTCCGCTTCTGCGCTCATGCCCATCGCGGTGGCGCACGGCGCGCTGGTCGCCGGCCACCTGTCGGGTCGCATCCTGCACCTCGGTGCGAAGCTGACCGACTTCAAGCCCGAGATCGGAAGCGTGGTCGTGGCCATGCTGCTGCTCGCCCTCGGCCCGCTGCTGGTGTTCGCGCCGCAGCTCTCCCGGGCCAAACGCACCGGACGACGCGAGTACGACGCGCTCGCGCAGCGCTACGTGCGCGAGTTCGACCAGAAGTGGCTACGCGGCGGTGCGCCCCCCGACGAGCCCTTCGTCGGCAGCGGCGACATCCAGTCGCTCGCCGATCTCGGCAACAGCCTCGAGGTGGTGCGCGGTATGCGCGTCGCACCCATCACCAGGAACTCGGTGCTGGAGATCGGCATCACCACGCTGCTGCCAGTCGCACCGTTGCTCTTGACCATGGTGCCGATCGATCAGCTGCTGAAGATGCTGCTCGGTCTTCTCTTCTGAGCCTCGAGTGATGTATTTCCTTCTGACAGCCTTCGGGGTGGCGGAAGGAGCACGATCATGGCGAACGACGCGGAGAAGCGGCGGCTCGACTCGGCGCGATCGAACAGTGACCCTTGGAAGCAGTGGGGTCCCTACCTGAGCGAACGGCAGTGGGGCACGGTTCGCGAGGACTACAGCGACAACGGGGACGCGTGGAACTACTTCACGCATGACCAAGCCAGGTCACGTGCCTACCGCTGGGGCGAAGACGGGCTCGGCGGCATCAGCGACAACCAGCAGCGGCTGTGCTTCGCGCTGACGGTGTGGAACGGCAAAGACCCGATCCTGAAAGAGCGCGCGTTCGGCCTCGCCAATAGCGAAGGCAATCACGGCGAGGACGTCAAGGAGTACTACTTCTATCTCGACTCCACGCCCACGCACTCGTACATGAAGTACCTGTACAAGTACCCGCAGCGGGCCTATCCGTACGACGATCTGGTCGCCACCAATCGCGGCCGCGGCAAGGATTCCCCCGAGTACGAGCTGCGGGACACCGGGGTCTTCAACGACAACCGCTACTTCGACGTGTTCGTCGAGTACGCCAAGGGCGCGCCCGATGATGTGCTGGTCCGGATCACGGTCTGCAATCGCGGGCCCGAAGCCGCGAAGCTGCACGTGCTGCCCACGCTGTGGTTTCGCAACACCTGGGCACAGGGAGCGAACCCCAAACCGTCACTCAAACGCCTCCCGTTCGCCGGCCACGCACTGGCTCAAGCGCAACAGCCACCTGCCGACGATGCTCTGCCGGACTACTTCCTGTACTGCGACAGCGACGTGCCGCTGCTGTTCACGGACAATGAGACCAACAACGCCCGATTGTTCGGCACCACCAATACGTCCCCCTACGTGAAGGACGCGTTCCACAACTACCTGATCCACGGCGCCAAGGACGCGGTCAACCCCGCGCAGCAGGGCACCAAGCTCGCGGCTCACTATCAGGTCGACGTCCCTGCAGAGCAGCGGCAAGTCATCCGCCTGCGACTGACCACGCGTGCCGCTACGTCCGGAAAGCCCTTCGCCGACTTCGACACCGTGTTCGCGGCGCGGCAGAGCGAGGCCGACGACTTCTACAACGCGCTGATGCCGGTGCCCGTCCAGGCCGACTCAGACCGGGCCAACGTGTTTCGTCAGGCGCTCGCGGGCATGCTGTGGGGCAAGCAGTTCTTCCTGTACGACCTGGCACAGTGGCTAGACGAACACGGCGCGGGCAACGCCTCACCGCAACACGAGCGACTTTCGATCCGCAACAGCCAGTGGACCCACATGCTCAACGCCGACATCATCTCGATGCCGGACAAGTGGGAATACCCGTGGTACGCCGCCTGGGATCTGGCGTTTCACATGCTCCCGCTGGGCATCGTCGATCCAGACTTCGCCAAGCAGCAGCTCGAGCTGATGCTGCTCAACGACTACCAGCACCCCAACGGCCAGCTGCCGGCGTACGAGTGGAACTTCGGGGACGTGAATCCGCCCGTGCACGCCTGGGCGACCATGCAGCTGTACAGCTTCGACAAGCAGAACCGCGGCGGCGTGGGCGACACCGAGTTTCTCAAGTACGCGTTCGCCAAGCTGCTGATCAATTTCACCTGGTGGGTCAACCGCAAGGACCGCGCCGGTGCGAACGTGTTCGATGGCGGCTTCCTCGGTCTCGACAACATCGGTGTGTTCGACCGTTCTTCTCCGCTGCCCACAGGCGGTTACCTCGACCAGGCCGATGGCACCGCCTGGATGGTGTTCTTCAGCCAGCAGATGTTGCGCATCTCGGTCGAGCTGGCGCTGCACGAGCCGCACTACGAAACCTTCGTCGACAAGTTCTTCCAGCACACGCTGGCGATCGCGGGCGCGATGGATCGCGTGGGCGAGCGCAACGACGAGATGTGGGACGAGGAGGACGGCTTCTTCTACGACGTGCTGCGCTTGCCGGACGGCAGCGCCACGCGGCTGAAGGTGCGCTCGATCGTCGGCCTGCTGCCGCTGGCTGCAACCACGGTGTTCGAAGAGGACATCCTCGCGCGGCTACCGAAGTTTCGCGAGCGCGCGAAGCGCTACGCGGCGCGCCACCCCGAGCTGATCGAGAACGTGCATCTGCCCTCGACGCCTGGGGTCGAGAACCGCCGCATGCTGTCGATCGTCGACGAGAAGAAGCTGCGGCGCATCTTGGCGCGCATGCTCGACGAGTCCGAGTTCTTCAGCCCGTACGGCATTCGGGCGTTGTCGCGAGTCCACCTCGAACAGCCGTACGTCTTCAGGCATGGAGGCCACGAGTACCGCGTCGCCTACGTACCCGGCGACTCCGACTCGGGCATGTTCGGAGGCAACTCCAACTGGCGCGGGCCGGTCTGGATGCCCATCAACTTCCTGCTCTACACCGCGCTGACTCGGCTGTACGCGTACTACGGTGATGACTTCAAGGTCGAATGCCCGACCGGCTCCGGTCAGATGATGACCTTGCTCGAGGTCGCGAAAGAGCTCGGCGAACGGTTGTGCCGGATCTTTCTGCGCGACTCGAGCGGCCGGCGCCCGTGTGACGGTGCGGCGCAGAAATTCAAAGACGATCCGCACTGGCGGGACCTGGTACTTTTCTACGAGTACTTCCACGGCGATTCGGGTGCAGGTATCGGCGCGAATCACCAGACCGGTTGGACGGGTTGCGTGGCCAGGATCCTCCAGACAAACGCGGTGCTGACCAAAGAGTTGGTGATGACACCGGGTGCGGAGACACTGTTGCTGCGCGCGCTGCAGGCGAAAGCCAAGGGCGAACGCACGAGCTAACAAGTCCAAAATTAGTTGCGTCGTAGCCGGAACAGCAGTACGACGGGGGCCGCATAGAATGGGCTTGAACGGACACATTCGGCGAGTTGTCATCAGCGCCGCATTGTCGTTGATCGCGTTGCCCGCGCTGGCGCAGGCGCCGGAAGGACAACCCGCACCGGCCGCGCAGCCTCCGGCTGCAGCTCCGAGCGTCGAGCCTGTACCCATCGCGGAGCCCGCTCCGCCACCGCCGCTCGCCGAACCTGCGCCGGCTGTCACCGAGCCTGCGCCGCCACCGCCGGTCGTCGCGCCTGCCCCTGCCCCCCAGGAGCCGGCACCCGCCATCGGTGACGAGGATCACGCGCCGGCCGCTCTGCCGCCGCGAGGCCCGCAGTCCGCACGTGGAGCCCCCGGCTTCCGGCTGGGCCTCGGCATCCAGTTCGATGCCGTGGATCAGCGCGCCATCCAGGGCCTGCGCGCTCCGGTCCCCCAGTTCACGCTTGAGACCCGCTATCAGTTCGACAACAAGATCTCCATCTTCACCCAGTTCCAGTTCATCTTCATCATGAACCAGTTGGAGCTGGGTGCCGGCTGGAGTGGGCGCATCGGCAAGACCGACATCATGCCGTACTTCACGGCCGGCGCGATGCTCGGCACGCTGAGCCTCGGCGGCTTCGACAGCTTCACGGCCGCGCCCGTGCTCCGCCCAGGCATCCGGCTCGGCTGGGACGTCGCGGGGTACGACCTGACCTTCAACGGGTCGGCCCTCTTCATCCCGGCGCAGTACGTGACTCTGGGCGCCTCGGACCTCTGGACCTCGGAGTTCCGCGCGTTCACCGGCCTGCAGGGCACCTTGGCCCTGGACGTGCCGCTCTCGGGCGGCGACAGCATCTTCTTCGGCTTCGGCCTGCTATGGACGCGCGCCTGGTATCAAACCTGGCTGTTCTACTCGGACGACCCTTCGCTGCTTCTCTACCCGCGGGTGTTCATTGGCTATGTCTTCTAAGCCGACAACATGGCTGCTGGTCCTCAGCCTCGCGTGCGCGCTCGGCGGCTGTGACGAACTGATCAAGACCACCAACCCGCGGTTCGCGAACGGTGGGCTGCTGCGCACGGCGACGCGCGCGCCACAGGCGGCGATCGAGCAGCTCACGGGCATCTTCGACACCGAGCAGGGCAGCGATCTGATCGGTTCGGACGCGGTGACCAAGACGTCGCCGAACGTGTTGTCCATCTTCTACTCGACCGAGGCCGGCTACGTCATCCTCGAGGCCGGTTGCCTGGAGACCGAGGACGGCATGCGGCTCGTGCTCGAGGGCTACTGGCGCTACGCGCTGACCTCGCGCGCCGGTCTGGTGCGGCTGGATGTGCAGCCCGCCACGCTGGCCGCGCAGCTGTGCAAGGGTGAAACGCCCACGGACAA
>DATEOF010000386.1:0-15140 GCA_035274465.1 Polyangiales bacterium
AGCGCCGACGCCCACAGCCAGCGTGAGCAAAGCGGCCTTCACAGGTACGACTTGAAGAAGTTCCAGACCGCGTCGGTCGCGCCGCCGGCCCAGGCATGGCCCACGCCGCGGAAGCTACAGAAGACGACCTGGCCGTTGGGGTCGCAGTCCTTGTACCAGTCGCAGCTGCCGCCCATCACCTCTTTGGTCTCGAACTGCGTGCCGCACTTGTTGCGTTCGAGCCAGTAGCCTCGCGCCCCCATGCCGCAGAGCGTGTAGTCGATGAAGGTGTCGGCATCGCCGTGCATGATGAAGATCGGCACCGGCGCTCCCGGACAGCTGCCCGGGTAGGTGCCGCCCGAGTGTGGCCCCACCGCGCGGGCGAAGGTGTTGCCGCGCTGGCAGCCGACGTTGTGGCTGAAGTAGCCTCCCATGGAGAAGCCAGTCACGAAGATCTTCTTGGCATCGATGCACTGGTCCTGTTCGACCGCGGCGCGCATGGCTTCCAGGTAGCCGAACGAGTCGGCCGCCGGTGCATCGACCAGGCTGCCCGGGGCACAGGCGCCGGTGCCGACGTTCCAGGGCGTCGCGCCGCCGTCGCCGTCCGGATAGACGACCACGAAGCCGTTGGCGTCGGCGACCGCGTCGAACTTGGTGAGCTGCTGCATGACGCCGCCGCTCATCGTGAAGCCGTGCGCCACGAAGACCAGTGGGACAGGCTTGTTCGGGTCGAGGTTGTCCGGGTAGTGCGTGATGTAGCTCGCGCCTTCCTTGTCGAACACGCGAGTGACGTTGCCCTTCTTGCCGGGCTTGCCGCTGCAAGTCGCAGCCGTCGTGGTGCCCGAGCCCGCCTGGCCCGCGGAGCTGCCCGCCATCCCGGCGGCGCCCGAGGTCCCGCCGCTGCCGGCTGCAGGGCTTCCAGCGCCACCCGTGCCGCTACCAGCAGCAGCCGGCTGGCCCGCGGGTCCGCCGACTGGGCTGCTCACGCTGCCGGTTCCCGCGGAAGGTACGCTGGGGCCGTTGCCGGCTGCGCCCGGGCTCGTGCTGCTGCCGGCTCCGCTGGTGGCCGGCGCGGCCGTCCCGCCCTGGCCGCTGACGGCTGCAGGGCTTCCAGAGGCTCCGGGCGCCGCCGCCAGCTGCGAGCTTCCGCCGTCTCCACCACAGCCTGCGAGCGACGCAATAGCCAGCAGTCCCGCACACCACACGCTCGAGAAAGACCTCACCCATGACCTCCGCGGACGGGGTTCGATGAACACCCGGTGCCACGCTACGACGTGGCCACTCGCGCGTACTCACCGTGGGGGTCAACGTGCTGACCGGTGGGGACGCGCGCTTCGCGGAGGAGATGCCGAGCCTGCTGCCGTCAGCTGCGGCCGAAGAATTCTGCAACGCGCCGGCCTAGCCACTGGCTGCGTCCCAGCCAGCCGCGCGGTGCCGGTGGCGGAGGCGCGTCCTTGCGGATCAGCTCCTCCACGCGCTGCGTCTCGTTCACCGGCGCGACCTCCAGCTGGTTGACGTCGAAGTCGACCTCGATCAGCTGCAGCGGCATCTCCAGGCTCTCGAGCTCGGGTGCGGTCTCGGCGAAGCCGAGCTCTTCCGGCTCGGGAAGGGTTGCCGTCTGCACGCTGCTGTCAGCGGCGATCGGCTCTGCGGCCGGCTCCGGCTCGATCTCGATCTCGATGCACACCATCCGCTCGGTCTCGACCGGCTCGGGCAGCTCGCTGATCTCGGGCTCGCTCTTCTCGACCTTCAACTGATAGGCGTTCTTGCCGACCTTCTCGAACACTTCGGGCGCCGCCTTCTGCAGCGCGCGAAAATCGCTGTAGAAGCGGTTCAGCTGCTTCCGATCGCGCGTCGACAAGCCCAGGCAGTCGCGCACGGCCGCGCACGTGAACGGTTCTCCGTTGCGACCGGCCTTGCGAACGGCCTTGAGCAGTTGTTCATGCGTGAACGTCATGGGTAGAGGTGTCTCCTGTTCGCGGAATAAACCATCAGTCCAGCGACAGGCAAAAAAACGACAAATTCGGGGGATCGGGAGCCTCGTTTTCGGTTCCTTGTTCCTTGTTCCTTGTTCCTTGTTTCAGTTCGACGTTGCCGCTCGTTCAACAAGAACGGAGGAACAACGAACCGCAACAAGGAACAAAAAACAAGGAATCAGAACCGGACCTCTTCCTATCCCTCGCAACACCACAACGGGCACAGCATCCCGCATCCCCCGCAGTTCGCCTGGCTCGCCGGCTTCTCCGTCCCCGGCAAGCACGGCCAGACGAAGCACGCGGTGGTCGTGTCTGCACACTGTCCGTCGCAGCAGCTGTTGCCCGCGCCGCACTCGGCGTCGGTGTTGCAGCCGCAGCGGCCGTTGTTGCACACGGTGCCGGCCGCGCAGACCGTGCCGCAGGTCCCGCAGTGCTCCGCCGTGCTGAGCGCGGTCTCGCAGCCATCGGCGGCGTTGTTGTTGCAGTTGTCGAAGCCGCGGTCGCAGCCAGCCAGCTGACAGGCGCCGTTGGTGCACATGCCGCGGCCGTGGGCCGGCGCGCAGGCCCGCCCGCAGCCGCCGCAGTCGGTGGCCGTGTTCAGCGCCCGCTCGCAGCCATCTGCCGGGTTCTTGTTGCAGTCGGCGAAGCCCGGGGCGCATACCAGGTCGGTGCAGCTACCGGCTGCACAGCGCGCGCTGCTGACGTTCGCCAGTCGCGTGCAGTCGTTGCCGCAGCGCCCGCAGCTGGCGGGGTTGCTCAGGTCTGCCTCGCAGCCGTCGGCGCTGCGCCCGTTGCAGTCCGCGCGGCCGGCATCGCAGACCAGGCTACAGCTGCTGTCCTTGCAGCTGGAAGAGGCGACATCGGGCAGCTCGGCGCAGATGTTCTCGCAGGCGCCGCAGTGG
Source organism: Polyangiales bacterium (assembly GCA_035274465.1). Taxonomy (GTDB): domain Bacteria; phylum Myxococcota_A; class Polyangia; order Polyangiales; family JAFGIB01; genus JADGRF01. The sequence continues at coordinate 2,858 of DATEOF010000386.1, forward strand.
GCCGGCAGCGACAGGTCGGACTCGCAGCCGTCCGCGATCATCCGGTTGCAGTCGCCGCGGCCATCGTCGCAGCGCGTCAGCTGACATTGCCCGTTCATGTTGCAGCTGGTGTCCGCGTGGGGTGCGCTGCACGCCGCCTTGCACGCGCCGCAATCGGAGTTGCTGCGGATGTTCACCTCGCAGCCGTTGCTCACCTCGCCGTCGCAGTCGCGCCAGCCCTGTTCGCAGTCGCCTATCGTACAGCCGCCGTTGCGGCAGACCGGCCGCGCGTGGGGCAGGTCCGGGCAGCGCTGGCCGCACATGCCGCAGTTCTGGGGGGTGTTCAGATCGGTCTCGCAGCCGTTGTTCATCTGGCCGTCGCAGTCTGCGCGGCCGTCGGAGCACATCTGATCGGTGCAGCGACCGCCGGCGCACTGGTTGCGCGTGGCGTCGCTACAGGTCTGCTCGCAGGTGCCGCAGTGTTGCGGGTCCTTGGCCAGTGGACGGCAGTCGGTCTCGTTGCCGCAGCGCGCGAAGCCCGGGGCGCAGGTCGTCACCCGGCACTGACCGCCGCGGCATTCGCTGACCGCGCCCACCTTTACGCACGAGTTCTTGCAGCGACCGCAGTCGCTGATGCGCGACAGGTCACTCTCGCAGCCGTTTCTGGCGTCGCCGTCGCAGTCGCTCCAGCCCGGCTCGCAACCGCTCTCGGCGGCGCCCGCCTTACAGCCGGGCTCCTCCTGGCCGCAACCCTTGTCGATCGCGCAGCGGAACTGGCCCATGACGCTCTGGCACATCGGCCGCGTCACGTGCGGCAGCTCGCAGCTGGCGCCGCATGCGCCGCACTGGTCGACCGAGTCTACGCGCGTCTCGCAGCCGTCAGCGGCGAGGCCGTTGCAGTTCACCCAGCCGGGCTCGCACCCCGTCACCACGCAGCTTCCGCTGTCGCAATTGCCGCTGCCGTGGGCCGGGGCGCACGGGCTGCCGCACGCGCCACAGTGCTGAGCGGTGTTCAGGCGCTGCTCGCAGCCGTCAGCGGCCGATTCGTTGCAGTCGCCGAAGGGTCCGGTGCAGCTGGCCACCGCACACTTGCCGGTCTCGCAGCTGGGGAGAGAGTTCACGGGCGTGGTGCACGCCTTGCCGCAGGCGCCGCAGTCGCTGAGGCTCTTCAGGTCGGTCTCGCAGCCGTTGTCGTGGTCGCCGTCGCAGTCACCGTAGCCGGCCGAGCAATCGCGCAGCACGCACTTGCCGGACTCGCAGGCAGCGTTACCGCGGTTGTAGCGACAGGCCGCGCCGCACAGCCCGCAGTGCTCGGGGCTGTCCAGCCGCGCCTCGCAGCCATTGGCGGCCTTGGCATCGCAGTCAGCGAAGCCATCCAGGCAGCGCAGGATCAGGCACATGCCATCGATACAGCTGCCCTCGGCGTGCGGGCGCTTGCAGCGCTCGACCGATCCCTCCTTGCAGTCGTCGATCGCGGCGTCGGCAGTTTCGCCGGTGTCGGCGTCGGTTACCGAGGCGTCGCTGCCTTCCAGGCCGCCTCTGCCGATGCCCTGCAGCAGGCGCGGATCATAGACCGTGCAGGCGCAGCAGAGCAGCGCTGCGATTCCGATCGAAATCGCGCTCGAGATCTCTGGAAACTCACGCACTACGAGCTTCTTCCTCACAGGCACCCGAGTCGCGTTCCGTATCACTGAATAACGTCGATAACCATTGACCAGCAAGCGTCGGCGGAATCAGAACACATCGCCGCCGACATGCACGAGCAGATCAGTCTGACACGTATTCATATACGCGCTTCGCCTGGATGGAACGAGAAGGGCTCGGCGTTGCTAGCCAACGACGCGAGTTTGTCGCGTTCTGCAAACACATGCACCCGAATCAGGACGCGATCTTGCAGTCGTATTGCGCCGCCAAATGCCTTGAAAGGTGCAATTCCGAACTGTGACGGCGCGAATTCGATCTCAGCTGTCATACCGAGCGCTGTTAGTCGCAGTGGAATCTGCAACGGTCGTTCGACACCGCGCACGCGCAGCTTCGCGTCGAGCATGAACTGTCCGTCCGCTTGGCCGAGTTTGCCCTCGAGCTCGATGCGCGGATGGCGTTCCACCTCGAGCAGGTCGCGCGAGATCGTTTGCTCGATCTTCAGCTTGTCATCCGCAGACAGCGCGTTTGCGTCGACACGGTCGCCATGGGCCACTCCGTCGACGGTCAGCGAGCTCGAATCGAACCAGCCTCGCAGGCGGCCTTGCTCGAGGGTCACCTCGAACCGGCCCACCGAAATGCGCAAGTCATGGGCCAGGCGAGCCAGCAGACCGTCCTTGAACGTGAACACTTGCAGCAGCATGGTCCGCTAAATGTAGGCAATCGTTGGTCGGAACGCACCTGGCACCGCAGGCGTGGCAAGATTCAGCCAGCTCTTCACTGGCGTCGGAGGCGAGGCATGGGCGGAAGGTCCGGATGGGTTCCCAGCGCAGTCCTGTGCGCGGCCCTGGCCGCCGTGTGCGTGAGCCTGGGGCCGCTGCCAGCGGCGACACGTGCCCAACCGGCCAGCGCGCCGCCTGCGGCTGCAGGCTTGAGTAGCGCCGAGGCGTTGCAAGCCGCGTTCGTCCAGGTGGCGGAGTCGGTCTCGAAGTCGGTCGTGGCCATGCGCATCGAGTCGCGCCGCAAGTTGGTCAACCCGTTCGAGGGCTTCCCCTTCGGCGAATGGTTCGGTGGCCCCGGCCAGCGCGACCAGTACCAGATCCAGCGCGGCACGGGCTCGGGCGTGGTGCTGCGCGCGGATGGCTACATCCTGACCAACAAGCACGTGGTGGAAGACGCCAGCCGCGTGGAGGTGGTGTTTCAAGATGGCCAGCACCTGGTCGGCAAGACGGTCGGCATCGACGACGCCACGGATCTGGCCGTGGTGCGCGTGCAGGCCAAGAACCTGGTCGCGGCGCGCTTCGCCGACTCGAGTCGCTCGCGGCCGGGCGAGTGGGTGGTGGCGATCGGCTCGCCGTTTGGGCTCGACTACACCGTAACCGTCGGCGTGGTGAGCGCGATCGGACGCGGCGAGCTGCGCGCCAACGACATCGAGGACTACGTGCAGACCGACGCCAGCATCAACCCCGGGAACTCGGGCGGGCCGCTGGTGAACCTGCGCGGCGAGGTGCTGGGAATCAACACGATGATCGTCGGGCAGGGCACGGGTATCGGCTTCGCGATCCCATCCAACCTGGCGCGCGTCGTGTCCGACCAGCTGATCGAGAAGGGCAGCGTGCGGCGCTCCTACATCGGCGTCGCGTTCCAACCGCTGACCGTCGATCTGGCCAAGCACTTCGGCGTGGAGGGCAAGGGTGGGGCGCTGGTCAGCAGCGTCGTTCCGGGCGGGCCCGCGGAGAAGGGCGGTGTGAAGCCGGGCGACGTGATCGTCTCTCTCGACAGCCAACCGATCAAAGAGCACCGCGACTTGATGCGCGTGCTGCTCGAGAAGCCGATCGGCGCGAAGGTGACCGTCGGCGTGGTGCGCGAGGGCAAGACGCTGAGCCTGCCGTTGACCACCGTCGAGCGCGAGAGCGCCGCGCGCGCGCAGAAGTCCAAGCCGCAGCGCAAGGCTGCGGAGGTGCCGGACCTGGGCTTGCAGCTCGAGGCGCTGACGCCCGAACGCGCCGCGCGACTCGGTTACCGCGGCCGGCAGGGTGCGCTGGTGGTGGGCGTCGTGCGAGGCTCGATGGCCGAGCGCGCGGAGCTGGCCCAGGGCGACCTGATCGTCGAGGCCGACCGGCAGGTCGTGACGGGGCCGGCCGAGGTCGAAGCTGCGCTCCAGGACGGCAGCGCGCTGCTGCGCGTACTGCGCCGCGACTCGGCCCTGTACATCGTGCTGTCCAAGGACGAGTAGCAGCTTACGGCGGCGGGAGGGGAGCCGCCGCGCAGCGCCGGCGACCGATAGTCATCGGAAGGGTCGTGCCCTCAGGCACGAGCCTTCCGGAGCCGCCGCGTAGCGCCGGCGACCGATAGTCATCGGAAGGGTCGTGCCCTCAGGCACGAGCTTTCCGGTACACCGCGCCCAGCTCGGCCGGGCCCTCCGACGCGACGCGACCCGTTTGGATCATGTGCAGCATGTGCGCATACACCGAACGCGCCGCGGCCGGGTAGAGCAGCGGCGAGACGCCCTTGTACATGCCCGGTACCATCGCCTGGATCGTCGAAGGTCCGTGCGCGAGCGCATCCAGGATCTGTTCCTCGCGCGCCTGCCGGTGGGCGATGAGCGCGCGCACCAACGGCTTCGGGTCTTCGATCACCGGACCGTGCGTCGGGAAGAAGCGCGCATCGTCGCGCGCCAGCAATTTCGTAAGGCTGGCAAGATAGTCGGCCATGTCGCCGTCGGGCGGCGAGATCACGCTCGTGGACCAGCCCATCACGTGGTCGCCGCTGAAGAGCACGCGCTCGCTCTGCAGCTGGAAGCACAGGTGGTTACTGCAGTGTCCCGGCGTGTGTACGGCTTCGATGACATAGTCCGAACCCTGGACCAGCTCTCCGTCGCGCAGCCGGTGCTGGGGCGCGAAATCGAAGTCGCCGCCTTCTTCCACCTTCACGCCCTCCTCGCGCGGGCCCTCGGCGTGCGGGCCAAAGCCGTACGTCGGCGCGCCCGTGCGCTCGACCAAAATTCGTGCGCCGGGGGAGTGGTCGAGGTGCGTATGCGTGATCAAGATGTGAGCGACACGCTCATCGCCTAGTCCGTCGAGCAGGTGGTCGATGTGTTCGCGGGATGCGGGGCCTGGATCGATGACCGCGACCTCACCGCGACCGATCACGTAAGTGCCTGTACCTGCGTGCGTGAACGGACTGGGGTTGTGCGCGACCAAGCGGCGCACGTTGGGCGACACCTGCTCCAGCACACCGTACGAGAAGCGCAAATCCTTGACGAAGGGGATGACGACGTCGGTCATCGGCCTGATGTACCACGCAGCAGCCAATCCGGGCGTCAGTTGCGAGGTGCCCAGGGATGGTTAGCTTGGAAAGAAGCCGCGAAACCCCGTGAAAGTTGCGGTTTTCAGCGGTCCTAGGTGACATCAATGTCAGAACGTCAAACGCTCCCAGTCGTCCCGTTGCGCGGCGCGGTCGTGTTCCCCGGTGTGACACTGCCGATCTCGGTGGGACGTTCGTTTTCGCTGCGTGCGATCGAGCACGCGTCCAAGCACGATCAACGTCTGTTCGTCGTGGCCCAGCGCGAGAACGTGGATAAGCCGGAGGCTCGGCACCTGTACTCGATGGGCGTCATCGCGCGCATCACGCACGCGCAGCGCGGGCAGAAGGGCGTTCAGCTCCTGGTCGAAGGCCTCGAGCGTGCTCGGGTGATCGAGTACCGCGAGGTCGATGATCGCGTCGAAGCGGTCGTGCTGCCGGTGCAGGAAGTGCCGCCGCCCGATGCCGGCGATCCGAACTTCGTCGCGCTGTTCCGCGAGACTCGCGAGCGTGCGATCGATCTCGGCAAGAAGCGCGGTGTGCCCGACGCTTTGCTTGCGCGCATCGTCGACGAGGTGAAGGAGCCTTCCGGCTTCGCGGACTTGGTCGCGGGCTACCTGGAGCTGGGTCTGGCCGAGAAGCAGGAATTGCTCGAGACCACCGCGGTCGAGGACCGTATGCGGCGTGTGCTCGTGCACGTGCAGCGGCAGAACACCGAGCTCGAGGCGCAGGAGAAGATCCAGTCGCAGGTGCAAGAAGAGCTCGGCGAACGCCAGCGCGAGATCTTCCTGCGGCAACAGATGCGCGCGATCCAGAAGGAGCTCGGCGAGGACGACGAGGACTCGGGCCTGTCCGAGCTGAAAGAACGCTTGGCTGCGCTGCAGCTGCCGAAGGAGGCACGCGCCGAGGTCGATCGCGAGTTGGCGCGGCTGTCGCGCTCGGGTCGCGAGTCGATGGAAGGCCAGGTGATCCGCAACTACCTGGAGTGGATCGTCGAGCTGCCCTGGGACAAGCGTTCCGACGACAACCTCGATCTCGCCCACGCGACTGCGGTGCTCGAGGCCGATCACCATGGCCTCGAAGAGGTGAAGGATCGCGTGCTCGAGTTCTTGGCGGTGCGGCAGCTGCACGCCAAGAAGCAGGCCGAAGAGGCTGCGGCGGCAGCGACGCCGCCGGACGTGCTCGCCGACAAGACCAAGGACGTGAAGGTCGAGAAGGCGCGCGCGATGGCCAAGGGCCCGATCTTGCTGTTCGTGGGCCCTCCAGGCGTGGGCAAGACTTCGATCGGTAAGTCGATCGCTCGTGCGCTCGGTCGCGAGTACGTGCGTGTCGCTCTCGGCGGCGTGCGCGACGAAGCGGACATCCGTGGTCACCGGCGTACGTACGTCGGCGCCATGCCCGGACGCATCGTGCACGGCTTGAAGCAGGCCGGCACGCGCAACCCGGTGTTCTTGCTCGACGAGATCGACAAGCTCGGTGCGTCGTATCAGGGCAACCCGGCGAGCGCGCTGCTCGAGGTGCTCGACCCCGCGCAGAACGACACCTTCACGGATCACTACTTGAACGTGCCGTTCGACCTGAGCGAGGTGTTGTTCGTCGCCACGGCGAACTTCATCGAGAACATCCCGGCGCCGTTGCTCGACCGTATGGAAGTGGTCGACTTCGCCGGCTACACCGAACGCCAGAAGGCGGGCATCGCGGCGGAATACCTCGTGCCCCGGCAGCTGGAAGAGGCGGGCCTGCGCGGTGAACAGATCGAGTTCAGCGACGAGGCCTTGATGTCGATCATCAGTCGCTACACCCGCGAGAGCGGTGTGCGGCAACTGGAGCGGCGCATCGGCGCCGTGACCCGCAAGCTCGCGCGCAAGATTGCGGCGGGCGAGAAGATCGAGCGCACGGTGTCGGCGGAGACGGTTCGCGCACTGCTCGGACGGCCGAAGGTTCGGCCCGAGCGTGCCAACGAGTCGAACGAAGTCGGCCTGGCGACCGGCATGTACTACACACCCGCGGGTGGCGACATCATGTTCGTCGAGGCCTCCGTCCGCAGGCTGCAGGACTTCCGCGGTGCGGATACGTCCCTGCAGGTCAACGGCTGGGGCAACGTCTCGCTGATCCTGACCGGTCAGCTGGGCGACGTGATGAAGGAGAGCGCGCGCGCGGCGATGACGTACGCCGCGACCTACGCCGAGAAGCTGCAGATTCCGCAGGAGCGGCTCGGTTCGATCGAGGTGCACGTGCACGTGCCTGCCGGCGCGATTCCCAAGGACGGACCGTCCGCGGGCGTGGCGATGGCGACCGCGCTCGTCTCCGCGATGGCCCAGCGCGCGGTGCGCAAGGATGTGGCGATGACCGGTGAAATCACGCTGCGCGGCCGGGTTCTGCCGATCGGCGGCGTGAAGGAAAAGGTGCTGGGCGCACATCGAGCGGGCATCAAACACGTGCTCTTGCCCAGCGAAAACGAGGCAGATCTGGACGACCTCCCGCCCGAGGTCCGCGAGCAGCTGACGTTCACGTGTGTGGACACGCTCGACCAGGTCTTCGAAATCGCGCTCGAGCCCAAGGCGGATGCCCGGCGGCCTCAGGAGTCACCGCAGGTCCCCACCACGCACTGAACGGACCCAATAACTTTCCCTCCAAGTAGGCCCCGCGCGTCTCCCCTCGCGCGGGGCCTTGTTTTATGCTGCGTGTGGCAGAACGCCGGGGGGTGTGCATATGCAAGGCATGGCCGAGTTCAAGAAGATCCTCTGCCCCATCGACTTTTCTCCGTCCGCGGAGAAGGCGCTGCGCTACGCCGAGGGCCTGGCCGAGCACTTCCACGCGGAGATCCTGCTCGTCCACGCCTACGAGGACCCGGCCTACATCATGCCGATGACCGGGTACCTTGGGCCCGAGCCGGGACTCATCAACCAGCTTCGCGCGCACCTCGACGAACAGATGGACAACTGGAAGGCCGCGGTGGCCAAGGCCGGTTTCCCGGTGCGGACTGAGATCCTCGAGGGCGCCGCGCATCAAGTGGTGATCGACGCCGCCAAGGAGCACGAGGTGGACCTGATCGTGATGTCCACCCACGGGCGCACGGGCCTGTCGCATGCGCTGATGGGCAGCGTCGCCGAGCGCGTCATCCGCCTCGCGCATTGCCCTGTGTTGACCGTGCGGTCCGCGCCGCCGTCGTAGTGCCTACGCGTACTCGAACACTGCGTTCGAGATGGCCTCTTCGCCAGTCTCCTTCACCGTCACGGTGACGGCGGCCTGGCCGGGGGTTTCCAGCACGTAGCCGCGTACGACCAGCGTGTCGCCGGGCATCACCACCTTCGAGAACTTGGCCTCGAAGGCCCTGAAGCGCGCGGGGTCGTCGCCGGCGAGCTCCTTCAGCGCGACCCGCGCACCGATGCCGTACGTACAGAGCCCGTGCAGGATCGGCCGTTCGAAGCCCACTTGCTTCGCGATCTCGGGGTGCGAGTGGATCGGGTTGATGTCGCCGGTCAGCCGGTACAGCAGCGCCTGGTTGCGGCTGGTCGGAACCTCGACCTCGAAGTCCGGTGCCTTGCCCTTCGGCGCGCGCGTACGCAGGCCTTGCGGCGGCCGTTCGCCGCCGAAGCCTCCCTCGCCCCGCAGCAAGAGCTGCCAGGTGGTCTTGCACGCCAGCTCACCGTTCACGAGCGTCTCGGTGTCGAAGATCATCAGCGCGCCGACCTTCATGTCCCAGATACCGCGGATGGCCGCCGAGCTCTGGATCTCGCCCTGCGCGGGGAAGGGCTTCACCAGCTCGATGCGCTGGGCCGTGTGCAGCATCTGCGGCAGGGTGGCCCCCGCCTTGGCGCCCGCTTCGCATACGGGCGCGAAGGTCGAGAGCACGCCGAACGTGGGCAACACCTTGGGCGGGGGCTGGTCGAGCAGGTAGCCGAGGTCATGTTCGCCTGCCCCGACCGCGAGCGCGTAGAGCGCCACGTCGCGCCAGTCGTACTTCGTGATCATCGGTCCGTAGCGAAAGCCTACGAAGCTCAAGTCGATGGGCATGGGAAGCCGTATACGTCAGCCCCCGGCCGGCTGGCAAACCCAATCAGGTTTCGCAACAAACGGTCACGGGCTCGCTGCCGCTGACGCTGCCCGAGCTCTCACCGCCCGCCGCCGTGCAGGCGCCGTCGCCTTCGATCGTGGCGCCCACGCGTAGCTTGTCGGCGCTGGGATTGACCTGCACGCACTGTCCCGCGCTCGTCAGCTTGATGATCGGGTTTTGGCAGCTGGTATCCGTGGCGTTGAACACGCTCCAGGAGTAGCTGCAGTTGGGCCCGCTGCACTTGCATGCCGAGCAGCTGCGCGTGTCGTCGACGTCGCGGTAGTAGAGCTCGCGATGCGTGTACATCTGCGCGGGGCAGTCGTGTTCGCCTTCGCGGTACACGCAGAGCTTGGCGTCCTTGCTCGGCTTGGCCAGGCACAGGCGTCCGGCTTCACAGCCGCCGCGCTGGGCGTCCGGCGCGCGGCACAGCGCGGCGCGCGTGGCCCACTTCACGTCGGGCATGTGCGGCGTCTGGCTCGACGCGCTGCACGTGCCGCTGCCGCTCGCCAGCTTGGTGCCGAGATAGGCCGAGGTCTGGCCGGTCAGGCATGGAGGCATGATCTCGCTGCAGCTCTGGTTCACCGAGGTGGTGCAGCTCGAGCCCCCGCAACCCGCTTCGCTGCTGGTGCTGAAGTCGACGAACGCCGCACACGCGCTGCCGCTCGGGCTGCAGCTGCAGGTCGAGCAGTCGGCAGCTGCCGCTGATGGCTGCGAGCCGGCTTCGAGCACGCGCTGGCCGAATGCACCCTCGCAGCTCGGCGCTGCGCTGTCCGAGCTGCGCACCGCGATCGGGCCCGACCAGTCCGCGGGCGCGGCGCCGTGGCAGCTGCGGTCGCTGCAGTCGTCGTCGGCGCAGTCGACGTCGTCGTCACCGTCGTCGTCGCGACCGTTGTCGCAGATCTCGTGGTCGCGCACCTCGCCCGCGTCGCGGACCACCACGCCGGCGTCTTCTTCGACCGGGTCGCAGCTGCATTTCGACATGCTGCTGCCGTCACTGGCGCAGGTCTGGTGACCTTTGCAACCGTTGCGGAAACACGAGTACACGGTGTTGGGTGCACACACCCGCTTCGTGCCCCCGTCGCCTGCTTCCGATTCGCCCCCGCAACCATTTGCGAGCAGGAGCACGCCCAACACCGTGAGTACGCCACGTACTGCCATGCAGACACGATAGGTCACGATGCGGTGCGCTGTAGAGGTACGCACGTGCGACAACGGAGCACTTTGCCGCCTGCAGCGCATGGCGGCGGACGTCGCGAATGAGCCCAATTTGGACTAGGCTTATTCGATCTGCGCTTGGGTTCAGGGGTGAAGGCAAGCTTTCGTAACAACGCGTGGTTCGCGCTTTGCGTCCTGGTGTGCGTGAGCTGCGATTTCGAGTCAGCCCCAATCGTGGAGCGCGAGGGCGCCGGTACGGGGGGCTCCGCAGCTGGCAGCGGCGGAAACTCCGGCGGCGGCGGGCGCTCAGGGTCGGGCGGGACCGCGGGTGACGCGGGCAGCGGCGGCAGGTCAGGCACGGGTGGTCAGGGGGCCACGGGTGGTCAGGGCGGCGCGGGCATGGGCGGGAACGGCGGGCCGTGCACGCCCAATGCCTTCATCGAGTGCCAAGGCACCGCAGCCATCCGCTGCAGCGACGACGGTAAGGATCAGCTGGCGCAGGACTGTGGCGAGAGCGGCTGCAACGCCGCCGAGAAGCGCTGCAACGTCTGCACCCCAGGCGGGAAGTTCTGCAGCGATGACAGCACGCTGGCGAGCTGCGGCAGCAACGGCCTGATGTCGAGCACCGAGCCGTGCGACCAGGGTTGCAACGGCGCGGCCAACCCGGCGGTCTGCAACACCTGCTCGCCCGGCGCGTCGTTCTGCCTCGACAGCGACACGGTGCGCACGTGCGACGCTCAGGGCCAGGCACAGAACGACCAGGACTGTGCGATGGGCTGTTCGGACACGGGCAGCGGCTCGGCGACCTGCAACAGCTGCGTGCCGGATCAGGTCCTGGGCTGCGCGGACGCGAGCAACCAGCTGCGCTGCAAGGCCGATGGCAGCGGCACCGAGACCGCGGCCTGCATGAACGGCTGTAGCGGCTCGGGCATATGCAACGTGTGCGTGCCGAACACCAAGTCGTGTTCCGGCAGCACGCTGCGTACCTGCAGCGCCGACGGCACCACCTTCGCATCTCAGAGCTGCAACTACGGCTGCAGCTCGCTGACGGGCAGCGCCGCGTGCAACGAATGCACGCCGTCGACCCCCGAGTGCCGTTCTTCGAACCTGGTCCAGTGCCGAGCCAACGGCACCATCATGTCCAGCACGACCTGTGCCTACGGCTGCGATGCCAGCGCCACGCCGGATGCTTGTGAGGTCCCCCCGCCCCCGATCCTCGAGCCCAGCAACCTTCCGAACGATACGTGTACTACCGCGGTGGGACCGGACCCGCTGATCGTCGGGGCCGGAGACGTTCGCACGATCAACACCGACACGATGATGACCGCCGGCTCCACCATCGGTTGCAACAATTACGTGAGCCAGGGCGGGTCGCTGCCCGACATCTGTGTGGTGCGCTGGCACGACGTCACCTTCAGCCTGGGCAGCGTGGTGACGGTCTCCGGCTCGCACCCCCTGGCCCTGGTCGCGACCAACAACATGACGCTGCAGGGCGTGATCGACGCGAGCGCCAACGGCCCGACTGCGGGCCCCGGCGGCATGACCACGGGTGGAGGCCTCGGCGGAACCGCCACCGGAAGTCCGGGCTCCGACGAGGACACGCCGGCGAACGCGGGCGGTGGCGGTGGTGGTTTCGGCACCACGGGCGCGCCCGGCGGCGAGGGCCCGGGCAACTGCGGTGGTCCCGGCAACAACGCGTGCGCCGATGCCGGCCCCGGCGGCATGCCGCAGGGCATGGCGACCTTGATCCCGCTGCGCACGGGCTCGCGGGGCGGCCGCAACAGCTCTGGTGCGCTCAGTCAGCGTCAAGCGTCACCTGGTGGCGGCGGCGGCGGCCTGCAGATCGTCGCGTGCAACACGCTGACGCTCAGCACCGGCGCGGTTCTGGACGTGAGCGGCGGCGGCGGCCAGGGTGGGCGGCCGGGCATGGTGGGCAGCACGAGCGTGACGCCCGGCGCAGGTGCGGGTGGTGGCAGCGGCGGCGGGCTGTTGATCGAAGCCCAGACCATCAGCTTCGGCGCCGGTGTGATCCTCGCAGCCAACGGCGGCGGAGGGGGCGGCGGTGCCACGCGCACCGGTGGCATGAGCGGCATGGAATTTTTCTCGGGCGAGGACGGCGACGACGGCGCGCGCAACACCACGGCGGCC
>DATEOF010000387.1:0-12174 GCA_035274465.1 Polyangiales bacterium
GCGAGCTTGCCCCCACCCGCGAGTGCGCAGGGCGGCTAGTGCTCTGACCGAGGGGTCAGCAGCACGCGCTATTCGCGTAGGTTGGGTGGCCGCTTGATCTGAAACGTGGCCAGCAAGTTGTAGACGTGCGCGCGCGTCAGCTCGAGCGCGCGCGCGGTCACGGTGACGTTCCAGCCGTGTCGCTCGAGCGTCTCGGAGACCAGCCGGCGCTGAAACTCTCGGGTCGCGCCGTGGAACGACAAGCTGGCCGGGTTGCCGTCAGCGGGCAGGTTGGGGAAGAGGTGTTTGCGCTCGACCAGTGGACTGGATTCGCCGCGCGCGCGGATCACGCCGGCCTCCACCGTGTGCAAGAGCTCGCGGACGTTGCCGGGCCAGTCGGCGTTCTCGAGCGCCAGCAGTGCACCGGCCGAGAGCTCCAGCGCCGGAAAGCCGTTGGCCTCGCAGGTCGAGGCGCAGAAGTGCGCGGCCAGGTGCTGGATGTCCTCACGGCGCTCGGTCATCGACGGCAGTCGGATCGGGAACACGTTCAAGCGGTAGAAGAGATCCTCGCGGAAGCGCTTCTCACGGACGGCCTCGCTCAGGTCGGCGTTGGTCGCGGCCACCACGCGCACGTGGGCCGAGCGCGGCGTCGAGCTGCCGAGCGTGTAGTAATCGCCCGACTGCAGGAGCTGCAGCAACTTGGCTTGCGCGCGCAACGACAACTCGCCCACTTCATCCAGGAACAGGCTGCCGCCCTCGGCTGCTTCGACCTTGCCGACGCTGCGCTTCTGCGCCGTGGAGTGTGCGCCTCGCTCCGAGCCGAACAGCTCGTTCTCGAGCAACTCCTCGGGCAAGGCCGCGCAGTTGAGCTCGACGAACGGCCCGCCGCGTTGCGGGCTGTTGTCGTGGATCGCGCGCGCGACCTGGGTCTTGCCGGTGCCCGAGTCGCCGGTGAGCAGTACGCCGATCTTGAGCGGGGCGACCAGCGAGATCTGATGGAAGACTTTGGCCAACGCATGGCTGCGCCCCACGAACGAATCCAGGCGCAGGCTGCTGCGGTACTGGATCGTGGGATCACTGGCGTGTTGAACGCTGTGCTTCGAGAGCACGCGATCAGCAAAGCCTGCCAAATGGCGGGCGAAGATTTCGGCCTGCGTGCGGTCGTCGTCGTTGAACGGCCCGATCTCGCGACGGTCTTGCAGGTAGACCACGCCCAGCACCGGCGACTTGCCGATGGGCGCGCACAACACGGCTTCCAGGCGGCTCATGCGCACGCTCAAGCTGGCCGCGAAGCGCGGGTCGCCCTGGGCCGATGCCGTGACCACAGTCTGGCCAGTCAGCAGGGCCTCGGTGATCACCGCGCGCGAGAAGCCTCCGGGGCCGAGGGCCTCATCCGCGATTCCGCCACGGACGAGTGAAAACGACGGCTGCTCCCCGGGCGAGCGGGGGTCGCGGAGCTCGATGTAGCCGCGCCGGGCGCCGGTCACCTCGATGAAGAGCGTCAGCGCCCGGTCCAGAAACAGCTCCAGGTCGTCGTCCAGACCGACTTCGAGCAACTGGCGGTACAAATCGCGTTGTCGGATCGCCTTCTCGAGAGTCAGCTCCATGCCAGACGCCTCCACACGGGCAGGTAACCCCCGGGACTCTACACCCAAGTCTCGCAGCGGCGGCGCGCTTCGATGGCCAGATCGGGCCTCAAAACTCGCGCTGTTTTCATCCAGTCGCGGGAATACGTGTTAGCCGCGGCGTTACTGACTTGCGGAGAGTGGTCGAGAAACCTGCGCGTCACAGGATGACGTGTTCAGGCCGGATCCCCGCCGCGGCCGGACTCGAGTTTGTGTGCACGACAACTGGAGTGGGCGCCACTTCCGCTCGTGAGTCCACTGGAGTGGACAGTCCGCAAGCCGGAGGCCCTGCTGAAATGGCAACTTGAGACGGTTGGCGCCTCGGCACGTGGCTTGCTCTAGCAGCCTGGCATGTCGCCAGCTCTCGAATCGCCGAAACTGCCGTCCGACTTGCACGAACTGCGGGCTGCCGTCCTGCGCACCGCCCTCGTACTTACGCACAACAGGGCCGATGCCGAGGACCTCGTCCAAACCGCGTTCGTGCGGGCGCTCGATTCGGACTCGCTCACCGACGAGACGAACTGGCGGGCCTGGCTCAAGACGGTGGTGCGCCACCTGGCCGTCGACCTGGCTCGGCGCAACCAGCGCTGGCGGATGACCGAGCTCCTCGACTCGCTCGAGTCGCGCGAGCTCGCGGCCGAGCTGGCTGACCAGGCCTGGGCCGACGTCACGCCCGAGCAGCTCCAGGCTGCGGTGGCGTCGATCGACGCGAACTATCAGGCCGTCTACCGGCTGCACCACCTCGAAGGCGCATCGTATGCGCAGGTCGCGGAGCAACTGAACATCCCGGTGCGCACCGTCGGCACCCGCCTACACCGCGCGCGTGGCCGCATCCGCCAGTCGCTGCTCAAGTCGATGGGCCCCGCCGCGCAGCCCGAAGCGATCGCAGTTTAAGGGGAGCCGCCGCGCAGCGCCGGCGACCGATAATCATCGGAAGAGTCGCGCCATGAGGCGCGAGTCTTGACCCCTCAGGTGAGCGTGATCGGGCCCTTGCAGACGCTGGCGTTGCCGAACGTGGTGATGTTGCTGCCCATGGCGTTTGCCAGGGAGACGTAGAGATCGTTGTGGCCGCGGGCCTTGGGGGAGCGCGGGATCTGGAGGTAGCGGCCGGTGCGGACGCTACCGCCGCCCTGGCCCGCGATCAGCCAGGGGAGCATGTGCAGATCGTGGTTGCCTTCGGCGATCTCACCGCACCACAACACGATCGTGTGCGCGAGCATGCTCTGGCCGTCCGCTTCCTTCATCTGCGACAGGTAGCCGAGGAGCTTGGCGAACAGCTTGGCGTACTCGGTGTGGAAGTTCTTGACGATGCCGACCGCGGTCGCGTCTTTCGAGAGCGCATCGTTGCGCATCGCGACCTTGTGGATCATGTCGTGCATGTCCGTCGAGCCGTTGATGCTCTTGTAGCCGCTCAGCGCGTCGGGGATCGCTTCCGGGCTGAACGTGATGACGCGCGTGAGGTCGCAGGCGAATGCGGCCTGGATCAGGCGCATGAAGTTGTCGGCGGTGCTGGTGTAGTAGGCAGCGTAGTCCGAGTTACGGCTCGTTGCCGCTGCCAGCTGCGGCGCCGTGCAGCTGCGTTGCACCGCGATGCCCAGGCGCGTCTCCAGGTCGCGCACCGCCGCGGCGTGGGCCTCGCAACGCATGCGCGCATCGCGATCCAGCTTGGGCGCGAGCGTGTTGTACTCGGCCAGCGCGAAGTCGAGCACGCTGCGTTGCTGCTCGGGCGTCTTGTCCTGCGCGGCCATCATAGAGCCCGGCGCCGCTCCGCCCGGGAACAGCCGGCTGAAGGCCTTCTGCGGGCTCATCTCGATCGGAAGCTTCTGCGAGGCTGCGCTGAAGCTGATCAGCGACTCCTGGTTCGGCTCGATGCCGATCTCGAGCGAGGGCAGGGGCGTGATCGGCGTGGGCTTGTTGAGCGCCTGGGCGATGTGTTGATCGATCGAGATGCCGCCGGCCAGATCCGCGCTCGCCATGTCGGCCGCGACCATCGAGTGGCAGTGGCCGCGGATGTGCGCGTTCTTGGCCGGCCCGCTCTGCACATCGGACGAGAGCATGTCGAGGCCGTCGAGGATCAGCAGATCCTTCTTGTACGCCGCGAGCGGCACGAGGATCTCGTTCAGATCCCACGAGGTCTCACTGACGGCGGCTCCGCCCACGCCCTTGGGAACCCACGCCGGGCGATGTGTGCCGTGGTTCGTGTAGAAGAACAGGATGCGCTTGGGGATATTGCTGGTGCTCTGCGCGAGCGCGCGCGAGAGGCCCAGGCCTCCCGGGAACATCGATGCCGCGCCGGCCATGCCCAGCATGCGCAGCGCCGAGCGGCGGGACAGCTTGTAGTTCTTCATGGCGTCACCTCGGGACGATTGCGGAAGGCGTCGCTCGAGACGGTCGCGATCAGCACCTCGCGCAGATCTCCCTGGTTGTCCTTCAGCGCCTCGCTGATCTGAGCCACCGTGCAGGCGTCGGCATCGTCGGAGCCGAGGCTGAGCGCGTAGCGGTACCACTGCGCGCTCACGCACTCGCTGACCTGGCCGCTCGCCGCCATCCGCTTGCCGAGCTCCACCGCGCCATCGAAGTCTCCGTTGGCGTCTTGCGTGTTGCTGATCCAACCCTTGGCATTCACGGCCAGACCGTTCTCGGTCTCGCGCCAGCCGCCGACGGCGTCATAGTGGCTGAAGCCGAAGCCAAAGCCGTCGATGGTGTGATGGCAGGTGGCGCAGGTACCCGACTCGTGTGTCATCGCGAAGCGATCGCGCGTGGTCATGGGCATCGTGCTCGAGGTCTCGTCGGTGACCGAGCCGGTCACGCCGGGCGGGGGCGGCGGCGGGGCCGAGCAGAAGAAGCGATCCATCACGAACACGCCGCGCAGCACGGGCGAGTCGGCGGTCTCGTGCGCGAAGCCGGCGAGCAGGCCGGCCTGGGTCAAGATGCCCGAGCGGCGCGTGGCGTCGGTCTTGCTCCACACCAGGTCCTTGCTGCCGGGCTTGGCCACGCCGTAGATCGCCGCGGTGTCGTCGTTCACGTACGCGCCGCTGTCGGTCAGCAGCGCGGAGAGCGAGCCATTCATGTCCCAAAAGACGTGTTCGACGAACTTGGCGACCGAGGTGCGCAGAGAGTCGGCGACCTGGTCGTTCCAGCCCGGATACATGCCGGAGTCTTTCCGCATGCTGTCCATCTTGTCGAAGCGCAGCCACTGGCGATGAAAGGCCGCGACCGCGGGCCGAGCGCGCGGATCATCCAGCAAGCGGCGCGCTTGCGTCTCGACGCCCGCGGCGCTGTCGAGCTTGCCGCCGGCAGCGGCATCGAGTAGCTCCTCGTCGGGCATCGTGTCCCAGAAGAAGTAACTCAAACGGCTCGCGAGCTCGTAGCCGGTGAGCGGAGCGCTGCCGCTCTTGGCTGCGCCGCCCAGCTCCGGGCGGTAGAGGAACTGCGGTGATTGCAACAACCCCTGCACCACCATGCTGACGGCGGTGTTGAAGCCGTAGGCGGTGCGCGAGTTGTTGAAGAAGGTGGTAATACGCCCCTTCTCTTCGGCGCTCAGCGGGCGACGGTAGACGCGCGGCGCGAACGCATCGATCCACTGCTGGCCGCAGCTCGCCTCCTGGCTCGCGTTTGCGGGCTTGCACGGCAAAACCGCGCTGGTATTCGCGAGCACGGCTGCGGCGACGGTTTGTGCACCGCCGCGATAGGCTTCGATCAGCGCCGGCGAGGGTGTCTGCGCCTTGGCGTTGTTGTCGAACCCTTCCACCACGTTGTCAGGTGGCAGGGAGAGCTCGGGTAGCGTCAGGCCTTCGAACAGATCTGCAACCGTGTTGCGATATTCCTGATTCGTCAGGCGAGCCAGCGGCGCCGGAGCTGCGGCTTGGACCTTACATGTCGCTGGATTGACGGGCGCAGTCGGATCGGTCTTACCCGTCGGATTCGGTGTGCCGTTGGGCGATGGAGTGGTTGTCGGGTTGCCGTTGGGCGAACGCGGCTGTAGTACATCAGGGCCTGCGCCCGCGACATCGCCCGCACCACCGGCTGTCAGCGGATCACCGATCGAACCTTCGCAGCCCATGGCGGGCGCGAGTGCCGCGATTACTAGGATCCAGCCGAACTTCGGGCGATGCGCGCGCAAGTCTGGCTTGCGAATACTCCGGTGCATCCTTCTCCTCGTTGTTCACGGGGGGGAACGCGGCACCGCGCGCGGCGAGCCGTGTCGAAGCCAAGTACCGGACGGGCAGTGATGCGGCTCACTAAGAAGGAACGCTAAAGGCTAACCACTCCAGTAACTAAGCGTTCACATCTCGGGCGAACCGCTACCCGATTGGTGTCCATAGACTACGACCGGTGACGGAAAATTGAAATAGCCTAGTTTTGTGGTGAGGTGCGTTTTTGTTTCAGACCTCACATCAATGCCAGACTCGCCCGCTAAGCGACTGAAATTAGTCACAGTCAGCGCAAGTCTGCCTGCAGCTGATGGCGGCGGGAACGAATGGCGTGCAGCAAGTGTGCTACGCGGATGGCGTGGTCACAGGCCGTACACTGTGAGCCCGCCGCTGCCAGCTGCGCCTTCGCGCAACGTCGCGATCGGGCGCGTAGAAGGTGCCGTGCTTCACGCCGATGCCGTCGACGCTGAACAAGTTCGCGCTCGAGCCGAGATCAGCGTCCGGCGCCATGGGCGCGTAGGCCGTGGTCGCACAGATGCGCCTCGCTCTAGCGCGTAGAATTTCGCTCATCTCCGGCTCTGGAGTGCCGGTCTAGCGCCCGTTGGGGGCACTCCCGGGCGGCGAACGCATCGGAATTCTTGCCTGCGTGTCCTCGAGTCTGCTACCCCGCTGGCGAGCCTGAATGGGCTTTCAGCCCTCACGAGGCAGGAGAACGACGCGAAGTGGCACAGAAGCGCAAAGCTCAAGCCGGCGGCGGTAACGGCGACGGCGTGGACCTCAGCTCGATCATGGACGCCTCGCTGTCGGACGAGGCACAACGCCGCTACCTGCACTACGCACTCAGCGTGATCACGGCCCGCGCCCTGCCGGACGTGCGCGACGGCCTGAAGCCAGTGCAGCGCCGCATCCTGTACACGATGTGGAACGACATGCACTTGCGGGCGGACGCCAAGTACCGCAAGTGCGCCGCGATCGTGGGCGACGTGATGGGCAAGTACCATCCGCACGGCGACACTGCGATCTACGACGCGCTGGCGCGCATGGCGCAGGACTTCTCGCTGCGCGCGCCGCTGGTGGATGGGCGCGGCAACTTCGGCTCGGCCGACGGCGATGAACCCGCCGCCATGCGCTACACCGAGGCCAAGCTGCAGAAGCTCGCGGCCGAGCTGATCGAAGAGCTGGGCCAGCAGACGGTCGCGTTCCGGCCGAACTACGATGGTACGAGATCCGAGCCGGTCGTGTTGCCTGCGCGCTACCCGAACCTGCTGGTCAACGGCGTGGCGGGCATCGCGGTCGGCATGGCCACGTCCATCCCGCCGCACAATTTCGGCGAGGTGATCGACGCTGCGGTGGCGATGGTCGACGAGCCCGAGCTGAACGTGAAGGGTCTGCTCAAGCACATCAAGGGCCCGGATTTTCCAACCGCGGGCCAGCTGCTCTCGACCAAGAAGGAGATCGAGGCGGTCTACACGGCGGGGCAGGGCTCGTTCCGGCTGCGCGGCGAGTGGAAGCTCGAGGAGCCCAAGAAGGGCGGCGCGCTGATCGTGATCAACTCGATCCCGTACGCGGTGCGCCGCGGCGCAGTGGTCGAGAAGATCGCCGAGGTGATCATCGCCAAGAAGCTGCCGACCTTGCTCGACGTGCGCGACGAGAGCACGGCCGAGACGCGCATCGTGCTCGAGATCAAGAAGGACAGCGATCCGCAGCTGGTAATGGCGTATCTGTACAAGCACACGCCGCTGCAGACCAACATCAACGTCGACTTCACCTGCCTGATCCCGACCGACAACCCCGACATCGCGGGCCCGGCGCGGGTCGATCTGCGCGGGTTGTTGCGGCACTTCCTCGACTTCCGCATGGAGGTGGTGGAGAAGCGGCTGAAATTCCAGCTCGCGGAGCTGCGCCGCCGCATCCACATCCTCGAAGGCTTTGCGAAGGTCTTCGACGCGCTCGACGAGACGATCCGCATCATCCGCAAGAGCGAAAGCAAGAAGGACGCCGCCGAGAAGCTGATGAAGCGCTTCGACTTGAGCGCCGAGCAGGTCGACGCGATCCTCGAGCTCAAGTTGTATCGCCTGGCCCAGCTCGAGATCTTGCTGATCCAGAAGGAGCTCGACGAGAAGCGCAAGGAAGAGAAGCGCATCGCCGGCCTGCTCAAGAGCACCGACGCGCGCTGGAAGCTGATCCGTGCCGAGCTGCTCGAGATCAAGACCACGTACGCGCAGGCGCGCCGCACGAAGATCGTCGGCAACCTCGACGAGCCCGAGTTCGAGGCCGAGGACTTCATCCTGGACGAGGACGCGCTGGTCGTGCTCACGCGCCAGGGCTGGATCAAGCGCCAGCGCGAGCTGAAAGACGTGGGCGCCACGCGCGTGCGCGAGGGCGACTCGGTGCTCGACATCGTCGCGGGTTCGACCAAGAGCGCGGTCGCGTTCTTCTCCAACCTCGGCACCTGCTACGTCTGTCGCGTGGTGGACGTGCAGGCCACCAGCGGCTACGGCTCGCCGGTGCAGAACGCCTTCAAGCTCGACGACGGCGAGCGCATCATCCGCATGATCGGCTTCGACGCGCGCGTGCTCGACGTGCCGCCGCTGGAAGAAGGCGCGGCCGAACCCGGTGGCCCGTACGTGGTCGCGGTCACGAAGACCGGCATGAGCCTGTGCGGATCACTGCGGCCGCACCGCGAGCCGAGCACGCGCTCGGGCCGGCGCTTCATGCGCCTGGATCCCGGGGACGAGGTGATCTACGTGGGCCTCCGGTTGCCCAAGGCGTACCTGGCGTGCGTGAGTGTCGACGGTCAGGCGCTGATCTGCGATGCCGAAGAAGTCAGCGTGCTCGCCGGCCCAGGCAAGGGCGTGAAGCTGATCAAGCTGGGCGAGTCGGACGCGCTGGTCGGTGCTCAGCTCTTGTACAAGCCGTCGGATGCGCTCATCGTGGAAAAGGAATCGGGCTCCGAGCTCAAAGTGAGTCGCGAAAAGTACAAGCCGGTTTCGCGCGGTGGCAAAGGCCACGCCTTGTTCCAGCGCGGTTCGGTAGCCAAAGTGATCTTGCCGCAGCCGGAGGTCCCGAGCCTGCCGGAATCCAAGTAACATGACGACGTATACAGCCGAGAACATCGAAGTACTCGAGGGTTTGGAGCCGGTTCGCAAGCGGCCGGCGATGTACATCGGCGGCGTCGACCAGCGCGGGTTTCATCACCTGCTCTGGGAGATCGTCGACAACTCGGTCGACGAGGCCATCAACGGCCACGCCAAGCGCATCGAGGTCACGATCGACGCGGAGAAGAAAGCCGCGACGGTCGTGGACGACGGGCGCGGCATCCCGGTGGACATGCACCCGAAGTTCAAGCGCCCGGCGCTCGAGCTGATCCTGTGCACGCTGCACGCCGGCGGAAAGTTCGATGGCGATAGCTACAAGGTCTCCGGCGGTCTGCACGGCGTCGGCTCGTCGGTCGTGAACGCGCTGTCGTCCGAGCTGGTGGCGACCGTGAAGCGCGACGGCAAGGAGTACCGCCAGTCGTTCGCGCGCGGCGCGGCGACCAGCAAGCTCAAGTCGCTGGGCGAGGCCAAAGGCCGCAGCGGCACCTCGATCTTCTTCCGGCCGGATCCGCAGATCTTCGGCGAGAAGACCCGCTTCGATCTCGACACGGTGCGCGAGCGGCTCGAGGCCAAGTCGTACTTGCACAAGGGCCTGCGCATCACGCTGATCGATGCTGGCAGCGGCAAGAAGGAAGAGTTCCTCCATCCCGAGGGCATCAACGACTACCTGGTCAAGTTGGTGCGGGCCTCGGGCAAGCCGGCGATCCACCCGCAGCTGTTCACGCTCGAGCGCGACAGCGAAGAGCTGCGCATGGAGTGCGCGCTGCAGTGGACCGAGGGCACCGATGAGAACGTGCGCTCGTATGCCAACGGCATTCCGACGCCGTCGGGCGGCACGCACGAGATCGGCTTCAAGCAAGGCCTGGGCAAGGCCATCCGCTCGTACATGGCTGCCAAGAACGTCTCGCCCAAGGGCGTGACCATCGCGGCCGAAGACATCCGCGAGGGCATCGTCGCTATCGTCAGCGCCTACGTGCGCGAGCCGCAGTTCCAGGGCCAGACGAAGGACCGCCTGAACAACCCCGAGGTCACGAACGTGGTCGAGGGCGCGCTGCGCGTCGAGCTCGAGCAGTGGCTGCTCCACAATCCAACCGCGGCCGACGCGATCGTGGCGCGCATCATCACTTCGGCGCGCGCGCGTGCGGCGAGTCGCGCAGCGGGCCAGCAGGTGCTGCGGAAGACGGCCATCAGCCATCGCCTGAACTTGCCCGGCAAGTTGGCGGACTGTGCCAGCACCGATCCCGAGGAGTGCGAGCTGTTCCTGGTCGAGGGCGACAGCGCAGGTGGCAACGCCAAGCAGGGCCGCGACCGGCGCATCCAGGCGATCCTGCCGCTGCGCGGCAAGGTGCTGAACACCGAGCGCGCGAGCGCCGAAGCCATCCTGAACAACAAGGAGCTCCAGAACATCGTCTCGGGCCTCGGCTGCGGCGTGGGCAAGGACTTCGATCTGAGCAAGCTGCGCTACTCGAAGATCTTCTTGTTGATGGACGCCGACACCGACGGCCATCACATCACGACGCTACTGCTGACGTTCTTCTACCGGCACCTGCAGGGCTTGCTCAAGAACGGTTACATCTACATCGCGATGCCGCCGCTCTACCGCATCGATGCCGGCAAGGAGACGCACTGGGCGCTCGACGACGCCGAGAAAGAGCGCATCCTGGCCGGGCTGCCCAAGAACGTGAAGCCGGACATCTCGCGCTTCAAAGGTCTGGGCGAGATGTCAGCGGATGAGCTCAAGCAAACCACACTCGACCCCCGCCGCCGCCGTGCGCTGCGGGTGGTGATCGATAGTGAAATCGAGGCTGATCGCGTGATGAACGAGCTGATGGGCAAGGACCCGCAGGCTCGCTACCACTTCATCATGGAACGTGCGAAAGAGGCCGACGTCGACGATCTAGACGTCTGAGCCTGCTTGAATCTGTGGGCCTGCGAATGGGACAATCGTCCTGCTGTCGCAGTCTCCCAAAGGCTCCTTGCGCGCGACCTCTCTGTCGATCGCTTTGCTTGGACTGCTCTGCGTGCCCAGCACGCTGCGCGCGGAACCGCTGTTGGTTTCGGTCGAAGCACAAGGTGCGCTCGCGCTGACAGCGCCGCAGTCGGAGCTGTTCGGGCCGGGCGCGACGCTCTCGCTCGGCGTGCGTTATCCGCTGGCGGCGCACTTGCTGCTGGGCGTCGAGCTGCGCGCGGGCTTGTTGAGCGATGGCGAGTCGCCGACTGCGCTCGGGCAGGTCGATCCGGGCGCGGGTAGCTTCGAGCTCGCGATGTTGCAGCTGCGCTTGCGGCCGCTGGCCAGCTTCGATGGCAGCGGACAGCGGCGGGCGGTGGGGTTGTTCCTGGATGTCGGGATGGGCGGCGGTGTGACCGGGGAGCTGGCGCGCGTCGCCGGGCAGGTCGGCCTGGGCTACGGCATCGGGCTGGGCGGCGGCTACGCACTCGCCCCGACCGTGCGCTACCTGCAGGTGGTGCAGGCCGCGAACATCCTGTCGAGCGCCGATGCACGGATGCTGGTGCTGGGCGTCGAGTTCTCGGCGTTCGACCGGCCGTGGGCCGCGCCCGCGCGCAAGAAGCCGCCGAAGGCGCACCGGATGAACGACCGCGACGGCGACGGCATCGAGGACGTTCAGGACCGCTGCCCGGAGACCGCAGAAGACCTGGACGGTCACGCCGACGCGGACGGTTGCCCCGACCCGGACAACGACAGCGATGGCCTGCCCGACGAGAAGGACAGCTGCCCGGACGGCGCGGAAGACTACGATGGGTTCGCCGACAGCGACGGCTGCCCGGACCCGGACAACGATCACGACGGCTTCCTGGACGCCGCCGACAAGTGCCCGCTCGAGGCGGAGATCGTCAACGGCAACGCCGACGACGACGGCTGCCCCGATTCCGGCCTGATCGTGTTCGAGAACGACCGCATCGTGCTCGAGGAGCGCGTGGTCTTCGACTCCGAGCGCGCCCGCGTCAAGAGCGAGGCGCGGCCGCTCTTGCAGGCCATCGTGAAGCTGAAGCAACAGCACCCGGAGTGGCTCGAGCTGCGCGTCGAGGGACACGCCGACAAGCGCGGCGAGGCCGAGTTCAACCAGCAGCTCTCCGTGCGGCGCGCGAACAACGTGATGGACGAGCTGGTCAAGCTCGGTATTCCCTCGGGGCAGATCCAGGCCGTGGGCTACGGCTCCACGCGCCCGCGCGACATGCGCGACGACGATGAGGGCAACCGCCGCAACCGCCGCGTGGAGTTCGTGGTGGTCACGCGCGCGCCCGTCCAACCCGCGCCCGAGGCTGAGCCGCAACCAGCGGCAGGGAAAGAAGCCGCCC
>DATEOF010000388.1:0-8052 GCA_035274465.1 Polyangiales bacterium
CGGGGCGTTCGAACGCGATCGAGCCGATCGCTCCGGCGGTGTAGCGGCCGACCCCCGGCAGCTCGCTGCGGGCCTGCGCGTCCTCGGGCACCCGTCCACCATAGCGCGCCACCACGTCGCGCACGCCCGCGTGCAGCAGGCGCGCACGCCGGTAGTAGCCGAGCCCGCTCCAGCTCGCCATGACCTCGTCCTCGCTCGCGGCCGCCAGCGCGTGCGCGGTCGGGAAGCGTTCGATGAAGCGTTCGTAGTACGAGAGCACGGTCTCGACCCGCGTCTGCTGCAGCATGATCTCCGACACCCAGATCGCGTAGGGGTCGCGCGTGCGCCGCCAGGGCAGGTCGCGCGCGTGGGCGTCGTAGTAGCGCAAGAGCGCGCTGCGCAGGGCCGCGAGCTCCATCACGTGTGTTCCAGCGGGCGCTTCTCGCCGGCCTCGACGCGCAGCTGCAAGCGGTTCTGAAACGGCGGCAGCGGGCAGGCCACGAAGGGCGAGAAGGCGCAGGGCGGGTTGAAGGCCTGGTTGAAGTCGAGCACCACGCGATCGCCCTCGGGCAGCGGCGCGTAGAGAAAGCGGCCCGCGCCGTAGGTGCTGTCGCGGTTGGTCGGATCCGCGAACACCAGCCACAGCCGCTTGCGATCGCTCTCGAACACGGGATCGACTCGGTACGGGACGCCGTCCTTCTCGAATACCAGCGCGCCTGGCGCTGCGAACGGCAGCGCGAGGTCGCCGTCGTACACCAGCTCGATGGAACGTTCGGGCGTGTAGGGCTCGAAGCGCGCGGGCAGGCGCCAGGCGTCGTCGATCGGGTAGTACTCGAGGCCGGCGAACTCGGGCCGCGCGCGCGACAGGTCGCGGACGCGCACGGCGAAGGTCGAGGCGCGCTCCATCACGTCGAGCGTGATCTCGCCATACTGCAGGCGATCGGCGCGGCCGGCCGCATCGCTGACGAGCGCGCGTGCAGCTGTGAGCGGCGTGGGCTCTGCGCCTGCGCGCGAGAGCAGCATGCTCGCGCCGGCTGCCGGGGTGAAGTGCACGCGGCCCTCGCGCAATTCCACGCTACCCAACGCCGCAGGTGCCTTGTCGCCGGGCAGCTGGACGCCGCTGTCGGCGGCGGAACCGACGCTCAGCGGCACGCCCGGTTGGAGGAACGCCTTGCCGATCAACGACAGCCAACCGTCACGTGCGGTCAGGCGTGCGATGCGCGCTTCGCGCCAGGCCAGGACCGTGCGCTCGTGTTCGGGATCCAGCATGCAGAATGCCTGCAGCTCGCCAGAGGAGACCGCCAGGGTCAAGTGCATTCGGCTGGCGGATTTGGGTTGCCGAGGCCGCTTGCCTCGACCGCTGCGGCAGGCCATGAGTCTAGGAGCATGCGTCGCTTCAGCTGGGTCCTCGGGGTGTGTCTGCTGTGGGCTCGTCTCGCCGGGAGTGCGTGGGCCGGCCCGCCCGAGTTGTTCCGTACGGTCGTGCCGGGGAGCAACGCCGACGCGCTGGCGATCTACTACGAGTACGGCGGCGGTGGCTTCTACTTCAGCCGCGACGCGGGCAAGAGCTTCGAGCTCCTGTGCAGCACTGCCGTCCAGAGCGATCTCGCGGATGGTCAGGTATGGGCCCTGAACCAGCGGCCGGATGGTCGCGTGAACCTCGGCCTGTTCAGCGGCATGCTGCTGAGCGACGAGCGCAAGTGTAGTTGGAGTCGGGTCGCGCAGTTCGAAGGTCGCTGGGTCAGCGACATCGCGCGCGATCCGGAAGACGCCGCGGTGAGCTACGCCGTCACGAGCTCGGGCGAAGGCGACAACGCCATGTATCGCAACGACGGCAAGAGCGACGAGTGGACGCGCATCGGCGAGGCCAAGCCGGACTTCTTGACTCGGTTGTTCATCGTGAAGACCGAGAGCGGAGTCCGCATGTACCAGAGTGCGGCCATGCCGGCGCAATCGTCGTCGCAGAAGCCACGTTACTACGTCCGCGTCTCGGACGATCGCGGACAAACCTGGACCGATCACGACTTCGGCGAGACCGACGGTAGCATGCGCGTGCTCGCGGTGGACCCGAGCGATCCGGATCGCATCGCAGCCGTGGTGCAGCGC
Organism: Polyangiales bacterium; assembly: GCA_035274465.1. Classification (GTDB taxonomy): domain Bacteria; phylum Myxococcota_A; class Polyangia; order Polyangiales; family JAFGIB01; genus JADGRF01. The sequence continues at coordinate 2,086 of DATEOF010000388.1, forward strand.
CCGCTGGCCATGCAGAAAGATGACATTCTGGTCAGCACCAAGCGCGGCGAGCCCGGGTCGTTTCAGAAGATCGGTCAAGCCTTGAACATCGTCGGGGTGGCGTTCACGCCCGATGGCGCGCTGTTCTACGGCGACAACGATCAAATGTCGCCGGCCCTGTTCAAGCTCGACAAGGGTGCGAGCGAGCCGCGCATGCTCTCGAACGAGTACAAGGTGAGCTGTCTGCGCTACGACCCCGCGCAACAGCGCCTGTACGTGTGCCGCGACTGGATGTTCGGCACGGCGGACCCGAGCAGCGGCAAGTTCAGCGTGCTCGCCGACATGCGCAAGTCCGAGCGGTTCGTGAGCTGTCCCGAGGAGCAAGACACTGCGACGCGCTGCGAGACGCAGTTTCGGCTGAACTACTGCGGTCCGGGGCACTACGAGGATGCGCCGATCTGTCACTTCTATCCTGGCGCGGCGAACGCTGGGGCGGGGGGTAGTTCTGGGCTCGCTGGGTCCGGGGCGGGAGTTTCGGCCGCGGGCTCGGGCGCGGGTTCAGAGGCGGCAGGCATGAGCGCGCCAAAGGCTGGCAGCGCGGGCATGCCTCGCGCGGGTAGCAGCGGCGCTACCCCAGAGAAACCCGCGCGGAGCAGCGGCTGCAGCGCCGGCCTCGCGGGCTCAGCGCCGAGCTCGGCGTGGCTTTGGGGTATGATCGGCTACGCGTGCTTGCGCCGCTCCCAGCGGCGGCGCCGCTCTGCGCAAGCCGCGTCTCGCTGAGGGTGACTGCTTGCATGCCCGCGAGGCTACGGGCATGACTAGGGCATGATTCACCCGGTTTGGGCGCGCTTCGGCGCCTGCGCTTCGAGCGCCGTACTTTGGTTTTGCTTCGTCGGCCAGGCTGCGGCCGGCCCCAAGGAAGTCTTCGGTGCGGTCGAGGTCGCCTCGAGCAATCCCGACTTGCTGACCGTGCGCTGGATCAACGGCGAGGGTGGCATCTTCCTGAGTCGCGATCGCGGCAAGAGCTTCAAGATCACCTGCTTCGGCGCGATCGAGAGCTCGCTGCAAGGCAAGGGGGCCTACGCGCTCAAGACCGCGACCGACGGCAGCATGTGCGTGGGCACGGGGAGCGGCGTGCGCTGCAGCGACGCGCAGGGCTGCGCCTGGCAAGAAGCCGCGGAGCTGAAGGGCAAGTGGATCGCCGACTTCGCCGAGGACCCGGTCGACAAGGACGTGATGTACGTGGTCACCGGGGACACCGAGGCCAAGAACGGCGTCTGGAAGCGCGCAGGCACGTCGGGTCCCTGGGCACCGTTCGGAGCGCCTGTCGACGCCTGGTTCAGCCGCCTGCACGTGGTGAAGAACGGAGCCGGCAAGCGCTTCTGGGCCAGCGCGATCGAGAACGTGGAGGTCGCCGGAGCGGATGGCGGCGTGTCGCAGACCGCAGTCAAGTACTACCTGCGCTACTCGGACGACGATGCCGCGAGCTGGACCTCGCACTACTGGGGCGAGATCAAGGATCGCGCGCAACTGCGGCTGGTCGCGGTCGATCCGACGAGCGCCGATCGCATCATCGTGCTGATCCAGCGCACGCTCGAGGGCGAGCCCGACGACTTGTACTACAGCGACAAGCGCGGGGAGCCCGGGAGTTTCGTCAAGATCGGCAGCGTCACCGAGTTCGGCGGTGTCGCGTTCATGCCCGATGGCGCGCTCTACTACGGCGACAACGACCAGAACTCGCCCGCTTTGTACAAAGTCAGCAAGCTCGGCGATGCGCCGACCAAGCTCAGCGACGCGTACAAGGTCGGCTGCCTCGGCTACGACGTCGCGAGCCAGCGGCTCTACATGTGCGCGGACTGGCGCTTCGGCACGGCGGATCCGGAGAGCGGCGCGTTCACGTCGATGTTCGTCATCAACACCGCCGACCCGTTCCTGGAGTGTCCGGGTGAGCCGGCGATGAAGGAGCAGTGCGGGCCGGCGTTCAGGACGCCGAACTTCTGTGACATCACGCATTGGCCGGAGGCGCCAGTGTGCGTACGAGATTTTGGGACGGCTGGGTTTGCTGGGGCGGGCGGTAGTGCGGGTGCAGCTGGCGGCGGCGGGGCTGGGACTGCGGGTTCCGCGGGGAGCGCCGGTGCGAAGGCGGGTTCCGGCGCGGGCTCGGGTGCGGCGGGGATGGACGAGGGCGACAGCGGTTGCGGGTGCCGTACCCGAGGCGGTGGTGCCGGTGGGGGGTGGATATTCGCCCTGGGCCTCGGCTTCTGGGCGTGGTTTCGGGCGCGCCGGCCGCGCGCTTGAGATACACATCCGCCCATGGCTGCAGAATTCGACGCCAAGCAACTGTCGATCGTCGTCCCCATCTACAACGAAGTCGAGAGTATCCCGGCGTTGCTGCGCGAGCTGCACGCTGCGCTCGACCACACCGGCATCGACTACGAGATCATCTGCATCGACGACGGCTCTCCCGACGGGAGCTTTCAGCTGCTGGCCGAGGCTGCGGCCAGTGATCCGCGGCTGGTGGTCGGCACGTTCCGCCGCAACTTCGGTCAGACCGCGGCCATGCAGGCAGGTATCTCCGCCGCCCGCGGCGAGGTGGTGGTCACGCTCGACGCCGATCTGCAGAACGACCCGGCGGACATCCCGCGCATGCTGGCCAAGCTCGAGGAGGGCTACGATCTCGTCGCGGGCTGGCGCGCCGATCGCAAGGACACCTTCATCAACCGGCGCTTGCCGTCGATCCTCGCGAACTGGCTGATCAGCAGCACCACGCACGTCAAGCTTCACGACTACGGATGTACGCTGAAGGCCATGCGCGTCGAGGTCGCGCGCGAGCTGCGGCTGTACGGCGAGATGCACCGCTTCATCCCGGTCATGGCCTCGCTCGTGGGTGCGCGCATCGTCGAGCTGCCGGTCAACCATCGCGCGCGCCAGTTCGGCAAGTCCAAGTACGGCATCGGCCGCACCTTGCGCGTGCTGCTCGACCTGGTCACGGTGCTCTTCCTGCGCTCGTACCTGGTGCGACCCATGCAGGTGTTCGGGCTGGCCGGCTTGGCCGCGTTGTTCGCGGGCTTGTGCATCAGTGCGTCGCTCACCTGGGAGAAGCTCGCCCACCAACAGGACATCGGCACGCGCCCGCTCTTGCTGCTGGGCGTGATGCTGATCCTCGTCGGAATTCAGCTATTGTCCCTCGGCCTCGTCGCCGATGTGGTGGGACGCACCTACCACGAGGCCCAGGGGCGCCCGCCGTACTACGTGCGCAAGTGGATCAATCGTGTGCCGAGCAAGGCACCGCCTGCGGTTTCGCGCACGGCCAGTTAGCAATGGTCAGCGTGGGCCGGGCCACGTGCGCGCTCCGCGTGCTACACAACTCCGCCAAAAGGAGGCGCGCATGGGGAAGAGCCACGAAGTGGACTACGAGATCATCGGGGACGACCTGCAACTCGTGGAGGTGGAGCTCGATCAGGGCGAGACCGTGATCGCAGAAGCCGGCTCGATGACGTACATGGAAGACGGCATCGCGTTCGAGAGCAAGATGGGCGATGGCACGGAGCCCGAGCAGGGTTTCTTCGGCAAGCTGTTCGGCGCCGGCAAACGCATGCTCACGGGCGAGTCTCTGTTCATGACGCACTTCACGAACCAGGCGTCGGGCAAGCGCCGCGTGGCGTTCGCCGCGCCGTATCCGGGTCAGATCATCCCCGTCGATCTCGCAGCGGCAGGCGGAGAGCTGTTGTGTCAGAAGGACGCATTCCTGGCTGCGGCGCTCGGCACGAGCATCTCGATCGCGTTCACGCAGAAGCTCGGCACGGGCTTCTTCGGCGGCGAGGGCTTCATCCTGCAGCGCCTGCAGGGCGACGGAAAGGCTTTCATCCATGCCGGCGGCACGATCGTCAAGAAGCAGCTCAACGGCCAGAAGCTCCGGCTCGATACCGGTTGCCTGGTCGCGTTCACGCCGGGCATCGACTACGACATCGAGCGCGCGGGTAACTTGAAGTCGATGCTGTTCGGCGGCGAGGGCCTGTTCCTGGCCACGCTGCAGGGCACCGGTACGGTGTGGGTGCAGTCGATGCCGTTCTCGCGCCTGGCCGATCGCATCATCGCCAACGCGCCCTCGGTAGGCGGTGCACGCACCGGCGAGGGTTCGGTGCTCGGAGGCCTGGGTGGTCTACTCGACGGCGATTGAACGCTGAATTTGGCTGTAGTGCGGCCGGCTGCTTCAGGGCGCCGAACAGTTTGAAACGCCGCGCCTGTGCGGTTTATCGGGGCTCTGGGCGCCCGCGTGCTTCCTCAACGTAGGTTCGAACTACGCCTCGTCGGCCCGCAGGCCCCCAGAACCCCGCTAAACCGCACATCCATCGACGTTTCAAACCGTTCGGCGCCCTAGGCGCAGCTGGCCGCAGATCGCCTTCCTGTGCTTACTTACAGGTCTGTAGACAGGCCTGGACCCTCCGCTATACTGAACAACATGTTCTCAATTCCGCCGATGGCGGACCCGGATGCGTCGTGGACGGGCGTAAACCCCTTGAGTCGCGACCCAGCCTATCGTGACAATCCGTACCCGGCGTTGAACCGCGCGCGCGAAGAGGACCCGGTGCAGCGCACGCCGCTGGGCGACTACCAGCTGTTCCGGCACGCCGACGTGGTCAAGCTGTTCAAGGAGACGAAGGTGGGGGTGCGCACCACCGACGGTCGCTTGCCCGGCGTGGACGAGACCGACAATCCGCGGCGCTTCATGCTGCAGCAGGATCCGCCCAACCACACGCGGCTGCGCCGCCTGGTCAGCCGCGGCTTCACGCCACCGGCGATGGATCGCATGCGTGCCGAAGTGCAGACGATGGTCGACGGCTTCCTCGATCGCGTCTCGGGCGGCAGCACGCTCGACGTGATCCGCGATCTCGCTCGTCCGCTGCCCTCGACCGTGATCTGTCAGATGATCGGCGTGCCGCTGTCGGATCGCGAGCTGTTCACCGACTGGACCGCGCACGTCACGCACCTGCTCGCGCCGCGTATCCTGAGCGAACGACAGCGCGCGATCTCGCTCGAGTCCGCCGGCTACCTGGTCGACTACTTCACCTCGCTGGCCAACGCGCGCAAACAAAACCTCGGCGACGATCTGCTGAGCACGCTGATCCGCGCGGAAGAAGCCGGCGATCGACTGAGCCACGAGGAGCTGATCGTGCAGGCGATCGGCCTGTTGATCGCGGGCTTCGAGACCACGATCGGCCTGATCGGCAACGGTGTGCGCGCGTTGCTCATGCACCCCGAGGAGCTCGCGAAGCTGCGTGCCAACCCGCAGCTGATCGTCGGCGCGGTCGAAGAGTGCCTGCGCTACGATGGCCCGATCCCGGGTGCGCCGCGCGTGCTGCACGAGGACGCGGTGTTTCAGGGCATCCACATCCCGAAGAACACGCCGATCTTCGCCGTCATCTCGGCGGCACACCGCGACCCGCGCGTGTTCCGCGATCCCGACACGTTCAACATCGAACGTGATCAAAACGCGAACCTGGCGTTTGGCGGCGGAATCCACTTTTGCCTCGGCGCTCACCTCGCACGCATGGAGGCGCAGATCGCCATCGGCAGCCTGGTGCGCCGTTTCCCGAAGCTGGCGCTGGTCAGCGAAAAGCAGCAGTGGGGCGACTCACTCTTCCGCATCCAGGCCAGCCTGCCAGTCCACATCTAGCCTGGCGCCTCTAGCCCCGCGCCACCGGCCGTCGCGCGCGGCGTCGCGCGCACTTACGTCTGCGCACGCGGCGGCGCCTGCGTCGCGCGCACTGTCCTCGGCGGGTCGGTGCGGCTCGATGCACGCTTACGGCTCTGCCTCGGGGATGTTTCCTACGAGACCTCGGCGCGCGTTCGCGCCGGGTTGAGCTAAAGACACCCTGGCGTTTCTCAAGCCGGCGCGAACGCGTGCCTGTCGCAGCGTGAAAATCGGGGTGGATCCGCGCGCGATTTTCACGCTGCTCATGGTCTCTACGGAAACATCCCCGAGGC
>DATEOF010000389.1:0-23956 GCA_035274465.1 Polyangiales bacterium
AGGCGCGGCGGCCGAGCGCTCGGCTGCGATCGCCGGAGGCGTCGGGGCTTCCTTGGCAGGTGGATCGTTCGCGACGCGCTGGCGTCGCAGTGAGTCGCCCTTGGCCTTCTCTTCCACCGGTTGCGCGAAGCCTTCGTCGCGAGCGGTGGGTGGCTCCGGCTCCGGGGCCTTGTCGTCCCACTGCTCCTCGAACTTCGGCGCTGCGACCGGTGAAGGCGCCGGCGGCGACGCGGGCTCCACTTTACGCCGCTCGGTCACCACCCCCGGCGTCTCCGATGCACAGCCGCCCGGCGCGTTGCCCAGCGCTCCCTGCGCTTCACGCGCGACCGGCTCCGGGTCCGCGGCAGCGATCTGCACGATCGAGGGTCCCTGCCGATCCCACAGCTCGAGCCCTTGCTGGCCGACGCGCAGGATATCGGTCAGCGCGCGCTGCTCGAGCCCGAAGCGCGCGTACTCCGCCGGGCCTTCTAGCACCAACCATGCGGTGTAGTCCGACACGACCCGGCGCGAGAGCGACAGCTCCACGATGTCGCGCTCCAGCCTTCCGGCGCGGCTGTCTTCGGCGCCGAGCGCCCGACGCTCGAGCGTCATCGACTCGATCTTGGCGCGCGCCCAGGCCCGTTCGAGCAGCGGCCGCGGCACCTCGCGCGTCTCGTGCGCCTCGGCACTCGCGCCGAGCAGCTCGATCTGCACGGGCACCTGGGCTGGGAGCTCGGCGAACACCAGGCGTTCATCCCCGGGCTGCAGGCCCTCGAGCACGCTCGGGTAGATCCATTGCGCGCCCGCGATGTGCACCTCCACACGCTCGCGCGTCCCCTTCAGCATGCGATCGGCGAGCTGTGCGAGCGGCGCGCTCGCGTCCATGACCACGCCGGTCTCGGCCAAGCCGGCGCGTGTCAGCGCTGCCAGCGCGTCGCGATCCTGGATCCCGCCTTCCGCCAGCACGTCCACGCGCCGCACGCCGTGCGCGCCGAGCCGCGCGACCGCCTCGCGCAGGCTGGTCGTGTCCTCGATGCCCGCGGTGATCACGCCGTCGCCGATCACGAGCAAGCGCGCGTTGCCATCCGGGTTCTCGGCGACGAACGCCAGCGCCTGACCGAGATCCGACGCGCCCAGCGCATCGCGCGCCAGCAGCTTGCTTTGCGCGCGTAGATCGAAGCCCGAGGCGGGCCCGCGGTACAGCTCCTCGCTGCCTTGATCGAACGCGATCACGCGCAGCTGCGGCGCCTGGCCGGTGCGCTTCTCGAGCTCGGCCAGGAGCGCGGCCAGCCTCTCGATCTGCGCGCCGAAGCCGAGCGCGCGCGAGGCGCTGCTGTCGAACAACACCGTCAAGCCGGGTACGCTCGCGGCCGGGACAGTCAGCACCGGCGCGACGCGCGCCACCACCAGCTCACCGTTGCGGAGGGCCAGCGGCTTCTGCCACGGCAGCCGCACTTGCAGATCGGAGCTCGGAACGTAGTCGTGCTCGCGCAGTGCCAGGTGCAGCTCGCCCACCTGCACAAGCACCGAGAGCTCCTGCAAGCGCGGTAGCCCCTGCACCAGCAGCCGGTAGGGCGTGTCACGGCGCTCGAGCTCCTCCGAGTACGACACGATCAGCTCCTGCACGCTGTCGGGCTCGATCGGGAACACGCGCGCGCCGAACTCGTTGCCGGCGGCCTTCTCGAGCAGCGCCGGGTCCTGCTTGCGGTGCAAGTAGTCCTCGTAGACCTGCTGCGCGCGCCGGCGCTCGACCAGCTCGCCTTCTTGAAAGGTGCCGCCGATGCGCATCGCGAAGCGCGAGACGGCAGCTGTCGGCGGCAGGCTGATCTGAAAGCGACCCTCGCGGCGGCGCGCCTCGGGGTTGCGAAAGCGCAGGCGCAGCTCGGTGAAGGCCAGCGGATCTTCGATCACCGCGCGCGCCTCGATCGAGATCAGTTCGAGCCCGCTGCCGTCGGAGGCAGTCAGCGAGATCGGCAGCCCTTCGCTGCGTTGACCTCCGGTTTGCCAGCTCAGCTCCGGTTGCGTCACGGTCGCTGATGGCGGCGGGACCGGCTCCGTGCCTCGCTTGCCGCAGCCCCCCAGAACGACCACCATGCTGGCGGCTGCCCACACAATCGCATGCCTTGGATACACGTATTCCCCGCAGTTTCGAGATCCGCGTCAGCCAGCATGCCAGACGCCTTCGGACTAACGACGCTCGGCTGCGCACGAAGTTTTGAAAAAGCTCTGTGGGCGCGTGTACGGGCTGGCACACTCATTCGTGGCGGCACCGGAGCACGGTATCCTGAATCATCATGGATGAAGCGCTGTCGCGCGCGGATGCCCCCGAGTGGGCGCACCTGAACATGTTCGACCGCAGCCAACCACTGCGCGACGATCCGTACCCGTTCCTCAACCACGTCCGCGAGAAGCACCCGGTCCACAAGTCGGCCGCCACCGGCGACTACTTCCTGTTCCGCTACGCCGACGTCGTGCGCTTGCTGAAAGACACCAAGGTTGGCGTGCGCACCACGGAAGGGAAATTGCCCGGCGTGGACGAGAGCGTGTGGCCGCGCCGCTTCATGCTGCAGCAGGATCCGCCGAACCACGGGCGGCTGCGCAGGTTGGTCAGCAAGGGCTTCACGCCGCCGGCGATCGAGCGCATGCGCGGTGAGGTCCAGGCGCTGGTCGACGAGCTCCTCGATCGCGTGCAGGGCAACGCCTCGATGGATCTGATCGCCGATCTCGCGCGCCCGCTGCCGTCGACCGTGATCTGTCAGATGCTCGGGGTGCCGCTGGCCGATCGCGAGCTCTTCATCGACTGGACGGCCCAGGTCACGCACCAGCTCACGCCGCGCGCCGCGAATCCCAGCCTGCACGAGCGCGCGTTCGCCGCGGGCCAGAAGCTGCAGCAGTACTTCGGCAACCTGGTCGTCGAGCGCAAGAAGAACCTGGGCACGGATCTGTTGAGCACGCTGATCCGCGCCGAAGAAGCCGGCGATCGGCTGAGTCCCGAGGAGCTGATCGTGCAAGCGGTCGGGCTGCTCGTGGCGGGCTTCGAGACCACGATCGGACTGATCGGCAACGGCGTGCGCCAGCTGCTGCTGCATCCGGCCGAGCTCGCGAAGCTGCGCGAGCGGCCGGCGCTGATCGGCTCGGCGGTCGAGGAGTGCCTGCGCTTCGACGGACCGATCCAGGGCACGCGCCGCGTGCTGCACGAGGACGCGACGTTCGGCCTGGACGTGCTGCCCAAGAACGCCTCGGTGTTCGTGAGCATCGCGGCCGCGCACCGCGACCCGCGCGTGTTCTCCGATCCGGACACCTTCCTGATCGAGCGCGATCACAGCGCCCACCTGGCATTTGGTGGCGGCCCGCACTTCTGCCTGGGTGCTCATCTGGCCAGACTCGAAGCCCAAATCGCCATCGGCACCCTGGTGCGCCGCTTCCCGAAGCTCGCCCTGGAAACCGAAGAGCTCCACTGGGGCGACTCCCTGTTCCGCATCCAGTCCCGGCTCCCTCTCTGTCTCTAATCTCGTCTCGCTCGTGCCCGAGGCGGTGCCCGGTCGTTCCGGAACCCCCATCTTCGGTGTAGGCTGCCGCCTATCCGCCGCGACACTATGCGCGCGGCGCGCCGGAGGTCGGACATGCGGCGAGCGCTTAACTTCGGGGTGTGCTTCCTTCTCCTCTCCACGGTCGCGTGCGGCGACGATGCGTCCCATGACGTAACCAAGGACGCCGGCGATCACGACGCCGGCAACAAAAACACCGGGAAGAAAGACAACAGCGTCTCCACGGAGCCGATGCGCATCCCGACCGGCGGCAAGTCGGGCGGTGGTGCCGGCGGTACCGGTGGTACCGGTGTGGGCGGCACGTTCAGCGACGACAGCGACTACATGTGCAAGCCGCGCAAGGGCGACGTGGGCGGTGCAGCCGAGAGCGGCGCCGACTGCTGCTCGGCTCTCGGCACGTGCGCGGCCGGCGGGGAAGCAAACTCCGGTCTGCCCCACGAGACCTGCAAAGCGAACCCGGATCTGCGCTGCGTGCCGAAGCCGAGAGAAGCCGACGCCGATGCGGGCAGCGGCCTCGCGGGGAGTTGTCGCGTCCAGTTCCCGGGCTCGCCCGCCAACGCGCCGAGCTACGAGGGTCGCTGTTTGCCGAGCTGTTTCGTGTCCGCCAGCCCGATCCTGGGCCGCCTGTCGCAGGCCACGTGCGGGATGGGTGAGCTCTGCAGCCCTTGCTACAACCCGCTGACCGGTCGTTCGACCGGCACGTGCGAGCGCCTGGGCGATTCGCCGCTCGATCCGCCGCCGCCCGGCTTCGTCGAGTGCTCGTCCGGGCTCGGTTACTGCGTGCCGCTGTACGCTGCAGGCAACGCAGCCGGGCAGCTCTCGCAGCTGACGTGCGCGGCGGGTGAGTTGTGCGCGCCCAAGATCAAGGTCGCGGATCCCAACGCGTGCTTCGAGCACTGCGACAGCGGCTCGTTCGGTCCGGGCGCGTGCGTGCCCGCGTTCCTGGCTGGTCCACTATCCGCTTTGCTGAGCCCCATCGGGTGCCGCACGGGCGAGCTGTGCGCGCCGTGCTCGGCGCTCGGAACGCGCACCGGAGTGTGTGATTGAATGGGCGAGTTGAAGGTCAATGGTGAGCGACGCAGGTTCACGGCCGCCGCCGGCACGCCGTTGCTCCTGGTGCTGCGCAACGAGCTCGGGCTGACGGCGGCCAAGTACGGCTGCGGGCTCCAGCAATGCGGTAGCTGCACCGTGTTGGTCGACGGCGAGGCGCGCAACGCCTGCTCGCTACCGGTCGAACATGTCGCCACGTCGGAGATCACCACGCTCGAAGGCATCGGCACGCCCGAGGCGCCGCACGCGCTGCAGCGCGCGTTCATCTCCGAGAACGCCGCCCAGTGCGGCTACTGCACCGCGGGCATCCTGCTCGCCGCCAAGGCCTTGCTGGACAGGAACCCCGCGCCCGACGAGCGCGAGATCAAGCGCGCGCTCAAAGACAACCTGTGCCGCTGCGGTTCGCACAACCGCGTGCTGCGCGCAGTGCAGCGCGCCGCGCGAGAGCTGAGAGGCGAGCGATGAGTAGTCAGCCGCTCCCGCAGAGCCTGCAGCAGAACCCGCGGCTCGATGACTGGATCCGCATCGACGCCGCGGACACCATCACCGTGCGCACCGGCAAGGTCGAGCTCGGTCAGGGCATCACCACCGCGCTGGCGTTGATCGCCGCCGAGGAGCTGGACGTCGCGCCCGAGCGCATCCGCATCGAGACCGCGGACACTGCGCGCCGGCCGAACGAGTTCATGACGGTCGGCAGCATGTCGATCGAGACCAGTGGCGCGGCCGTGCGTCAGGCCAGTGCGGACGCGCGCCATCACCTGCTCGCGCGTGCGGCGGCGCGGCTGGATGTGCCGCCCGAGCAACTGCGCGTGGAAGACGGCGTGGTGTGCGCGGGCGAGCGGCGCGTGAGCTACTGGCAGTTGATGGCCGGCGAGCCGTTCGGGGTCGACGTCAGCGGTGTGGGCGCGCCGAAGTCGCCCGAGCAGCATCGCGTGATCGGCAAGCGCGGGGCACGGCGCATCGACATCGCTGCGCTGGTGCACGGCGCGCGGCGCTTCGTGCAGGATCTGCGCCCGGAAGGTGTGCTGTACGGCCGCGTGCTGCGTCCGCCCGCGCAGGCTTTCAAGTTGATCTCGCTCGAGCCCGAGGCTGTCGCAGCCGTCAGCGGCATGCCCGGCGTGGTGAAGGTGGTCGTCGACGGCAGCTTCGCCGGCGTGATCGCCGAGCGCGAGGAGCAAGCCGTGTCCGCCGTCGAGGCGCTGCGCGAGCGCGCGCGCTTCGAGGAGCCGGACGTGTTGCCGCCGATGGCCGAGCTGGGAGAGCGCCTGCAGGCCGACGTGATCGGCAGCTATCCGCTGCAGAACGGCGTGCCGAGCGAGGTGCCCGTGCCGCCGATCGTCACGCCGCCCGACGCGCGCTTCACGCTCGAGGCGCGCTACGAGCGCCCGTACCTGATGCACGGCTCGATCGGCCCGTCCGCCGCGCTCGCGCAGTTCGGCAAAGATGGCGTCACGATCCACTGCGCGAGCCAGGGCGTGGCCGTGTTGGCCGGCGTGCTCGCCCATGTCTTGAAGCTGCCGGCGGCGCAGGTGCGACTGATCTACGTCGAGGGCCCGGGCTGCTACGGCCAAAACGGCAGCGACGACGTCGCGCTCGACGCGGCGCTGCTGGCGCGTGCGGTGCCCGGTCGCCCGGTGCACGTGCAGTGGAGCCGCCAGGACGAGCACGCCTTCGAGCCGTACGGCCCGGCCATGCGCGTCGACCTGCGTGCCAGCCTCGACGCCGACGGCAAGATCAGCGCCTGGAGCCACGACGTCTACAGCTACACGCACCTCGGCCGGCCGTTCTTCGCGGGCAATGCCGGCGCGCTGCTGGCGGCGCGTACGCTCGGTGATCCACTTCCGGTACCGCGCCCGCGGCCGATGCTCGCGCCGCAGGTCGGCATCCACCGCAACGCCGAGCCGCTCTACGATCTGCCCGCGCCGCGCATCATCAAACACCTGGTGGGGCGCGCGCCACTGCGCACGTCCTCGCTGCGCAGCCTGGGCGCGTTCGGCAACATCTTCGCCATCGAGTCCGCGATGGACGAGCTCGCACACGCGGCCGAGCAGCATCCGCTCGACTTTCGCCTGGCCCACCTGAGTGACAAACGCGGGCGCGCAGTGATCGAGGCCGGAGCGGAGCGCGCCGGCTTTCGCGGGCCGAAAGAGCAGGGCAGCGAGCGCTGTCCGCGCGGTCGCGGCATGGCCTACTCGCGCTACGAAAACTCGAAGTGCCACGCCGCGGTGTTCGTCGAGCTCGAGGTGGATCTGCAGAGCTACGTCATCCGCTTGCTGCGCGCGGTGATCGCTGCCGATGCAGGTCAGATCATCGATCCGGACGGCCTCGAGAACCAGCTCGAAGGCGGCTTCCTCCAGGCCGCCAGCTGGACGCTCAAGGAACAGGTCAGCTTCGACAGCCGCCGTATCACCTCGCTCGACTGGGCGAGCTACCCGATCTTGAGCTTCGAGGAAGTCCCCAGCGTCGAGACCGTGCTGATCGATCGCCCGGACCGCCGCTCGCTCGGCGCGGGGGAGGGCAGCACCGGCCCCACACCCGCCGCGATCGCCAACGCAGTCTTCGACGCCTGCGGCGCGCGCCTGCGTTCGACCCCGTTCACACCTGCGCGGCTGCGCGCGGCACTGTTCTAGGCCAGAGTCCGATCGGGGGTGTGCCAGGCCAACCAGCGGTGATGCATGTTGCATCGCCTCGAGCGGGTCAGCCTCGAACCTGGCCGGGTCCGGCATGAGCGCAGTACCCAGCCAGACGCTCAGCAAGCCGATCGCGAGAGTCACGCAACACGCATGCCGACCACGTGTGCACGGCACGGCTGATGCTTCGATTTCTAACACTGCAAACAAAGGAGCGAGTCATGAACGAGCACGCTTCGCCACGTTGGCTCAACATTATCGTCGGCATCTGGGTGGCGCTGTCCGCGTTTTTCTGGCCCCACTCACCGCAGGAGTTCAAGAACACGCTGATCGTTGGCGCGCTCAGCGCCGCATTCGCAGCCCTCGCGCTGAAAGTGCAGGCATTTCGCATCGTGAACGTCTTGCTGGCGCTTTGGCTGTTCGTCACCACCTGGGCCTTTCCAGTCGCGAGCCGCGGCACGCTGTGGAACAACGTCATCGCCGCGATCGTGATGTTGGCGATCGCGCTGATTCCGCCCACGACTACTCCCGCCATGGCGCGCCGCTAGACCCGTTCGTGCTGTGTCGCTTCGGCAGGTTGAGGCGCGCGTGACACGTGTTCGAGCCTGGAGTGGCAGTCGGTGCACGGCCGCGTTCAGCATGCTTTGTGCACCTCGCAGATCACTCCACAACGCTTCGCCGGAGCATCTGTGTGACATCTCGCCGCCGTCTCGGTGCAATCATCGGCTTCGGTTTCATCGCGGAATCGGGCCACGTGCCGGCCTATCGCACGTGTGATGAGTTCGAGATCGTGGCAGTCGCCGATGTGTGCGCCGCCCGCCGCGAAGCCGCCGCTCGCGCGCTGCCGCGGGCGCGTATCTACGCGGACTACGTGACCTTGCTCATGCATGAGGCGAATCAGCTCGACTTCGTCGACATCGCAGCCCCACCGTACGCGCACGTTCCGATCGCGCGCGCCGCACTCGAGTCGGGATTGCACGTCCTGTGTGAGAAGCCGCTTGCGACGGCTGTCGAAGACGCGCGCGGGCTGTGCACGCTCGCCGGCCGGCGGCACCGCGTGCTCTATCCCTCACACAATTACAAACATGCGCCGGTCATTCGGGCAGTTCGTGAGGCGCTGGACTCCGGCCTGATAGGCACGGTGCGCATGGTGTCTCTCGCTACTTTTCGCAACACGCACGCGCGCGGCGTGAGGGAATGGAACGAGCATTGGCGTCGCCAGCGACGCTACGCCGGTGGCGGCATCGCCATGGACCACGGCAGCCACACGTTCTACCTCGCGTTCGAGTGGTTGCGCAGTTACCCCACGTCGATCGTCGCGCGCATGAACGCGACGGACGCCGCGGACACCGAGGACAACTTCTCGGCCGTGCTGAGCTTTCCGACCGGAACTGCGACCGCACAGCTGAGTTGGACGGCGGGTGTACGTAAGGTCATATACACAGTCCATGGCGACAGTGGAGCGCTGCGCGTCGAAGACGACGATATCGAGTTGTCCGTGCTCCAGCCCGGTCCGGCTGCGCGCTGGGAACGCACGACGCGCCGCGTGCCGTCTTCCTGGATGGATGCGAGCCACGCGGGTTGGTTCGCCTCGCTGTTTGGCGGCTTCGCGCGCGCCATGGACGAGCACAGTTGGGTGAGCTCCGACACGGAAGATGCGCTGCACTGCATCGAGGTGATCGGCGCGGCCTACACGTCGGCTGCCGCGAGCAGCCGCGAACAGGTGGTCTAGCCCGTGGACCTCGCGTGCTCACTGCTGCTCGTCGCGCTGCTGCTGACGCTCCTGGCGTACCACGCGGTCCGCGGTCGCGCACACGCGCGCGTCGAGCTCGAAGGCAAGAGCGCGCTGCTCGGCAATAGCCTGATGCAGGCCCTGTACGGTGCGATCGTGCCGCTGGCGCGGGCCTGCGCGCGGGCGGGCCTGGGTGCGAGCGCGGTAACCGCGTGTTCGGTGCTGCTGGCCGGCGGCGCGGCGCTGGCGTTTGCGGTCGGACACCTCGGGCTGGCCGCGCTGCTCGCGGTCGCCGCGCTGGCGTGCGATGCCGTGGATGGCTGGATTGCTCGCGCGACGGGCACGGCTTCGACTGCCGGCGAGGTGCTCGACGCAGCGGCCGACCGCTATGTCGAGCTGCTGCTCTTCGGGGGCTTGGTCGTGTACCTGCGCTCTTCCGTGTTCGCACTGATCTGTGCGCTGGCAGGCCTCGGCGGCTCGTTCATGGTCAGCTACTCGACGGCCAAGGCCGAGGCGCTGGGCATCTCGCCGCCGCGCGGCTCCATGCGACGGACCGACCGCGCCTTCGTGCTGATCGCGGGCGCCGCACTGACTCCGATCGCCGCCGCGTTGTCGCTACCGCAGGATCTCCCGCTGCTGCTCGCGCTCGGTCTGCTCGCCGTCGCCAGCAATGGGTCCGCCCTGGCTCGCGTTGCGTTCGTGGCGAGTGCTTTGCGCGCTCGCGAGGGACCGGCGCACGCCACCATCTCTCCCGCCTCCGAGCCGCGGCCATGATCGCGACGTTCGTGCGGCACCAGGCTGGTTCACTTGCGGCGACCGTGCTCGATTTCTCGACCATGATCGGCGCCGTGCAGCTCCTGCACGTGCACCCCGCGGTCGGGACGGCGTGCGGTGCAGCTCTCGGCGGCGGATTCAATTTCCTGCTCGGCCGTCACTGGATCTTCCCGGCCGGCGAGAGCACTGCGTTCGGCAGCGCGCTGCGCTACGCGCTCGTCTCGTTCGCGAGCTTGGGCTTGAACACCGCGGGTGAGTGGCTGCTCGTGAGCTGGCTCGGCGTGCAGTACGTGCGCGCACGCTTGCTCGTCGCCATCGCCGTCAGCGTGTTCTGGAACTTCCCGATGCAGCGCAGCTTCGTCTACCGCAGCGCGAGCACGCCATGAACGATTCGCAACCCAAACGCCAGCGCGTACACCTGCGGACGGTCGTCCCCGGCCCGAAGAGCCGTGCGCTGCGCGCACGCGAAGACGCGCACCTCGCGCCGGGTGTTCAGAGCTACGCCGTGACCGCGGGTATTGCGGTCGATCACGCATCCGGCAGTGCGATCACCGACGTCGACGGCAACGTACTGCTCGACTTCATCGGTGGTATCGGCGTGAACGCGTTCGGTCACTCGCACCCGGCGATCGTGCGCGCGGTACAGCGCCAGATCGAACGCGTGTCCGTGGGTTCGCTCACGTCCGAAGCGCGCGCCACGCTGGTCGAGCAGCTCGCGGAGCATGCACCCGCTCCCGGCTTGCATCGGCTGCAGCTGTACTCGAGCGGCTCGGAAGCAGTCGAGAGCGCGCTGCGGCTCGCCAAGTCGCACACCGGCAAGTGGGAGTTCGTGAGCTTCTGGGGCGGCTTTCATGGCAAGACGCTGGGCTCACTCGCGCTCATGGGCTCGCGCTTCAAGGAGCGGCTCGGCCCGTTCGCGCCCGGCGCGCACCTCGTCCCGTACGCGGATTGCTACCGTTGCCCGCTCGGTACGAGCTACCCATCCTGCGGCATCGCTTGCGCCGAGCTCGCGCGCCAGCAGATCAAACACGCGAGCGCGGGTGCGATCGCGGCCGTGCTCGTCGAGCCCATGCAGGGCACCGCGGGCAACGTGATCCCGCCCGACGAGTTCCTCGGCGCCGTGCGCTCGATCGCGGACGAGCACGACGCGCTGCTGATCGCCGACGAGATGATCACCGGCTTCGGCCGCACGGGGCGCTACTGGGGCGTCGGTCACTCGGGCGTCGCGCCGGACATCGTGACGCTCGGCAAGGCCTTCGGCGGCGGCCTGCCGCTCAGTGGCGTGCTGACGACCGATGCCATCGCGCGCGCCGAGCCCTGGTCGCTGCCCTCCGGCTCGTCGTCGAGCTACGGCGGCAACCCGTTGGCCTCCGCTGCCGCGTCAGCAGCGCTGCGCACGCTGGACGAAGAGCAGCTGGTCGATAACGCGAGGCACGTCGGCGAGAGCATGCTGGCCGAGCTCTCGGTGTTCGAGGACGACTATCCGTTCGTGGGCCAGGTGCGCGGTCGCGGCTTGTTCCTCGCCATCGAGCTGGTAGCGGACAAGCGCAGCAAGGCGCCTCTCTCGGCTGCCGTGACCCGGCGCCTGTACGACGCCTGCGTGCAGCGCGGACTGCTCAGCATGCTGTACGCACCGCGCGTGCGCCTGCAGCCCGCGCTGACCATCGACGAGGACACGGCGCGCAATGGCATCGCCATCCTGCGCGAGGTCTTCGATCTGGCGAAGCGCGAAGGCTGGTGCGAGGCGCAATGATGCGCGTCCTGCCGCTGCCGTTCGTCGCCTGGTGCGCAGGTTGCTGGCTGCACGGTGAGCGCCGCTGGGAGCTGGCGCTGTTCGGGATCGGCGTGCCGCTGCTCGCCTACGCATCCGACGCGAGCCGGCGCTTCCTGCTCGGCATCCTGCCCATGGCGCTCCTGGCGTTGATCTACGACGCCATGCGCTTCGTGCGCGACGTCGGCCTCGCGCCCGAGCGCGTACACCTCTGCGATCTGCGCGCGCTCGACATGCGCATCGCGCGCGTGGGCTCGGGCAGCGTGCACGACTACTTGCAGGCGCACGCCACGCCAGCGCTCGACATCGCGTGCGCGATCCCGTACGGCACGTTCATCTACGTGACGCTGGCGTTCGCGATCTGGCTCTACGTGCGCGACCGTCGCGCCCTGTCGCGCTTCGCCTGGTCGTTTCTGCTGCTGAACATCGCGGGTTTCGTCACCTACCACATCTACCCGGCGGCTGCGCCCTGGTACTACCACGCGCACGGTTGCAGCGTAGATCTCGCGAGCCGCGCCAGCGAAGGCCCGAACCTCGCGCGCGTCGACGCCTGGCTCGGCGTGGGATACTTCGCAGGGTTCTACGGTCGCTCCAACGACGTGTTCGGCGCCATGCCCTCGTTGCACGTCGGCTATCCGCTGCTCGTCGTCCTGTACGGTTGGCCCTTGACGCGCGCGCCCGGGCGCACGGCTGCGCTGGCATTCCTCGCGAGCATGTGCTGCGCGGCCGTCTACCTCGATCACCACTGGATCATCGACGTGCTGGTCGGCCTCGCCTACACGCTCATCGCATCGGGGGCGCTGCGGCTGTTCTCGAGCCCGACGCCGTCAGCTGCGCTCGTGCGCGAGGCCTCGGGTACATGAGCTTGCGCATCGCGTACCTGCTCGCGACCTGGTTCGGTTGTGGCCGCGTGCCGCGCATGCCGGGCACGATCGGTACGCTCGCGGCGCTGCCGCTGTACTGGCTGCTGCAAGCGCTCGGCTCGTGGGGCGTGGCGGCCGGAGCACTCGCGGTCACGGCGCTCGGCGTGTGGGCTGCCGATCGCGTCGCGCGCAGCCTCGGCGCGAAGGACCCGCAGATCGTCGTGATCGACGAGGTCGCGGGCTTGCTCGTCGCACTCTCACCCAACGTTCACGGCTGGAGCGCGGTGCTGTTCGGCGTGATCGCGTTTCGAGTCTTCGACCAGTGGAAGCCCTGGCCTGCGGCGCAATTCGAGGCAAATTTGCCGGGTGGCTGGGGAATCGTCATGGATGACATAGCTGCTGGAAGCTGGGTAGCACTGCTGTTGGTCGCGCTACGCCACATTGCAAGTTGAATTACCAAACTGCCACGGATACTCTGTGCAGGTTTGGTGCACCGCTCTCTCACCCTGATGGCAGTCGTCCTGCTCGCGTATCTCAGCTCTCCCGCGAGCGCCCGGGAGATCGATCCGCCCAACCGGGTGCTGCCGGAGGTCAGCGTGCCGCTCGCGCGCGCGCACGCCCACAACGACTACGAGCACCGGCGGCCGCTGTTCGATGCGCTCGCGCACGGCTATGCGAGCGTCGAGGCGGACGTTTGGCTAGCCGGCGGTCAGCTGCTCGTCGCGCACCAGTTCTTCCAGACCTCCACGAACCGGACGCTCTCGTCGCTGTACCTCGAGCCGTTGCGCAGCCGCGTCGCAGCGCACGACGGCGCGGTGTATCGCGGCTCGCAGCGCAGCTTGCAGCTGTTGATCGACGTGAAGTGGGACGGCGAGAACACGTATCGTGCGATCCACGCCGAGCTCGCGCGTTACCCCGAGCTGTTCACGCGCTACGAAGGCAACGCCGTATACAAGGGCCCGGTGACGGCGATCATCTCGGGCGATTGTCCGCACGAGCTGCTGCGCAAGCAGCGCGTGCGCTACGCGGGCTGCGACGGGAGACTCGACGATCTGCGACGCCCTGCGGATCCCGCCCTGACGCCGTTGATCAGCGAGCGTTGGGGTGCGCTGTTCGACTGGGAAGGCCGGGGCGTGATGCCGCGCGCCGAACGCGCCAAGCTGCGCGCGCTCGTGATGCAAACCCGAGGCCGCCGCCAACAGCTGCGGTTCTGGGGTACGCCCGATCAACCGGCCGTGTGGAACGAGCTGCTTGCGGCCGGTGTCGACTACATCGGCAGTGATGCGCTGGATCGATTGCGCCGGTTCTTGAGCGTCAACGACACGCTGTGACGCTCAAAACAGCTGACCGGCCGTGACGTAGGCACCGATCGGTCGTGCATCCGGCGACCACGCGAGGTCGGCGCGCGCCACGAACGCCTGGCCTTGTTGCAGACGCAGGCCCGCGCCGACACCGAACTTCAGACCGAGCGCGGGGCCGTCGAGCTCGGGATCGGGAGCCCACAAGCGTCCTGCGTCGAAGAACAACGCCGAGCCGAGCGAGCAGGGCAGGCCGAACAAGCGGAAGTCCACGAGCCGCGCGCGCCACTCCAGGTTGCCGAACAATTTGAGCTTGCCGTAGTAACGTTGGCCGGGCACGCCGCGCACGCCATTCACGCCGCCGAGCGCGAACGTATCTTCGAAGCGCGCGAGCTCGTAAAACGGCGGATCGCCGAACTGTGCATCGCCGACCACGCGCGCGGCGAACACCGATCTGCCGTGGGTCGTGAAGAAGCGGGCGATCACGTCGACCTGCCCGTAGCGGTACGGAAACGCTTCGGTGCCGCCCGGGCTGAGCCGCAAGCGTAGCTGGTGGTGCATGCCGCTTTGTGCCGAGGTCTCGTTGTCGCGCGTGTCGTACAGCAGCGTGTATTCGAAGAAGTCGACCCAGTGCGGACCGGTCGGGCCGAAGAAGCCGGCGAGCTGCGGGTCGTGGCGATCCGCGTCGAGCTTGCTGCCGGGGTGCACGTAGAGCTCGTTGTACGTCAGCGAGTTGCCGAGCCCCAGGAAGAAGCCGTGGCCGAGATGCAACAACAGACGCAACTGCAGCGTCGGGTGCATGCGACCATATTGAAAGTAGTCCACCGCGGGTTGATCCAGCGGGCCGAGCTCGGGCGCCCGCGTGGCGTTGCCGATGCCGTAGTAGTTCTGGTTGCGCTCGCGCGTGTACGAGGGACGCAGCTCCAGGCGCAGACGCTTCGGGATCAGGTCCGGAATCGTCCACAGCACGTACACGTCCTGGTATGGCACCTGCAGCTCGCCGTCCGTCTTGAACGTGACCACGGCGCCGACCTCGACTCGATACCGATAGGGCTCCCAGCCCGGCTCGATGCGCGTGATCGACCCGAGTGCACCGCCGCCAAGGCCGAGATCGCTGTCACCGCCCAGCAGCGGCAGTAATCCCAGCTCGGTCCGCGCGGCGTCGTCGTCGGCTCGCACGTCTGCGCAGATCAACAGGATGACCAGTGCCAATCCGGCCCGTGCTGTGCAGGGACGTGTCGCGAAGCCGTGATGCGTCACGATCAATGATCATTTGTAACCACGCCGGCCGACTCGTCTTCTGCGCAAGCGCACTTTCGGACTCGCCATGTACCCGGGCTCGAACGCTCTCTTGCTGACGTACGAGTGAGCTCTAGGGCTTGAGCGCGAAGCAGTAGATGCCGCCGTAGCCACCGGCATTGCCGATGCCGGTGCCCTGACCGCCGCCCATCTGGACGAGCGCGACGCTCGGCGCGCAACCGGGTGCCATGTGAACGCTCATCCAGGAGCGACCACTCTGTGCCGAGGGCCAGGAGTGGCCGAGTCTGGGGCCGGACATGGCGAACCCGCCGAAGCCACCGCGGCCAGCGGCGCCGCTCCCAGCGGCACCCATCGCCATGGGGGTTTCGGTGCTCGTCCAGTCCTCGCAGGTCATCGTGCCGTCCCACATCCCTTGCTGGTTCGTGCCCGTCACGACGTCGTGGTTGTCCGTCATGTTGCCGGTGGTCGCTTTGCCATTCGGGATGCCTTGCTCGTTCGGCAGATCGTTGCCGATTGCGGCATCCGCACCGGTTGGACGCTCGCTGAGCAGCGAGGCCAGGTCCATGGCAACCAGGCGACCGAGCCGGTCGTACCAGGGCCCCTTGCCGATGCGATCTTTCGCGTGGACGGGTTGACCACCGGGGCCGGCCTTCGCGGCACTCAAGAATGCGCGCCAGCCTTTCGCGCCGGAACCTGGCACGGCCGCCTCCGCCAGCTCCGTGCAGATCTTGTCCGCACCCTCGAGGCCCGTCGCCGCGCCATGGCGCAGATCGCCACCGAAGCCCTGCTGGTTGCCCGACAGCTTCTGCATCCCTTCGATGCTCGTCACGAAGAAGCTGAAGTTCTCGCCATCCCCCGAACCGGGCGCGCCCGCCGCGGGAACGCCGCCGCCAACAGCTGCAGCGCCGGCGACTCCCGCAGCTCCCGCCGCGCCCGCTTGTTGCGGCGTGCCAGGACGTCCAGCGGAAGCGCTGACTGAACCGGCAGCGACCGAAGCCATCCCGCCCGTTCCCGTGGATGCGGTCGCGCCCGCTGCCGAGGAAACCTTCCCAGCAGTTCCTGTGCCCGCTGCCGTGGAAGGCGTCGTCTGCGCAGCGATGCCTGTCCCTGCTGCGGATGGCTGCAGCGCTCCGCTTGCCGCCTTGCCTCCGCCACACGCGCATCCCCAGACGACCGACCCCACGCCGACGGCGAGCTTCACGATCTTCATCTGCACGCTTATACGTCAGCCGCGGTCACAATTGTCACGGGACTGCCACACCACGCGGCACTCAGCGACGCATCACAAGTCGAGGGTCCCTGTCACGCGACGGTGGCGCAGCCGGATAGTGTAATCGCTTTGTATGGCAAACGTATCCTGTCTATATGCTCTGTCATGGAATCGGATTGCGCCTGCTGGAGGTGACGATGTCGGTGTTTGTGTCAGCTTGCTTTGTCGGCGCTCGAGGCGAGCGCGTGAGATACTGTGCCTTCGATGGCGAAGGTCGTTGGAGCGTCGGTCCGCCGCGCAATAGTTCTTGGAGGCGGCGGGATACTGGGAGCGTACTGGGAAGCAGGCTTACTGCGCGGGCTCGCCGACGGTGGTCTCGAGCCGTTCGCCTTCGATGCGATCGTGGGCACGTCCGCCGGAGCGATGGGGGCGGTCGCTCTGGCGAACGGCCACCTGCCTTTGTCGCCTGATCAGACGCGCGCGTGGCGAATCGCGAGCGGGCGTTCCCCGGACCCGAGCTTCCCGTTCGATCTCGGCGGGGTCGATCCAAGAACGGTCATGCGAGTCTTCGAGCTGTGGGCCACCATGCCGCAGTCGAGAGCGGACCAGTGCGCCGCGATCGGGGCGCTGGCGCGTCAGAGCGATCGTCAGTACGCGGCGGCGTGGACGGCCGATTTCGAGACGAGCCTTGCGAACCATCGCTGGGTCGATCAGAGGTTGCGCGTCGTGGCCGTCGATGCCGTGAGTGGAGAGCGACGCGTCTTCCAAGAGGCAGACGGCGCTCCACTTCCTCGTGCGGTCGCAGCATCCTGCGCGCTTCCCGGTATCTGTCCGCCGGTGGAGATCGAAGGTCGCCTCTACATGGATGGCGGAGTCCACAGCACGACGAACGCGGATCTGCTCGTCGCCGAGCGGCCCAACCAGGTGTTGATCCTGATGCCCAGCAACGCGCGTACGATGACTGTCGGCGCGTTCGCCGAGCGCATGCTGGAGCAGGAAGTCTCGGCCTTGCGAGCCATCGACTGCGATGTTCGTGTCGTGACCCCAAGCGCGCGCGATACTCAGCGCTTTGGGAGCGACATGATGAACTACGCGCGCGTCGACGACGCGTACGCAGCCGGTCTCGAGGCTGGACTCGAATGGCAGACCGCACTGCGTTCGTAGTGGCCGAATAGTCCTCGAGTCGCTGCGCCGCCGGATGGGAGTGCGCGCCCGCGTTCTCGTTTCGCCAAGAATGTGCTGCGTTGCAAAGAGTTTTGGCGGCCTTTGCTACGTGATCGGTGACTCGAGCGGCATGGCAGTCAGCTGGTTCCAGCAGACCCCGTGGAGAGTCCATGACGACAAGGTGCTCGAGTCGAAGATTCGTATGGGTGATCTTGGCACTTGCTCCGCTCGCTTTCTCGCAATCGCTCGGTTGTTCAGGGACGCAGACCTCTGCGCCCCCGATGACCGAGGATGCGACCCCGACTGCCGGGGCAGGTGGGTCGCCTCAAGCTCCGAACGCGGCGTCGGGCGGCGTTGCGACGCCTACCGGCACGGCGGGACAGGTGGCAGGCACTGCGGGTTCGATGCCGCCTGCAGCCATGGGCGGCGCTCCCTCGAATCCGAGTGCGGCGCGTGCAGGTGCGGGTGCATCAGGCATCGGCGCTTCCGGCGCGGGTGCTTCGGGCGCGCGTGCTTCGCGCGCTGGTGCAGCAGGTGGCGGCACTTCAGGCGCGGCCGGCGGCTCGGCGGGCTCCGCTGGCGGCGCGCCGACGATGTCAGGTGAATGCGTCGGCGACTGGAAGCCGGGCACTTACCCGGCCGACTTCATCACCAAGGAAGGCGCCAGCAGCCTGCCTCCGATCGGCGGTCGCGACTACGCGGTCCACGTTCCGAAGGACTACGACTGCCACGTGCCGACACCGCTCCTGTTCTGTTTGCATGGCCTCGGGCAGAACGGCTTCATGTTCTGCGTGAATGGCACCTCCACGCCGAAGCGCACGGGCGGCATGGTGGCCAAGGCCGATGAGGAGGGCTTCATCGTCGTGATGTCGTCGGGCCTCGGACCCTCGGCAAGCGACGTCCAGGTCGTCAGGGATATCTTCAAGAACCTCGAGACGCATCTGAACATCGACCACAAGCGGGTGTATGCGACGGGCCACTCGTTCGGCGGCTCCTTGAGCTTCGTGCTCGCGTGCACCGCGGCCGATCTGTTCACCGCAGTCGCGCCGAACGCGTGGACGATGCTACCGGCCTCCTGCAAACCAGCGCAGCCCATCGCCGTGCTCGCCAGTCACGGCGATCAGGACTCGATCGCGCCGGGCGGTGATCTGGGACCCGCGATCAAGACCTTGGCTGCCGCCAACGGATGCTCCGAGATGGAAACGCCGGCGACCGTCCCGCCGAGCGGAGCCGACACCACCTGTGTCACACACGCCGGCTGCAAGGGCGGCGTCGAGGTCACCGCCTGCACGATCAAGGGCGGCGGCCACGTGTGGTTCGGAGATCCGAGCTGCGGAACCGGAGCGGACGGCGCCTGCGATATCGTGGGTGCCAACAGCAACTATTACGTCAACACCGACTTCGCGTGGGACTTCCTGAAGCGCTTTTCACGCTAGGCTTCGCGGTAGCGGTGCGCCAGCAACAAGGTCGCTTCGTCGAGCTCGAGGTCGCGTACCAGTAAGCCCGCTCGACCGTAGGGCTGGTGGCAAAGCAGGGTTCCGTCGGGGCGCACGATCGCCGATGTCGTGGGCGAGCCCGGGCTCGCGCAGTTGACGGTTGCGAAGAAGCAGCTGTTCTCCGCAGCTCTGCACAGGAAGGTCTTCTCGTGGAACGAGTTGCGCGGGTCGGCGAATTCGCTGGGCTGGAACGCTCCGGGCTCCGCCTCCGAGTAATGCGGATGAAATACCAGCTGCGCACCGCGGCGTGCGGCCCAGCGTACGGTCTCCGGGTAGCGAAAGCCCTCGTGACAGATCGCGACGCCGAAGCGCAAGCCGTCGAGCTCGAACAGCCGGCGCTCGGTGCCGGGCTCATAACGCGCCTCGTTCTCACTCGGATCCAGCTGCACCTTGTCCTGGTAGCCGGCGACCTCGCCATCGGAACGGACGACGAGCGCCGTGAGGCGCGGCTTGCCGGCCACGAACCGCTCCGTCCCGAGGACGACCGCGATCCGATGCGCCGCGGCAGCGCGCGCGATCGTGGCGTGAGCGTCCTGCAGGAAACTCGCATCCACATGGCTTCGCGCGCGCCCCGGCCATGGATAGCCGGGAACATAGGCCTCAGGAAAACAGACCACCCGAGCTCCAGCCTGAGCCGCCTCCTGGACGGTGGCCAGTACGCGGTCGACCGAGTCCTGAGGGTCGCTGGGAATGTCGATATTGGCGAGGGCGATGCGAACGGTCGGCATGATCGAGAGCAATCCATCTGCGCGCGACTGGCGCCGCCGGAGCATAGCTCGAGATCGAAGCACGAGCTCCTGACGCCATCATGAACAATCCCCAGGCCACCAACCTGTCGCCGCTGTCAGCTGCGAGCTCGTAGCCAAGACGATCGCGTGCGTAACATTCTTGTAGTGATCTGGACCGCCTGAGCGCGCAGATTGCGTACAGGAGTGTGTCGCATGGGGAACCCGAAAATGACGAGACCGAGGCTTGCGGCGTGGTGCGGCGCTGCGGTGCTGGGGCTTTGGGGCTGTAGCGAGGGCGAAGAGAACATGAGCCCAGCTCCATCGAGCACCAACCCGGACACGATGAGCGCTGGTGCAGGCGACGACCCGAAGCCGGAGATGACGCCGCCGATGGCAGGCAACATGTCGATGATGCAGCCCTCAGCGGCGGGCACATCGACGCCGCCGTCGAAGCCCAGCCCGATGGCTGGCAGCTCGGGGATGCAGTCCGCACCGATGGCGAATGCCGGGGCGAACGCGGGCGCGAGTGCGGGTGCTGGCGGCATGTCTTCGATGCCGACCATGCCGCCGGTCACCGGACCCGTCGACGGCGACCCGAGCAAGCCGATGGTCACGATTCCGAACGTGCCTTGCGGCGCAGTCAACGTGACGGCGGCGTCGACACCCGCGGCGAACATGGTGAAGATCACGAACCGCGACGTGTTCGTCGCGTACCCGTGCGCCCACGAAGGAGCCGCGGTGACCTTCTACTGGCGATCCACGGCACGCTGCAGGCGGGCCAGAAGATCCCCTTCACGCTCACGAACTTTCCGATCCACAAGAAGGTGGACTCCGACAACTTCATCGTCGTCGCACCGCAGGCGATCGGCACGCAGTGGGGCAACGGCGACAACGGCCAGGACCTGCCGCACCTGTACGACGTGGTCAACTGGGTCTACACCACCTTCGGCGAGAAGTTCAGCATTCGCGGCATGTGGGCGAGCGGAGGTTCGTGGGGCTCGGCGTATCTCTACACGTTTGCGTGCGATCCCATGCTGCAGGAACGCTTGACCGGCATCCGCATGATCGTCGGACGTGGTTGTCCGCCGTGTTCCACGCGCCTGTCATGCATCGTCGGTGAACAGGAGCTCGAGGAGGGCGGTGGCATGCCGCTCAGCGACGCGCAAAAAGAGATGAAGATCATGGCAGCGAACATCGATGGCTACGCCAAGATGCACGGCTGCGACACTCGCACGGGGCCGACCAACCTGGGCCCCATCCGTGCCTGGACCTGGCCCAACTGCGACAAAGGCTGGGCACATTCGTACTATCTCGGGCCCGGCGAACACGCCGACCGTTGGGACGACACGATGTACGTCGATCACATGACGGCGGAGATGAAGGCGACGGATCGCTGAGCGTCGACTGCTGAGACAGGGTTGCCGTTCTGGGGTACAACTCGGTTCGGGAGCCCGACGTCTTGACCGAGTGCCACGAGATCACCGAGCCGCCGCGCGAGAACACGCTGCAACGCTGGGCGTTCGACTACGTCTCGAGCGAGGTCCTCGCGTACAAGCTCGCGCCCGGGCCCAACTCGTCGCTGCAGGACGAGGCGTACCCGGTGCTACGCATCGCGCGGCCGGGCCGCCCGCCCGAGTTGCAGGTCTCGCAGCAGAAGATCAAGGCCCCGCGCGGGGGAGCGCTGCGCGATCCGAAGAAGCGCGCGGCGCTGCTGCACACGTTCTTTCACCACGAGCTTCAGGCCGCCGAGCTGATGTGTTGGGCGGTGCTGGCGTTCCCCGCCACGCCGCTGGCGTTCAAGCGCGGCCTGATCGGCATTTGCCGCGACGAGATCCGGCACATGCAGCTGTACGCGGCTGCGATTTCCGCGCTGGGGTTCGAGCTCGGGGCCTTTCCGGTGCGCGACTGGTTCTGGCATCGCACACCCGCAGCCGAGTCGCCGGCCGCATTCCTCGCGGTCATGGGCCTCGGATTCGAAGCCGGCAACCTCGACCACACGCAGCGCTTCGCGCGGCAGTTTCGCGAGCTGGGTGACGAGTCCTCGGCCTGCTTGCAAGAGCTGGTCGCGCGCGAGGAAGTCCCCCACGTGGCCTTCGCAGCGCACTGGTTTCGTCAATTCGAGGGGGAGCTTTCGTTCGCGAGCTGGTGTCGACAGTTGCCTCCACCGCTCTCGCCGATGGTCATGCGCGGCGATCCGCTCGACCGTGACGCTCGGCGCGACGCAGGCATGGACGAACAGTTTCTGGAAGCCCTATCGCAATGGAACCCGGCGCCCCGCGCATCGCATGGCTCTTGAACCTCGACGCTGATCGCGAGCTTCAAGATCCGAGAAGCTATCGTCCGAGCCAGCCTGACAGCGCGCAGGACGACTTCCGGGCGCGCATGGCAGACCTGATCGGACCCGAGGACCTGATCCTTCCCGCGGAGCTCGCGCGGCCCGGAACGTGCGTGGTGCAGAGCTTCTGTCCGACGCCGAGCGCACTCGCGCGGATCCGCGCGCTCGGGCTGATGCCGCCGCCTGCGCCCGCGCTGTCGATCCTGTGCCGCGTCAACGACCGCGCGTTCTGCGCCGAGCTCGGCCAGTGTCTCCCCGCGGCGAGCTTCGTGCGCGACATGCCCGCGCTCGAACGCCAACTCACGCAACCGTCGCCCACGGGGCGCTACGTGATCAAGCGCGCGTTTTCGTTTGCGGGTCGCGAGCAGCGGCGTGTTGCGCAGGGAGTGCTCGACGACTCGACGCGCGGTTTCTGTCGCAGGAGCTTCGCGCGCGGCGAAGGCGTGCAGGTGGAGCCCTGGGTGGAGCGGGTCGGAGATTACTCGCGGCACGGCTACCTGTCGCCCACAGGGGAGCTCCGCATCGGTCCCACCCGCGAGCAGCGCTGCGACCCATTCGGCCGCTTCCAGGGCATTTCGACCGAGGTTGCCTCGGTGTCGGAGCTCGAGGCGGAGTTACTGGCGTCAGAGCTGCAGCGGACGGCGGCGGCACTCCACGCGGTGGGCTACTTCGGGCCCTTCGGCATCGACGGCTTTCGCTACCGGTTGCCGGGGGCTTCGGAGTCGTTCAACCCGCGTTGCGAGATCAACGCCCGCTTCACCATGGGCTTTCCGCGGGCATTGATGCTCTCGGCGCTACCGCTCCTCACGGCGCCATGAAGCCGCCCGCCCAGGCTGGATCGGCCGGCAGCGGGCCGGCTTGGCCTTGCACGCGCCCGGTCCATTCGGCGTCGGTGAGCCGCTTCCAGTTTTCCGTCGTCACTTCGTGCTGCATCGGAGAGCGATGGTTGCAACGTCTGTACCAGCCCCGCAGCTCAGCGTAGGTACACGCGGCTGTAGTCGAGCTCGTAGGTGATCGGAAAACTCGACGCGGGTAGCGTGATGTTGACGTCGCTGATCTGCGTGTGGCCCCAGCCGAGATCGATCAGGAACCACATGTCGATCTTTTCGCCCGAGGCTCCGCCGCCGTTCGTCCAGTGGATCTTGCCGCTCTGCACCACGTAGCCGTCGTAGTACACCACGTACGTGTCGTCCTTGCGGTAGAGCCACGTCCACGTGTGCCATTCGCGCAGGTCGCGCGCGGCCATCGGGACTCCGGCCTTGGTGAGTGCACTCGGCCAGCTGTCGTAGACGATCTGATCGGAGCCGCCGACCGAGTTGACGTGGAACGCTGCGGGCGGTGGATAGATGTTGGGTGTGCCGAACGATTCGAGCACGTCCATCTCTGCGCCCTTGTTCCACTTGTTTCCCGCGGTCCAGATCGCAAACCAGTACGCGGCTGCCGGCACCGGCATGCGCGCGCGCGTCTCCCACAACAGATCCTTGCCGAGCAGCTGGCCACCGCCGGGCAACGTCCACTTCGCGACCACGCTGCCGCAGCCGGCATCGTGCTTGGTCACGGTGACATTCGTCTGTGACGGCGACAGGGGTCGTACGTACGTCTTCAACGTCTCGCTGGTGAGCTCTCGGTAGGGACGCGCAGGATCTTCGACGGGCTGGTTTTGGATCGCGGTTTGCGCGTTCGGCGCGACCATCACCGCCCCGTAGTTGCTTCCATTGCCGATCGTGTTGAACTGATCGTGGTACTGGAACTCGGCGCTGAGGGCGCTGATGTCGCGGATCGTGCCCGCGGTGCCGAAGTCCCAGTTCTTCACCAGCACCCAGCTCGCGCCGCCGACCTTCATCGCTTCGCTCGGTGCGGGGCCCTTCGCGGGTGAGTTGATGTCACCCGAGCCGACGGTCTGATCGCCAGTGTCGGGCATCGTCCCGCCCATGCCGCCTGCGTCTCCCGCGCCTGCGCCGCCGCCAGAGCTTCCTCCCGCGGCGCGCCCGGACATGCCCGCCGCTGCGGCTCTACCCGCAGCTCCGCTCCCCGCGGCTACCGCGCGCCCCCCGGATCCCGCCGCCGCGGCGTTCGTCGTCGGTGGGTGTACCTACCTCGCTGCCGAAGCGATTTCGG
>DATEOF010000390.1:0-10357 GCA_035274465.1 Polyangiales bacterium
GCGGCGGGCGCACCGGCGTTCACGCCCGGCAGCCCAACGTTCTCGGCGATCTTCCAGGAGATCATCGTGGGTACGGGCTGCAACGGTGGCCCGACCTGTCATGCGGGCCTCGCGGCCGGCCAGTTGAAGATGACGACCAAGGCCGAGGCCTATATGTCGCTCGTCGGCGTCAAGGCCATGGGTGTCAACCTGGTGATGATGGCCTCGCCGAACTGCAAGGACTCGATGATGACGCGGGTCGTCGCGAACGATCCGGCCTCGAGCCTGCTCTTCGACAAGGTGAGCGCGACGATGCCGAAGTGCGGCAGCAAGATGCCTCCCAGCGGCGCGTTGCCGGCTGACAAGATCGATCAGATCAAGAAGTGGATCATGGCCGGCGCGAAGGACGACTGACGGAACGGGTCGCGGATCTTCGGGTCCGCGACTGCTTGCCGCCGTCAGCTTCGGGCTCGTCGTCGCCTTCCACCACGGCGTGCTCGCCGAGCGTGAACAGCTCGCGTAGCTCGGCGTCACCGAGCTCGGTGATCCACTGTTCGCCGCTGCCCACGACCTTCTGGGCGAGCGCGCGTTTGCGCTCGAGGAGTTGGTCGACCTTGTCCTCGACGGTCCCGGCGCAGATGAACTTGTGGACCTGGACGGCGCGCGTTTGACCGATGCGGTACGCGCGGTCGGTCGCCTGGTCTTCCACGGCGGGGTTCCACCAGCGGTCGTAGTGGAACACGTGGTTGGCCGCCGTGAGGTTCAGGCCGGTGCCTCCGGCCTTGAGCGAGAGCACGAGCACGCGCGGGCCGAGCGGGTCGGTCTGGAAGCGCTGCACGAGGCCGTCGCGTGCGGCCTTGGCCGTGCCGCCGTGCAGGAAGCCGACCTGGACGCCGAGCGTCGGTTCGAGGTGGCCGACCAGGCGCTCGCCCATCTCACGGTACTGGCTGAAGACCAGCGCCTTGTCGCCGGCGGCCAGCGCTTCCTCGAGCATCTCGCTCAAGCGCGTGAGCTTGCCCGAGCGCTTGGCGAGCGGCGCGCGTTCGCCGAGGTACTGCGCCGGGTGGTTGCACACCTGCTTGAGCGCGGTGAGTAGCGCGAGCACGCGGCCGCGGCGCTCGATGCCCTTGGCTTCCTCGATGCCGCGCAGATCTTCGTCGAGCACCGCCTTGTAGAGCGATGCCTGTTCGCGGGTCAGCGTGCAGATGACCTTGGCTTCGTTCTTGGCCGGCAGATCCTGGATGATGGCGGGGTCGCTCTTCAGCCGGCGCAGCACGAACGGGCCGGCGATGCGGCGCAGGCGCGCGGCCGCGGGTTCGTCGCCATAGCGCTCGATGGGCAGCGCGAACTCGCGCTTGAAGCGTTCGAGCGGGCCGAGCAGGCCGGGGTTGGCGAACTCCAGGATCGACCAGAGCTCGGCCAGGCGATTCTCGACCGGCGTGCCGGTCAGCGCCACGCGTCTCGGAGCGCGCAGCTCGCGGGCCGCGCGCGCGGTGGCCGAGGCGGAGTTCTTGATGTTCTGTGCCTCGTCCAGCGCCACGCAGCCCCAGTCGACTGCAGCCAACAGCTGCGCGTCGCGCCGCAACAGGCCGAACGTCGTCAGCACCAGTGCCCCGCTCTGTGCCTGGAGCGCGGCGGGCTCGCGTGCGCGTTTGTCGCCGTAGTGCGCGACGAGCTGCAGCTGCGGGGCGAAGCGCGCGGCCTCGCGCTCCCAGTTGCCCACGACCGAGGTCGGCGCGACCAGCAGCGAAGGGCGCCGATCGCCGTCCGCCGACTCGGCCTGATGCAACAAGCTCGCGAGTAACTGCAGCGTCTTGCCCAGGCCCATGTCGTCGGCCAGGCACGCACCCAGGCCGAGACCGCTCAGCGTCGACAGCCAGGCGAGCCCGCGCGCCTGGTACGGCCGCAAGCTCGCGTGGAGCCCTGCAGGGGCCGCGACTTCGCGCGCGCCCGCGTCGCGCAGGCGCTCGAGCAGTTGCAAAAGCTCCCCGCTCGCGACGACCTGCGCCGGCAGCGAGCCTTGCCGGATCTCGCCCGCCAGCGCGGCCTGCAGGGCCTGCTGCAGGCTCAGGCGCTCGCCCCCTGCGCGGATGCGCGCCTGGATCTCCGGCAGCTCGCTCGGATCGATCGCCACCCAGGCGCCGCGGTAGCGCACCAGCGGCGCCTTCTGTGCTGCGAGCGCTGCGAGCTCCTTCGCGCTGAGCGGCTCGTCGCCGATCGCCGCCTGCCAGTCGACCGCGACCAGCTCGGACGCCGCGAGCGCGGCGGCTCCAGCGACCACGCCCGCCGTACGCGAGGCCTTGCCGCCCACGCGCATCCGCAGCCGTAAGCGGCGCTGTCCGCCCCGAGTCAGCTCGCCCGGCACGATCACGCCGAAGCCGGCCTGATCCAGCAGCGCAGCGGCTTCGCCCAGGAACTGCCAGGCGCCCGCCGCGTCCAGCTCGAGCAGGCTGGGCCTGGCGCCGGTCAGTGCAGCTGACAGCGGCGGGAACAAGCGCGCGGCCCGTCCTAGCGCCTCGAGCAGGGACTCCTGCGGATCGCGAAAGGCGCGACCCAGCAGCGGCAAGCTGCGCCCGCGCGCCTCCCAGACGTCGCTGGCCGGCACCAAGAGGCTCGCGTCGTCGGGCGACTGCAGCATGAAGCGCAAGACGAACTGCTCGCGATCGGGCTCGGGCAGCTCGAGCCGGAAGCAGGCGCGCAGCTTGTCGCGTGCCCCCAGCGCGGGCTCGCTCCAGCGCTGCAGATCTGCGTGCAGCGATCGCTCGCCGAAGCCTCGTGCCGGAAACGCGCGATCGGTGCCGCTGAGCGCTGCGCGCCAGCGTTCCTGCCAGACATTCGCCCGCGCCGCTGCTGGCTGCTGCGTCGCCGCCGCCCGCAGCAGCGAGTCCACGACCGAGTCCAGGTATGCCCGCAGCAACGCGTCCGGTGCCCAGACCTCGCGCTCGCCCGCGTCCGGTGCGGGGAGCGCGTGCGCGGCGACGGGCATGCTGCGCGCCAGCGCGAGCACCTGTGCCGCATCGTCGGGCGCACCGAGGGCGGCTGCCCAGCGCGCCTCGGCGCCCGCCACGGTCGGCACCACGCGTGCGCGCGCCACCAGCTCGACTGCCAATTTACTTGCGAGCACCCAACACACTACAGAGGCGGAGAGGTTCGCCAGGTCGGCGGCGGGCAGCGACGCGAGTCCAGCTGCGTGCGTCGCCACGGGCCAGCTCACACCGTCGACCTGACGCCGGCCCTGGGGCGTGATCAGCTCCACGCGCGCGGGGCTGCCGGCGTCCAGAGGCAAGGGCGAGCGCGCCCGCTCGGACGGCTCGCCCCACAGAAAGAGCGCATCGGGTAGCGGCAGGTACAGAAGCGGCATCGCACGTGAGTCGGCGCACGCCGGGGTAGGGCTTGCGACCCGCCGCATGGTGCAGCGCCGCGCGGTCCAGCGCAAATCGCTGTCGTCAGCTCAAGATCCAGCCGGAGCGTACGCAGTGAGTCTACGGGTCGAACGCGTGATGCAAGGTGGATCCCTGGAATGAACGGAATGCGGCATGTCGCGCAGTCGCTCTTGCTGTGTGTGCTGAGTGGTTGTTTGGCCGCTGATCGCGCGGCACCCGACGGCGACGACCCCATCGATTCCACGGGCGCCGAGCTCGGCGTGCCCATCACGGGTTGTGCCAGCGGCGGCTACGCCAACAATACGTTGACGCTGACCGTCGGCCCGGACGTGTTGGTGCTCAACGCGCCTGCCGGGAAGATCATCGCCAACGGCTATCAGTGCATGGGTGTGGTGTCCGGAGTGACCCAGCCGCTGACGACGATCAATGTCAGCAAGCTCCGCATCAACGGCGACAGCTCCTCCAACAAGGTGGTGCTGGACATGCAGCCTGGAACGTTCGGCACGAAGATCCTGGCGAACACCGGCGGCATCACGGTCGACTTCGAGAGCAGCGCCGGCGGTTCCGATAGCTTCATGATCCGCGGCGGCAAGAACCCCGAGACGTACAAATTCGGGACGAGCACCACGAGCAGTGACATCTACATCGAGGTCAGCGGCGACAGGGTCGCGGACATCGATCTCAAGCCGGGTGCGAGCCTCTCGTTGCTGGCGGCGATGGGCGGCGGCTCGGACACCGTGCTCGCCAGCCCGCTCGCCACGGACTTCACCACGTTCGCGAACGTCAAGATCTCGGTGGGTCCGCTGACCAAGGCCATCACGGCCTACGGCGGCGCCGGCGACGACAAGTTCACGGGCGGCACGGGTGACGACGTGTTCTACGGCGGCGACGGCAACGACACCTTCCGCGCGACGGCCTATCCGGACGGCAACGATTCCTACACGGGCGATCTCGGCACCGACACGGTCGACTACAGCATCCGCACCGCCGCGCTCAACATCGACATCGGCCCGGACCATGTCTCGCGCGCGGCGCGAGCCGACATGGGCAAGCTCGACTATTCGACGCTGGCGGGCAAGACACTCGTCTTCGCGCTCGACGGCGGCAGCGACATCCCCGTCACCTTCACCACGCCTGCGAATCCTGCAGACGTGATCTCGCAGATCGACACCGCGGCGGGCGCGAGCGTCGCGTCGTTGACCGGCAAGAACCAGCTGGTGCTGTCGAGCACCACGCAGACGACGACCTCGTCCGTGAAGGTGGATGCGTCGAGCACCGCGATCGCCGCGGGCATCCTGGACATGCCATCCGGCACGTCGACGACGGTCTCTGGCACGAACATCCCGCTGGACAACGACGACGGTCAGTCCGGCGAGAGCGATGACGTGCGCAGCGGGATCGAGAACATCACGGGCGGCAGCGGCAACGACACCCTGGTCGGCGACTTGACC
Organism: Polyangiales bacterium; assembly: GCA_035274465.1. Lineage (GTDB taxonomy): Bacteria > Myxococcota_A > Polyangia > Polyangiales > JAFGIB01 > JADGRF01. The sequence goes on from DATEOF010000390.1 coordinate 4,814, forward strand.
AGGAACGTGATCAAGGGCGGCGGCGGCGACGACAGCATCTCGGGCGGACCGGGCGTGTGCGCGCCCGAGTACACCTCCGCCAACGGCGACTCGCTGCAAGGCGAGGCCGGCAACGACACGTTCTACATGCCAGTCGCGAATTGCTGGGCGTCGCTGTCAGGCGGGCTCGGCAACAACATCGCCGACTTCTCGGCGCGCAGCGTATCGGTCGACCTCTCGAACAACGGGGTCGCGAACGATGGCGCGATGAACGAGAAGGCCAACATCGGCACCGATGTGCTCAAGCTGATCGGCGGCTTCGGTAACGACGTGTTGACCGGCGGTTCGAGCAACGACACCTTCGTGGGCGGCTCGGGTGGCGACGTGATGATCGGCGGCGCCGGCCTCGACGACATCGTCGACTACAGCACTACCACCACGGCCAACAACATCTCGCTCTGCTTCACCGCCACGATCTACGACTGCGGCACGGCCAATGACGGCGCGGGCGGTGCGACCGAGGGCGATCAAGTCTTTCAGATCGAACACGTGATCGGCGGCAGCGACGTCGACACGATGACGGTCCTGAACAACGCCGACTTCGACGTGTTCTTCGAAGGCCGCGACGGCAACGACGTTCTCACCGGCGGGGATGGCAACGACAAGCTCTGGGGCGACGACGGGGTCGACACGCTCTCTGGCGGCAACGGCGACGACTCGCTGAACGGCGGTGCAGGCGCCGACATCCTCGACGCTGGCGGTGGCAACGGCGACCTGTGCGCCTTCGACCCGGCCGACTCGCCGACCCCAATCGGCTGCGAAGGCTAAATTTAGTCCACAGGGGTGGCCACCGCAGTCCGGGCGCTTATCTCGGGCCAAGAATGCTGGACATGTCGCGCCATGGTCTGCCGGTGGCCGATCGCCTTCTGATCCGTGAATTGGTCGATCGCTACATCGACGTCATCAACCACCGTGAATGGGCGGCGCTGACGAGCCTGTTCACCCCGGACGCCGTCTGGGAGACGGTGGGCCCAACCGGCTTGCGGTTCGAGGGCGCGCCCAAGATCGCCGGCGCCATCCGCTGGAACGTGAGTCGGCAGGTCGCGCTGGTCCAGATCGGCTCGGGCGTCGTCATCGACCCGAGCGGCCTGGATCGAGCTTCGGTGCGTTCCACGATGCTCGAGCTTGGACGCGCGCGGGAAGACGGGCCTGGCATGCAGACGGCCGGCACATTCCACGATCACGTGATCAAGCAGCTCGACGGTGTGTGGCGCTTCGCGCACCGCGTGTTCCGAGTGCGCTACACCGACAGCCTCCCGAGCCAGGGCGAGATCCAAGAGAATCGCGCCAGTTAGCCCGCAGTCGTCAGCGCAACGGGATAGGTCACCCGTACCATCCGTACAGCCCGAGCAGGAGTGCCACGTGTAGTACGGCCGAGGCGAGCGTCCAGCGCTGATCGCGAAGCCCCGGCGCCAGGCGATCGTCCAGCCCCACGCGTTCTGCCGCGGTCACGCAGCGGATGCTGATGCTCAGCTGATCGAGCTCGATGCGCGCCAGCGCCGCGCGCGGCAACGCGGTCTGTCGCGCATCGCCACAGCCAGGGGCGGGATGCAGCAGGGCCTGCGCGGCCAGCTCGGCGAACGGAATGCGTTCGCCCGCGAGCTCGAGCCAGCCCCGCGCTCCGGCGGGGATCGTGAACGCCGGCTGACCATTCCAGTCCAGCACCAGCGGTAGTCGTGCACAACCGAGCAGCTCCGGGTCGACGACGAAATCGGGCTCGCAGCCGTCAGCGGCAGGGCCATCGCCCAGCACGAAGCCGCGAGCGGCGCTGACGTGCGCGACTTGCAGCAGATATCCGTCCCCCCAACTGATCAAGACCTCGATCGCGAGCTCCACACCTTCGAGCTCGCCCGGTCCCAGTGGTTCGCGGCGAGCGACCACTCGGTACTCGCCGCCATCAGCGGCAGGTGCGAAGCGTCCGCGCTCGGCTCCCGACATGCTGACCTCCCTGTCATCCAGACGTGCAACCGCCGCCAAAGTTCCATCGCCCCCTTGTCAATTCGCCGGGCGTGTCCCAGAACGTTCGAACCCCCCACCCACAGGAGTCCGGCATGACCTCGATTCGACGCACTGGCACGGCCCTCGCCTTGGCAGTCGCCTTCAGCCTCCCGACCCTGGCCAGCGCCGAGCAGGCGACCCAGCTGTGTGACGGCAGCAAGGCGGAGCACAAGGAACAACCCACCGCGGACCGCTCGAAGCAAAACACCAGCTCCGAACCGAAGACCGACGACAAGGCCAATCAAAAGCCGGACGAGAACAAGAAGCCGGACTCGACCCAAACCGGCAAGACGTCCTGAGCCGTTACCGCCGCAGGAACGTAGCGATCTGCCACACGTTGCCCCAGGCGTCGCGCACCATCCCGCGTCGATCGCCGTAGGGGAGCTCGCGCGGGGTCTCGACCGAGGTGGCGCCGGCGGCGATGGCCCGCGCATAGGTTGCGTCCGCGTCGTCCACGTAGACGTACAGGAACGCAGCGAACGAGTCGCGCTGGCCGTCGCCGCTGATCATCAGCATCGAGTCGCCGATGCGCAGCTCGCTCGGGCGTTCTTCGTGGTACTCGCCCTCGGCGTCGAACACGCGCTGGATGAACTTCACCAGGCCCGCGACGTCGTCGGTGACGATGCGCGGCGTCAACGTGTGCCAACCGCCCGGCAGCTCGGCCTTCATTCTTCCTCGGCCGCTTGATCGTCCCTCGCGTGCGCGGTCGCGACGCTCGCGGCCAGGATCTCTTGCAGGTCCGTGCGCTCGAGCGTCTCTTCGACCAGCAAGCGCTCGGCGATCGTGTGCAGGACCGCCTTGCGGTCGTCCAGGATCCGCAGCGCGCGCGCTTGTTCCGCGTCGATGATGCTCTTGACCTCGCTGTCGATGGCGCGCGCCGTTTCTTCACTGAAGTTGCGCGAGTCACCGAACATCCCCGGCGAATCCAGGAAGCGTGAGCCCGCCGGGGCACCGAACGTCTGCGCGCCCAACAGATCGCTCATGCCGAAGCGGCACACCATCTGGCGCGCCGTCTCGGTGCTGCGCTCGAGATCGTTCTGCGCGCCGGTCGAGAGCTCGTTGAAGATGATCTGTTCTGCCGCGCGCCCCGCGAGCATCACGCAGATGCGGTCGCGCAGCTCGCTGCGCGTGACCAGGTAGCGGTCTTGCGCCGGCAGCTGGAGCGTCGCGCCCAGCGCGCCGATCGAGCGCGGGATGATCGTGACGCGATGCACCGGATCCGCGTGCTCGACCGAGAGCGCGACCAGTGTGTGCCCGCCCTCGTGGTAGGCGACGCGCCGCCGTTCCTCGTCGGTCATCACCAGTGCCGCCTTCTTCAGGCCGAGCTGGATGCGATCGACCGCTTCCTCGAAGTCGCGCAGCTCGATCTGCTGCCCGCCGCGGCGAGCGGCGGCCAGCGCGGCCTCGTTCACCACGTTGGCCAGATCTGCGCCGACCATACCCGGCGTGCGCTGCGCGACCACCTTCATGTCGACACCCGGTGCGAGCTTGATCTTGCGCGCGTGGACGTCCAGCACGGCCTCGCGACCCTTCACGTCGGGCCGATCGACGACCACCTGCCGATCGAAGCGCCCGGCGCGCAACAACGCCTGATCGAGCACCTCGGGACGGTTGGTCGCCGACAGGATCACGACGCCCTTGCTCGCATCGAAGCCGTCCATCTCGACCAACAGCTGGTTGAGCGTCTGTTCGCGCTCCTCGTGCACGCCGAACCCGCCCACGCCACCGGCGCGCGCGCGACCGATCGCGTCCAGCTCGTCGATGAACACGATGCACGGCGCGCGCTCCTTCGCCTGCTCGAACAGGTCGCGCACGCGCGAAGCGCCGACGCCCACGAACATCTGCACGAACTCGGGCCCGGACATGGAGAAGAACGGCACGCCCGCTTCACCCGCGACCGCGCGCGCGAGCAGCGTCTTGCCCGTGCCCGGAGGGCCCACGAGCAACACTCCCTTGGGTGGACGCGCGCCGATCGCCTGATACTTCGCCGGATTCTTCAGGTAGCTGACGATCTCCACCAGCTCGCCTTCGGCTTCGTCGATGCCCGCGACATCCTCGAACGTCACGCGTTCGGTCTCGTTCAGGTCGTAGATCTTGGCCTTGGCCTTGCCGACGGAGAGCGGTCCGGCCCCCTTGCCCATGCGCCGCATCGCGAACGACCACAGCCCGAACAGCACCACGAACGGCAGCACCCAGCCCAGCAGCAGCGCGCTCCACCACGAGGTCTTTTCGACCTTGCCCGAGAACACCACGTGCTTGTCGCGGAACTTCTCGAGCAGCGAAGTCTCGTCGACCCTCGGCAGCCGGCTGGTGATGACGCGCTCCGGGTCCTTGGGCTTCTCGGCCTTCTTCTCGCCGGCTTCCGGCTTCTGGCCGCTGCCGTTCGCCGGCTTGAGCGTGGCGATGATCTCGTCCTCGCGCAGGCTGGCCTCTTGAACGCGGCCCTCATCGACCAGGCTCAGGAACTCGCTGTAAGCCACCGCGCGCGGCTGAGGCTCGCGCAGCACGAACACCTGCAGCGACCACAGCACGAGCAGCGTCAGCAGCAGCCAGCCGCTCGAGAACTGAAACTGACGGCTCTGAAAGGGCTTGCGTGGCGGAGGTTTGGTGGGCACCTGGACGACTATGCGCACCGACGTGGCCCTTGTCAGCTCCCAGTCGAAGCTTTCGGCCACACTGAGGCGGAAATGGTCGACTTTTTGCTGTTAAAGGCCGCAGCCGATGCGCTCGTCGTCGAGCGCGACCTCGTCGATCCAGGTGTCGAAGCCGTTGGGCGTGACCGCCTGGCCTTGATCGTAGTTCCAGAAGCCCACCCAGACCGAAGCGAGCTCGGGAATGTCGTACTTCACGCCGGCGTTGCCCATGTGCTTCACATCGCGCGTCGTGCCGAGTGACGGGTGCTCGATACCGTCCCACCAGAACTTGCTGATGTCGTTCGTGCTGTCGTGCATCCACTCGACGCAGATCCACTCTCCGAGCGGCACGGCTTTCACCGCGCCGGTCGGGTCCGCATCCAGGTTGGTCCAATCACCGGTCGGCCCCCCGTCGGTGCCCACGCCGAACAGGTTCCGCTTGCCGTCGAACTGCCCGCCGAGGCGCGCTTCGCCGCTCATGCCCGAGCCAGCCTTGGGGTTGGCGCCGACCACCGTCCAGTGTGCCCATTGCGGCTTGGTGGGCAGCGCCATGAAGTACACGAACATGCGGCCATAGTAGATCGGGCGCGGGAAGATCTTGCTCGTCTCGAGGCCCGAGACTCCCGTGGCGGTCGTCTTCATGTGCAGCGACTTGCTGCCCCGCGCCGCCCGCGTGCTGTCGATCGACGGCGCGCTGTTCTTGTTCTTCCAGGTGCCGGTGTCGATGCTGCCACCCTCGAAGTCGTCGCACAGCAAGAAGCTGGAGTCACAACGGCTAGCGCCGAAGAACTTGCTGCGATCGGTGGGATAGCGCTCTCCTGCTCCGCCCGCGCCCGCGCCCGCGCCCGCGCCTCCGCCGCCGCCAGCTGCAGCC
>DATEOF010000391.1:0-2237 GCA_035274465.1 Polyangiales bacterium
ACCTCCAGGAGCTGGTCGCGAAGTACCGGGAGGCGACCCGCTCGATCCTCGCCGGGTCCCCCTCCGCCGCCGCCGCGACCGCCGCCGCGAGGCTGGCGCTCTTCAGCTTCGTTCACGCGAATGGGACGACCTTCGATCAGCGTGCCGTTCAGTTGGGCGATCGCATTCTGCGCTTCTTGCGCGCTGCCCATCGTTACGAACCCGAACCCACGCGATTGGCCGCTTTCGCGATCAGTGACGATGTGGACGTCCACCACTTCGCCGATCGAAGCGAAGGCGGAGCGCAGCGTCTCCGTCGTCGCTTGAAACGACAAATTGCCTACGTACAGACGATTACCCATGGATCTCTCTCGACTCGTTATCGACGGCCCTAGTTATTCAGTGAAGTCCTGTCATCCGATGAGCCGCCACGTCGGCGTGCCAGGGCTGCTTCTGCTTCGCGTCCCCACAGTGGCGTCGCTATGTCGAAGCGACCGTCGCGATCCCGAGATAGAGAAATCCTCGTCGCCAGTACCGGGTAACGTGTCATGAGCGGTGTCAGAATAGCGGAAAGCGCTGAATCCGCAAGGCGCGGCCCTTCGCGCGCAGGCGCGTGAGGCCCAATCAAGTCAGCAACTTGCCTGACACAACTGGCCTGCGTTTAGGCTCCACCTACATGTCAGTATGCTGCAATCCCGCAAGCAATGCCGCACGCATGGGGCTGAGTGGGGCACGCTGACCCGTCCAGCGCTCGAAAGCAAGAGCGCCCTGGTGGAGCAGCATTCCCAAGCCATCCACTGTGGTTAAGTGTAGCGCCGCCGCCGCCCGCAGCAGCGCGGTGTCGATCGGCCGGTACACCAGGTCGGTGACGACCGCCGACTTGGGCAGGCTGTGGAGGGGGAGGCTTCGGGCGAAGGGCTCGGCCTGGGGATCGCTCTCGAGCGTGGCGCTAGTGGCCTGAATTAACAGGTCCGTTTCGGCAAATGCGCGGGTCAATTCGGCAGTTTCCAGCGTCAGCGCAGAGAGCTCGGTGGGGCCGAGTTTGGGGCGCAGGTCGTCGATCAGGGCCTGGGCACGCTCGAGCTTGCGGGCGGCCACATGTAATCGCCGGACCCCTGCCTGCGCGAGGCCGACGATCGCGGCCCGGGCGGCGCCGCCAGCACCCAGCACGGTTGCGCGCGCCTCTCCCAGCTGCACGCCCGCTTCGAGCAGCGAGCGCGTGAGGCCCTCGGCGTCCGTATTGGTGCCGAGCAGTCGGTCACCCTCGCGCCACAGAGTGTTCACCGCGCCGATTTTTTGGGCTGTCTCGTCGATGGCGTCGAGCAGCGGGATGAGCGCGGTTTTGTGGGGGAGGGTGATGTTCGCGCCGCGGATGCCGAGCGCGCGGAGGCCGCGGACCGCGTCGGGGAGGTGCGGGGGAGGGACCTGGAACGGCACGTAGCGGGCGTCGATTTTTAGGGTTTCGAAGGCCCGGTTGTGCATCGCCGGCGAGAGCGAATGGGCGATGGGGTGGCCGAGGATCGCGTAGACATCCATCGTCGTAGGATACGCCGAATTTCACCGCTCGACGTGGAGTTGGATGGCGGCGCCGGGTGCGGTTTTGGTTTCGTGTTCGCGTTTTTGTTCCTAGTTGCTAGGTCTCTTCCGCCCCGCTCGTCGGTGGAGAAAACTAGGAACTAGGAACATGAACATGAACTGAAACACGAAACGAACTGATCACTCCACCCGCGTGCGCAGTTCGCCCTCGTGCAATCGCAGCACGATCCCGTCCCCGGCTTTCGCATCCGCCGCTCGCAGTAGCGCTTTCCCTGTCGGCTCGTGCAGCGCGATCGCATAGCCTCGCGCCAAGCTCGCCAGCGGCGACAACGCCTCGAGCTGCGCGGCCTTCCTCATCAGCTCCGCGCGCTTGCGCGCGAGCAGCGGCTTCGCCAGCTTTGCGAGCGACGTATGCAGCTGCATCCAGCTCGCGCGGTTGTGCGAGAGCAGCAACCGCGGGTCGACTCGCTGCAGCCGTTCGCTCAGCGCGACCAAGCGCGCGCGTGCCCGTTTGTGCTGCGCCATCTGCGCGCGCACCAACCGCGCATCCGCTGCACTCAATTGCGCCCGGGAGCTCGCCAACACCGCGCGCGGCTCGCGCCGCTGCTGATTGACCCGCTCCAGCCGCAACCGCGCGCGGCCCAGTCGCACCTCGATCGCCCGCTCCAAAGCCCGCTGCGCCGCCCGCAGCTCCGCCTGCAGCGTGCGCCGCTCCGGCACGG
>DATEOF010000392.1:0-20179 GCA_035274465.1 Polyangiales bacterium
CGGTTCTGCCGCTGCCGCCTGTACGGCCGCCCGTTCCGCCGTCGCCGCTTCCGCGCACGCGGCCGCCCCTTCCGCCGCTGCCGCCCACGCTGCCGTTCCGACCCGCGGTGCCGCTTCCGCCCCCACGGCCAGCCTGACTGCCGGAGCCTGCGCCCTCGTCCATCGCCGTGTCTTCATCGCCGCGGTCGGAGTGCTGATAGCAGCCGGCGACCCCCACCAACAACGCCGCTGTTAGTACCCACCTGCTCATGCGTCCTCCCGCCCGCGGGGAACGTGAGCAATAGTCGGACCAGGCCAGGCCCTCGCATATCAGCTCCCGGCTGTGCCTGATTGTGTCACTCGTGCTTGCGCACCATGATTTCGATGCGCGAGTTCTCGGCACGTCCCGAAGCGGTCTCGTTGCCCGCGAGGGGGTTGAACGGGCCGAGGCCCTTGGTGGCGAGCTTGTCGCGGGGCACGCCGTGCAGCGCCAGGTAGCTCGCCACGGCGTCCGCGCGGGCCTTCGAGAAGGCGATCTGGGTGTCCGGGTCGCCGGCGTCGGTGTAGCCGGCGATCAAGATCCGTCGCTCGCCTTGATCGCGCAGCGCGGCCGCGATGCCGTCCAGGCTCTCGCGTGCCGCAGCCGACAGCTGCGTGGCCCGCGCGTCGAAGAGCTTCTCGCACGGCAGTCGGATCAGCACCGCGCGCCGCTGGTCGACCACCGTGATCTCGGACGGTAGGCGCAGGTGTAGGATGGCGGCATCGGCATGCTTCTCCGCGAGCGCGATCTTCGCCGAGTCGTCGGGCTCGGCGATGCCGAGCTGCTTGGCCTGGGTCTGCGCGGCGTGGATGCGGATCAGCTGCCGCGATGTCTCACCGTCCAGCTTGGCTCGTTCGGCGCGGCGCATCGCCACGTACGCGGCAGTTTCCACGCGCGCGCTGTCCGCATCGTGCGCGAACAGGGCCTCGGCTTGGTCGAGCGAGGACTTGGCCTCGGACAAGCCCGCGGGATCGAAGCGGGCCGACTCGCTCTGTTCGGCGTTCGCGTAGGCCTCGCGCGCCTGCAGCAGCGTCTCCGGTGGTCGACTCGGCGCCGCGCAGGCGCACGCCAGCGCGACCCACAGAGGACAGTGAATTGATCTCGCTGACGGATGTGTCATCGTGCCCTCCACTTCCGATCGCAGTGCAAGGGGCGCGCCGCGGCCTGCAGCTCTCAGCTGCAATCACGTGCCAGGATTGCGAGAGAATGTGGCGGGACATCCGCGTGCAGTTGCCAGGTTGCCCCACCCATTCGGGCCGGTCGCTCCACCTACAGCGCGGTCTTATTTCTCGTGTGGATCTGGCACGCCAATCGCTTCTTCTCAACCCAAAAGGGAGGAAACCCATGGAGAGCCGCGCCAAGCTACTCGGTCACCCCGTTCATCAGATGCTCGTGCCGATCCCCGCAGGTTTGTTCATCGTGGGGGCGGTGCTCGATATCGTACAGTGGTTCGCCAAGACGACGTGGATACCGACCGTCACGTACTGGAACCTCGTGATCGGTGTCGTCGCGGCTGTCGTCGCGGCCGTCTTCGGGCTCGCGGATTGGACGAAGATTCCGGACTACACGCGTGCCAAGCGCATCGGTCGCGTCCACGCGGTGTCGAACCTGCTGGCCGTCGCACTGTTCGTCAGCGCGTTGTGGATTCGCTCGGATATCGTCGGACACGAGCTCAGCGCAGCGGCGCTCGCGCTCGAGGTGGTCGCCTTGATCCTGCTCGCAACTGCCGCCTGGCTCGGTGGCGAGCTGGTCGACCGCCTGGGTGTCGGCGTCGACGAGGGCGCCCACCTGGATGCGCCCAATTCGTTGCGCTCGCGGCAGATTCCCAGCGCGCGACGCTGACGGGGGCTGTCCTGCTGGCTAGGGTTCCGGCACATGTTGCCGGAGCCCTACGTCCAGTTGTTGCGCCGCATCGATCCTCAGGCGCGATTGCAGCACCAGCGGGAGCTCAAGGGCGGGCTCTCGGCGCACGTGACAGCGTTGGAGTGGCTCGACGGAGCGGGTGAGCCGCGCGGCGCGGTGCTGCGGCGGATCGGCGCGCGAGCCGAGGCGTCGGATATGTTGTCGCCCCGACAGCAATTCGAGTTGCTGCAGCATCTGCACGCCGCTGGCCTGTCAGCGCCCGAGCCGCTCCTGCTCGACGAGAGTCAGTCGCTCTTGCCCGATCCCTGGATGTTGCTGGGGTTCGTGCCCGGCGCACCCCAGTTGGCCCCGGCCGAGCCGCTCGAATTCGCCTCGAAGTTGGCGCGGAAGCTGGCGCAGATCCACGCCTGCGATCCTGCAGCCATGAGCGGCGTGCTGCCTCGCGCGGACGAGCGCATGGAGCTCTTGCTCGCGCGCCCAGCCGCGGACGCCCGAGTGCGCCGCGCACTCGGAGAGCGCTGGCCGCTGTCGTCGCGCAACCCGGAGCGGCTTCTGCACGGCGATTTCTGGCCCGGCAACGTGCTCTGGCAGGGGCCCGAGATCAGCGGCGTGATCGACTGGGCCGATGCGGCATTCGGCGATCCGCTGCTCGACCTGTCGATCGCCCGGCTCGAGCTGTGCTGGTTGCTCGGCGAACCTGCGATGGACCAATTCACGCAGGCGTACTGCGCCGCGGTACCCTGCGATGTGGATCCACTGCCCTACTGGGATCTACTGGCCGCACTGCGACCCGGCTCGAAGCTCGCGGTCTGGGCGGACGCCTGGCCCGACGGCGACCACCCGCACATAACCGAGGCCGACATGCGAGACGCACTCGACCGGTTCATCGACCAGGCGCTTGCTCGCGTGTGATCAGTGCGCGTCCGGTGCTGCAGCTCCGCGCGGCGGCTTGCCGAGCAGGAACACCAGAGGCAGGAACAGGAACACCAGGCAGGCCGTGACGAAGAAGGTGTCGTTGAAGCTCAATACGCTGGCTTGTCGGCTGAGCGCGCCATTCAGCACGGCGAGGGCCCGCGCGTGGGCTTCGACCGCGGAGCTGCCCTTGCTCTCGAACATGTGCTGGAGGGCGGACACTCGCTCGAACACCTTGGGGTCGGTGGTGACCAGGTGTTCGACCAGGCTCGCGCGGTGGAACGCCATGCGGTGATCGAGCACGGTCGAGAGCATGGCCACGCCGATGCTGCCGCCGAGCTGACGCGTCAGGTTGAAGAAGCCGGTGGCTGCGCTCAGCTCGGACTTCGGCAGCGATCCGATGGTGGCCAGCGTGAGCGGCAGGAACATCAGCACCGTGCCGATGGCGCGGATGATCATCGGCCAGAACAGCTGATCTTCGCCGGTGGAGATGGTCAGGCGGCCGAGCAGGCTGAGCGACGTGACCAGGATCAGGCCGCCCGTGATCAGCACCCAGCGCGGGTCGAAGCGCTTCGCCAGGCGCGAGGCGACCAGCATCATGCCCGCGGACACCAGTGCACTCGGTAGCATCAGCAAGCCCGTCTGCTGCGAGGTGTACGACAGGATGGATTGCGCGAAGATCGGGATCGCAAACAGCGCTCCGTAGAGCGCCATGCCGAGCACGACCGAGAGCAGGCTGCCGGCCCAGAGCGAGCGATGGCGCAGCACGCGCAAGTCCACCACCGGGTGCTCCGAGTTCAGCTGGCGGTAGATGAACGCGATGAGGCCTCCGACCCCCAGCACGCTGAGGGTGACGATCAGCGGCGAGTCGAACCAGTCCTCGGAGTTGCCTTCTTCGAGCACGCTCTGCATCGAGCCCAGGCCGATGGCGAGCAGCGCGATGGCCAGCAAGTCGACGCGCGAGCTGATGCGCCGCGCGGTGTCCGCCGGCAAGGCTTGCATGCACAACAGCACGGCGGCGATGCCGACCGGCACGTTGATGAAGAAGATGAAGCGCCAGTCGCTGTGGGTGGTGATGTAGCCGCCGAGCGTCGGGCCGATGACCGGGCCGGCGATGACGATCGCACCGAAGAAGCCTTGCGCCGTGGCTTGTTCCTCGCGCGGGAAGGTCTCGTAGAGGAATGCCTGGGCCTTGGCCAACAGGCCGCCGCCCATCAGACCCTGTAGCGCGCGCGCCCCGATCAACATCGGCAGGTTGGTCGACAGGCCGCACAGCACCGAAGCGAGCGTGAAGCCGATCAGCGAGAAGATGAAGTAGCGCTTCTTGCCGAAGCGGTTGCCCAGCCAGGCCGACATCGGCAGCACGATCACGTTGGCGATCGCGTAGCTCGACACCACCCAGCTGACCTGGGTGAGCGTGGCACCGACGGCAGCCTGGATGTCAGCCAGCGCGACGTTGACGATGCTGGTATCGATGATCTCGAGCAGCGCACCGCTGGCCACGGCGACCGCCACGGCCCACTTGTTGACCGCGCGTGCAGGCTGGATGCTGCTGCCGGCGGCGACTGCGCTGGCGCTCGACATGGCTCACGCTCCCGGAGCGGCGGTGTTCACGTCGACGACCGCACTCATACCGGGCAGCAACGGCAGCTCCTTCGGCGCGTTCAACACCTTCACGCGCACACCCACACGTTGCACGACCTTGGTGAAGTTGCCGGTGGCGTTGTCCGGTGGCAAGAGCGCGAAGCGCGCGCCGGTAGCACCCGAGAAGCTCTCGACGCGACCCTCGAACTCGCGTCCGGGATAGGCGTCGATGTGTACGTTCACCGGCTGACCGACGCGCATGCGATCGAGCTGCGTCTCCTTGAAGTTGGCCGTTACCCAGCGCGCGTCCGGCACCAGCTGCACCACGCTCTGACCCGTCGCGATCGTCTGGCCGACGCTCAGGTTCTTCTTCGAGACCACGCCGTCGCTCGGCGCATAGATCTCAGCGTAGCTCAGCTCCAGCTCGGCCAGGCTTTTGGCAGCAGCCGCGGTCGCGACTGCCGCGTGCGCCTGTTCGGCGCGGGCGAGGGCCTGACGGATCAGCGCGTCGACCTGATCCGATTGCGAGAGCTTGGCGGCCGCTTCGGCCACCCTGCTGCGCGCGAGATCGCGCGACAACGTCACGCTCGACAGCGCGGCCTCGGCGCGGGCCAGCTCGGTGGCGGCCACGTCGCGAGCGCTCTGCAGCTGATCGCGTTGGGCTCCTGCAGCGGCGCCGTTCTGGAACAGCTGCTGGACTCGCGTCAGGTTGAGCTCGGCCTCGCGCAAACGTGCGCGCGAGCTCTCCACGCTCGCACTCGCCTGCGCGATCTCGGCCAGCGAGTTTTCGGCGCCCAGGTTCGAGCTACGGAAGCCCGCCGAGGCCGCGGCCAGGTCGGCCTTGGCGTTGCGGGTCGCGAGCTCCGCCTGCGCATCCGCGGCGTGAGCGGCAGCCTGCGCGGCGGAGAGGTTGGCGTCAGCTTGTGCGAGCTTGGCGCGCGCCGGGGCCGGGTCGATCTCGGCCAAGAGCTGGCCCTGCTTCACGGCCTGATTGTCCTGGAAGTAGACCGCAGACACGGTTCCGCCGCTGCGAGCGGCGACACCCACCAGCTCGGCGTCGATCTGCGCGTCGTCCGTCGACTGAATGTTGCGGTGCAGGAAGTAGTAGCTGCCGATGCCGGTAACCACAGCGATGGCCAGCGTCGCCAGCACGATCAGGCGCGTGCGTCGCGGCTTCGCGACTGCGACCTCCGCTGGTTCGGCCGCTGCCGGGGCCTCGGGTGCTGCCTGAACGACGCTGTTTTCGCCTCGCTCGCCTCGCGCGGGCGGCAGGCTCTTACGCGCCAGATTTCCATGAGTCATGACACCGACCATTCCTACAAATAACGCAACTACCTGTTGCCATTATTGGCCGCTGGCTTGACTTACGCAACTAGTAGTTGCCATAAATCTAGAGGGCGTCGCGCGAGTGCGGCGAAAACCCGAGCAATTTCGATGAGCAGACCCTCCACCGCGCCGCGGCGCACCGAAGGCAAGAGAGTGCAGGGGCGCAGCGCGCGGGTGCTCGAGTCGGTGCTGGAGGCGGCGCTTTCGGAGCTCGGCCGGGTCGGCTACGCCGCGCTGCGCATCGAGGATGTGGCCGCGCGTTCGGGGGTCAACAAGACCACGATCTACCGGCGCTGGCCCAGCAAACCCGAGCTGATCGCGGCCGTGCTCGAGCAAGTGAAGGAGCCACCGACGCCTTTCGATACCGGCAGCCTCGAAGGCGACGTGCGCGAGTCCTTGTTCGAGCTGCGCGAACGCCTGTACGACCCGCGCCATCGCGGCTTGGTGCAGGTGCTGCTGAGCGAACGCGCTCACCCGGAAGTGGCCCAATTGGTGCGCGAGGTACGCGAGCGCAACAACGTGGTGCGCTACCCGATGTTCGAACGGGCGATCGCGCGCGGCGAGCTCGCGCCCAACACCGACGTTCGCGCGCTGGTCGATTTCATGACGGCCCCGCTCGTCTCGCGCATCGTGCACCAGGGCGGCCACGCCGATGACGCGTACGTCGAGCTGCTAGCGCGAGTGATCTGCGCAGGCGCCCGGGCTGTGACCGACTGACTTATCGTTGGGGGTGGGCTGCCGTGACGAAGCGTCGCGCGCGCTCACGTGCTGGCAATCCGAAGCGCCGCCGTCGCGCGCACCGTTCTGGTAGCTCGACTACTGACGACGGGGGACGTCGACGTGGAGGACGACAAGGATAGAGACAAGGACAAGGACAAGGACGAAGACAACGACGAGGACAAAGATAAAGATGAGGACAAAGACAGAGGCAAAGATGAGGATGGCACGCGCGTCCTCCTCCTTGTCTCTGTCTTCGTCCTCTCTTCGCGGTCCTTGTCCTTGTCCTCGTCGTTGTCTTCGTCCTCGTCCTCGTCCTCGTCGTTGTCTTCGTCCTCGTCCTCATCCTCACCCAAGTCGGTCCGGGAACCGGTCGGGTGCGCGCGACGCAACGCGCCTCCGGTTGCCACGGCGTGAGTGCGCGCGACGCCTTCCCCGGCAGCATCCCTCCCTACGAAGATCACATCCACGGTTGGACGGACCATGCGCACGCGTCCTGGGGCAAAATCGGCCGATCACTTGTCAAAACTGCCTGGGCCGTCTATGTGCCCGAGTCACTCGCGACGTCCTCGAATGCTGCCCTCACTCTCATGCACATTGTGCGTAGTCCTCGGTGTGCTGCTCAGCGCTTGTGACAGCAGGCCTGCGCCCAAGCGCGAGTGGCGTCCGGAGGATCACGGCCAACCGGCAGAGCTGGACCCCGCACGTGTGCCCACGAGCGGCACGCCCGCCGAAGCCGAGCAGGGCGGAGTCGGCCGCGCCGCTGCCGCGCTCTGGAACGTGAGCTGCGCAGGCTGTCACGGTCGCGACGGCAAGGGTCTCGGCTCGGGCCGACCGCCGGGCGCTCAGCTGCCGGACTTCACTTCGGCCGAGTTCCAGAAACAGCGCAGCGACGAGCAGTTGCTCCAGGCGATCCGCGAGGGACGCGGCATGATGCCGGGCTTCGGCAAGCAGCTGAACGAGCAGGGTCTCTCGGCGCTAGTCGCGCACGTGCGCGCGTATGGCGCAGCGCCCGAGCAGAAGTAATCAGAACATGTAGCCGAAGCCGGCGTTCAGCTGGAATTCGTCGAGCCCGTAGCGCCGGTCGCGCAGCTGGAGATCTGCCTTGAACACCAGCTGCGGGATCGGGCGGTACGTCAGTCCACCCGTGAACTCCTGGACGTTCAGGTCCTCGCGCGCCTCGTAGCCGTCCGGCACCGCGGCCTGGGTGTCGTACAGCTCGAAGCGCACGAAGCCGAGCAGCTCGTGACCGATGTGCAGCTCGTGGAAGACGTCGTAGGCGAGCTCGACGTAGCCGCCCTGGATACGCTCGGGGATCGGTCCGGTGCTGTCGACGTTGGGGAAGAGGGGGCTGCCGTCTTTGTGGAACGACTTCAGCAGGTCGCCGCTGTTCGGCATGAAGAACTGCGCCCAGACCAGACGGGCTTCGATGCCCCAGCGGCGCATGCGCGCGTCCAGCGCGTAGCCGATCAGCGGCAGCGACAGGTCGCGTTCCTTACCGCTGCGTGTGTAGTACTCGGCGTTCCCGCCCATGTCGCTGGCGAAGAACGCCGCACCCGCGATCACGCCCAGCACCGGTTCGATCTCGATTCGTCCGTTGATGCCGAAGGCATTGGCGCGCGCGACCGAGCCGAGCGTGAGCGCAGGGGCCAGGCCGGTCGGGTCGAGGCGCAGCGGGTCGAGCGTCGTGCTCAGGTAGAGCTCGTAGTGCCAGATCTCGGCGAACTTGCCGGTGAACCCAAGCGCGAGCTCGCGCCACGTGGTCGGGATGATGACGGTGT
Source organism: Polyangiales bacterium (assembly GCA_035274465.1). GTDB lineage: Bacteria > Myxococcota_A > Polyangia > Polyangiales > JAFGIB01 > JADGRF01. The sequence continues at coordinate 8,203 of DATEOF010000392.1, forward strand.
CGACCTGAGGTCGGTCGACGCCATGGAATACGGGCGGCTCGTGCCACTGGTTGATGATGCCCATCGGTACCAGCACGAGCCCGGCGCGCAGCGCCAGCGCTTCACCCCAGAGCTGCCATTCGACGAAGGCCTGTTCGACCTCGGCCGAGCCGTTGCAGCCGTCGCAGGCGATGGCGTTTTCCCACTCGAACTCGCTGTAGACGCGGATGTCGTCGGTGATCGGCGCCGACACGAACAACACGATGCGCCGCAGGTTGGCCTGCGTGACGAAGTCGTTCTCGTCGTTCGGGCCGACGCGCAGCGAGTTGAGCGTGAACTGGCCGTACCCGCCGATGACCGTCGTGTGCTGGGCCATGCGCTCGGGGCCCAGGCCGCGGGAGAGCGCTTCCTCGCGCTCGACGGGGGTTCCGAAGCGGACCAGCGGTTGGTCCTCGGACGGTTTGCTCTCCGCGGGCTTCGCGGGTTCTTCCGGCGGCATTTCGATGACCGGGCCGGTGGGAGCTGCAGCTGAGGGCGGCGGGGTGGCGGAAGATTCGGGCGCGGGCTCGGGCGTGGTTTCGAGAGGGGGGGCCGACACCTCCTGCGCTTGCACACCCAACGCGAGGAGCAGGCAACCGCCCGCCGCTGCCAGCCGCAGCGTCCAACCCGCTCGGAACTTCGCTCGTGTCATGGCGAAAGGGCGCTGAGGTTCAACGCATCGCTCAACACGGCGTCGTTCTGCGCCTCGGTGTGGCAGCCGTTGCAATCGGCTTCCATCATGTTGGCGTCCGGGTTGAGCAGGTTCTTGTACTTCTCGCCGTTCGGCGGCTTCGTGCCGCGCCAGATGATCACCGGCGTGCCCTTGGCATTCTTCTGCAGCTCGAAGAACTCCCAGTCCAGCGCGCCGCGCGGGTTGAAGTTGCCTCCGCGCTTGACCATGGCGTGGATCTCGGGTGCGAGGCCTGCTTCGGTCTCGACGGTCTTGGCGATCTTGGTGCCGATGGGGAAGGACTGCGAGTCCGGCTCAGGCAGCTCGCTCAGGTACTCGGTGATCTTGCCCTTGGCGCCGCCGTGCTCGCCGTCCACTTTGGTCTCGAACGCGATCCAGTCCTCGAAGTCGGCGAAGTCGTGCTGCTGGGCGATGACCACCCCAGCAGCACTGCCGGACACTTCGCGATCCTCGGGTGCGAGCTCGTGGTCGAGGCAGCCGGCGACGAGCAGCAGAAGCAGCGCGCTCAGCGACCAGGTGGAGGCTCGCCCGGACATCGCCCTTTACTCCTCGAGCTCCTCGATGCCCATGTCGTCAGCAGCGCTGGACATGAGCGAGATCAAAGAACCCTTCGCCTTGATGTCGGTCTCGCCGACCAACAGCTCGTAGAGCTTGCCGTACGGCGTGGCCAGATCGGCGTCGCTCGGCTTGTCCGGATCGAAGCCGTCCGGCGGCGCGGGGATCGCCGCGCCCTTGTGGGCCGCATAGGCCTTGCGGATGCTCTCGAAGCCCTTCTGGACCTTGTCGTCGACGTCCTTGCCGGTCGCGTCGATCACCCAGGTGCGGAACGCCGCGTAGACCTGTTCGGCGCCTTCGAGGTTCGCGCGCATGTCGTCCAGCGTGCGCTGCGCGTAGCGCGACTCGTCCTCTGCTGTCGCCGCGAGCGTCACCTTCTCGAGCTGCTCGTTCATCGAACCGATCATGCCCCAGAAGGCCGTCGACGGCGCCAGCGCGAACGGCTCGAACTCGTCGTGCATCTGCTTGACGTCATCGACCAATTTCTTCGCAAGCTTCGTCTTGAACGCGGTGGCTTCCGCCTTCGTCTTCGGGAACGCAGCTTCCTTGTAGCCGGGGAGGGCCTTCTCGAAGTCGACCACGGCCTTGGGGTGCTCGCCGGCCCACAGGATTCGCTCGATGGCGTGCATGCCCGTGACGCCTTCGTCGTCGAACAGGTCGTCGTCAGGCTCGCCCTCGATGAAGCCGTCGTAGCGTTCGTCGGTCGACACATCCAGGCCGCTGAACAGCACCGCGATCGAGCCTTCGATGTGCTCATAGGCGTCGCGCGAGTCGCTCCAGGCCGCGCGCATCTTGTCGACTGCGGCCTTGTCGTCCTTCGAGTTCCAGCCGTCATCGTCCGGCGTCGGCGCCGCGGCCTGCATCGCCTGGCTGGCCGCTACCAGCTTCTGCAGCTCGCCTTCGACGTAGCTCTTGGTGTCGAGGATGGCGTCGGTCTGCGGATCATCGGCATCGTCGTTCTTACACGCGACGAACGCGCAGCTGAGCGCGGCAAGGCACAGACAAGCATGCAGTCGAGTTCGCTTCATGACAGACAGATTCCTTGTGCGTGGCGCTCACAGCGCCTTTACGAATTCGATCAGGGCGGCGCGCTCGGTCGCGGACAGCGCTAAGTAACGTTCGGCGGCGCCGCCTGCTTCGGAGCCCTCGCTGCCGTGCAGCTCGATCGCTTCCTCGAGCGACTCGGCGCGGCCGTCGTGCAGGTAGCGCTGCAAGTGACGCAGGCCGAGCAGCGGCGGCGTACGCCACTCCGAGGCACCTGCATCGTAGTCGCGCAGTCCGTCGGAGAATTCCGGACCCATGTCGTGCAGCAACATGTCGGTGTAGATCGGCGCGTCGATGCCGGCCAGCGCCTCGACCGGGTAGTCGTCGCGCGTGCGTAGCGTGGGCACGTGGCACTCGGCGCAACCCGTGGCAGCGAACAACTTCGCTCCGTGTGCGTCGAGCGCGGCGTCCGAGCGGTGCGGGATACGCAGCACGCGCATGTAGTCGGCCACGAGGTTCACCGTGTCGGCGCCGATGTCGATGCCCGGTAGCTCGTCGTCGTCGCTCGCCGGATTCGGCAGCTCGGTCGGGCGCAGGTCCGAGGTGATGCCCATGTCGCCCTGAAAGGCGTCCGCGGCGAACTCGTCCAGCGTGGCGATGCGCGCCTTGAGCCCGAAGCGCCCGATCAGCGGCACGCCGGCGTGCGACGTGTGATAGCGCGTGTCGGGGTTGGGCTGCGAGTAGTACTCCACCCAGTTGATGCGCCCGGAGACCTGGCCGCCGCGCTCGGTCTGCTCGGCCTCCACGCGCATGATCTCGCTGTCGAGCACCGCTTCGAGGTAGCCGCGGCCGTACACCGCCGGCGGCTCGCGCTTGGTGACCAGCACGTCCTGGCGATCTTCCGGCACGGTGATCGCGAGCGCAGCGCCCGCGGCCATCTGCGGCCGCACGGTGTGCCCGTAGCGCAGCGCGGACTGATCGAGCGCGGGCGAGCCGTCGGTGTCGATCAAGACCATCTTGCGCACGGCGCCCGGCCCGCGGCCATCGCCAGCGTGACACGAGTTGCAGCTCTGCCGGATGTAGACCGGCCCGAGCCCGAGCGCGTCGCTGAACGGCCGCTCGAACAGGGCGTCGCCCTGGAAGAAGCGATCGGTCCATTCCTCGCTGAGTCCAGCCAGGCGCAGATCGCTCGGGTCGGCGCTCACCAGCTTGAGCTTGCCGAGCTTGTCGGGCGCCTCGCTGCTGCAACTCAACAGCGCGAAAATACAGACAAAACTGGCGAAAGCCTGGACTCGAGGTGCAGACATAGTGAAGCCCGGCGGAGGGCTAGCGCATCTGATAATGAAACTCAAGTTCGGTTTCAGCAAGCAGTTCGAGTTTTCAGCCCAAAAACCCCGACCGATTGCCTCACAATGGCGGCCGTGTCCCGAACCCACGTCGAGAAGCTTGGGCTGCTGTTCCTGGTTGCGTGTGCCACTCAGCCGGTTGCACCTCCTGTAGCACCTGCGGCGCTGCCCGCGCTCGAGGTGAAGAGCGATCGACTGCCCGGCGACGTGAAGCCGCTGTCGTACACGCTCGAGCTGACGATCGTCCCCAAGGCGGAGCGATTCAGCGGAAAAGCCCAGATTCTCGTGGAGATCGCGGCGCCCACGCCCGTCGTGCTCCTGCACTCCAAGGGCCTGAACGTCACGCTGGTGCGCGCGGTGACCGGTCCGAATGCGCAGAACGGCAGCTTCCAGCAGCTCAACGACGACGGCGTCAGCGCGCTGCGTTTTCCGCAGGACTTGCCCGCGGGCCAAACGGTGCTCGAGCTCACGTACGACGCTCCGTTCGATCGCCAGCTGCGCGGGCTGTACCGCGTGGACAGCGGAGGCGAGAGCTACGCATTCACGCAATTCGAGCCGATCTCGGCACGCTCGGCGTTTCCGGGGTTCGACGAGCCGAACTGGAAGACGCCGTACGAGCTGTGGCTGACGGTCCCGAAGGAACTCAGCGCGGTCAGCAATACGCCCGCCGTCGGCGAAGAGCCGTCGGGTGAAGACAAGAAGCGGGTGCATTTCGCCAAGACCAAGCCGCTGCCGAGTTATTTGATCGCGCTGGCCGTCGGCCCGCTCGACATCGTCGATGGTCCGCCCGTGCCCCCGAGCCCGATGCGGCCGGAGCCCGTGCCGGTGCGCGGCATCTGCGCCAAGGGCAAGGGCGGCCTGATGACCACTGCGCTGGCCGCGGTCGCTCCGCAGCTGACCGCGCTCGAGCGTTACTTCGGCATCGCCTATCCCTACGGGAAGCTGGACGTGGTCGCGGTGCCGGACTTCGGCGGCGGCGCGATGGAGAACGCGGGCTTGGTGACGTTCCGCGAGCAGCTGCTGTTGCTCGACCCGAAGACGCTGGGCGAGAACCAGCGTCGCTCGAGTACCTACGTGATGGCCCACGAGTTCGCCCACCAGTGGTTCGGCGACCTGGTCACGATGTACTACTGGGACGACATCTGGCTGAACGAAGGCTTCGCCACCTGGATGGGCAACCGTATCGTGGCCGAGCTGCACCCGCAGTTCAAAGCCGACGTCGGCGTGTTGCTGGGCATCGACGACGCGATGAACGCGGACTCGCAGGTCAGCGCGCGCATGATCCGCCAGCCGATCCAGACCAGCCATGACATCGTCAACGCCTTCGACGCGATCACCTACAGCAAGGGCGGCGGCGTGCTCGCGATGTTCGAGCGCTACCTCACGCCCGAGGTGTTCCGCAGCGGCATCCAGCGCTACCTGCAGGCGCACGCGGATGCCAACGCCAGCACCGACGATCTGCTCGAAGGGCTGAACGCCAGCGCCGGCAAGGACGTGAAGACGGCATTCAACAGCTTCCTCACCCAGGTGGGTGTGCCGCTCGTCGAGGCCGAAGTGGCCTGCGCGAGCGGGACCGCGGAGCTGCGCCTGAAGCAGTCGCGCTACCTGCCGCTGGGCTCGACCGGCAGCAAGGACCAGCGCTGGCAAATTCCGGTCTGTGCGCGCTACGAGCTGCAAGGACAGGTCAAGGAGACCTGCATGCTGCTGAGCGAGCCGACCGGCGTGATCGGCTTCGAACGCGGCGTGTGTCCGGCCTGGGTGATGCCCAATGCGAACGCCGCGGGCTACTACCGCTTCGCGCTGGCCGCGGCCGATCTCGAGAAGCTGCGCAAGCTCGGCTACAAGAAGTTGAACGCGCGCGAGCGCGTGGCCCTCGCGACTGCGCTGAACGCCGGCTACGACAGCGGCACCGTCACCGCCAAGGACTTGCTCCAGGCGCTGCCCAGCTTCGCGCAGGACAGCGAGCGCGTGGTGGTCACGATGGCCGGCGGGTTCCTCGGATACCTGCAAGATCGCGTGGCGCAGGACGCCGAGCAGCCTGCGCTGGCCGCCTACGCGAACAAGCTGTTTCTGCCGGTGCGCACGCGCCTGGGCTTCCGCGAGCAGACCGGCGAGACGGGCGACGCGAAGCTGCTGCGCGCGGACGTGCTGGCGTACCTCGCGGACGTCGGCAAGGACGCGGCCACGCGCACCAAGCTCGACAAGTGGGGCCACGACTATCTGGGCGGCTCGAGCGGCGTGATCAAGCCCGACGCAGTGCCGAAGGACATCGCCGACCTGGCCGTGCGCATCGCGCTCGAGCAAGGCGATCAGGCGCTGTGGGACAGCGTGTACCAGCTGTTCGTCAAGTCGGAGGACTCGGTGGTGCGCGGGCGGCTGTTGCGCGCACTCGGTGCCGTGCGCGACGCGCGCAGCGAAAAGGCGCTGGCGCTCACGCTCGATCCGGCGCTGCGCGTGAACGAGGTCATGCTGCCGCTGCGCGCGCAGTTCGACGACCGGCGGACGCGCGCCGCAGCGCTGACGTACCTGGAGCAGAACTTCGACAAGGTCGCTGCACGCTTGCCGCCGTCCGCTGCTGCGGCCATCGCCTGGTTCGCGGCTTCGTTCTGCGACTTCGACAACGCTGCCCGTGCCGAGACCTTCTTCACGCCGCGCATCACGCCGCTGCCGGGTGGCCCGCGCATCCTGGCCAGCGTGCTCGAGCGCGTGAAGCTGTGCGCCGCCACGGTGGACGCCCAGCGCGCGAGCTTCCAGCAGTTCTTCGCCAAGTAAAGGTCATGCAGCTGACAGCTGCAGGGGGGCCAGAAAAAACTTTGCCAGTTTACTGGTCGAACGCGTAAAATCGTCGAGCCGTTGTGCGCGCGCAGCTCGGGGCTGGTTAGCCCGAATGGCTGCAGGCTGGTCGTACCCGACACGGCTGTTCAGTTTGATTCCCGAAAACCAGGAGGACGTTCATGCAGAACCGAGAGTTCATGCTGTCCGCGTACGCTTTGGCCCTGGCTTGTGCAGCATGCGGCGGGGGCTCCGAAGCGAGTGGCGCCGAAACCACACCCGTGGCAGCCGCGCCGGCGACCCCAAGCACCGGCGCCGAGGCGCCTCCCGCGCCCGAGCCCGCCCCGGTGGCGGAAGCCGAGCCGCCCGCACCCCAGCCAGCGCCGTACGGCGCCGTGATCATCCACAAAGTGAAGGATTACGCGGCCTGGAAGACCGGGTTCGACGCCGGTACGGATGCGCGAAAAGAAGCCAGTTTCGCCGGCCACGCGGTCATGCGCGGCGCGGACGACCAGAACCTGGTGCTGATCTGGGCGCCCTTCAACGATGAGGGGAAAGCCAAAGCCTTCATGGACGACAAGGCCCTGAAGGAGAAGATGAAACAATCCGGTGTCATCGGGAAACCATCGGTCCAACTCACGTCGGTCGTGGTTTCGCACATGGATCCGTCCGCACAGACGCCTGCCGGTGCGCTCGTGGTCGCGAAGGTCAAAGACTTCGCTGCGTTCAAGAACGACTTCGACTCGACCACGCAGGCGCGCAGCGACGCGGGGATCACAGGTTCTTCGTTGAGCCAGGATCTCGCCGACAAGAATGTTGCGTATGTGTATCTACAGAGCGCCGATCCCGCGAAGCTCAAGAGCTACGTGGAAGCCAAGGAAACCAAGGCCGAGTGGAAGACCGCTGGTGTCACGGGCCCTGCGAAGATCACGCTCGTGCAATCTGTCGAGATGGTCACGTACCCGTGAGCTGATGCTCGTCCGGAAGGCTCGCGCCTGATGGGCGCGACCCTTCCGATGATTATCGGTCGCCGGCGCTGCGCGGCGGCTCCCACTCGCGTCGTGCAACACACCCGGGCTCGTCAGAGCGCCGGGTGTGCGACTTTTAGTCATGCCCCAATGAAGGTTTTGTGGCAGCATCTGGTGACTTAACACCAGCCACACTCGCGGAGAACACGTGCCATGGCGGATGACCTTCGCACCTATCTCGCCCAGCATCCTTTCTTCGTCGGTCTGTCCGACGAGCAGCTCAACCTGGTCGCCAGCCTCGCAACCACTTCGCGCTACGGAGCCCAGCAGCGCGTCTTCAAGTCCGACACCGTTGCAGACAGCTTCTACGTCCTGCGTGAGGGCAAGGTCGGGGTCGAGATTCCGGCGGTATCCGGGGAGCCATTGCGCATCCAGACCGTGGGTAATGGTGGCGTGCTCGGCTGGTCATGGTTGATTCCACCCTATCGCTGGCTGTTCGACGCCCGTGCACTGGCACCGTCGGAGATCGTGGTGTTGGACGGCGCTCGGCTGCGCGCCGAATGCGAGATCGACCCGCGGCTCGGCTACGAGTTGATGAAGCGCTTCGCGGCGCTGATGGCCGAGAGACTGAACGCTTCGCGCCTGGCTGCTATCCGGCACTACACGGGCGGCTTCACCGCCTAAAAGTCGGCCGTTCGGCCGGGTGCCCGAAGCTTGCTCCGCGCCCTTACAGTGACTACAAACGCGGTAGCAACGCCATGGACCTGCTGTTCTTCTTGCCCCAACCCACGCGGGACTCACCCCCGATGTTCGAGAGCCGGTTCATCGACCGCTTCTCGCGCACGCCCTGGTGGTCGGTCCCGCTGTTGTTCGTGCCGGCGATGCTGGCCTGTCTCTACATCGGCTTCGTGCGCGAGCAGGTCTCGATCCCGCTGGGCTTGCTCAGTGTCCTCGCGGGTGGCGTGACCTGGACGCTCACGGAGTACTGGCTGCATCGCCTGTTGTTTCACTGGCAGCCCGGCGGCGCGTTCGGTGAGCGCATGCACTTCATCTTGCATGGCGTGCACCACAAGTGGCCGCGCGATCGGCTGCGCCTCGTGATGCCGACGATGGTCAGCGTGTGCCTCTTCTGGCTGTTCCTCGGCGCCTGGCTGCTGATGTTCGGTCGCTACGCGTACACGTTCCACGCCGGTTTCGCGATCGGTTACATGTTCTACGACCTGAGCCATTTCTACATGCACCACGGCCATCCGCGCTGGCAGTGGCTCAAGGACCTGCGCAAGCACCACATGGTGCATCACAGTCCGAAGCTCGAGCACGAGAAGAAGTTCGGTGTGTCCACCACGCTGTGGGATCACGTGTTCGGCACGTACGGCGGTCGCGAAGAGACCGAAGCCTGAAACCGCACGCTTGCGGTCGCGCGCGTGAGTCGCCACACTTCGGCTCTACGCATGACCGACTACATCTACACGCTCCAGGGCGCTTCGAAGGTCCACCCGCCGGACAAGAAGGTCCTTTCGAACATCTATCTCTCGTTCCTGCCCGGCGCGAAGATCGGCGTGCTCGGTGCGAACGGCGCCGGCAAGAGCTCGCTCTTGCGCATCATGGCGGGCGTCGACAAGACGTTCACCGGTGAAGCCTGGGCCAGACCCGGCGCGACCGTGGGTTTCTTGTCACAGGAGCCCGACCTCGGCGCGGGCAAGACCGTGGTCGAGTGCGTCGACGAGGCGGTCAAGCCCACGCGCGACCTGCTGAATCGCTTCGAAGCGCTGTCGATGAAGCTCGGCGAGGATCTGCCCGAGGCCGAGATGAACAAGGTGATGGAGGAGCACGCGCGCATCCAGGACCAGATCGAGGCCTGCGACGCCTGGAGCCTCGATCACCAGCTGGAGTTGGCGATGGACGCGCTGCGTCTGCCGCCGCCGGAGCAAGAGGTGCAGCACCTGTCGGGCGGCGAGCGGCGTCGCGTCGCGCTCTGTCAGATCCTGCTCAAGCGCCCCGATCTGCTGCTGCTCGACGAGCCGACGAACCACCTGGACGCCGAATCGGTGGCCTGGCTCGAGCAGCACCTGGCGCAGTATCCGGGGTGCGTCGTGGCGGTCACGCACGATCGCTACTTCCTCGACAACGTCGCCGAGTGGATCCTCGAGCTCGATCGCGGCGAGGGCTACCCGTTCAAGGGCAACTACTCGGCCTGGCTGGACCAGAAGCAAACCCGGCTCTCGCAGGAAGAAAAGGCGGAGTCGGCACGCCAGCGCAAGTTGAAGCACGAGCTCGAGTGGGTGCGCGCCTCGCCGCGCGCGCGCCAGGCCAAGAGCCAGGCGCGCTTGAAGGCCTACGACACGATGTTGAACGAGTCGACCAAGGCCAAGCGCGACCCGAACGAGATCCACATCCCGCCCGGCCCGCGCCTCGGTGATCTGGTGATCGAGGCCGAAGGCTTGCGCAAGGCGTTCGGCGACAAGCTGCTGTACGACGATCTCAACTTCAAGCTGCCGAAGAACGGCATAGTCGGTGTGGTCGGGCCGAACGGCGCGGGCAAGACCACGCTCTTCCGCATGCTGGTCGAGCAGGAGAAGCCGGACGCGGGCACGCTGCGCATCGGCGACACGGTCAAGATCGCGTACGTCGATCAGAGCCGCGACGCGCTCAAGGGTGATCGCCAGGTATGGCAAGAGATCGCCGACGGCAAGGACACTGTCATGCTCGGCAAGCAAGAGGTGCCGGCGCGCGGCTACGTCTCGCTGTTCAACTTCAAGGGCAGCGACCAGCAGAAGCTGGTCAAGAACCTCTCGGGCGGCGAGCGCAACCGCGTGCACCTGGCCAAGCTGCTGAAGAGTGGCGGCAACCTGCTGCTGCTCGACGAGCCCACCAACGACCTCGATGTGGAAACCTTGCGCTCGCTCGAAGACGCGCTGCTCGGCTTCCCGGGCTGCGCGATCGTCATCAGCCACGATCGCTGGTTCCTCGATCGCATCGCCACGCACATCCTCGCGTTCGAGGGCGACAGTGCGGCCACGTGGTTCGAGGGCAGCTACCAGGACTACGAGGCCGATCGCAAGAAACGCCTGGGCGATGAGGCCGAGCGCCCGCACCGCATCAAGTACCGGAAGCTGTAGCGGATCACATCAGATCCTTCTGCTTCACCTCCCACACCATCGTCTGCTTGCAGTACCCGCAGTCGGGGCCGACGAATAGCGCCTTCATCACCTGATCGCCCGCCAGCTGGTAGCGCAGCCACGCTACCGTCGACGCGAGATAGTGAGCCTTCAGCGGGCTCACGGTGTTGTCGAGCGGGTTGTCGATCACCGTGGTGTGGCTCGAGCCGATCACCACGCCGTACCAGACCGGAACTGTCGCGGTCATGAAGTCCGCGTCGCAGTTCGGGCGCGCGAGGTCGGATTCCCAGGTGCCGTCGCCGCCGGTCTTCGCTGGATCGTCGCCGCACACGAAGAACGCCGGCTTGATCAGGTTTTTCGCGTCGTTGTGGTTGAACGTGCCGCCGTTGATGTGCAGCGTCGTGGTCAGCCGCTGTTCCTTGCCCGCGGTGAAGGTGGCGAGCGAGCCCGCGGATTGACCGCCCATGGCGATCTTGGTGGTGTCGACCTTGTTGAAGTACGGGCCGCCTTCCTTCTTGCCCTCCTCGATGATCCAGTCGATGCCGCGCGTGAGCTCGGGGCCCTGCGGTGTCGAGTTGTAAGAGACGACGACGAAGCCGTGCGTCGCGATGTGATTGAGCAGGGCCAGGTAGATGTCCGGGTTCGAGCCTGCGCCCGGGCCCCAGACGAGGATCGGGTGTTTGATGCCTTCTCGACCGAGATCCTCGGGCTCGAAGGTGGTGTAGCTGCGCATGGGGCCGGCGTTGTTCGTGCGCTTGACCTTGAACGGGCCGGGCATCGCAGGGTCCATGATCGCGGGCAAGCTTCCCGTCATCGGCATTGCGGGGGCGTCCATCCCGGCCACGCCGCCGCTACCGGCTGCACTTCTGCCGCTGTCAGCTGCGGCGCTACCGCCGCTACCAGCCGCAGTGCCACCGCTCCCTGCGGCCCCGGTGCCGGCCGCGCCGCTGCCGCCACCACTCGTGCCAGCCGTGGGACGCATCGCCATGGCCCCGGCGCCACCGCTGCCGCTTGTAGCTGCGATCGTCGTCGGCGCTGCGCCGCCCGTGTTCGCCCCGGAAACGCCGGCGCCGCTCATTGCTGCGGTGCCTGCGCTGGCGACCGGGGTCACGTCCGTGCCCGGAGCTCCATTGCCATTGCTGCACGCGCTGGCGCAGCACGTACTCAACACGAGGGCGTGCGTCACCCAGCGTCGTGCGGACATAACCACTCTCCTGCGTTTACGAGCCATGCCTCCAGGTTTTTGTTCTTATGATCTATTGGCAGAAAAAGTGATGCGTCGTGGCAGTGCGCCGCATGCTGCGAATGTTTGGCGCTGAGCTGCCATTGTTCGGCGGCAGGCGCGTGCCTAGCGTCGAGGCGGAGAGGTGAGCGGTGCTCGAACGCGCGACTTTGTCGTTGGCGGCGTGCGTGCTGTTCGTGAGCTGTTCGAAGCAGCCTGCGGAGGGATCGCAGGCGAACGCCGCGGGTGCGTCCGGTGCTTCGGCCCCTGCGGAGGCGGGCGGCGCGGGCGCGGGAAACGCA
>DATEOF010000393.1:0-30382 GCA_035274465.1 Polyangiales bacterium
GGGCGGCTGGGAGGCGCGCGCCGCGATCTCGGCCGCGGCCCTGGTCTTGGGCCCTACCCCCATCAGCGTCGAGACCTTGGCCGCGCGTTCCGCCTCCTTGGCTGCGGCGAACGCCGCGTCGGCTTCCTCGGCGCTGATGTACTCGCCGACCTTGGTCAGCTCTTCGTGCGGATTGCCGCGGTCGAGGAACGTGGTCGGCAGGTCCTCGAATCCGTCGTCGCGCTTGCGCGCCAGGTCCTTGGGCCGGCCCGCGCGCGTGGCCTCGTCCTCGAGGTCATCCGCAGCCGCTGGCTGCGAGCTCGGTGCGGGCGGGTTGCCCATCAGCGTGCGCGGCGGCTTGCTCGCGAGGTCGGCGGCGGGCACGCCCGACAGCGCATAGCCCTGCAGCGCCGCGCCCTGTGCGACGACGAGCTCGGGATCGACGCTGGTCTGCGGCTCGCGCCCGAAGAACTCGGCGACCATGCGCCGCACGGCCGGCGTGCGCGTCTGCCCGCCCACCAGGATAACGCCGTCGAGCTGCGTGGGCCGCACGTTCGCCAGGCGCAACGCCTCTTCGCAGCTGGTGAAGGTGCGGTTGATCAGCGGGGCGGCGAGCGACTGCAGCTCGGAGCGGCCGAGCTTGAAGTGCATATCCAGCGGCTTCTTGCCCGGACCGTAGGCGACCTCTTTCACGATCGCCTCGGCCGTCTCCTGGTGTGAGAGCTGACACTTGATCCACTCGGCCGCCATGCGCACGCGCTCGTACTGCTGCGGATCGCGCGCGAGATCGACGCCGAACTTCGCCTGAAAGTCGCCTGCCATGCGATCGGCCACCAGGCTGTCGAGATCGTCGCCGCCCAGGTTCGTATCGCCCGCGGTCGCGACGACTTCGATCACGTCGCCCGACAGCTCGAGGATCGAGATGTCGAACGTGCCTCCGCCCAGATCGTAGACGGCGATGCGCTGGCCCTGCTTCGCGCGGTAGCCGTAGGCCAGCGCGGCAGCGGTCGGCTCGTTCAAGATGCGCAGCACGTTCAGGCCTGCGATGCGCCCCGCGTCGCGCGTCGCCATGCGCTGCAGCTCGTTGAAGTTGGCGGGCACCGTGATGACGGCGTTGGTGCACGGATGGCCGAGCGCATCCTCCGCCAGCCCGCGCACCTTACGCAGGATGAACGACGCGATCTCCGGCAAGGAGTAGGTCTCGCCGCGCACGCGCACCACCACACCGCCGGTCGCCCCCTCTTCCAGCGCGAACGGCAGGCGCTCGGACGCGCGCTTCACCTCGAGGCTGCGGAACGGCCGACCGATCAGGCGCTTGACCGAGAAGATCGTGTTGCGCGCGTCGACCAGCCGCCGCTCGCGCGCCTCGTGGCCGACGAGCATCCGCCCGCTACCATCGAGCGAAACGCACGACGGTGTGATCAACTGTCCGTCTTGGTCCCGAAGGACCCGGACCCGTTGCTCGTCAGCGAAGGCAACGACGCTGTTGGTCGTTCCGAGATCGATGCCGAGAACGGGACTGGGCACGCGCTAACTACCTCCGAGACGTGAACTCACGAATCGTTCGTGTCGTTCGGATCGTCTTCGGAGTCGCTCGTGGCTGCGGGCTCGGCGGTGCCGGAATCGGCGCCGTCTTCCGGCGCTGATGGCGACAGCGACGTTGCACGCATCGCGTCTTCGCGCTCGGCGAGCTTGGCCACGTCCACCACGCGCTCGGACTCGTCGAGCCGGATCACGCGCACGCCTTGCGTGTTGCGTCCGACCTCACGCACCTGACTGACCTCGGTGCGAATGACTTGTCCACCATTCGTGATGCACATGAACTGTTCGCTGGTCGTCACCAAACACAAGGTCACGACTTCCCCGTTACGCTCCGAAGTGTCCATGGCGATGATACCGATGCCGCCACGTCCTTGCACGCGCCATTCGGTGACAGGAGTGCGCTTGCCGTAACCGTTCGCACTGACAGTCAGAACCTGATGTTCGTCGCTATGGATCACGTCCATACCGATCACGCGGTCACCCTCGCGCAGCTCGATTCCGCGCACACCCCGCGCATCGCGACCCATCGGACGCACATCTGCGACGTGGAAGCGGATCGACATGCCGCGCGCGGTGCCGACGATCACGTCTTGACCGTCCTGCACGACCTTGGCACCGAGCAGCGCGTCCTCGGGCGCGAGGCCCACCGCGATGATGCCGGTCTGACGGATGTTCGCGTAGGCGGACAGGGCCGTGCGCTTGACCGTGCCGTTGCGCGTGCAAGTCAGCAGGAAGTCGCCGTCCTTGAACTCGCTCAGCGGCACGATGGCGGCCACGCGATCACCCGTGTCCATGCCCACGAAGTTCACGATGGCGCGCCCGCGCGAGGCGCGGCTGGCCTCGGGGATCTCGTACACCTTCTTGAGGTACGCGATGCCCTTGTCGCTCAGGTACAGCACGTGATCGTGGTTGTTGGCGATGAAGATCTGCTCGACGAAGTCCTCGTCGCGCGTCTCCATCGCGCGCTTGCCTCGACCACCACGGCCCTGCGCGCGGTACTCCGAGGTAGGCACGCGCTTGATGTAGCCAGCGTGACTGACTGTCACCACCACGTCTTCGTTGCTGACCAGATCCTGGATGCTGATGTCGGCAGCGTCCGCGACGATCTCCGTGCGGCGCTCGTCGCCGTAGCGTTCGCGGATCTCCTCCAGCTCGCGCACGATCACCAGCATCAGCTCGACCTCGCTGGCGAGGATGGTCTGCAGACGCGCGATGGTCTCGCACAGCTCGGCGTACTCGGCCGCGAGCTTCTCCTGCTCCAGCCCGGTCAAACGCGACAGGCGCATCTCGAGGATGGCCTTGGCCTGACGCTCCGACAGGAAGTACTCGCCGCGCGCCTTGGCGGCGTCGATCTCCACCTGCGGGCGACCCGCGCGCAGCACGAACGCCTCGAGGCCATGCAGGCGCAGCTGCATCAAGTCGTGGCGCGCAGCGTCGGGATCGCGCGCGGCGCGGATGGTCTTGATCACGAGATCGACCTCGGTCACGGCCATGCCGAGACCTTCGACGATCTCGCGCTGAGCCTCGGCCTCGCGCAACTCGAAGCGCGAGCGCCGCGTCACGACCTCGCGCCGGTGCTCGATGAAGAAGCCGAGCATCTCCTTCAAGTTGAGCAGGCGCGGGTGGTTGCCGACGATCGCCAGGTTGTTGGCGCCGAACGTGCTCTGCAGCGTGGTCATCTGGAACAGCTGGTTGAGCACCAGCTGCGGCTCGGCGTCGCGCTTGAGCTCGATCACCACGCGCATGCCTTCGCGATCCGACTCGTCGCGCAGATCACCGATGCCCTCGATGCGCTTCTCGCGCACGAGCTGGGCGATCTTCTTGACCAGCTCGGCCTTGTTGACCATGTAGGGCAACTCGGTCACGACGATCTGTTCGCGATCGTTCTTGCCCGGGATCGGCTCGAACTGCGTGCGCGCGCGCATCACGATGCGGCCGCGTCCGGTGTGGAACGCCTGGCGGATGCCGGCGATACCGTGCACGAAGCCGGCAGTCGGAAAGTCGGGGCCCTTGAGGCCGAGGCGATTGTTGGACGGATCGTCGAGCATCAACTCGTCGATCGTGATCTCGGGCTTCTCGATCAGACGGATCGTGGCGTCGATCACCTCGCGCAGGTTGTGCGGCGCGACGTTGGTCGCCATGCCGACCGCGATGCCCGCCGAACCGTTGACCAGCAGGTTCGGCACGCGACTCGGCAGCACGATCGGTTCGCGCTCGGAGTCGTCGAAGTTGGGCCCGAAGTCGACGGTCTCGCGATCGATGTCGGCGAGCAACTCGGTCGCGAGCCGCGCCATGCGCGCTTCGGTGTAGCGCATGGCTGCGGGTGAATCGCCGTCGACCGAGCCGAAGTTGCCCTGGCCGTCGATCAGCGGGTAGCGCATCGAGAACGGCTGCGCCATGCGCACGAGCGCGTCGTAGACGGCCACGTCCCCGTGCGGGTGATATTTGCCGAGCACCTCGCCGACGACGCGCGCGGACTTGCGGTAGGCGGTGTTCCAGTTCAACCGCATCTCGTGCATCGCGAACAGGATGCGGCGGTGGACCGGCTTCAGGCCGTCTCGGACATCAGGGATTGCCCGTCCGATGATGACGGACATGGCGTATTCGAGGTAGCTGCTGCGCAGCTCGTCCTCGATGGCGACAGCGATTTTCGAAGGGGACTCCGGCATGGGCGGGCGCACGCTATCATATTGAAACTGTAGGCATCACGGGGAATTTTCGGGGTCCTGCCGCGGGCCGCTTTTCGAGCTGGAAATTCACCCCCCGATCGGCAACTCAGTAGCAGGGATCGACAACCGAGTTGCCGGGTTTGGGACAGCGTGCTTCAGTTCTGCGCGGCTTTTCGGGTCGGCACCCGGCTTGCAACCAAATGGCTCCGGGGACATCCGTGCTGAGATCAGTCTTTATCGCCCTCGCGCTCGGCTTCAGCCTCCTCGGCTGCACGTCGCGGACCTTGCCGTTGCCGCCGCCCGAGGTGAGCAGCGTGAGCGCGCCCGACGCGGACGGGTTCGTGAGCGTGAGCGGATATGCGCTGGAGGGCGCGTCGGTCGGGGTGTTCAACGACCGCACCGGGGATGGTGTTGTCGTCCCTGTCGCCGACGAAGACTCGTGCGACAACACCTGCGCCTGGGAAGCACGCATCCGCGCGCAAGTGGGCGATAGCTTGCGAGTTTGGCAGTTCTTCGAGACCGAAGGCTCGATCGACGTATCCGTACCCAAGCCGAAATGAAGCGGGATTTTTGACGTTGCTCGTGGGGTTGCTCTACACCGACAATGGTGCAGCGCACCATGAGTAGAGGCGTACGCGATCTAGAACAGCTGCACGAGGACGACGACGGGGAGCGACGCCGCAAACGCGGCACACTGGCACTGGCGGCGTTTGCAATCCTGGCGCTGGCGTTCGCGATCGGCATCGTGGTCGGCAAGGCCGTGCTGCCGGCGGCGCCCGAGCGCGATCCGCTCGACCAACTCGATCGCGTCGCGGAGGCCAGCCGCACGCCACTACCCGCAGCAGCGCCGCCGCCGACAGCTGCCAAGCCCGCCGTCGAGGCCAGCGATTTGACCTTCGAACGCGCGCTGACTTCGGGTGAAGAGCGCCCCGAAGTTCTGGCAGCGCTGGCCGAGGCCGCGCGCGAGGAAGAAAGCCTCGCGGTCCACACGGCAGCCCCGGCGGCGCGCGTCCCGGGCGCCGCCGCCCTACCCGAGCCGGCAGACGAGGACGACGGCTTCGAGACCTCGATCGCCGCCATCGCCGCCCCGAAGCGAACCAAGCCTCAGGAGAGGCTCAGCGTGACCGCATCGGGGCCCCACGGCGGCGAGGGGGAATACACGCTGCAGGTCGCCAGCTACGACTCGCGCGCAGCGGCCGAAGCCTTCTCCAACGCGCTCCGCGCCCGCGGACACGCGACGTTCGTGACGACGGGCGACGTCGAGGGTCGCGGCCGGTACTACCGGGTGCGGCTGGGCCCCTTCCCCACGCGCCAGAGCGCCGAGGAGTACCGGCAGGAATTCGAGCAGCGCGAGAGGATCAACACGATTTTGGTGAAGAGGCCGGATCCGCAATAGATGCGAGCTACAACGGTCGCTCGTCCTCAACTCAATCTTCATCCCCCTCTTCATCGCCCCTCTTCATCCCCGTCCTCATCAACGACGAGGACTAGGACGACGACGATGACAAGGACAACGATGAGGACGAGGATCGAGACGAGGACTGAAGATGGGGATATGCGATGCTCTTCCCCTCGCGTTCAGGCGATCGCGTCGATGAAGCTGCGCGACTCGGCTACCGCGCCGAACACGCCGCCCTGCATCTTGATCATGTGCAACGCCGCGCGGTGGTTGCCCATGTCAGTCGCCGCACAGCAATCCGACAGCAGCAAGCACTCGAAACCGCGGTCGTTCGCGTCGCGCATCGTCGTGTGCACGCACACATCCGTGGTGATCCCCGTCAGCACGATGTTCCGAATACCCGCGAGCCGTAGCAACATCTCGAGGTCGGTCGCGTAGAACGAGCCCTTGCCGGGCTTGTCGATGATCGCTTCGCCCGGCAACGGCGCGAGCTCCGGGATGATCTCCCAGCCGGGTTCACCGCGCACCAGCACGCGCCCCTGCGGCCCTGGATCGCCGATGCCGGCGCCGATCTGGCGCGAGCGCCAGCGCTTGTTGGCCGGCAGATCGGACAGATCGGGGCGATGGCCTTCGCGCGTGTGGATGATCGTATAGCCGCCCTTGCGCATGGCTCGCAGCACGGCGCCGATCGGCTCGATACAGGCGCGCGCAGGCGTGATGTCATAGCCCATCAGATCGACGTAGCCGCCCTTGCCGCAGAAGTCGGTCTGCATGTCGATGATGATGAGCGCGGTGTTCTGCGGTCGCAGGTCCCCGTCGTAGGGCCAGGCGTACGGCTCGGATCCGGGGATCGTCTTCGGCATGAGGCTGTCCTTTCTCGGATCGGCCGTAGCAGTGAGAGGTTTCAATGAGGTGTCTCACCCGTTTCAGCGTCCGCGACTGCACCCACGCCGAGCGCCGCGCGCCACACGAAGAATGCTCCCAAGACGAAAGCGCCCCAGCCAGTCCAGGCCGCAGCCGAAACGGCATGCGTGTTGCAGTCGATGGTGATGGGAGCGATGTCATGCGGAACAACCAGTGGACACTACTGTTGATAGGAGCGTTGTGCCTCGGCGCTTGCGGCGATGACACAGGCAAGAGTGCATCAGCCGGCACGGGAACGAGCTCCACGAAGACGCAGCCCGCAACCACGAGCGGGAGCGGCACGAACGCTCAAGCCAGGAGCGATCGCAACACAGGCTCGGACCTCGCCGCTGGGAGCCGCGCGGCGGGCGGCGGCAACGGGGGAACGGATGCGGACGGCATGACCGGCGCGGCGGGTTCGCTGACGCCTGGCGGCGCGGCGGGCTTGAACGGCGGCGCGGGCCTCGGCAGTCCGACGCCACCCACGCCTCCGCCACTGCCGCCCACGCCAGCACCATGACGCTGCGATCAACCATTGCAGCTCGGTCGAACCCATCCGCACCTTCACCCATCCCCACGCAGGAACACGCACTCTCGCGGCGACCGTCGGTGCTCCCCTATACTTTGACTTCCAATGGACGAGACGACGTTTCACGAGCTCTTGCAACGCGGGGCTCGATACAACGCGAGCGATGCGCTGTTCAAGGTCGGGCAACCTCCAGCCTTTCGCGTCGCCGGAAGCTTGCACTACCTGCAGGGCGAACGGCTCAGGCCGGAGCACACCCAGGCACTCGCGGAGATCGTGCTGCGGCAGTCGCGCTTCAAGGGCGAGCTGCGCGACCTGACCGAGTACGACACCGCGTACGGCGTACCCGGCGTCGGACGCTACCGCGTGAACGTGTATCGCCAGCGCGGCACGTTCGCGATCGCGCTGCGCAACATCCCGCTGGAGATCCCGACGTTCGAGCACCTCAACCTGCCGAACTCACTGCGCATGCTGACCGAGCTCGAGCGCGGCATGGTGCTGGTGGTCGGTGCAGCCGGTAACGGCAAGTCGTCTACGCTGGCCGCGATGATCGGCCTGATCAACAACAGCCGCCGCGCGCACATCGTCACGATCGAAGATCCGATCGAGTTCCTGCACACCGATCAGCTGGCCACCATCTCACAACGCGAGATCGGCCTGGACACGCCGGCGTTCCCGATCGCCCTTCGCGCCGCGCTGCGGCAGGATCCCGACGTGATCCTGCTCGGCGAGATCCGCGACGAAGACACGATGGACACGGCGCTCAAGGCGGCGGAGACCGGCCACCTCGTGCTGTCGACGCTGCACACGCCGGACGTCGCGCGCACGGTCGGCCGCATCCTCGCGCTGACCAAGTCGGTCGAGCCCGGTGAGACGCGCGAACGCCTGGCGGACAACCTCAAGGGCATCGTCGCCCAGCGCCTCTTGCCTTCGGCCGACGGCGAGTCGCGCGTGTTGGCCGCAGAGGTGTTGATCATCACCGGCACCGCGCGCGAATCCATCCGCAAGCCCGACAAGAACCCGGGCCTCAAGGAAGTCATGGAGCGCGGCGTGCATCCGTACGGCATGCAGACCTTCGAGATGGCGCTGCGGCAGCTGGTGCAAGAAGGCCGGATCTCGGTCGACGTCGCGCGCCAGGCGATGGACTAGGGGCCTCGGCGACCTAGCTCGGGGCTCGCACGACCTCCTGATGCGTGTACGATCGCCGCGTGGCGCGCATACTCGTGATCGACGGTACCTCGCTTCGGGAGCACTGCTGCCAGATGCTACGTGACGCGGGCCACCAGGTCCGGGGCACATACGAGGGCAGTATCGGCGTGGAGCTACTGCGCGCTTGCAACTTCGATGTTGTACTCACATCGACGGCTGTGGGCGATTTGCACGGCGCAGGATTGATCCAGAGCATCGCGGAGCTGCAGAACAGCCCTTCGATTCTCGTGATGTCTTGGTATTCGTTGATTCTCGAGGAGTTGGCCGCCGCACACCTGGATATCGCCGCGACGATCTGGAAGTTCGAGCTCCCGGAGATGCTGCTGCCGGTCTTGAAGCGTGTGCTGCTCGCGCGATAGCTGGCCGTCCAACTGCGCGCCTCCAGAGATGCTCGCCGCGGCGATGAAGCATCGTTTCCAAGTGACTTAGCTGCGCATGTGAGCGGACACGGGCTGCGACAGCGCGCGGCGCGTTGCGGACGCTGCCAGATCCATCGCCAGCGGACCGCGGTGCATGCGGAATGGATCCGCGCCCGGCAGGCCCTCGATCTCCAGCGCGACCATGCCGGGCCGGCTCGGCACCGTGTAGCCGAGCCAGCGCGAGCTGAGGTGGTGGTAGAACACGCGTTCGCCCACGGGGACGCCGGCGAGGCCCGGGCGATCGAGGATCCCGCCGTCGAGCAGCGCGCGGCCCTGATGTCGCACCGGCTGAAACATGACCGGCACCGTGCATGAGGCCTGGATCGCCGGCGCCAGGGCTCCGCGATCGATCACGCGGGTCGCGCGCGCGGCGACGTCGAACACCGACAGCGCGACCGGGATACGACACTCGTCGAACGTGCGCACGGGTAGCAACCCATCGAGCAGCGACGCGAAGCGCTGCCCCCTGAGCAATCCCAATCCGGGCCCGGGATCCCAGTAGTCGCGCCGCTCGAGCGTACCGAGCCGGTCGCTCAAGCGCTCGGCCGCGACACCCGCAGACCACGCCGCCGTCACCAGCGCCCCGGCGCTCGCGCCCGCCGCGCGAGCGGGCAACAAACCTTCCTCCTCCAGCACCCGCAGCACGCCGGTATGCGCGTAGAAGCCAAAGAACCCCGACGACATCACCAGCGTAAAAGGCTCTTCGCGCAGCCACTCGCGCAAGGTCGGTTCCATGCAGCGAGTATAGCGGCGAACATCTGGCTTCGGTCGACGTCTACATCTCCGCTCGCAAAACCCGCGACGAACGCGCTGGAATCGGCGCTGTCGCCGAACGAGGCTTCGCCTGGCCCCACTTCGGTCGGCTTGTATTCGTGGGCCTGGCCGTCGCATTCGAGTCGGCGTTCGAAGCCGTGCAGCTAGTTCACGCTGTGGGAGGGTGTGACCAGCTCGAAGCGCTCGACGTACGGTTCTTCGGCGTCGCGCTGGGAGAAGCGCAGGCGCGAGTGATCTCCGACGGGCAGGTCGAAGTCGAGCTGGAAGCCGCGGCTTCCTCGGCGCACCGGCTCGGTGAACTGTACGGTTGCTTCGTCCAGCGCGCTCGAGACGCAGGGGCCGAGCTCGAGGACGTCGATGTACGACGAGTCATTCCGCTTCGCGCGCGACGCGGCGTGCGATGGCCATGGTGCGCGCGTACTCCAGGGACTCGACCGGCTCAGACCGAGCGCGCGAGGCGCGGGCGCTCCAGCAGGCGAGCGCTTGTTCGTGGCTCCAGCCACCCACCGTCAGCGCGCGCAGGCGCTCGAGCAACACCGCGGCGCTGGCCGGCCGCGCTGCCTGCGACTTGGCCAGGCAGTCGAGGATCAGGCGCTCGAGGTCGGCAGGCAGATCGCGGCCGAGCCTGCGCGACGGCGGTTCGGGCTCCGTGTGCAAGTGCGCCGCGCAGACTTCGACGATCGTGCGCCCGCTGAACGGTGCGCTCGCGGTCAACAACCAGTAGCCGACTGCACCGAGCGCGTAGATATCGCTGCGCCCATCGAGCTTGCCGGGGTCGGTGATCGCCTCCGGCGACATGTAGAGCGGCGTGCCCGTGATGATCTCTTCGGTGCTGAGCAGCGGGCTCGGCTGCGTCTGCGAGACGTCCTTCGCCAGCCCGAAGTCCAGCATGGTCAGGTGATCGGGGCGACGCGCTCGGTTCGAGACCAGCAGGTTGGCGGGCTTGATGTCGCGGTGGATCAGGCCGACGGCGTGGGCTTCGGTCAGCGCGTCCGCCGCTTGCAGCAGCAAGTGCGCGACGCGCGCAGGCGGCAGCGGCCCCTCGTCCTCGACCAGCCGCTGCAGGTCCACGCCGTCCAGCAGCTCCATCGCGTAGTAGAACGACCCGTCGGGAGTGCGGCCGAAGTCGTAGACGGCGACGACGTTGGGGTGCGCGAGCTCCGCCGTCAGCTGCACCTCGCGCTCGAAGCGCGCGATCCCTGCCGGGCTGGTGCGGTGTGCGGGCAGCAGCTTCACCGCGGTCGGCCGCCGCAGCAAGGCGTGACGCGCGGCGTAGACCACGCCCATGCCGCCCTCGCCCAGCTTGTGCAGCAAGGTGTACTGGCCGAGCTCCTGCACGCGCTCGCGCAAGCCGTAGATGACGCGATGGATGGCCGTGGTCGCCACCAGCGCGAACCCGCCCCACTCGAGCACGTACAGCACCGCGACCGTGGGCGTGAGCTCGCTGCCGGGCACCGGCGGCCGCGTGCCGTAGAGCCAGACCGTCAGCACGATGGCAGGCACGAGGGACAGCACCCCGACCGCGAACGCGCCCAGCGTGCGGCCCGGGATCAGGCCCGCACGCAGCAACAAGAACAGCGTGGCCGCGAACAGCGCCAGGATCTCGGGCCGCGACGCCAGGTGCAGCTGCCCGAGCAGGCTCGCGCTCAGCACCGCCTGCAGTAGAGTGGCGAAGACCTCCATGCAGTGCAGCACGGGGATCGAGCACTTGGCGCGGCGGATCACGAGCAAGAAGGCGACCAGCACGCTCAGGCCGAGGTAGTGCGCGTGGATGTACCAGGCCGTCGGCCCGTGAAAGGGTGTGCCGTACTGGAGCGCCGTGATGCCGCGGTCCGTGAAGAACGCCACCGTCCAGATCGCCAGCGCGATCTCGAGGTACAGCGTCACGCGGCTCTGCAGGAACAGGCGTGCCGCCACCGGATCACTGGGCGGCGAGCCGGGTTGGATCGAGCTGTGGCTCTCCACGCCCCAGTCTTACACCGCCCACCGCCTGCTGTCTCTCAACGCCACCAGGCAGCCGTGGGCTGACTCACACCCGGCTCGACCCATTCGCCCGGCCGCGGCAGCGCGTAGCTCACGCCCGCGGCGCTCGCCGCCTTGGCTGCGCGTTCGGCGGGTTCGTTCCAGGCGTGGTTGGCGAGGTTGAACGTGCCCCAGTGCACCGGCAGGAGCAGCCGCCCGCGTACGTCCTGATGCGTGCGCACCGCATCTTCCGGCGACATGTGGATCTGCTCCCAGGTGGGATCGCTGGCGCCGATCTTGATCAACGTGAGGTCGAACGGGCCAAAGCGCTGACCGATGCGCGAAAACTCGGCGCTGTAGCCGGTGTCACCGCTGAAGAACACGCGGTGCGCGTCGCCCGCGATCACCCACGATGCCCAGAGCGTGGCATCCGAGTCGAGCACGCGCCGGCCCGAGTAGTGGCGGGCGGGCGTCGCCGTCAGCTGCAGGCGACCGACCTGCTTCTGCTCGTACCAGTCGAGATCGACGATCTGCTTGACAGGCACGCCCCAGCGCTCGAGGTGCGCGCCGATTCCGAGCGGCACCACGAACACGGCACCATTGGCCGCCAGCGCCTGTACGCTGGCCATGTCGAGGTGGTCGTAGTGGTCGTGCGAGATGACCACCACGTGGATCGCAGGCAGCTCGGCGAGCGCGATCGGCGGCGGAAAGAAGCGCTCGGGTCCCATGAAGGCGAGCGGCGAGCAGCGCGCGCTGAAGACCGGATCGACCAGCACACGGGTGCCGTCGATCTCGAGCAACACCGAGGCGTGTCCGATCCAGGTCGCGCGCAACCCGCTGGCCGGCGCGGTCGCGTAGTCACTGCGGCTGCGTTGGACCACCGGGATCGCGCGCTCGGGCACGCGCTGCTCGGTGCCGAACAGCTGGTGCTCGAGCATCGGCCAAAACGTGCCCGGCGTGAGCATGTGGGTAGGCTCGAGGTTCTGGAAGTGCCCCTCGCGATAGTGCCCCGAGCGCTCGGCGCGCACTCGCCGCTCGCCTTCCACGCTGCCGCCCACGCTGGTCATGCGACTCGCCGCGAACGCTCCCGATCCCAACAGCACTGCCCCGATCAGCACTCCGCGCACGCGCTTCGACATGTGTCTGGGGGCGGAGTATGGCGCAACACAAGTGTACTTGTCAGCGCCTGCACAGCTTTGTGAGCTCGCTCGCCAGCGCCTCGATCTTCAGCACCGCATCGACCGGCGTGCTCGCGAGGACCGACAGCGGGCCGATGGGGCTCTCGGCCGTCTCGGGGTCTTGAACCAGCACCACGCCGCCTGCGCGCTTGATGGCCGACGCGCCGACTGCGCCGTCCTCGTTCGAGTTGGTGAGCACGACCGCGACTGCCGCCGGGCCGTAGGCGTCGGCGACCGATTCGAACAGCACGTCGATGGAAGGACGCGCGAAGCAGACCGGGGCGTCGATCGAGAGTGCGAGGTGCCCGTCCTCCACGAGCATGTGATAGTCGCCCGGCGCGACGTACAACGTGTTGGGTTCGAGCGGCGTCTTGTCCTCGGGTTCGATGACCGGGAACGCGCAGTGTTTGGCCAACAGATCGACCAACATACTGTCGGGGTCGGGGCGCCGATGCTGCGCCAGGACCAGGCTGCAGCCCAGCTGGGTCGGAAGGCCCCGCAACAAGGTCTGGACGGCGTTCAAGCCCCCCAGCGATGCCCCCAGCGCCACGATCTGGATCGCGCTCATCGGATCCTCCGATACACGCGCAGTCCGTCTCTCAACTCCTGAAACACCTCGGCGTATTCCGTGAAGCGCAGCGATTCTTTCTTGCCGAGCACCAGGATCCCGAAGTTGCTGAGGCTGGAGTGGAACAACTCGTGCGCGCGACGGCGCAGGGTCTGATCGAAGTACAGGAGCACGTTACGGCACACGATCAGCTGGAACTCGTTGAACGCCGAGTCGCACACCAGGTTGTGCTGCGAGAAGACCAGCTGGCGGCGCAGCGAGCTGCGAAAGACCGCCCGTTCGTGATCGGTGACGTAGTAGCTGGAGAAGTCGCGGGTTCCCCCCGCGCGTTGATAGGCGCGCGTGTGCTCGCGCATGGCCCGCAGCGGAAACACCCCCTGGCGCGCGCGCTCCAGGATCGCATCGCTGATGTCGGTCGCGTAGATGCGACAGCGGTCGTAGATCTCGGCCTCCTCGAGCAGGATGGCCAGCGAGTAGACCTCCTCGCCGCTCGAGCAGCCCGCATGCCAGATACGCACGAACGGATAGGTCCGCAGCAGCGGGATCACGTCCGAGCGCAGGACCTTGTACACGTCCGGGTCCCGAAACATTGCAGTGGTGTGCACCGAGACGGCCGCCACGAAGCGCATGGCCGCTTCCTGATCGTGCAGCAGCCTGTTCTGCAGCGCGGACACGCTCGACACTTTCTCGTTCGCCATGGCCCGACGGATGCGCCGCGTGAGGGACGCGCGTGCATAGTGTCTGAAGTCGTAGCCGTAGCGCTCGGCCAGGCCGGTCAGCAGGAGCTCGATCTCGAGCGCCTGCAGTCGTCGCTCGTCGTCCGCCTCGGCGGCGGACGGCTGCGATGCTGTCAGCGATACAACCATACGCGTAGTAGTGACACCAACTGGTCGGCGTCCACGGGTTTGGTGATGTAGTCCGATGCGCCCGCCTGGATGCACTTCTCGCGGTCACCCTGCATGGCCTTGGCGGTCAACGCGATGATCGGCAGCTTCTCGTGCTGGGGTTGGCTGCGGATCCGTCGCGTGGCCTCGTAGCCGTCCATCTCCGGCATCATGATGTCCATCAGCACCACGTCGAACCCCGGGCCGTTTTGTAGGGTATCCAGCGCTTGCTGGCCGTTCTCGGCGTAGCTCACCGCCATCTCGTGCTGCTCGAGGATGGTCGTGATCGCGAACAGGTTGCGCGCATCGTCGTCCACGACCAGCACGCGCTTGCCGGCCAGCGCGGGATCGCTCTCCGACAGCCGGCGAAGCATCTGACGCTTGGCGGTCGGGAGGTTGGACTCGACCCGGTGCAGGAACAGCGCGGTCTCGTCCAGCAGCCGCTCCGGCGACTTGACGTCCTTGACGATGATCGTATCGGTCACGCGGCGCAGCTCGGTGTCCTCCTCGCGCGTCAGCTCCTTGCCCGTGTAGACGATGATCGGCGTGCGCCGCCAGGCCGCGTGGTCCTTGACCTGCTTGATCAGCTCGAGGCCGCTCATGCCCGGCAGCTTGAGGTCCAGCACCATACAGTCGAAGCTCTGCTCGGCCAGCTTCTCGAGCGCCGCCTCGCCGCTGCCCACGGCCGTGATCTCGACGTCTTCTTCGCCGATCAGCTCGACGATGCTCTTGCGCTGGGTCTCGTCGTCCTCGACCACCAGCAGCTGTTTGACGCGCCGCTCGAGGAAGGCCTCGATGCGATGGATGGCCTGATCGATGTCCTCTGCAGCCACTGGCTTCTGCAAGAAGGCGATCGCGCCGCGCTCCAGGCCGCGTTCCACCTCGTCGGTCCCCGAGATCACGTGCACCGGGATGTGGCGGGTCGCAGGGTTGTGCTTCAGCTGATCGAGTACCACCCAGCCGTCCATGTCCGGCAGGCGCAGATCGAGCGTGATCGCGTGCGGCTGCAGCGTGCGCGCGAACTCCAGGCCCTGCGCACCCGTCTTGGCGACCACGCCCCGGAAGTCGTGCTCGCGCACCAGGCCAAGCAGCGTGCGGCCGAAGGCCTCGTCGTCCTCGATGATCAACAGCACGCGATCGCCCGAGCTGATGCCGTTGCGATCGTCCGAGGCCGGCGCGGACAACGCCGCTGCCGGCGACGAGATGTCGGCGCGCAGGCGCATCGGCGACGAGGTGTCTTCGGAACGCAGCTCTGCGTGGCCGCGGATCGGGCGCGCCTCGTAGCGCAGCGGCAGGTAGAGCGTGAACGTGCTGCCGACGCCGACCTCGCTGTGAATGCGCAGCTCGCCGCCGAGCAGGCCCGCGATCTCGCGGCTGATCGCCAGCCCGAGCCCGGTGCCTCCGTACTTGCGGCTGGTGCCGCCGTCCGCCTGCTGGAAGGCCTCGAAGATGATCTTCTGCTTGTCTTGCGCCACACCGATGCCGGTGTCGCTGACTGCGAAGCCGATCACCTTCTCGGCGCTGTTCAGCGTCGGATTGTCGACGCTCCACTCCGCGCGCTCCGGCGAGAAGATGGTGAGCCGCACGTGGCCGCGCTCGGTGAACTTGAGCGCGTTCGACAGCAGGTTGCGTAGCAGCTGGCGCAGGCGGAGCTCGTCGGTCTCGATGCCGTCCGGCACACCGCGCGCGGTGAGGATCTCGAAGCCCAGGTGTTTGTCCTCCGCGACGTGACGGAACGAACGCTCGACGTAGTCCGTCAGATCAGCCATCGCCACCCGCACCACGTCCACGCTCATCGTGCCCGACTCGATCTTGGCCAGGTCCAGGATCTCGTTGATCAGCGTGAGCAGGTCCGCGCCCGACTGGTGGATGGTGCGCGCGAACTCCAGCTGCTTGTCACTCAGGTTGCGCTCGCGGTTGTCAGTCAACTGTTTGGAGAGGATCAGCAAGCTGTTGAGCGGCGTACGCAGCTCGTGTGACATGTTGGCCAGGAACTGTGACTTGTAGCGCGAGGTGATCTCGAGCTGTTCGGCCTTCTCTTCCAGCTCCTGCTTGGCCAGCTCGACCTCGACGTTCTTGCGCTCGACCTCGGACTTCTGCGCGGTGAGCTGGCGCGCCTTCTCCTCCAGCTCTTCGTTGGTCTGCTGCAGCTCTTCCTGCTGGCTCTGCAGCTCTTCGGCCATGCTCTGCGACTGGCGCAAGAGGTCGTCGGTGCGCATGGTGGCCTTGATCGTCGCCACCACGATGCCCAAGCTCTCGACCAGCTGCTCGAGGAAGGCCAGCTGGATCGGCGTGAAGCGCTGGAACGAGGCCAGCTCGAGCACGCCCTTGATCTCGCCTTCGAACGAGATCGGCACCACCACGATGTTGAACGGCGCCGCCTCGCCGAGCGAGCTGTTGATGCGCACGTAGTCGGTCGGCACCTCGTTGACCAGGATGCGCTTCTTCTCGCGCGCAGCCTGGCCGACCAGGCCTTCGCCCAGCCGGAACACGTTCGAGACGCTCTTGCGCTCCTTGTAGGCGTACGACGCGAACAGCTGCAGTGTGACCTGCCGCTCGTCGTCGTTGTCGGCCATGAAGAACGAGCCGTGCTGCGCGTTGACGACCGCCGCCAGCTCGGTCAGCACCTGGTCGGCCACCGTCAGCAGGTCACGTTGACCCTGCAACATGCGCGTGAAGCGCGCCAGGTTGGTCTTCAGCCAGTCCTGCTCCTGGTTCACGCGCGTGGTCTCGGCGAGCGTGCCGATCATCTGGTTGACGTTGTCCTTGAGCAACGCCACCTCGCCGCGCGCGTAGACCGTGATCGATTGTGTCAGGTCGCCCTTGGTCACCGCAGTGGCCACGTCACCGATCGCGCGCACCTGACGTGTCAGGTTGCCGGCCAGCTCGTTCACGTTGTTGGTCAGGTCGCGCCAGACACCAGCGGCACCCGGCACGTCGGCCTGGCCACCGAGCTTGCCTTCCACACCGACGTCGCGCGCCACGCCAGTCACCTGCTCCGCGAACGTCGAGAGCGTGACGGTCATGGCGTTGATGGTATCGACCAGCGTGGCGATCTCGCCCTTCGCGGCCAGCGTCAGCTTCTGGTCCAGATCGCCGTTGGCGACCGCGGTCACGACCCGGGCGATGCCGCGCACCTGCTCCGTGAGGTTACGCGCCATCAGGTTCACGTTGTCGGTCAGGTCGCGCCAGACGCCTGACACGCCGCGCACCTCGGCCTGGCCGCCGAGCACGCCCTCCGTGCCTACTTCGCGCGCGACGCGCGTCACCTCGGCGGCGAACGCGTTCAGCTGGTCCACCATGGTGTTGATCGTGCGCTTCAGCTCGAGCAGCTCGCCCTTGACGTCGACCGTGATCTTGCGGGTCAAGTCGCCGTTGGCGACGGCCGTGGTCACGGTCGCGATGTCGCGCACCTGACCCGTCAGGTTGCTGGCCATCAGGTTGACGTTGTCGGTCAGCTCTTTCCACACGCCGAGCACGCCGCGCACCTCGGCCTGACCGCCCAGCTTGCCTTCCACGCCCACGTCGCGCGCGACGCGCGTCACCTGATCGGCGAACGCGCTCAGCTGATCGACCATGGTGTTGATGACGTTCTTGAGGTCCAGCAGCTCGCCGCGCACCTCGACCGCGATCTTGCGGCTCAGGTCGCCCTGCGCGATCGCGGTCGCGACCTGCGAGATGTCGCGCACCTGATTGGTCAGGTTGCTGCCCATCAGGTTCACGTTGTCGGTCAGCTCCTTCCACACGCCGCGCACGCCTTCGATCGAGGCCTGGCCGCCGAGCTTGCCCTCGGTGCCGACCTCGCGCGCGACGCGCGTCACCTGCTCGGCGAACGTGCTCAGCTGATCGACCATCGTGTTGATGGTGCTCTTGAGCTCGAGGATCTCGCCGCGCGCGTCGACGATGATCTTCTTCTGCAGGTCGCCCTGCGCGATCGCGGTCGCGACCTGCGAGATGTTACGCACCTGATCCGTCAGGTTCGTGGCCATGAAATTCACGGCGTCCGTCAGGTGGCGCCAGGTACCTGAGACTCCGCGCACGTCGGCCTGACCGCCCAGCTTGCCTTCGGTGCCTACCTCGGTCGCGAGGCGCGTCACCTGGTCGGCGAAGGCGCTCAGCTGATCCACCATCGTGTTGATGGTGTTCTTCAGCTCGAGGAACTCGCCCTTGGCATCGACCGAGATCTTGCGTGTCAGATCGCCCTTCGCGACCGCGGTGGTCACGGTGGCGATGTCGCGCACCTGATTGGTCAGGTTACTGGCCATCAAGTTCACGTTGTCGGTCAGCTCTTTCCACACGCCGCGTACGCCGGCGACCTCGGCCTGGCTGCCGAGGCGACCTTCCACGCCTACTTCGCGCGCCAGGCGCGTCACCTCTTCGGAGAACGCGTTCAGCTGATCGACCATCGCGTTCAGGATATTCTTCAGCTCGAGCACCTCACCGCGCGCACCGACCGTGATCTTCTTCGACAGGTCACCGGTGGCCACTGCGCGCGCCACCTCGGCGATGTTGCGCACCTGGTTGGTCAGGTTGTTGGCCATCGAGTTCACGTTCTGCGTGAGCTCGAGCCAGATACCGGACACGTCGCGCACGACCGCCTGGCCGCCGAGCACGCCCTCGGTGCCGACCTCGCGCGCCATACGACTCACCTCTGCGGCGAACGATCCGAGCGAGTCCACCATCGCGTTGATGGTGTTCTTGAGCTCGAGCAACTCACCCTTCACGTCGACGGTGATCTTCTTGGACAGATCGCCCTTTGCGACCGAGGTCGTGACCGACGCGATATCGCGCACCTGATCCGTCAGGTTACGTCCCATCAAGTTCACGTTGTCCGTCAGCTCGCGCCACACACCCGAGACGTCGCGCACGTCGGCCTGCACGCCGAGCGTGCCCTCGGTGCCGACCAGACGCGCCATGCGATTCACCTCGGCGGCGAAGCGATTGAGCTTGTCGACGGTGGCGTTGATCGTGTTCTTGAGCGTGAGGATCTCGCCCTTGGCGTCGACCGTGATCTTGTGTCCCAGGTCGCCCTGCGCGATGGCGGTGACGACCTCGGCGATGTTACGCACCTGACTGGTCAGGTTGCTGGCCATCGAGTTCACGTTCTCGGTCAGCTCACGCCACACGCCCGAGCCACCCGCGACGCGGGCCTGGCCGCCGAGCACGCCTTCCGTGCCTACCTCGCGCGCGACGCGCGTCACCTCGGAGGCGAACGCGCTCAGCTGATCGACCATGGTGTTGATGGTGTTCTTGAGGCCGAGCAGCTCGCCTTTGACGTCCACCGTAATCTTGCGCGAGAGATCGCCGGCCGCGATCGCGGTCGAGACCTCCGCGATGTTGCGCACCTGGATGGTCAGGTTGTTGGCCATCGAGTTCACGTTGTGCGTGAGCTCGCGCCACACGCCCGAGACGCCGCGCACTTGTGCCTGGCCGCCGAGCACACCTTCCGTACCTACCTCGCGCGCGACGCGCGTCACCTCCGAGGCGAACGAGCTGAGCTGCTCGACCATCGTGTTGATGGTGTTCTTCAGCTCGAGGATCTCGCCCTTGGCATCGATGCTGACCGTCTTGGTCAAGTCGCCGCTGGCCACCGCGGTCGTCACGCGCGCGATCTCACGCACCTGCTCGGTGAGGTTACTGGCCATCAAGTTCACGCTGTCGGTCAGCTCTTTCCACACGCCGGCGACGCCGCGGATCCGCGCCTGCGCGCCGAGCTTGCCTTCGGTGCCGACCTCCTGCGCGACCCGCGTCACCTCGGACGAGAACGCCGCGAGCTGGCCGACCATGCCGTTGACCAGCCGCGCGTGGCGCAGGAAGTCGCCGCGCAGGGCGGCATCCTGGCCGTCGATGTCGATCGTCTGGCTCAGGTCGCCCTTGGCGACCGCGGTCAACACGCGCGCCACGTCGGTCGTGTGCGCGGTCACGTCGTCGAGCAAGCCGTTGACGCCCGTGATGTACGCGGACCAGCCGCCGCGCGCGTTGCTGCGGCTCAAGCGCCGGTGCGTGCGGCCTTCCAGGCCGACCGTCTGCCGCAGCTCCACGACCTCGACGCTCAGCGCGCCGACGAACTGCGCGAGGTCGTTGAAGGCTTCAGCGATCTGACCATCCACGCCCTCGTAGGAATCGGGCAAGCGCGCCTCGAACTCGCCTCGCCTGAAGGCGCGCAGCGCCGCGAGCAGCTGCCTCCGATCGAGAGTCTCGCGGGCACGGGTACCGTTAGTACGCGGGGTGACGTCGGCCATTCTGCATCCTTGGATCTAGAAAGCGAGGGCGCGTTTGAGTGCTTCGATGCTCGCGGGCTTGACGATGTGCAGGTCGAAGCCGGCATCGAGCGCGCGGCGCTTGTCGGACTCCTGGCCGAAGCCAGTCATCGCGACCAACCGCAGCTGCTCGCGGCTGAGTTGCGTGCGCAGTTGTTCGGCGACGGTATAGCCGTCGATGCGCGGCAGGCCGATGTCGACGAACGCGACGTCGGGTTGGCTGCGCAACGCCAACTCGGAGCCCGATTCGCCGTCGGCGGCCACTTCGACGTGGTGGCCCCAGCCGCGGAATAGGTCGGCCATCAACTCGCGGATGTCTTCGCTGTCGTCGATCAGCACGATCGACAAGGGCCTCCGCGCCGGCGTGGCTGCACTGTCGGCCGGGGTCTCCGCCGGCTTGGTCCGGCCCCGGTCGAGCGGCAAGCGTACGGTGAACTCGCTGCCCTTCCCCGGCCCCTCTGACTTCACCGCCACCGAGCCCTCGTGCATCACCACCAGCTGGCGCACGACCGACAGTCCGAGGCCCAGACCGGAACCCGACCGAGTTTCTTCCTGCGAGAACGCGTCGAACACTCGACCCACGAACTCCGGACTGATGCCGCGGCCGTTGTCGCGCACGCGGAGATCGACGTGCTCGCCCTGCTGTTCGGCGTGGATCGAGATGGTGCCGCAGTCCTGGGTGTAGCGCGCGGCGTTGTTGAGCAGGTTGGCCAACACTTGCACCAGGCGCACCGTGTCACCGCACACCTGGAGCGGTTGCTGGGGCATGTCCACCTGCAGCTGGTGGCGGCGTTCGTCGAGGATCGGCTTGCTGGTACTGATCGCGAGATCGACGATCTCTTGCAACGCCACCGGCGCTTTGCGCAGCTCGATCTTGCCCGAGCTGATGCGAGAGATGTCGAGCAGGTCGTCGACCAGCCGCGCGAGGTGCTGGCTCTGGCGCTCGATGATGTCGCGCGTGCGCAGCATGCCGGCGTCGATGCACGCGTCCGGCTCGGCGAAGCGTTGGCGCAGCAACTCGAGCCCGGCCATGATCGGCGCAAGGGGGTTGCGCAGCTCGTGACCCAGCAGCGCGAGGAACTGGTCCTTGCGCCGATCGGCCTCGGCCAGCTGATCCATCTGGCGCAACAGAGCCTCGGCTTCCCAGCGGCTGCGCTCCTCGGCCAGCGAACGCTCGTGCTCGCGGCGCTCGTGCTCGCGGATCTGCTCGGCCTGGCGCGCCACCTCCGCCGTGCGCGACTGGAGCTCGACGAACACGGTGGCCTTGGCCCGCAGTACCTCGGGTATCACGGGCTTGAACAGGAAGTCGACCGCGCCCAGGGCATAGGCTGCGTGGACCTCGCGGTCGTCGCGGCCGTGGGCGGTGATGAAGATGATCGGAGTATGGCTCGAGCGTCTACGCGCGCGGATCATGCGTGCAGTCTCGAAGCCGTCCATGGTGGGCATCTTCACGTCGAGCAGGATCAACGCAAAGTCGCGCTCGAGCAGGATGCGCAACGCCTCCTCGCCGGAATGGGCGCGAGCCACGCGAGCCCCGAGCTCCCCGAGGGCGGCCTCGATGGCGACTACATTTGCTGGGTTGTCGTCGACGACCAGAATATCTGCGGTCTGAGCGCTCTGTGATTGCATTAGAGCCCCGGCGAGCGACTACGGTAGACGGCACCGTTCGCATGCACCTCTGAACCTTATGACATAACTCCGAACTCCGGCGGATAACAAACACGCCGCATGCGTTAGCAAGATTGCCCCACAGGGCAAAAACGCTACGGTGCCGTGCTAAGCGGCTAACGCCTGAATTTCTAGCCGCTGTCAGTGCTGATGCCGCGAATGCGCGGGTGGGTCACTGGCTGGAAACGACTCGTGGCCGGCTTCGGTGATGACGTCGTGCTCGGAAGGAGTCTCACCAGGTCGCATCGGTGAAACCGCGCGCTCCATCGGCAGGCCCTGACCCGGAGATTTGTCGCGCGCGGCACGCCACACGGCGTCCAGACTGTAAGGGCCTGCCCCGGCGGACATGAACCAGAGCGCAGTGCACACCAGCATGAGCGGATACTCGAAGCCGCCGTTGGCTGCGAACAGTCCATGCTTCAAATGCACCACGATCACGGCGACCAGCAACGTGCTCGCCACACCAAAGGCGGCGATGGGAGTCAGCAAACCGACCACCAAACCGAGACCTCCCAGCAGCTCTCCGGCGATAGCCAGATAGGTCATCAACCCCGGTACGGGAAACCCCATACTCGTGAGGTGATGCTGGAACTGGGCGGGATCGAGCAGCTTTTGAAACCCGTGCGCGGCCATGATGCCGCCCACCACCACGCGCAGCAGCGTGTGAGCGAGCAGCGTTTTGCGGTCCGCCAGGACCAAGACTCGACTGGGTTTACGCATGACACGGTCACCTGGAAATGAGGGTGACCGTGTCTTTGAGCAAGGACCGTGCCCCTCGGATCTACGGCTTCAAGTCACAGGGCGTCTCGCAAGCATCCGTGAGGCACGACGCGTGCTCGACGAAGTCGTCCGGATAGTCCTTGAGTTTGCAGGGCGTTAGGCAGTCGGCGGTGTCGGGGTCGGCGAGGCACTTCCAGTAGCAAGCGCAGGCGGTGTCCTGCTCGCAAGCAGCGAAGGACGCGCAGCAGTTCTTCACCGCGCAGTCGTTGCAGCCGTCGCCGCCGCCGAAATCGTACGGATAGCTCTTGCTGCCGGACTTGCAGACGTAATCGTCGCCGGTCATCTGGCCGCAGGCGCACTCCTCGTACACGCCCGCGCTGTTGCAGAGCTGTGTGCCTTTCGTCCCACCGCTGCACGTGCAGTTGTTGTAGTCGCCGGGCTCGCAGGACATGCCGCCATCGGAGTCCGAGCCTCCGCCTGTCAGCTTCGAAAAGCCGAACTGGCACTTCTCGCCAAGCTCGTCGACACAGGCCGGCAACTCGGGGGCTTTGCCCGCCTGCGAGCAGCGCAGGCTTTTCAGCCAAGT
The DNA here is from genome assembly GCA_035274465.1 of Polyangiales bacterium. Taxonomy (GTDB): domain Bacteria; phylum Myxococcota_A; class Polyangia; order Polyangiales; family JAFGIB01; genus JADGRF01. The sequence continues at coordinate 23,247 of DATEOF010000393.1, forward strand.
GGCCACTTTCGCGTAACAGCTGGTGACCTCGGAAACCTTGGTATCGCAGTCGAACTTGGGTGCCGTGCTGCTGGTGAACGAGGCGCAGCGCACCTTGCTGAAGTCTTGATACGCCCCGTCGTCGAGGCAGGCCTTGCGCTCGGCGTCACAGGCCGCCGAGGTGTTCTCGAGCTCGAGCGCAGCCTCGGTGCAGAGCTGCTCCGGCGTGCTCGCCGCACGCACCGGGTCCAGCAGCTCTTCGCACAGACTCTCGATCTCGGAGGGCGTCAGCTTGGACAGCGCTTTGCTGGAGGGGACAGGTGTGACAGACGCGTCGCGGTCCGCGGGTGTGTCGTCGTCATCGCCGCAGGCGCTCGCAGTGAGGGCGAGCAGCGCCATCCCCGTGACATAAGCCAGGTTATTTCTCTTCATCGTCGTCGCTCGCTCCCTATCGGCGTTGTGTTTTCGCACACCGGCGGTCGGACGTGGGACCGGCCAGTTGCGTGCAACGCCAAGCGGGCAAGAATTGCTCCAGCGCATCGCGCGCCACGAAGCTCGATTTGATCCGCCACTTGTCCGAATTTATCACCAGAGCTGCGAGTGCAACCTGAGGCTGGTCCGCAGGTGCGAATCCCACCCACCAGCTGTAGGCACGGTACGGGTCGCCGGAGCTGAGCGAGCCCGTCTTCCCTGCGACTTCGATGCCCTCCATGTACGGCCGGCCGCGCGGGTCGCGGAAGGCTTCGCGCGAGGTCCCCTCTTTCACGGTCCGCAACATCATGCGCCCGACGGCGCGCGCGGTGCTGGCCTCGAGCACGCGGCGGCCCGGATGCGCAGCGCCGCCGCGCGCGTAGCGCACGCGCCCGTCGGTCTCGAGCACGCGCTCGATCATCCCCGCGCTGGGCATGATCCCGGCGTTTGCGAACGTGGCCGCGATCAACGCGCCGTGAAGCGGAGACATGCGCGAGTGCCAGAAGCCCGCCGCGGTGCGCGCGAACTCCAGCTGCTGGTCGGGAACGTCGCACGGACCCGCAGTCGCGCGCAGCTCGCCAGGCAGCGGCTGACCGAAGCCGAACGCCTTGGCGTAGCGGTTCAAACCCGCGGGCTCGAGCTTGCGCACGGCCAGCTTGGCGAACACCGCGTTGGTCGACGAACCGAGCGCCTGCGACAGCGTCACGCAGCTGCGATCGCGTCGCGGGTTGTCCTGGATATCGATGGCAGAGATCGACGAAGCACCGCCGCCGTAGCAGGTGCGCGTGTCGGGCGAGACACCGGCGTCGAGCAGTGCGCTGCTCGTGATCAGCTTGAACACCGAGGCGGCGGGCGGGCTGCTGTCGAGCACGCGATCACCGGTGCCATGGCTCACATAGGCGAGCACGCGGCCGGTCTTGGGCTCGATGGCCACGAACGCGCCGGCGGGCACCGCGTAGCGCGCGAACACCTCCTGCACGTGGGCCTGCAACTTGGGCGACAACGTCAGCTCGACGCGCTCACCCGAGTCGAGCTTCGAGTAGTACTTGTCGCCTTCGACGCGGGCGCGTTTCAGCAGCGCGAAGCCATCCAGCTCATCGGGCGCGGCGCCGCGCGCCAGCGCGGGCTCGAGCACGCGAGGTGCCACGGATTTTGACGAACGCGTTTCGTCGGCGGCGGCGAGCGCGATCAAACCGCCAACCAGCGCCGAGCACAGCGCGGTCGCGAAGGCCGCGCGCCAGGGTCTCGACCGCATCTGCGCAAGGTACTCGCGCTGCCTGGGTCGGGTCAAAATTTGCTTCGCATGTAGGTTCGTCCGAGCTGGTATCGGTGTAGGCTCCGCGCATGCAAGACTCGCCGATCAGCATCGATTACAGCCTGAGTATGGCCGAAGGTGTCGGCCCGCTCGGAGGGCTGCGGGACGAGGAGCTCGACTCGGAGCGCACGGCCTTCGTGACGGCGCATCAAACCCTGATGGGCCAGGTGAACAGCGGTGCACTCGGCTTCTGGAAGTTGCCGGAACAAAAGGAGCAGTTGCGCGAGGTGCGCGACGTCGCCGCGGGTCTACCCGACGCGGTGACCGACGTGCTCGTGCTCGGCATCGGCGGCTCGTCCCTCGGCGCACGGGCGATTTACCAGGCCCTGTCCGGCCCGCTCGAACTGGCGGGAGTGGCCCCGCAGCGCCACGCGCGCTTGCACTTCCCCGACAACAGCGATCCCTGGCTGCTCGGAGCCCTGCTCGACGCGCTCGAACCCAAGGCGACCATCGCGCTGTGCGTATCCAAGTCGGGTGGCACGGTCGAGACCGCGGCGCAGCTGCTGGTGATCACGCGCTGGTTCGAGAGCGCGCTGTCTGCCGACGACGTGTGCAAGCGCATCGTGGCGATCACCGACCCGAAGTCCGGCATCCTGCGCGAGCAAGCGACGGCGCAGAAGTGGGCGACGCTATCGGTGCCGAGCAACGTCGGCGGACGCTTCTCGCTGCTCTCGTCGGTGGGCTTGTTGCCTGCGTTGCTCGCGGGCGGAGACATCGACGAGCTGCTCGACGGCGCCGATCACATGGCCAAGCGCTGCGCGACCACCGAGCTGCGCGAAAACCCCGCCGGCATCGTTGCGGCGATCCACGTGCTGCAACACCGACTGCGCAAGCGGAGCATCCACGTGATGATGCCGTACAGCGACCGGCTGCGACCGTTCGCAGCGTGGTACGTGCAGCTGTGGGCGGAGAGCCTGGGCAAGCGAGTGAATCGCCAGGGCGAAGTCGTGGAGCTCGGCCCGACGCCGATCGGCGCGGTGGGCGCGACCGATCAACACGCGCAGATGCAGCTGTTCATGGAGGGCCCGCGCGACAAGCTGCTGACGTTCGTGCGCGTGGCCGAGCCCGGCAAGGACCTGATCATCCCGCACGCGAAGGGGCCCACGTCGTACCTGGGTGGAACCACGCTGCACGCGCTGCTCGAAGCGGAGCGCGAAGGCACGACGCAAGCACTGGCGATGGACGGTCGCCCGAGCCTGACCGTCTCGCTGCAACGGCTGGACGCATTCACGCTGGGTGGACTGTTCTTCCTGTACGAAGCGGCAACTGCGTTCGCCGGTCAGCTCTACAACATCGACGCGTTCGATCAGCCCGGCGTGGAGCTGGGCAAGAAGCTCGCGTACGCGTTGCTGGGTCGCGAGGGCTACGAGCGCACCGCGCAGGAGATCCGCGCGCTGCAGGCCAAGCGGCCGAAGCGACATCGCGTGGAGTGAAACTTCGTGATTCGGTGAGTGAGTCGCGATGATGAACTGCGACGTGCCCGCGCTCAGGCGGTCGGCCAGGGCCGCGAGCAGCGCGAGGTGCCTCTGAGGCGACAGAGCTGCCTCGGGCTCATCGAGCAAGTACAGGCCGTCGTGTCCGATGCGCTCGTTCAGCAGCGTGAGATAGCCCTCTCCGTGCGATCGCGTGTGGAGTGACTTGCCGCCGTAGCAAGTCCGATTCGACTTCTCTCGAGCATGGCGAGTCGCCTTGACAGCATCATGACGGGCGTCACCGTGTGAAGGTGCGGACCACTCTGACACTGGATCCGGATGTCGTCGCGATGCTCGAAAGAGAAGCGCGCCGACATGGGGTTTCGTTCAAGCAAGCGCTCAACGACGCGATCCGGCGCGGGCTCAGCGGGAGTGCTACGAAGTCGGACAAGCCATATCGCGTCGTCTCCCACGAGACAACACTGCGCGAAGGCATCGACCCGGTTGGTTTCAACAAGCTCACGAATGAGCTTGCCGACGAATCAGAGTCGACGGAGTTCGCTCGCACAACGTAGTCATTCCATCGTCCACGTCTCCCGCCGTACCTCACGACCGACCTCCAACGCATGCAGTTGGTTTGGTCATTCACTGGCGCTAGATGACTCGAGGTGCTGTCTTCGACCTCTGCGATCTCGTCACGCATTTCATCATCGCTACGACCACGGCCTCGCTTGCACCGATCAAAGGGGAAACGATGAGGATGTGACAACCATCACAACCAACGATGAGGTCGTCGGGCCAGCGTTCGAGGAGTTGCTCACGAGGAGAGAGTCAGTTCATCGATGACTGGTGCGGCTAGGGCTCGACCGCGCGTCACGTCGATGATCCTAACGTCGCGAGCAAGTCTCACTCCCAGCGCACCAGCTGCAGGTTGAACAGGCCGATTTCATCGGCTGGCTCGGAGGCGGCGCCGATCGAGCAGATCTCCGAGAACACCACGCGCGGGTGATCGACCAGGCGGAAGAAGTCGGGCAAGCGCGGCTGGCACTGCCCAGACAGCCAGCGACCGATCGCGAAGCGCGAGAGTCCGCTGCGCTGCGCGAGCGCCGCGACAGCCGCGCGCAACGCCTCGCGGGCCGTCGGGTACGAGCGTCCGCGCTCCCAGTCGGTGAGGGGGTTGCCTCGGTAGCCGAGCCGGCGCGCGAAGGCTCGCTGCGAGCGTTTACCGCGCAGGGCACGCAGTGACCGTTTCGCCGTGCTCTCACCCGAGCCGTGACTCGCCCTCGTGGGGCCGGGACATTTCGCTACATTCCCTGATGCCGGAACTCGAGGTCCGGTAGACTGCGCGGCCGGAGGAGCGGGGATGTCCGTCGTCGTCACCCGCAACCAGCCCCATGTCGCAACTCAAAATCGTCTCGCCGCTATCCGGCCAGGTGTGGCCTCTCGAGCGGATCCCCGATCCGGTGTTCGCGCAGAAGATGGTGGGGGACGGGCTCTCCATCGACCCGACTGACTCCGTGCTCATGGCGGCGTGCGACGGCGAGGTGATGGCGCTGCATGCGGCCGGCCACGCGGTGACGTTGCGGACGTCCGAGGGCCTGGAAGTGTTGATGCACGTCGGCATCGACACCGTGTCCTTGAAGGGCCAGGGCTTCAAACCACTCGTGAAGATCGGCGACAAGGTCAAGGTCGGCAAGCCGCTCATCGAGTTCGACCTCGATTTTCTCGCCACCCACGCGAAGAGCCTCCTCACACAGATCGTGATTGCGAACGGTGAGCGCGTGACATGGCTCGATCGCGCGAGCGGTCGCGTGGCTGCCGGGAAGGACACGTTGTTCACGGTCAGTGTGGATGGAGCAGCCTCCGCTGTACCGACCGACGGTGCGACGAGCGTCACGTCCGAAGCGATCCTGATCCCGAATCCCACCGGCCTGCACGCGCGGCCTGCTGCCGTGATCGCGAGTCTCGCGAAGGGGTTCAAGTCTTCGATCAAGCTGCAGCTCGGTGATCGTCAGGCCAACGCGCGGAGCGTGACGGCCATCATGGCACTCGACGTCGGCCACGGCGCCAAGCTGCACGTCGTGGCGAGCGGCCCCGATGCGAAGGCGGCCGTGGAGAAGCTCGGTGCGGTGCTGGCGGCCGGCTCGGGGGACGAAGTCAGCAAGCCCGCACCTGCCCCGGCGAGCGCGACGCCGCAGGCGGCAGCACCGCCGTCGCAGCGAAGGTCGACGGACCCGAACGTGTTGGTCGGCGCCTCGGCCTCGTCGGGTCTGGCCGTCGGCAAGGTGTTCCAGCTGCGTCGCCAGGAGATCGCGGTGAGCGAAGCCGGCGCGGGCGTGGACGCCGAGCGCAAGAAGCTCGAAGGCGCCCTGGCCACCGCGCACGCGCAACTGGCTGCGCTCCGCGGGCAACTCCACGCCAAGCGTGATGCCGCGAAGGCAGCGATCTTCGCCGCGCACGAAGAGCTGCTCGGCGATCCTGACCTGCTGGAGATCGTCGAGTCGGCGATCGCCAAGGGCAAGAGCGCCGGGTTCGCGTGGAAGAAAGCGTTCTCCACGCATGCCGAGCGGCTCGCGAGCATGAAGAATCAGCTGCTGGCCCAGCGCGCGAACGACTTGCGCGATGTCGGCCTGCGCGTGCTCGCACTCCTCACCGGTGCCTCGCCCGAGAAGCGAGAGCATCCGCCGAACAGCGTGCTGATCGCCGAGGACCTCACGCCATCCGATACCGCGGGGCTCGATCGCACGCGCGTGATGGGCTTCTGCACCACGCGCGGCGGCGCCACGTCCCACGTGGCCATCATCGCGCGTTCGATGGGTATTCCAGCCCTGGCCGGCATCGAACCCGCTGCACTCGACGTGGCGGATGGCACGCTCGTGATCCTCGACGGCAAGAAGGGCACGCTGCGCTTGAACGCGTCGGAGCAAGAAGTCGCGCGCATTCGCACGGCGCAGGCGCGCGCCGAACAACGTCGCAAGGACGACCTCGCCCACGCGCGCGAACCGGCGACCACGCTCGACGGCACCCGCATCGAAGTCGTAGCCAACATCGGCGGACTCGAGGAAGCGACCGAGATCGCCGGACTCGGTGGCGAGGGCGTGGGTCTGCTGCGCTCCGAGTTCCTGTTCATGGAACGCGCCGACGCGCCGAACGAAGAGGAACAGTTCGAGCGATACAAGGCCATCGCGCAGGCAGTGGGACGCGAGAACCCACTGATCATCCGCACGCTCGACGTCGGCGGCGACAAGCCGCTCGCCTACCTGCCGATTCCCAGGGAAGACAATCCCTTCCTCGGCGAGCGCGGGGTGCGCGTGGGTCTCGATCGTCCCGAGCTCATGCGCACGCAGCTCCGCGCGATCCTGCGTGCCGGGGCATTCGGCAAGATCCGCGTCATGTTCCCGATGATCGGCAGGCTGAGCGAGCTGCGCGACGTCAAGGCCATGCTCGCCGAGGAGGCCGCGAGCCTCAAGGTTGCCACCCTACCCACCGGCATCATGGTGGAAGTGCCGGCGGCGGCCGTGATGGCGGCACAGTTCGCTCGCGAAGCGGACTTCTTCTCCGTCGGCACGAACGACCTCACGCAGTACACGCTGGCAATGGACCGCGGGCACCCCAAGCTCGCCCCGTACGTGGACGGCTTGAACCCTGCCGTGCTGCGGCTGATCGCCCACACGGTCAAGGGCGCGGAGCCGCTCAAGAAACCGGTGGGCGTGTGCGGGGGCATCGCCAGCGATCCCGCGGCCGTGCCGATCCTGATCGGGATCGGCGTGAGCGAGCTCAGCGTCAGTCTGCCTGCGATCCCGGCGGTGAAGGCGCAGATTCGCGCGCTGCGCATGGACGCTTGTCGCGCCCTCGCCGAGCGCGCCCTCGCCGCTGAATCCGCGGAACAGGTGCGTGCCCTAGTGCCCGATCCAGACGCCGAACCTTCCACTCTGCAGCCTAAGGCCTGAAAATGTCAT
>DATEOF010000394.1:0-6639 GCA_035274465.1 Polyangiales bacterium
ACGGGCATGCGGCGCCTGCGCGCGTTGGCGCCGCTGGTGGCACCCGGCCCCGAGCTCGAGGCGGAGGCTGTCGGCGGCGTGCGCCAGATTGGCGCTCCGGAAGCAGACTCGCCACAGCCAGCAGCTGTCGGCGGCGAGCCGATGCCGCCCGGCGCCCGGGCTTGCTATGTGTGCAAGACGGCGCGCGAGCGACTGCACCACTTCTACGATCAGCTGTGTGAGCCGTGCGGCGACTTCAACTACCTGAAGCGCTCTCAGAGCGCCGACCTGCGCGGGCGCGTGGCGTACATCAGCGGCGCGCGGGTGAAGATCGGCTACCAGGCGGGGCTGATGCTGCTGCGCGCAGGCGCACGGCTGATCGTCAGCACGCGCTTCCCGCGCGACGCGGCGCAACGCTACGCGCGCGAGCCCGACTTCGCGAGCTTCCAGGATCGCCTGCAGATCTACGGCCTCGATCTGCGCCACACGCCCAGCGTCGAGGCCTTCGCGGCGCACCTGCTGCGCAGCTACGAGCGGCTGGACTTCGTGATCCACAACGCCTGCCAGACCGTGCGCAGGCCGAGCGGGTTCTACCGCCACCTGCTCGACGCCGAGCTGGACGAAAGCGGCCAGTCTGCCGCGGTGCGCGGCTTGCTCGCGGACTACGAGGCGCTGCGCGCCAAGCAGCCGCACGTCCTCGGCGCGGGCTCGGCGTCCCTGCAGCCTGCGGCGGCGGGCACGGCACCGATCGGGCTGCACGCCGCCCCGGAGCTCTCGCAGCTCGCGCTGCTGGCCGAGGACCGCGAGCGCGGCCCGCAACTCTTCCCCGATGGCCAGCTCGACGCGGACCTCCAACAAGTCGACCTGCGCAGCGTCAACAGCTGGCGCCTGGCGCTCGATCAGGTGAGCACCGTCGAGCTGCTCGAGGTGCAGCTCGTCAACGCCATCGCGCCGTTCGTGCTCAACGCGCGCCTCAAGCCGCTGCTGCTGCGCACGTCCAACACCGACAAGCACATCGTCAACGTCTCCGCGATGGAAGGCGTCTTCTACCGCCGTTTCAAGACCGACCGCCACCCGCACACGAACATGGCCAAGGCCGCGCTCAACATGCTGACGCGCACCTCGGCCGCGGACTACGTGCGCGACGGCATCCACATGAACAGCGTCGACACCGGCTGGATCACCGACGAAGACCCCATGCACGAAGCTCGACGCAAGGTGGAAGAAACCGGCTTCAGTCCGCCGCTGGACGCAGTGGACGGCGCGGCGCGGATCCTGGATCCCATCTTCGACGGCTTGAACACCGGCCGCCACGTCTGGGGGCAGTTTCTGAAGGATTATCGTCCTTCGCCCTGGTAACCAGCAGTGGGCTCGCCCACAGGCACGGAATCCACGATGAGCTAGCCTCGCTCCTGCGGGACTACCGTGGACAAGACGCGCGAATCGGATTCCTTCGACGAGATCGTACGCAAGGTCGCGCACGTGTCGGTCCCGCGCCTGACCGCTCGCTTGGCCGGCCAATTGTCAGCGGGTAGCTCGCTGGCAGGTGGCCGCTTGCGCGTGCTGCGCCGCATCGGCCACGGCGGGATGGGCGTCGTCTACGAGGCGTTCGACGAGGAGCGCCGCAGCAGCGTCGCGCTCAAGACGCTGACAAAGCTGGATGCTGCCGGCATCTATCGCCTGAAGAACGAGTTTCGAGCCCTGGCCGACGTGCCGCACCAGAACCTGGTGCAGCTGCACGAGCTGTTCGCCGACGACGGACTGTGGTTCTTCACGATGGACCTGATCGACGGAGTGGCCTTCGATCGCTGGGTGCGGCCGCAGGGGCGCATGGACGAGCCACGCCTGCGCTCGAGCTTGCGACAGCTGGCGAGTGCGGTGTCGGCGATCCACGAGACGGGCAAGCTGCATCGCGATCTCAAGCCGAGCAACGCGCTGGTGCGAGCCGATGGCAGCGTGGTCGTGCTGGACTTCGGGCTGGCGATGGATCCCGCGGCGGGCAGCGTGGGTCAGACGATCCGGGAGCTCGGGATCAGCGGCACGCCCGGCTACATGGCGCCCGAACAGGCGGACGTCAGCGAGCTGAGCAGCGCCTGCGACTGGTACGCGCTGGGCGTGATGATGTTCGAGGCGCTGACCGGCCGGCTGCCGTTCGAGGGGCGCGCCATCGAGCTGCTGCACGCCAAGCAGACGCGGCCGGCGCCGGTTCCGAGCGATCTCGTGGCTGCATTGCCCGCGGATCTCGATCGGTTGTGCGGCGAGTTGCTGGCGCGCGATCCCGCCCGCCGGCCGTGCGGTGAGCTGGTGCGCGCGCGCCTGGGCCTGGCAGCTGACAGCTGCGGCTCGGCGCCACCGGTGCGGCTGGCGCTGGTGGGCCGCGAGCAGGAGCTGGAGGTTCTGCGGCGCGCGTTCGAGGCTTCGTGCCAGGCGGACAAGCCGGTGGTGGTGTTGCTGTCGGGCGAGTCAGGGATCGGCAAGAGCGCGCTGGTCGGGGAGTTTCTGGCGCAGCTGCGCGCGCAGAACCAGGCGGTCGTGTTGGCCGGCCGCTGCTACGAGCGCGAGAGCCTGCCGTACAAGGCCTGCGATGCGCTGATGGACGAGCTCAGCCGCTACCTGCGCCGCATGCCCACCGAGCTGGCTGCGGCGCTGATGCCGCGCGAGGTCTGGGCGTTGCGCCGGCTGTTTCCCGTGCTGGGCCGCGTGGCTGCCGTGGCCGACGCACCGGAACGCGGCGCGCAGGACGCGCAGGAGCTGCGGCGGCGCGGGTTCCTCGCGCTCGGCGAGCTGCTCGGGCGCGTGCGCGACCGCCAGCCGCTGGTGGTGAGCATCGATGACTTGCAGTGGGCGGACGACGACTCGATCGCGCTGTTGTTGCACCTCCTGCGGCAGGCCGACGCGCCGCGCCTGCTCCTGATCGTCAGCCACCGCAGCGCGGGTCTCGCCGAGCAGCCGATCTTGAAGCCGCTCTACGACGCCTTGCTCGCGGACGTGCGCCTCGACGTGCGGCGGCTGCCGCTCGGTCCGCTGTCAGACGAGGCGAGCTCCGAGTTGGTGCGCGCGCAGCTGCGGGGCGCCGGGAGCGAGCGGGCCGAAGCACTGGCGCGCGAGGCGGCAGGGAACCCGTTCTTGCTCGGCGAGCTGCTGCGCTCGGCCGGCCGCGCGCAGGCGGGTTCCCTGGCAGAGCTGTTGCAACAGCGCATCGCCGAGCTGCCCGAGCTCGAGCGCGGCATGCTGGAGGTGCTGGCGGTGGCCGCGCGGCCGGTGGCGCTCGATCTCGTCGCATCCGCGGTCGGCGCTCTCGCCGCGCGTCCGGCGTACGAGACGCTGCGCTCGGCTCAGCTCGCCTGCAGCGCGGGTCCTCCGGGCAGCGTCGAGTGCTACCACGACAAGATCCGCGAGGTGCTGGTCTCGCAGCTGTCGGCTGCGCGCTCGCGCGAGCTCCACCAGAGCCTCGCGCTGGCGCTCGCGCGGCGTTCCGACGCGGACCCCGAGCAGCTCTGCGCGCACTGCGAGGCCGCGGGCGAGCACGAGCGCGCGGCCCAGTATGCTCGCAGGGCCGCGCAGCGCGCCGCCGATGCGCTGGCGTTCGAGCGTGCGGCGTCGTTCTACGACAAGGCGCTCGCGCTCTCCTCCTGGGATGCGCGCGAACGCCAGCGCCTGCGTGTCGCGCGCGCGGAGATGCTGGCGCACGGAGGCCGAGGCGTGCTGGCCGGTGCTGCGTACCTGGACGCGCTCGCCGGCGCGGGCGACTCCGAAGCGATGGAGCTCAAGCGCAAGGCCGCCGAGCAATACGTCTACAGCGGCCACCTGGCGCGCGGGCACGCGCTGCTCGAGGAGGCCTTGCAGCCGCTCGGCATTCGCCTGCCGCGTAGCACACGCGGCGCGATCGCGTCGCTGTTGTTTCAGCGCGCGCGCCTGCGCCTGCGCGGCCACCACTTTCGAGAGCACTCGCAGGTCGACCCGCACGTGGCCCAGAAGCTCGCGGCGCTGCACGGCGCGGGCACGGCGCTGATCCGTACCGACGCACTGCGCGGAACGGATCTGTTGCTGCGCCACCTGCTGCTCGCGCTCGACTCGGGGGATGCGGCGGAGGTCTGCCGCGCGTTGTCCTGGGAAGTGACGTGTGCCGCGTTCCTGGGTGAGCGAACGGAACGGGTGGCCAAGCTGGTGAGCCAGGCCGAGGTCCTCTGCGAGCGCACGCACGACGTGGAGAGCCGGGCCATGCTGCACTTCGGTCGCGGTCTGTCTCACTTCTACGCGCCGGATGCGCTCGCCGAGTTCCAGCGCTGCGTCGCGCTGTTACGCGAGCATGCGCTGCCCACGGGCTACTACAACCGCGCGCAGGCCGAAGTGATGAGCGCCAATCAGCGCGTCTTCCGCGGTGAGCTAGTGCAGGTGGCGCGCGAGTTGCCCGCGCTGATCGACGAGGCCTGGTCGCGCGGTGACCTGTGCATCGTGCCGATGTGGTGTGGCTTGTCCTCACTTCTGGCCCGCATGGTCGTCCACGATCTGAGCGGCGGGATACGCGATCTCACGCGCGCGCGGGCGGCCTGGCCTGAAGATTCGTTCACGTTCCAGGACTTCAGCTTGTTTCAGGGAGAGCTGATACTGGCGCGCATGGCACGCGACGGCCGTGCCGCATGGCACGCCGTGCAGCGCTACTGGCCGCGTTTCAGCGCCTCGCCGCTCGCGCGTGTCGAGTTCATCGCCGGTCGCATGCGCCAGGTTCGTGCCGAGACCGCGGCGGTGCTGGCCGGCCAGACACGCGTGGCCTCGGAGCGTGCAGAGTTGTTGGACTTGGCTGCGCGCATGGCGAAGACTGTCGCGAAGGGCGACTGGATGAGCCTGCCACTACGGGCAGGGCTCGCGTACCAGCGCGGAGAGTTCGAGCTCGCGGTGGCCGCGTTGCGCGAAGGCGTTCGCCGCACCCCACCGCTGTACGCGCACGCGGCACGGCGCCGGCTCGCGGCGATGCTCGGCGGTGATGAAGGCGCGGCGCTGCAGCGCGAAGCCGACGAGTTCTTCAGCACGTGCAGTATTTCGCATGCCGAGCAGCTGACCGACGGTTTGTTGCCCGCATGCGCGCAGCGTTAGTTCACTTACGACCGGGCGTCGTCGAGTAGCCAATGCAGATCCGTCGCGAACGACGGTTGGAGTTGCGCTCGCGTTCGTGAGTCGATTCTTGAACCCCGTTGCGTCACGTGCCATGACGAGGCTGTGTTCACGCCTGCCGTGCAGTGGTCGCGACGAGTGGTTTTGTGTTGCGTGCTGGGGCTCACGCAATGCACGCCGATCGGCGCGCCGGTGGGTCACAAGGACTCGGGCGTGCTCGCCGACGACGCGAGTGCCGATGCTTCCGAGAGCGATGCATCGCCGGCGAAGCCCTCGCTGGACGCGGCGCCGCCGCCTGCGCGCACAGACTCCGGCATGAGCGTCGAGCCCCCGGATGTTCCGCCGCCGGAGCCGATGAAGCCGCGCACGTGCGATTCGGGGCAGAAGCGCTGCGGCGACGAGTGCATCGATGACGCCCGCTGCTGTAGCGCGCAGGACTGCCCGGCCGGCGAGCTGTGCAGCGATCACGAGTGCAAGTGTCCAGCCGGCGCCAAGCGCTGCGGCGAAGCGTGTATCTCCGAGGGTGCGTGCTGCGCGGATGCGGATTGCCCGAAGGACGCCCAGTGCAAGGACAAGGAGTGTGCCTGTCCGGCCGGCACCCACGCTTGCGGCGACGCCTGCGCGTCGAACAGCGCACCGGAGAGCTGCGGTCAGTCGTGCGATGCGTGTGCAGCACCGAGCGGCGGCGGTGCGACCTGCGATGGGACACAATGCAAGCCCAGCTGCCCCGCCGGCCAACAGGCCTGTGCGGGCACCTGCATCGCGGCCGACGCAGCCTGCACGGGCAAGTGTCCCGAGGGTACGCACAACTGCTCGGGCGTGTGCGTGGCCAACACCAGCGTGAACGGCTGCGGGACGAGCGCCTGCACACCGTGTCCGGTGCCGATGAACGCCAGCGCGAGCTGCGACGGCCAGCGCTGCGACTTCAAGTGCGCGAGCACGCACAAGAAGTGCGGCAACGCGTGCATCCTGCAGAGCGCCTGCTGCAGCGCGGCCGACTGCCCGGCGCACAACACCTGCACGAACAATGTCTGCACCTGCGCGGCCGACTACGTGGCCTGCGGCGCCGGCTGCATCGCGAAGGGCGCGTGCTGCGCCGACGCGGAGTGCGGCGCCAACGCCAGCTGCGTCTCGAACGCCTGCGGCTGCAAGGCGGGCTACCGCAAGTGCGGCGGAGCGGGCGAGTGCATCGCTTCGAGCGGCACCTGCTGCTCGGACAGCGAGTGCGGGAGCAACGGCAGCTGCGATGCGAGCTCGCACGCCTGCGGCTGCAAGGCAGGCTACCGGAAGTGCGGCGGGTCGAATGAGTGCATCCCGTCTGACGGCACGTGTTGTGGCGACAGCGAGTGCGGTGCGAACGGCAGCTGTTCGGCGAGCAATCACGCCTGTGGTTGCAAGTCGGGCTACCGGAAGTGTGGCGGGTCGAACGAATGCATCCCGTCTGACGGCACGTGTTGTGGCGACAGCGAGTGCGGTGCGAACGGCAGCTGTTCGGCGAGCAATCACGCCTGTGGTTGCAAGTCGGGCTACCGGAAGTGCGGCGGGTCG
>DATEOF010000395.1:0-47045 GCA_035274465.1 Polyangiales bacterium
CCTCCGCGCGTCCGTACGCGCTCGCGCCCTGAGCGCGGACGCGGATCGCGCCCACCGGCAGGCTGAGCGCGTGGATGCAGCGCGTGCCCTCGCCCACGGCGATCTCGACCGAGCCACCGCCCAGATCGACCGCCGCCACGCGCCGGCCCCCGACCACGTCCGAGGTCGATTGGCCCAGGTACGCCAGGCGCGCTTCTTCCTCTGGAGTCAGCATGCGGATCGAGGTCCGGTGCGTGCGCTCCAACTCCCGCACCAGATCGCCGCCGTTGGACGCGCTGCGGATCGCACTGGTGGCGACCACCACCCGATGATCGGGCTTCGCGGCGTTGGATGCCTCGAGCAACTCCCAGACCGCGTTCAGACACTCGGCCCAAGCGGACCAATCGATGAAGCCACGGGCAAACACCTGCCGGCCCAGGCAGAGAGATCGTTTCAGGTCCAGGCTGGTCGAAAACCGCTCCTGGGCATCTACGCGGATGTGCTGTAGATGAAAGGTCGTCGAGCCGAGGTCCAGAACCGCTATCTCCATCGGTGTCCTATGCAGGAGACCTGCGAAGTTGGAAGGAACGGACCGTGACGTTTGGGCAAACTCGCTCACGAGCCTGGCCCGGCGGGCTCGTTTCCCGATTTTCGCGAATCTGTCACACGCCAGTCATCTTCGCGGGTTAGTGGGACGGCCAGCGCAACCAACAGCTTAATTCCGACACGCAAACGTGCTGGTTTTGCGCCCCAGTACGCGCTCGCTTACACTGCGAGCGCGTTCCGTTCCATGACTGAACCCGCTACGAGGCCCGCATGTCCGCGCTAGTGATGGTGGTCGACGACGAGGAAGATCTCGTGTCGACGCTCGAATTCAACCTCAGGCGCGAAGGCTACGCATCGCGATCCGCGTTCAACGGTGAATCTGCCATCCGGCTGACCGCCGAGGACCCGGTCCCTGACCTGATCCTGCTCGACCTGATGCTGCCGGACGTCCCCGGCACGGAGATCTGCCGGCGGCTGAAGCAGGAAAATCGCACGCGCCACATCCCGATCATCATGCTCACCGCCAAGGGTGAAGAGATCGACCGGGTGATCGGCCTGGAAGTGGGCGCCGACGACTACGTGGTCAAGCCCTTCAGCGTGCGCGAGCTCATGCTGCGCGTCCGCGCCATCCTGCGCCGGACCCACAACAGCGAGCCTCCGCACAGCGAACGGCGCTTCGCCGATCTGCGCGTCGACACCGAGGCGCACCGGGTCTGGGTCGGAGCCTTCGAGGTGATCCTGACCGCCCTCGAGTTCAAACTGCTGCTCATGCTGCTCGACCGGCGCGGTCGCGTGCAGACACGCGAACGGCTGCTGGAAGAAGTGTGGCAGATGCCGGGCGAGCTCACGACGCGCACCGTCGACACGCACGTGAAACGCCTGCGTCAAAAGCTCGGTCACGCCGGTGACTACATCGAGACGGTCCGCGGCGTCGGCTACCGATTCCTCGACCGTCCGAGGGAACTCGCTTGAATCTGGGCATCCGAGGCAAGCTCTTCGTCGCATCGCTCGGGCTCATCATGATCGTCGGGTTGGCTGGAGGTCTGTACCTCGACAACCAACTCAGCTCGCTGTCCGAGCACGAGCTCGAGCAGGAGTTGCTCAAGCACGCACTGACCGCGCGTGAAGCGGCGATCACGCTCGGGGGCAACCCCGATCAAGCCACGCTCGATGGGCTCGCAGACCGGCTGGGCGAAGCCAGCGGCAGCCGCATCACGTTCATCAGCCGCGACGGCACCGTGATCGGCGACTCGGCACTGACGCGTCAGGGCCTCGAGCACGAGGACAACCACTCCACGCGGCCCGAGTTCAAGGCCGCGCTCGCCGGCCAGAAGCACGTGGTGCGTCGCTTCAGCACGACCACGAACCAAGACATGATCTACGCCGCCGTACCGTGGCAGGCGGGTCAAGGCGTGGTGCGAGCCGCGACACCACTCTCGTCGATGCGCGACATCCTGGCGCGCCAGCGCATGCTGGTGCTGCTCGCCGCCGGGCTGGGTTTGATCGTCGCAGTCCTGGTGAGCGCGGTCGCCTCGCACCTCGCGGCGCGCGTGCTCGGCTCCTTCGCAGCCAGCGCGCGCGCGATCCTGACCGGTGGTCAGAAGCGCTTGCCCGTGCTCTCCGAGGATGAGCTCGGCCACCTCGCCGGCTCGCTCAATCGCCTGGCCGAGGAGCGCTCTCAGACCATCACCGCGCTGATCCGCGAGCGCGACCGCTTGAACGCCATCCTGCACGGTGTGAGCGAGGGCCTGCTGGCGCTGGATCGCGACAACCGCATCGAGCTGGCGAACCCGGCCGCGCTGCGATTGTTGGCGCTGCCGGCAGATCCCGAAGGTCGCAAGCTGGTAGAGGTCCTGCGCACGCCGAGCTTCATCGAGCTGGTCGAGCACGGCCGCGAGGGACCGCAGAACGCGGAGCTGATGCTGGAGGATCCGCCGCGCCACTTGATGGTCACCACCGCGCCGCTACGAGCGACAGGCGGCACGGTCGTCGTGATGCACGACGTGACCAGCCTGCGGCACATGGAGTCGATGCGCCGCGATCTGGTGGCCAACGTCTCGCACGAGCTGCGCACACCCGTCAGCATCATCCGCGCCAACGCCGAGACCTTGATGGACGGCGCGCTCGAAGATCCGAGTCAGGCGCGCAGCTTCGTCCAGGCCATCCTGCGTCACTCGGAGCGGCTCTCGAACCTGCTCTCGGACCTGCTCGATCTCTCGCGCATCGAGGGCGGCGCCTACCCGCTGTGTCTCGAGGCGGTGGCGGTTCGCACCGCGGTGCAGCGTGCGGCGGACACGTTGCAGCGCTCAGCCAAAGCCAAGGCCTTGCGCGTCGACGTCGCAGCCGAGGCGGATCTCTGGGCGCTCGCCGACAGTCAGGCGCTCGATCAGGTGCTGGTCAACCTGCTCGACAATGCGATCAAGTACTCGTTCGAGGGCGGCACCATCGACGTGATCGCCGAAGCGCGCAACGGTCAGGTACACATCGTCGTGAGCGACGACGGACCCGGCATCCAGGAGCGGCATCGCGCGCGCGTGTTCGAGCGCTTCTACCGCGTCGACACCGGGCGCTCACGTGCACTCGGCGGCACCGGGCTGGGTCTTTCGATCGTGAAGCACCTGGTCGTGCTCATGAATGGAACGGTAGGCGTCGAGCCGGTAGAACCGCGAGGATCGGCATTTTGGGTGAATCTGCCGACCACCAAAGCGCCCGCCGCGACCAGTCCCAACGCTGCGTAGCCGGACGGACCGGTAAGACCGCAAGTTGTTTCGACCCCGTCACGCCGATGTCACGGTCGGCCGGCACGTTGCCGGGCAATGACCGCCCGTCCAGCGCGATTTTACTGTCTTATTGCTGCTGTCACCTCGCTGTGTGTTTTAGGTGACGGTTGCAGCAAGAACCCTGCGAGCACGCCGACCGAGCCCGCAGCGCCGCCGCCAGCGGCAGAGCCCGCGAAGGCTGAACCGGCAGCCGCACCAGCGCCCGAGAATGCGGTCATCGCCATCGACGGCTCGAGTACGGTGTTCCCGATTACAGAAGCGGTGGCTGAAGAGTTCCAGAAGGCGAACAAGACCACGAAGGTCACGATCGGCGTCTCGGGCACCGGCGGCGGCTTCAAGAAGTTTTGCGCCGGAGAGATCGCGATCGCCGGTGCCTCGCGCCCGATCAAGCCGACCGAGGAACAAGCCTGCGCCGCGGCCAAGATCGAATACATCGAGTTGCCGGTGGCGTACGACGGCCTGGCGGTCGTGACCAACACGAAGAACACGTGGGCCAAGACACTGACCGTCGCCGAGCTCAAGAAGCTCTGGGAGCCGGGCGCGCAGGGCAAGATCACGAAGTGGAATCAGATCCGCACGGGCTTCCCGGACAAGGAGATCCACTTGTTTGGTCCGGGCGTGGACTCCGGCACCTACGACTATTTCACCAAGGCTGTCGTCGGTGAGGAGCACAAGAGCCGGGGCGACTACACCTCGTCCGAAGACGACAACGTGTTGGTGCAGGGCGTGTCGCGGGACCTCGGCGGCCTCGGCTTCTTTGGCCTGGCCTACTACGAGGAAAACAAGGACAAGCTCTCGCTGGTCGGGATCGATGACGGCGTCGCCGACAACGGCAAGGGCGCGATCCTGCCGACGCTGGAGACCGTGAAGGACGGCACCTACCAGCCGCTATCGCGCCCGATCTTCATCTACGTGTCCAAGAGCGCGGTGGCCCGTCCCGAGGTTTCCGCGTTCCTCGACTTCTACCTGACCAAGGGCGAACAGCTGGTCAAAGACGCGCGCTACGTCCCGCTGCCGGCGCGCGCCTACGAGCTCGCGCACAAGCGCTTCAAGAACGCAGTCACCGGCTCGATGTTCGCCGGCGGCGGCTCACAGGTCGGTGTGACCGTGGAGGCGCTACTTGCGCGCGAGTGACGCGATCCCGATGCCCGCGTCACGCGCGGGTCGCAAGCCGCTGTCGATCCACGGCGCGCTGCCGCGCGGCGAGCGCGTCATCGAGTGGCTGCTGGCCGCCTGCGGCATGGTTACGGTCCTCACCACCTTCGGGATCCTGGGCGTGCTGGCGGTCGAGAGCTTCGCGTTCTTCCGCAGCGTCGGCGTGCTGCCGTTGATCTTCGACACGCAGTGGACGCCACTGTTCGCCGACAAGCACTTCGGTCTGTGGCCGCTGATCAGCGGCACCGCGCTCACCTCGGCGGTCGCGATCATGGTCGCGCTGCCGCTCGGCCTCTTGTCCGCGATCTTCATGAGCGAGCTGGCATCGACGCGCTGGCGAAAGGTGCTCAAGCCCGCGCTCGAGGTGCTGGCGGGCGTGCCGACCATCGTCTACGGCTACTTCGCGCTGATCGTGGTGACGCCGGTGCTGCAAGTGCTGGTGCCGGACCTGGGCGGCTTCAACGCGCTCAGCCCGGGCATCGTGATGGGCATCATGATCACGCCGATGATCGCGTCGCTGACCGAAGACGCGTTGTACGCCGTGCCCAAGGGGCTGCGCGAAGCCTCGTACGCGCTGGGTGCCGCCAGGGTGCCGACGATCTGGCGCGTGGTCGTACCTGCAGCCATGGGCGGCATCGCGGCCAGCGTGATCCTGGCGATCTCGCGGGCGGTTGGTGAGACGATGATCGTCGCCATCGCCGCAGGTCAGGAGCCGCGCCTGACGCTCGATCCGCGCGTGCCGATCGAGACCATGACCGCGTATATAGTGCAGGTCAGCATGGGCGACATCCCGGCGGGGACGCTCGAGTACCGCACGATCTTCGTGGTCGGCACCGCGCTCTTCCTGATGACGTTGTGCATGAACGTGATCAGCTACCGGCTCGCCAAACGCTTTCGGGGCGCCACGTGAACGGTGGGCAGCGCAGCCGCCTGCCCGAGCGCGCGTTCTACGGCCTGGCGCTGAGCGCCGTACTGCTGCCGCTGGTGATCTTGGCTGTGCTGCTGATGGGCGTGCTCGACAACGCCAGCGAGCGTCTGTCGCTGCACTTCATCACCAACTACCCGTCCCGCAAGCCCGAGCTGGCGGGCATCCTACCGGGTCTGGTCGGCAGCCTGTATCTCATGCTGCTGACGGCGGCGATCGCGCTGCCGATCGGCGTGGGCGCCGCCGTCCACCTCGAGGAGTACGGCAAGCGCTCGCGCTTCTCGCGCTTCATCGAGCTCAACATCGCCAACCTGGCGGGCGTGCCCTCGATCGTCTACGGCCTGCTCGGTCTGGGCCTGTTCGTGCGCACGCTGCAGCTCGGCCGTAGCCTGCTGGCCGGCGCGCTCACCCTGGCGCTCCTGGTGTTGCCGATGGTCGTGATGGTCTCGCGCGAGGCGCTGCGCACCGTACCCATGGGTCTGCGCGAAGCCGCCTACGCGCTGGGGGCGACGCGCTTCCAGGCCATCCGTCAGGTGGTGCTACCGATGGCCTATCCAGGGATCCTGACCGGCGCCATCCTGGCGTTGTCGCGCGCGATCGGTGAGACCGCGCCGCTGGTCGTGGTCGGCGCGCTGACCTACATCACGTTCGTGCCGGACGGCATCGACGCGCCGTTCACGGCCTTGCCGATTCAAATCTTCAACTGGGTCTCGAGGCCGCAGCGCGGCTTCGTGATCAACGCGGCGGCAGGCATCCTCGTGCTGCTGTTCATGATGCTCATCCTGAACGGCGGCGCGGTGTACCTGCGGAACCGGCTGCAGAAGAAGGCCCAATGACGATGGGCTTCGTTTCGAACTCGGTGCCACCGACCCCGGTGCCCAGCTCTGTGAAGCTCGGCGTCGAGGCCGTGCGCGCCTGGTTCGGCGACCACGAGGTGTTGCACGGCATCGACATGCCGATCGCCGAGCGCTCGGTGACCGCGATCATCGGGCCGAGCGGCTGCGGCAAGTCGACGCTGATCCGCAGCTTGAACCGCATGCACGAACTGACCGATGGCGCGCGGCTGACGGGCAGGATCACGCTGGACGGCGTCGATATCTACGGCCGCGGCGTCGACCCCGTACTGCTGCGGCGCCGCGTGGGCATGGTGTTTCAGAAGCCCAACCCGTTTCCGTCGATGTCCGTGCGCGAGAACGTACTGTCTGGACTGCGCCTCACCGGGCGGCTTGCGAGTGGCACTGCGGACGAAGTCGTCGAGCGCGCGCTGCGCGATGCTGCGCTCTGGGACGAGGTCAAAGATCGCCTGGATGCCCCGGGTATAGGTCTGTCAGGTGGGCAACAACAGCGCCTGTGCATCGCGCGATCGCTGGCTGTTTCGCCCGAAGTCTTGCTGATGGATGAACCATGTTCGGCGCTCGATCCGATAGCCACTGCGCGCATCGAGGATTTGGTTCATAGTCTCAAGGACACTTATACGATTGCGATCGTCACTCACAACATGCAGCAAGCCGCGCGTGTCTCGGACTACACGGCTTTCCTGCTGAGTGGGGATTTGGTGGAGTTCTCCGAGACGAACCGCTTGTTCACATCGCCGCGCGACTCGCGCACAGAGGACTACATCACGGGCAAATTTGGGTAAGGCAGGTGGGGCGTGAGCGTTCACTTCGACCGCGAGTACGAAGGTCAGCTCGAGGAAGTTCGCGACGGATTGCTGCGCATGGCCGGGGTGGTCGAGCAGATGATCGTGGACTCGGTGCGATCCGCGCTGACGCAGGATCGCGCGTTGGCGCGTGAGACGATCGATCACGACGCGATCGTCAATCGCCTCGAGGTGGAGTCGGACGAACACTGCCTGGTGATCCTCGCCCGGCGCCAGCCGATGGCAGGCGACCTGCGGTTCGTGACGCTGGCGTTGAAGATGGTCACCGATCTGGAGCGCATCGGCGACCTGGCCGTGAACATCGCCGAGCGCGCGATCGACCTGGCCGATCACCCGCAGCAACCCTGGCCCTGGGACAAGATCGAGAGCCTGGCGCGGGTGGTGCGAACGATGATCCGCGACGCGATTCAAGCGTTCGTCGACAAGGATCCTGCCAAGGCGCACGAGGTCATCGGGCGCGACGAGCAGGCCGACGAGCTGTACTGGAGCATTTTCCGCAGCTCGCTCGACGTCATGCGCAAGCTGCCCGACTCGGTGCACGACGGCGTCCACTTCCAGTCGATCGCCAAATTCCTCGAGCGCATCGGCGACCACGCGACGAACCTGGCCGAACAAGTGATCTTCATGATCAAGGGCAAAGACATTCGCCACGCGACGCGCAAGAAAACCGACCCGCTCTTGCCCTGAGGGGTATAGAGATCGACAGGGGCCGTTCCCTGTCATGGACATCCTCGGAATTTCGGCGTTTTACCACGACAGCGCGGCCTGCCTGGTGCGAGACGGCGTGATCGTCGCTGCCGCCGAGGAAGAGCGCTTCAGTCGCAAGAAGCACGACAGCGCGTTTCCGGAGCGCGCAGTCGCGTACTGCCTGGCCGAGGCGAACACGCGCGCGGCCGACCTGGAGCTGGTGGTGTTCTACGAGAAGCCGCTGCTCAAGTTCGAACGCTTGCTCGAGAGCTACCTCGCCTTCGCTCCGGCGGGCTTCAAGCTAGCGAAGCTTGGCCTGCCGCTGTGGATCAGGCAGCGCTTGCACGCGCCGCGCGAGGTCGATCGCGGCCTGGGTGGGGCGTACCGCGGGCGTTACGTCTTCACCGAGCACCACGAGGCACACGCCGCCAGCGCATTCCTGCCGTCGCCATTCGAAGAGGCCGCGATCCTGACCATGGACGGCGTCGGCGAGTGGGCGACCGCGAGCATCGGGCACGGACGCGGCGCCCAGGTCGAGCTGCTGCGCGAGCTGCATTTCCCGCACTCGCTCGGGCTGTTGTACTCGGCGCTGACGTACTTCGTGGGCTTCAAGGTGAATAGCGGCGAATACAAGCTCATGGGCCTGGCGCCCTACGGCCAACCGGTCTACCGCGAGCGCATGCTGCGCGAGCTGATCGAGCTGAAGGATGATGGCTCGTTCCGCCTGAACCTGTCGTATTTCGCCTACGGGCACGATGACGTGATGACCGCGCCCAAGCTGAACGCACTGCTGGACGGCCCGCCTCGCCCGCCCGATGCACCGCTCACGCAGCGCGAGGCCGACATCGCGGCTTCGATCCAGAGCGTGCTGGAAGACGTGGTGTTGCGCATGGCCTTCCACGCGCACGCGCTCACCGGTTCGCGGCGCCTCGTGCTGGCGGGCGGCGTCGCGCTCAACTGCGTCGCGAACGCGCGACTCCGCCGCCAGGGACCGTTCGCGGAGCTTTGGGTACAGCCCGGAGCGGGCGATGCGGGTGCAGCTGTCGGCTGCGCGCTGTTCGCCTGGCATCAGCTGCTGGGGAACCCGCGGCCGCCGCGCTTCCAGGACGCGCTACGCGGCGCGTACCTCGGCCCGGCTTATACCCAGGCCGAGGCCCGAGCCGAGCTCGAACGACTGGGCGCGAGCTTCAGCGAGCTCACCGACGAGGGCGTCCTCTGCGATCGCATCGCCGAACTGCTCGCGCAGCACAAGGTGGTGGGACACTTCTGGGGGCGCATGGAGTTCGGGCCCCGCGCGCTCGGCAACCGCTCGATCCTGGCCGATGCCCGCGCGCCGGACATGCAGGCCCACCTGAACGCCGCCATCAAGTTCCGCGAGTCCTTCCGCCCCTTCGCGCCGGCCGTGCTGCGCGAGGACGCGGCCAGCTGGTTCGACATGGGGCCGAACGACGGCAGCCCGTACATGCAGTTCACCGTGCCGGTGCACACGCGCCAGCGACGCGGCTGCGACCCGAGCGTGGTCGGCCTCGACCGCAGCGCACAGCTGCGCTCGACGATCCCCGCCGTGACGCATGTCGATCACTCGGCGCGCGTGCAGACCGTCGAGGCGGCGCACAACCCGCGGCTGCACGCCATCCTGCGCGCGTTCAAGCAGCGCACCGGCTGCCCGCTGCTGATCAACACCAGCTTCAACGTGCGCGGTGAGCCGATCGTCGCCAGCCCGGCCGATGCCTACGGCTGCTTCATGCACAGCGGCCTGGACGCGCTGGTCATCCAAAACTGCCTGCTGCTAAAGGCCGATCAGCCCGCCACGCTGCACCGCGCCCCGCAACAGTTTCCCCCCGACTGACATGCGCCCCGCGGAATCCAAGCCCAGTCCTCGGGAGCTCAAGCGCTTCGGTTCGAGCGTCGCCGCGGGTCTGTGCGTGCTGAGCCTGGCCGCGTACTTCGGCCGCGGGCCGCTCTCTCCGCTCGGACCGAGCCCGATCCTCGCAGTCGCGCTGGCCTGCGCGGCTCTGGGCATCGCTGGGCTCTCGTTGTTCGCCCCGCAGCGCAACCGCGGGCTGTACCGCGGCGTGCGCGCGATCGGCGAACCGCTGGGCCGCGGGCTGGCGTTCCTCAGCTTGCTCGTGTTCTTCTTCGGGGTGCTCACGCCCGTGGCATTGCTGGCTCGGCTCGTGGGCCACGACCCCTTGCAGCTCCGGCGTCGGAGCCGGCGCGACAGCTACTGGCGGCCCCACCGCGCGCGCGACAGCTCGAGCTACTTCCACCAATCCTGAGCCGAAGCATGCAGCCCGACGAACAGCGTCAGTTCCTGGAACGCGCGAAGCGCCGCCGCCCTGGCCTCTTGGCCGAATTTTGGCAGCTGCTGCGCGACCATCGGAGGTGGTGGCTGACCCCGATCGTGATCGCACTGCTGGTACTGAGCTTGTTTGCGTTGCTCAGCACCAGCGCGGCTGCGCCGTTCATATACACGCTGTTCTGACCCTCCCCCTCCCTCCGAGAGAGGGCCAGAATCACGCGCCACCGAAGTGAAACTACTTATCGAGAAGCCAAGCGAACAAAAGCGAAGCGAATCAAGCGAAGCACAGCGAAGACGAAGCGAAAGCTAACGAAGCGACTGCGAAGCTAACCAAGCGAGTCCAAGTAAATCCCCCTCGGAAATCTCAGATGGTCCGGTGGCGGCTGTGCCACACCAGACCCGCAGCCACGAGCAGCGCGAGCGCGCTCGCGACCGGGCCTGGATCGAGCAGCGGCACATGCCCCGCGAACTCCGCCGGCGCGCGTCCCCCGAAAGCGATCACAGTCGTGATCCAAGCACCAACGTCGATACCTAGCATCTGAACATTCACCCCTTGTGCGGGGGCTGCCTATGCAGCGTCCGTGCCAACGCAGAATACCCAGTGATTTCGCGGCGCTCTATACATCGCACGCCATCTACTAGCTGCCGTCGGAGTCGCGCCCGTACATACCGTTGCACAGGTTGTACAGCAGTGATCCTGAAAGGCTCGAGCCAAACTGGCGCGACCCTCCAACGACAATCGGTCGCCGGCGCTGCGCGGCGGCTCCCTCAGCGCGGAAGCAGGCCTCGGCGCAACAGCGCGAGCTTGTGAAATGCGGTGATCACGAGCGCGTGATCGAGCTCGCCCGACGCGATCATCGTCTCGACCTCGAGCTCGGGCCGCAGGCGCACCTCGATGTCTTCGCTCGGGTCGGGCTGCTGCTCGCCGCTGAGCACGCAGCCCTCCGCCAGGTACAGAAATAGCTCGTTGCGCAGGATCGCCGGGTTGGGCGCGACCTTGCCCAGCGAAGTCCAGCGCTGCGCCGTGTAGCCTGTCTCCTCACGCAGCTCTCGCTCCGCCGCCGCCAGCGGCGACTCCCCGGCGTCGATCATGCCGCCGGGGATCTCCCAGGTCAGCTCCTCGTTGCCGAAACGAAACTGGCGGATCAGCACGCACTGACCCTCGGGTGTGATCGGGATCACGTTCACCCACGACGCCCCCGTCAGCACCGTGGCCGGCAGGACGAAGCCGGTGCGGGGCGATTCGTAGCTCACGCGCAGCAAGTCGAGCACGCGCAAGTCGGCGACGTACTCGGTCCCGAGCTTCTTCCACGGCTTCAGCATGGTCAGTTGAGCTTGGCTCCGGGCTTCACTTCCTTCTCGAGGCTACCGCACTCGAGCATCTCCGAGCCGAAATACGGGTTCTTGACCGTGGCATCGCTCTGCAGCCAGCGCGCACCCTTGCCGTCGCGCGCCATCGGGCAGTGGGCGACGCGCAGGCTCGACGCCAGCGGGTTGCCCTCGCGTTTCAACCACTCCAGCAGGCTGTCGCTCGAGGTCGCGAACGCGGCGCGCGCGGCCGCGATGTCCTTCGCCCCGGCGCCCGCTGCAGCAGCTGCCACGATACGCTGGCGCAGCTGCGCGTCGCCGCCCAGCTGCTGGACCTCGGCTGCAGCCTTCAGCTGCGCGAACGCCGCGCTGGCACCTTTGGCGTCGTCGGCGGCCAGCTTCTGCTGCACGCCGAGGTAGGCCGCGACCAATTTCTGCGCCGGCGTAGTCGCCGCCGGCGCCGCCGCGGGCTTCTGCTGCGCTTGCGCTACCGCAGCTTGGTCGCTCGCGCCCGAACAGGCCGCGAACCAGCCCAACACACACCCCACCAGCAATCTGCGCATGGCCACCTCACCTTCGCAAGCACCCGACGCTTCGTAGCACCTTCTCTGGCAAGTATCCCACGGCCCAAATATTCTGCCTCGGTTGGGAGGACCCTCGCGATGGTGATGATGGAAGTACTGCGTTCTTCGGTGAACGAGTGGGAATGCGACCAGATGGGCCACTTGAACGTGCGCCACTACTTCGGTCGTGCGAACGACGGCATCGCGCTGCTGCTCGCGGAGCTCGGCCTCGGCCCCGCGCGCCTGCGCCAGGAAGGGCTCTGCGTTCGCGCCACCGATCAACACGTGCGCTTCGTGCGCGAGATGCGACCCGGCACGGCGTATTGCGCCCGCGCCGGCGTGACCTCGGCGGCTGCGGACCGGCTGCGCACGTACCTGGAGATCGGCATTCGCCCGCAGGACGAGCTGTCCGCTGCGGTGCAGAGCGAGTCCTCGTTGATCGACCTGGCCAGCGGTTCACACCGCAACTTCCCGTCGCAGCTACAGACGCGCTCGCAGCCGATCCACTCCGAAGTTCCAGCGCACGGCCAGGCACGCGGCATCGTGCGCGAGCCGCCGCGGCCACCGCTCCGGCGCGCGCAGGCGATCGATCGCGGGCTGGTCGGCGCCTTCCTCGGCCCGGTTCAGCCCGAGGACTGCGACGCCAACGGCTTGATGCGCGAGTCGGGCATGATGGCCAAGGTTTCCGACGGCATGTCGCACTTCTTCCTCTCGTTGCGCGACCGCCCGCGGCCGAAGGATCTGGGCGGCGCGGCGCTCGAATATCGCTTCGTGTTCCGCAGGTGGCCGCGCCTCGGCGACTTCCTCGAGGTGCGTTCGGGCCTCAAGGCCGTCGGAAAGAAGACCATGAACATCTGCCACTTCATCTTCGACGTGGAGAGCGGCGAGTGCGTGGCCAGCGCCGAAGTGGTCAGCGTCTCGTTCGATCTCGCCACGCGCAAGTCGGTCGAGATCCCGGAGGACGCCCGCGCCGCCATGCAGCAGCTGGTGATCGCAGACCTCGCGCTCTGATCAGAACGCGACGGCCGCAAGCATCGCGTCGCGCATCTTGTCCTGCGCGCGGTGCTCGATCTGTCGCACGCGCTCGCGCGACAGGCCGAGCTCGCGTCCGAGCGAAGCGAGGCTGGCCGAGTTCTCGGTCAGGTAGCGCTCCTCGACGATGCGGCGTTCGCGCTGATTGAGCAGCTTCAGCGCACCCTTGAGCGCCGCGCCCGAGCTGCTCTGCTCTTCGGCCGTCGCCACCAGCGCCTCGGGCGACTCGTGCTCCGCTCCGGCGGGCTCCTCCGGCCCGCACGGGACGTCGCGACCCGACAGCGCGGCCTCCATCTCGTCGACATCGCGCACGCCCACGCCGAGCACCTCGGCCACCTTCTCGCGGTCCGGCGCCTCGCCCGTCTCCTGTTGCAGCGCGCGCTGCGTCTTGCGCAGATTCGCCAGCAGCTTGCGGCCGTGCCGTGAGGATGGCGTGCGCACGATGCGCCGGTTGGCGATCGTGAAGCGCCGCATGTACGCGCGGATCCACCAGGTGGCATACGCAGCCAAACGCACACCGCGCTCGGCGTCGTAGCGGCGCGTGGCTTCCACCAGGCCGAGCAACCCTTCGCTGACGAGCTCGTCCAGCGGCAGCGAGTAACTCGCGAACTCGTGCGCCATGCTGAGCACCAAGCGCAGGTGGGCTCGCACCAGCGCTTCGAACGCAGGTTTCGATCCCAGCTGTGCAAGTCGCGCCAGCCGAACTTCCTCTTCGGCGCCGACCAGTGGAGCGTGGCGAGCGGCCTTCAACAAAGATTTGGTTCCGATCAAAGTCGATTCACGGGTCCGCACGTCGACCTCCTACACCAGGACTCAATTCGCGCTTGACACCCTCCCAAGCACTGGGCGTGCCAGGCACGAGAGCGCGAAGAACCGCGGCTAGAGGCGACGAGTTCAGGCCGGAAAACATCGTCGCCACGCACAACAACGCCACGCGGGGGGAGATTGCATCAGTCTCAAACCCGGGAGTGCACCTGCCACCTTGCCCTCCTCGCCCTCCGAGGAAATTTTATTTATACTCAAAAAATACAGTGACCGTACGTATACGGTCCGGCTGGACCGCGCGCGGGGGCGGATCCGAGGAGGTTCATGAGGCAGTCGGCGTTCCGTCCCTTGGTGCGATATTTGGCGGCTGCTTCGCTCTGGGCGCAGGCCGCCCACGGATACGCACAGGTGGCAGATCCCGCTGCCTCGGCCGCGGTGAGTCAGCCGGCCGTCCATCCAAGGTTCGAGCAGGGCCTCGCCGCGCTCCAGGCGGGCCGCAATCAAGAGGCGATCGAAGCCTTCGAAGCCGCATACGCCGCGGACGGAAACCCGGGCGCGCTGATGAACCTGGGCATCGCCTACACGAACGAAGGCATGCTGAACCACGCGGTCGAGGCGCTGACGCGCTACACCAAGCACGCGGACGTAACCCGCGACGCCGAGATGATCGCGCAGGTGCAGGCGGAGATCGATCGCATCCGAGCCACCAACGGCGTCGTGGTCCTGGGCATCACCCCCACCAACGCCGCGCTGCAGCTCGACGGCCGCATGGTCTCGCCGCTCGACGGTGAACTGGTGGTCGCGCCCGGGCAACGCCGCTTCGTGGTGTTTGCCGAGGGCTACGTCACCTACGACCAGGTGATGGACGTCGCCGCGGGCCGCTTCTCGCTCGACGTGGCGTTGACACCCGTGAGCGCGGCCCCCGTGCAGTTGCCCGCCGAGCCAGCCGTCGCGGTCGCAGCCCCCGCAGTCGCAGCGACGACGCCGGTCACGCAGGCGGCGGAAGCTGCGGACACGATCGACGAGTCGGAGGGCAAGGTGAAGGCGACCAAGTGCGCGCTGTCGGGCGTGTGCTTCGGTCCAGTGCTGGCGTTGATCGGGCCGCCCAACCTGATCGGCGGCGGTCTGCACGTCCGCATGGGCGAGTACTTCGGCGCGGGCGTGGACTATCAGATGACGCCGCGCCTCGCGTTCCGCCCGGTGGCGATGTCCGCCTCACTGATCTCGGTGAATGCGCGCGTCTACCCGCTCGGCGGCAGCTTCTTCCTCGGCGGCGGCTTCGGCTACCAATCGATCAGCGGCGAGTTCGACAGCGATGATGTGACCGTCGATGCGAACGCCGGCTTCCCGGCGGTGATGGCGAGCATCGGCTTCATGGGCACCGACGGCTTCGTGATGGGCATGGACCTGAACGCGCTCATCCCGCTCGGGAAGCCCAGCGTCGAGGTCGGCCAGATGCAGGTTCACAACGACATCAACGGGATGCCCGTGCCGCAGTCGATGATCGACGACGCGCGCAACGAAGTTCACTCGACACTCAGCGACGTCCTGGACGCGATGCCGTTGTTCGTGCAGCTGAACCTGCTGCGCGTCGGTTACTTGTTCTGATCGGCTCCATCGCGCGGCCTCGTGTGCTCCCTTTCCTTGCACACGGGGCCGCTCCGTCTAAAACGGACGGTTGACGCTTGGGTATGAGTTTGCCCAAAGTTGGCCAGGCGCGTGTATGCTAGCCCGCGGAATGAGCAAACGATGGCTCCGCAGTTTGGCCTGCATGGGGCTACTGAGCTTGCTCGTCGGCTGCGACCCGTACGACGCCGGTAAGATCGAAGACGCGGGCAGCGGTGGTGGCGGCGGCGGCAAGGGCGGAGGCGGCGCCGGCTCGGCGGGCAAGCCGCCGACACCCTGTGTTCCGAGTGAAGAGATTTGCAACGACAAGGATGACGATTGCAACGGCACGGTCGACGACGAAGTGCCGGCCAGCGAGGACTGCTCGCGGCGCTATCACGCGAAGGTCGCGTGCGGTCGCGGCGGCTTCTGCCTGTTCGTCCCGGCCAACCCGATGTGCGATCCGGGGTACTACCACTGTGACGGGTTGCCGGAGACTGGCTGCGAGTCGACGACGCCGTGTGCGTGCATGGGCTGCGCGGGCGACGGGGGCAGCGAGGACGCCGGCGCGGACGACGCGGGCTGAGCGCTACCGCTTACGGTTGTGGGCGGAGCGTGTGCTCGACGCAACCAGGAGTTAATACAAGCCGTCCACGGACACGAGGGGAACGCGGTTCGTGCCGCAGACGGCTTACATATCCGTTAATGCGGGGGGAGCTGCGATCCGTTGCGATCGGCGAGTTTTTTTTTCGGGGCCCGCAGATTTAGGCAGTGCAGGTCGCCGTCGCCGTCATTGACCACGTCCATGTCAACGAACCGAATCGTTGTCTTGAACGGGAAAGACTGGGGCGGGCGAAGTTACTCGACCTTGCCGGTCACGAGCGCGCGGCGCAGGCGCTCGCTCCACGGGGCGTTCGGGAAGCGGGCCAGGAACGGGCGACCCGCGCGGCGGGCTTCGTCCAGGCGGCCGAGCTTGACCAGCGCCAGCAGCCCGAGCTGGCGGCGCTCGGCGGAGAACATGGTGCCCGGGAACTCGCGCTCGCCTTGCTGCGCGAGGCGCAGGGCGCGTTGGGGATCCGAGGCCAGTACGCGCTGCGTGACCGCGAGCATCTGCATCTCGCGCTCGAGCCGCGATTCGTCCACGACCGGCTTGGCCGCAGCGGCCGGTTTGGCTGCCGGCTTGGGATCTTCGGCGGCGGGTCCTTCGGGCTGCTCCGCCGCAGCGGCGCTGGCGACGACGTCGCGCTCCGTGCGCGAGGTCGAACGCGCGCTCTGCTCGGCGCTCGCCGACGCCGTGCTGTTCGCCGGAGACTCGGAGACGTACGGGTTGCCCGAGGGCGGCACGAAGTCCTGATCGTTGGCCGAATCAGTCCCCACGACCGCTGGCGCCTCGTGTGCTGCGACCGGCTCCGCGGCCGCGCGCGAGTTACCACGCGAGCGCGCGACATGTGCGGCCGCGGGCCGACTGGCTCCGCGTGCGCTGCGACGCTGACGCGTGACGTCGGGGCCATCCGAGAGCTCGGGCTCTTGCGCGGTATCCGCAGCCGTCGGGTCTTGCGCCGCGAGAGCCGGCGCAGGCAGGCCTGCAGGTGTGCCGGCGGGCAGCGTCGCGGTCGGGGGCTTCGGCGAAGCCGCGAACATCCAGAGCACGCCCGCGACGCTCGCAGCCGCCAGCGGCATTGCCACGTACCCGAGCCAGACCGGCAAGCTCGACTTCGCGGCCGCAGACACGACCGGCAAGCTTGCGGTCGCCGCAAGGTGTCGGGCCAAGCCGCGCTCGACGTCGTAATCCGAGTTGGCGCGCCGGCCCGCATGCAACAGCTCGCGCACGAACGCGGACTCGTTCGGGTCGTCGTACATCGACATGTCGTCGCTGCGCCTCATGACCGCACCGCCTGAAGCTTCTCCAGCGCGCTGCCGCCGTCAGCGTACAACGCCTCAGCGGCTTCGCGAAACATCCGTCGCGCGGCACGCAGGCGTGAATAGGCAGTGTCGACCGGAATGCCGAGACCGTCGGCGATAGAAACCACGCTTTCGCCGTGTAATTCGGCCATCACGAACACGGCGCGCTTGTCTGGATCCAAAGCAGACAGCGCACGATCGAGCAGCGCGAGTTGCCGCTTTTGATCCGCGTCGCGCTCCGGACTGAAGCGCGAGTCACCGGCTTGAATCACGACCTCTTCGGCGCTGCGCACGAACGATCGTGTCTTACCTTTGCGGCGGTGCGTGGTCGCAGCGCGAAAGGCGATGCTCGCCAAATACGTGCTCGGCTTCGCCGGGCCCGGGGAATAGCCGCCGTTTCTATGCGCTACGAGGAACACTTCCTGCACCAAATCGTCGAGATCGGGCCTCGGCACGCCCATGCGCGCGAGGAAATTCGCGACAAACGTCGCGTAGCGGCGGAACAGCTCCGCTGAGTCCAGGTGCCCCTGATCCGACAAAGCCAGGCCACTCCCTTCGTTAATGCGCAGGACGGGCATTTCCGTCACCGAGGCTGAACACAACTATGCGCTCGCACATAAGCGCGGGCGACCCGACATCTCGTAAACGCTCGACGTTGCACACTTGCTGGTCTTCTGACAACTCGCGACAGTTCAGAAGACTCGAAAAACAGGCCCGATGGTTACGCTGAGGCCCCACCGCGATACGGACCTCGTGACCTTGCCCGCGTCTTGCCCGGCAGGGTTCACCACGATGTCGCGTTGTGCGAGCGCGTACAAGGCCTCCACGCTGGTACCGATCGCGATCGAGCTCGAGATCCAGAAGCGTCCCTGACCGGAGCCCGTCAGCGCCCACCAGGGCTCGTTCG
Source organism: Polyangiales bacterium (assembly GCA_035274465.1). Classification (GTDB taxonomy): domain Bacteria; phylum Myxococcota_A; class Polyangia; order Polyangiales; family JAFGIB01; genus JADGRF01. The sequence continues at coordinate 18,117 of DATEOF010000395.1, forward strand.
TGGTGAAGTTGCCCTTGTTGAAGTTATTGCCGTCGCTGCGAAAACTGCCGAAACGCCCGCCGAGGCACATGTAAAAGCTGACGCCCTGCGTGGTCTCGCCGCCGAAGCAGGCATCCAGCCCGCCGGCCAGTAGGGTCGAGTCGAACGACGCGGCAGGGATTTGTTCGAGCGTCTCGCCGCCCAGATAGGTCCCGAGTCCGACGATCGCGAATTCCAGCCAGGAAAGCGGCGAAAATCCAATGCGCGGCGCCCCCGCGAACGATGGCCCGGTCAGCACCCCCACGCTGGCGCCTCCCAGGACTGCGAGCTCGAGGTGCATCGGATGGGCGGGCGCTTCGCGCTGCCAGCCTGGCGGTTTGTCGGGCACGTCGGGCAAATCTCCGGTCGTGCCCGGGTGTTGCAGCGTGGCCTCGATGGCCAATGCGATCGACAGCGCCACGGCGGAGTGCAGCTGATCGCAATCGGAGGGGGCATTGTCGAGCCGTCGCTCGGCTGACTCCCCCGGCTCGGTCTTCACCGAGAAAAAAACCCGCGTCGAAAGCTCGGCATCGCCCCGCACCTGGACGCGCAAAGGGATGGTAACCTCCGTGCGCTGCAGCCAACGCGCCACGCGTTCGATCAAGCGAGCGCGGTCGAGGCAGGTCGCACCCGGGTCTACGCTGACGATTTCCTCCAACGAGATAGGCTCTGGCGCAATCGGAGTACCCGGAGTCTCTGTGGACTTGGTTTCCGCTGGGCTCGCCGATTCCCGGCTTTCCACCCCAGATTGGGCCTCGAGCGTAGGAGCCCAGCAGGACCACAGCAGGGCGCCGCCCAACACAGCGAGGCGCCAAGCCTTTGCCCTGGCTTGTCCAACCTTCGGCTGCGCGGTACGACCGAAGCACGCCATGCGTGTTCGGGAACTTCTCGCGGCGAACGCGTTTTGTCTACTCGCAGCAATTGCTGTTGCGGCGTGCGCGCGCGTCGAGCAACCCGTAGGCGAGTACTCGACCGACGAGCCCGCGCTGCAGCCGGCCCAGCCGACGCCACCGAAGCGCGAAGAAATCGCGGGCAATGGCTCGATTCTGTCGGACGCGGGCCCGCAAGAACCGGTGATGAGCGATCCGCCGACGGGCATGGCGACTGCGGGCGCGCCCGGCTTTCCGGGCTTCTGGTTGCCACCACCGATATTGTTGGACGCAGGCATGCCGGGCAGCACCACTGCTCCCGCGACGTGTCGCGTCGTCGAGGCGGAACGCCGACGGCTCGACATGTACATCATGCTCGACAGCAACATCACTTTGCCAGCCACGGGCGTGTGGGAAAAGATGACCGAGGGTCTCGGGAGCTTCGTGAACGATTATCGATCGCGAGGCACGGGCGTAGGGGTTCGTTTCTTTGGTTTGACTTGCACCGCCTCGGACTACGACACGCCGACAGTCGAGGTCGACGTCCTGCCCAAGAACGCCGAGGCGATCACCGACTCCATCCGCTCACGACCGCCTTGGAGCGCATCGCCCATGTTGCCCGCGCTTCAGGGCGGTATCACTCACCAACAGCGCCGCGCGGTCAAGAACCCGGAAGCCAAGCAGATCGTCGTGCTGGTGTCGGACGGGTTCACGCAAGACATCACCTGCCTGTACTCGACCCAGAACTTGGCTGATGCCGCGAGCAATGGCTACAACGACGATCCGTCGATCGAGACACACGTGGTCGGCGTGGGCGTGACCACGCAGCTCAGCCAGCCGCTAGACGAGCTGATCACGCGGCTGGGCGCGTTCAACACGATCGCGGACGCCGGCGGCAGCCGTCAGGCGATCACCACGGCCATCGGCGACGACGCAACCGCGTTCAGCGAGGCACTGCAGCGCGTGCGCCGCAACGCGGCGCCTTGCGAGTTCAACGAACCAGCGGGCGTCGCGACCAGCGAGTTCGGCGTGGCGCGTTTCCCGCTGGCCCAGGAGCTGCAACGCTATCGCAACCGGACCGACTGCGGGAACAAGCAGGGCTGGTACTACGCGGTCGAGAGCCTGCCGACGCCGGTCACCATGTGTCCCGCCACGTGCACGTGGCTGCGCGAGGCCGACGAGCGCCAGATCGGCATCCTGCTGTCGTGTGCCAGTACCACGCCGCCGCCGTGAGCGGCGAGCGTTCACTCGACCAGTGTGGGTGAGTAGCGCGGCATGCGGTCGCCCAGCCCGAGTTGGCCTTCTTCGTTGGCTCCCCAGCAGTACAGCGACTGTCCGGTGTCGAGCGCGCAACTGTACTGCCAGCCGAGCGCGATCGTCCTGTAGCGCGAGCCCGGGTCGACGGCCATCGGGGTGCCCACGTCCTGATCGGAAGGCGTGGCGGCCAATTGGCCTTCGCCGTTGCGTCCCCAGCAGTACAGCTGGCGGTTGCGCTTGATCGCGCAGGTGTGCGCGCCGCCGACCGCCACGCTCTGCCAATCGCTGTCGTCGCCCACGCGCGTGGGCGAGTACGCGCGTTTCATGCCGACCCCGAGCTCGAGCCGATCGCCGCGGCCCCAACAGAACAGCTGGCCGTCGCCGCGGATCGCGCACGTGTGATGGTGTCCGGCCGCGACCTGCGTCCAGTTGCCGCGCGGGAGCATCGTGGGTTGGCGTGCCATCTCGGAGGTCATGCCCAGGCCGAGCTGGCCTTCGTTGTTTTGACCCCAGCACAAGAGCCCGCCGTCGTCGCGCACCGCGCACACGTGCGCGGCACCCAGGCTCACTTGCTTGAAGTGCGTGCCGGGCAGCACCTCGATCGGCTGATCGATGATCTCGGGCGTGAGCACATCGCCGGTGCCTCCGATCAAGCGCCCGCTCGCGCCCCAGCAATACAGCGCGCCGCCCGCCCGCAGCGCGCAGCTGCTGTCGCCGCCGCAGAACACGCGCTCGAAGTCCTCGTATGTCCCGACGCGCGTGGGCGTGTTGTGCGTGGCCGTATCGCCGGTTCCGAGCTGACCCGAGATGTTGTTGCCCCAGCAGTACAAGCGCCCGGGCGAGCTGATGGCACACGTGTGCTCCTCGGCGGATGACAGCTCGAGCCAGGAATGTCCATCGCCGACCTGGACCGGAGTGTCGCGGCCCATGTTGTCGCGCAGGCCGAGCTGCGAAGCGCGGTTTTCCCCCCAGCAGGCGAGCGTGCCGTCGGCGATGCGGCACATGTGGCGATAGCCGACGCCGATCCGCGTGATGCCGGAGCTGTTCACGCAGCGGCCGACCGCGCACAGGTCGGGCGCTTCGCACATGCAGCTACCCGCGTCCGGGCCGGTGACCGCGACCGGCTTGCTGTCGAGCACTTCGAGCCGCTCGGTACAGGACCAGAGTGACAACAGTAGGAGAAGCGCGCACCCGTGCCGCCGCATCAGAACATCACTCCGAAGCCCAGCTCGCCGTGCACCATCGCGCCGCCCGTTCCAGTCACACCCTCTCCGTTGTCCTGCGCTTCGACCGCCCGCATGGTCACACCGGGCCCGGCCTCGAAGCGCAATTCTGCCAGGTCGCCGAGGGTCACGCGTAAGACTAGCGCTGCGCGAGCCGCCGCGCCGATCCCCGTGAGCTCTTCTCCTTCGCCCTGCTCGTTGGCCCGCCCGGAGTACTGGAAGGCGGCGAACTGGACGCCCACCCGCGTCCCGAACAACACGGGGGCGCGGCGCGCGGCGAAGGCGATCAGCATGTCCGCGGCGAATACCGCCCCTTGCGACTCGATCGACCCGTGCTCGGACGGAACCGTCAGCCCGAGCCGGTAGCCGACCGACAGCTCGGTGGCGACGTATTCGCTCAGCCACAGGTCGAACCACAGGTCCGGCCCCAAGCCGGTCTGGCCGCCGGTGTGGTGCTCGACGGCGAAGCGCAGGCCGAGCGACAGCGCGTCGCGGCGCTCCAGGGCGGCCGGGCGCACCGCATTCGTGACCTCGATGGGTGGTTCGCGCATGGGCGATGGAGCGCCCTCGAGCGCGAGCTCGGCCCAGCTGGCGCGCAGCAGCTCCTCGGCCGCAGCTGCCAGCGTCAGGCCTCGCGCGTCGCCGGGCACGTTGCGCATGTCTACCTCGCGCAACACGTACTTGTTGGTCAGTGCGTCGTGGACCTCGATCTCCACCGCGACGCGGTTCATCTCGGCAGCCGACAGCTGCACGCTGGCCAGCGGCGCCTCGCTGCCTGGCTTCTCGGGTCCGCACACCAACAGGCCGCGCAGGCGCAGGCCTGCCGCGAGATCGGCGCGGATGCTCTGCTGCAGCCGCGGGTCCCAGCCCTCGCCTTCGAACTGCAGCTCGACCCATGGCCGATCACTCTCGCCGCAGCGAAACCCCGGCGGTTCTGCCGCCTGAACCTCGGATGACAAGATCAACCACCCGGCCAAGGACACGGCCCCGAGGCACCCGAGCCAGCGATCGTACGAGGGCGCCACCATGGGTCAGCCGCCGATGGTGGACGGTCGTCTCGGACACCGCAACTGGTCAGCGAGCGGGCGTGCTGCAGCGGGCGGCGAGCGCCAGCGCGTGTACACCGCTGGGGAAGTCCCGCAGATACCGATCGCGGGCAGCCTGACACGCTTCACGCGCGCCCAACTGGTCGTTGGCGACGACGATACGCGCCAGCGCGTCTTCCCGGAAGGAGGCGCGCGGCGAGGTTTGAAGCGCGGTGACGAACGCGTCGACTGCAGCCTTCGGCTGCGCCAGCGCGTCCATCCGAATGCGCCCGAGCTCGAAGGCGGCGATGCCCGCTCGGCTATCGTTGGGGAAGCGACGCAAGAGCTCGACGTAGAGGTCCGCGGCTTCGTGCGTCTGACCGGTGCGCCGCGCGAGGCTGGCGCGCTTGAACAGCGCTGCGGAGTTGACCGCGCGCTCGCGGGCCTGGGCGGCCGCACGAGCGCGCGCGATACGTCGCTCTTCACGCGTCTGCGCGCGCTCGGCGGCGCGCGACGGTGGCGAGGTCTCGGGTGAGAACGTGTCGGGCAACGCCGGCGGGGGCGCAGGCGCAGGGGGCTCGGCCGCCTGCACGGGCTGCGGTGGATCGACCACCGCTGCGCTGCTGCTGGCAGCCGCTGCTTCTGCATCTACCGTGGGTTTGGCCGGCACCAACGCCGACCACGTCTCGCCCGCGCTCAAGCGCCGCACACCACCCGTGGCGTCCAGGCGCTGCACTTCGACCACGCCGCGCGTGACCGCGACCTGAACGTGGGTGCCTTCCTTACGCGGAGTCTTGGCTACCTCGAAGCGCGTACCGAGCACCTTCACCAACACGGAGCCGGCGTGCACGCGGAAGCTGCGGTTCTGGACGTGCGTGACGTCGAAGTTGGCTTTGCCGCTGCCCAGCTCGACATCGACCACGTGCGCCTCATCGCGCAGCAGGCGCAGGCGAGTCTGGGCGTCGAGCGCGAGCGTCGAACCATCGCGCAGCGTGATGTTGACCGGAGTGCTGGCGCTCTCGATCACCGAGCCGGTGGTGGGCGCTGTCAGGTTGCGTTGCGACAGCCACAGCGCGCCCGCAGCCAGAAGCGGCACGGTCATGAGCAGGCCAAACCAAACTGAGCTGTGCGCCCCACGCCGCGGCAAGCGCCGCTCGATCGTTGCCCACTGCCGCGCCACGCGACCCTCGGTGACCTCGGGCAGCACTGCTTGCGCAAGCCGTGGGCGAGAAGGGTTCACGAGGGATCTCCGTGACTACCCAAGAATTGAGTGAGGCGTTTCTCCGCGACCGACAACCGGCGCTTGACCGTGGATACGGACAGCGACATGCGCTCGGCGACCTCGGGTACTGACAGCCCCTCCACGCGGTGCAACACCAACGCCAGACGCACCTCGGGGCGCATCCGGTCCAGGACACCGTAAATTGCAGCTAGCTCGCCCCGGACCTCGGGCGGTACCGAGCGCGAGATCACCGCGTCCGGATCGATCGGCGTCGCGCGGCGGATGCCGAGGCGGGACAGCAGCGAGCGGCGACGGAGGGTCTTGTGCGCCGTGCGGACCAGGATCGAGCACAGCCAGCCAGCGAAAGCTTGCGGGTTCTCCAGACGATCCAGACTCCGCAGGGCTGCCAGGAAAGCCTCCTGCACGAGGTCGTCGACCTCTTCGTCGCGCCCGAGCAGCCGGTAGGCCAGCCCGTTCACCATCCGCGCATGGCGCTTGTAGAGCGCCTCCTGTGCCCACGTCTCGCCCGAACGGGCGGCGATCACCAAGGCCGCGTCGGTCGGGGCCGGTAATGCGTGAAGCGCGGTGGTTTTTGTCTGCACCATCCGTATGTACCCGCGCCCAGCCGGGCAGGGTCAGCGCCGATGCTGAAATTAGTCCCGAGGCGGGGGCGGGATCCGATTCCAGCGTAATGTGAAGCGAGCGCGCGAGCCAGACCAAACCCAGAGTTCTTCCCGACTATCGGTCGCCGGCGCTACGCGGCGGCTCCCGCCTGAGGGCGCGACCCTTCCGGATGACTATCGGTCGCCGGCGCTACGCGGCGGCTCCCAGGTAAGTTGCATTCTGGCTGCGCACGTATTAGTCGGCTGACGGGCTATGGGTGCCGTTTGCCCGCAGCTTCTGCGACAGGCCGTCTGTCGCGAGAGGGTGCGTCGCTGACATGAGCGCTGCCAGCGCAAGACAGTCGCAGCGGGTTCTCATCGACGCGCCAGTGCGCCTGACTCTGCGCGAGGCTTCTCGCACCCTGCCGGCGCGCGCGCTGGACCTGAGCGAAGGTGGGATGCGGCTGGCGGCCGAGGCGCTGCTGCCCGTGGGCGAAGAGGTGACCTGCAACCTCGAGCTGGACAACGAGCGCACCGCGCTTTCGGGCTGCGTGCGCTGGTCGAAGCCTGTCGCAGCCAGCGGCAACGGAGCGGGCGTACAGTTCGGCGAGCTGAGCGACGATCAGCTGGCACTGCTCCGGCGCTGGGTGGCGCACAACAGCGAGCACGCCCAGGTGGTGCTGCTGCACCTGCCCAACCTGCGCGAACCGCTGCGCGCGCGCGGCTGCGTGACGGCCGATGGCCTGCAGCTGACGGCGGCATTGCCGCAGTTCGCACCCGGCCTCGAGCTGGAGTTCCAGCTGGGTGAGTCGGGCTCGCGGCGGACCGGCCGCATCGAGCGTCTGGACGTGAAGGCGCACGCCGAGCGCGGCGGCCTGGAGTTGGCGTTTCGCTTGCAGCCATCAGCTGCAGGTGCGGGTATCGGCCGCTCGCGACGCAACCTGGTCTACGGGCTGTCGGATGCGCCCGCCGCCTTCGAGAGCGCGAGCGCGCTCGTGCCTCGCGACCACGGCCACGTGCTGCCGAGCAGCGAGCCCGCACGCCCGGCGACCCGTGAGCCTTCGGGGCCACTGGCGGCGCAGATCCGGCCGCGCTCGCGCCCGAACCAGCTCGTGACACGCAAGCGCACCGACACCTTGCAGATCCCCAAGTCGCCCGTGGTGCGCGTGGCTCGGCGCGGCTTGTGGCTGCTGGCCGCGCTCACGCTCGCAGCAGTGATCTGGAACCAGTTCGGCCCTGGGCCGGAGAGCGCAGAGACGGAAGCTGAAGGCGAGGAGCATACGAGCGTAGGCTCCGCGCATGCGGAGACGGACCAGCCGCCGGCGCAGCCACCCAAAGCGATCGCGCAGCCGGAGCAAGTCGCCGCGCCAGGGGAACCACTCGCACGCGGACCGCTGCCAACTCCTGACCATGAAACTGCTCAGGAACGGCCAAGCCCGAATAATTCCGCCCGAACCGACGACGAAACTGTATCTCCAAACTCAGTACCCAGCGCCCGCGCCTCGGATCCAATTGTCGCGTCCCAGAGCGCACCAGCCGCCGAGGAATCTCCGATGCCCGCGCTGAATACAGAGGGCGCGAAGAGCGAGGTCTTCGTGCCGATGCAGGGCACGCTGCGCGGTCTACGCAGCACGCAATGGACGGATCCGCTGGCGATCGTGGTCGAACTGCCGGACGCGCACATCGACTCACCCGAGCTCTTGCGGGGCTTGCGCGGTGGCGGCATTCGGCGCGTGCGACTGGATACTTCGCGCGAGGTACCGCGACTTCAAATCTTCCTGAACACCGTGGCCGCGCGCTTCGCGACCAAGATGGTTCCTCACGGTTTACTCGTGATTCTCGAGCACGATCTGCAGCCGATGCCGCAGTAGCGAATCGATGCTGCGACAATCGTGTCGCGGATCGAAGTGCACGAGCACTCTGACAACATCATCTCGTGTGTGGACCGCGGACCTACACTATTGACCCCGCTGTGCAGAGCCTATTACGACAGTGCACCCGCTCCGACTTTGAAGGGGTGGTTGCGCACTGCCGGTCAACTTTCCGATGACCTGTGAGCGAGCTGAACAATCAGATGGAGATGGGGCCTATGCGGAAATCCGTACTCTTGAGTTGTCTCTTGGCATGTGGAACTGCGCTGTCATTCGGCGCATGTGGTGGTGATGATGGCGATGGTGGTGGCGGCGGCGCCGGCGCGCCCGGCAGCGGTACTGGCGGCGGCGGCACTGGTGGTAGTGGTGGCGGCGGCACGATCCCGGATGACCCGCTAAACGCCGATTGCCCAGTCAATATGGCGGCCAGACCGTTCGACGGTCCGTACGGCATGAAGGGTAAGTGCTGCTACCGCACGTCTAACACTTCGCGCGTTGACCAGAAGCCGGACATGGCGACGCTCGAGTACCGGATCTCGTACTTCAATCCGATCAATCACCCGAAGACCATCTCCGGCCCGATCATCGTGCCCGCCACGGTTCAGCGCTTCGAGAAGGAAGAACAGCACCTGCTGTTCCGCTTCCAGCTGCCGCGCATGAACGGCGAGTTCATCAAGGGCGACGGCATGGCGACGATCGGACCCGGCCGCTACAACTGCGACGGCACGTACAGCTTCTACAGCGACAAGTCCGCACCCAACTCGGCTGGCCTCACGGATCCCGCGCGTTGGACCGCGACGCCGGTCAAGATCAAGGTCGACCCGAGCGCGCCCACCTGGCAGGAGCAATCCAAGACCGTCTGGGCGACCAACGTGAACCGCAAGCCTTCGTACCTGCCGTACGTGCTGTCGAGCGGAGAGAAGGGGCTCGAGTGGGAGGCCGGCAGCCAGGGCTTCGACATCATCGAGATGCCGGCGCTCAAGGACGCGATCAACTGCGTCGGCTCGCGGCCGGACGATCACTCCTGGAAGCCCGGCGGCAAGACGGTCTCGTACCAGCGCCTGGATCTGAACAACAAGAGCGCGATCACCGTGCTCGGCAACATCAGCCTCGCGCAGCTGCAAGCCTTCGGTGCCATCGGCGCCATGAAGGACGATCCGAAATACAACGTGCTCACGGCCGAGCGCTGCATGCCCGGTGGCAGCTGCCAGTGGGTGAAGCTGCCGGACAGCCTCTGCCCGAAGGAAGACGAGTGGGACAAGTGGGGCTGCCACGTCGGCGACAAGGCCAACGAGGACGGCGTCAAGACGAACTGCACCGACACGGCTCCCACGGGCGTGCTGGATCCTGACAACGGCGCGACCTCGGAAGGCCAGTGCTGCGACCCGCTCGCCAAGAGCACCACCTTGCCGGCGTGCAACGCGTATCGCTTGGTCTCGGAGATCGTGGCCGGCGGCGTCGAGATCACCGACGCGCCGAAGGACGGCCTGCAGCCGAACTGCGAGAAGTAGCCGAATCTCGCAGACCCACATGCGGGGGCGCACCGTCCAGTGACGGTGCGCTCCCCCTGCGAGGCGCGCGCCACGTGCGCCCGCGGGAGTCCCGAGGAGCCAAAACGTGGCCGCGCGAGGCCCCTGCGATCTCGCGATTGATCTATCGATGCCGGTACATAACGATAGGCGGTCATGGCCGACCGAGAGCGGAATGCGGCGCACGGGGGTGCTGATGTCTGGGTCCAGCGGCTCGCCCGCAATCCCGCCGACCGCGAGGCGTACGTCGCTCTGCACGCGCACTACCGCGCGGTGCGCGACATCCCCTCGCTGGTGAACCTGGTCGCGGGGCTGGCCGAGTACAGCTCGGACGCTGCGACGTCGAGCCGCGCGTTCAAGGAAGCCGGCGACATCGCCGAACAGGAGCTGCGCGACGAGCCGCGCGCAGAGGCGTACTACCGCCACGCGCTGGCCCGCGACCCGCGCTACGTCGACGCCTCCGAGAGCTTGCAGGCGTTGCTCGAGCGCGGCGCGCGCTGGGTGCCGCTGCAGGAGCTGCTCGACGACCAGATCGAGCGGCTGACGAGGGAGCGCGGGGAGCCGGAGCGGCTGGGCGTGCTGCTCTTCCGCATGGCCGAGCTGCTGCGCAAGCAGCACGGCAGCGACGACGAGGCGCTCGCGCACTACCAGAGGGCGTATCAGGCCGATCCCAACTTGCTGCGCGCGATCTACGAGGCGCGCATGCTGCTGTTGAAGCGCGGTGACCTGCGCGCGGCCTGCGAGCTGTACGAACGCGAGGCCGCGGGTGATCCGGACGTCGCGCGCAAGATCGCGCTGCTGCGCGAGCTGGCGGGCCGCTATCGCGAGCTGTCGGATCTCGACCGCTCGGTGTCGGCGCTGGAGCGAGCGGCGGCGCTCGATCCGTCGGATGTCTCGCTGACGCACGCGCTCGCGACCGAGCTGGTGCAACGCAGCGCGACGGTCGATGAACGCGTACGCGCGCTCGATCTCGATCGCGTGGGCGATCTGTTGTGCGACATCGCGCAATCGGTGGGACCGGTCGAGGGCCGCGTGTTCCTCGCCGCGGCGCTGGGCCACGCGCCCTGGCATCACCGCGCGCTGTTCGAGCTGGAGCGCATCACCGAGGCCCCGCAGCGCGGCGAGCTCGCGCGGCACTGGGTGGCCTACCTGACGCACAACCCGGACGGCGATCTCGCGGACGAGCGCCGCATCATGCTGGCGCGCGCGTATCAGCAGGCCGGACAGACTCAAGACGCCATCTATGCGCTGACCCCCGCGGGAGAGCGCGGCAACGCAGATGCGCGGACTTTGCTGGATGAGCTGCAGGTGCAGCTGGCAGCGGCAGAGACGGGCGGCGCGCGCTCACGCCCCGTGGCGGAGGTGGCACAACCGCCGCTACCAGCCGCGCGCGTGGCCGAGCCCGACAGCGAAGAGCCGGCCAGCGTCGAGGACATGAGCTTGCTGGGTGTCGTGGAGGTCGGGGATTCGAGCCTGGGCGAGGTCGCAGCAGTGCGCGCCGCAGAGGACGACGAGCCCGAGCCCCCGGCGGAGCACGAGCACGAGCCGCTAACCGAGCAGCAGAACGAAGAGCTGCAGATCTGGCACGCACAGCTGATGGAGTTGCAGCGTGCCAACAAGCAAGACGACGCGCTGGCGGTGGCCGAGCGGATCTTGAAGGTCGATCCGCTCTCGGTGGAGGCGTTCTCCGTCGCCGAGCGGCACTACCGGCGCAACCGCGACTTCGCCCGGCGCGCAGACTTGCTGCTGCGCAGCGCGCGGCGACCCGAGCTTCCCGACGATACGCGGGTGCAGCGCGTGCGCGAGGCGATCAGCCTGTTCGAGAGCCGGTTGAACGACGTGGATCAGGCCATCCTGGCCTACCGCGAGCTCCTGTCGTTGCTGCCCGACAACGACGACACGCTGCGCAGTCTGATCCGGTTGCTCGAGCGGAGTAAGCGCTGGGATGACCTGGTGGTCCTGCTCGAGCAGAGCTTGATGACGCAGGCCGAGACGGCTGCCAAGACGGCCATCCTGCGTCGCCTCACCGAGATTCACCGGCGCGAGCGCAAGGATTCGCTCGCGGCCAGCAAGACCCTGTCGCTGCTGCTCGATCTCGATCCCGAGGATCGCCAGGCGCGCAATGCGTTGACCGACGAGCTGCTGGGGCTCGGGCGCTGGGCCGAGGCTGCCGAGTTGATCGACCGGCGCATCCGCGAGTCGATCAGCAAGGCCGAGCAGGTGCCGCTGCTGCGACAGCTGGGCGAGCTGTACGAGCTGAAGGTCGGCGATCGCGAGGCCGCGTACCACACTTACGAGCGCCTCCTGGATGTCGTACCCAACGATGCCGCCGCGCTCGAGCACATGGAGGCCATCGACGAAGCCAGCGCCTCGCACGAGCGCCTGCTGAACACGCTCAACCGCCGGCTCGAAGTCTCGACGCCGGCGCAGGCCGCGAGCCTCCTCGTGCGCATGGCGACCATCGCCGAGGCGGATCTGCTCGACCAGGACCGCGCCTGCGAGTTCCTCGAGCGCGCGCTGCAGCGAGCTCCGAACAACGTGCAGATCGCGACCGCGCTCGGCAATTTGTACGAACGCGCGGAGCGCTACCCCGAGCTCCTGGCGCTGTTGCGCGAACGCGCGACGCTCGAACGACAGGGCAAGGCGCGCGCCGAGATCTACCGGCGCATCGCGCGCTTGCTCGCGCAGCAGCTGGATGATCCGCGCTCGGCCGCCGAAGCCTACGTGAAGGTCAACGAGCAAGGCGACGATCACGAGGCCTGGATGTACCTCGCCGACCGCGCGCGCGACGCAGAGGACGAGACCGCGCTGGCCCAGGCGCTGGCGCGGCTCGCACCGCTGGAGACCACGGCGCCAGCCAAGCGCGCCGTGTTGTTCGAGCGGGCGGCGCTGCTGCCGAACCTCGGGCGTCCCGCGGATGCAGTCGAGCCGCTGGTACAGATCCTCACCGAGCTCGACCCGAACGACGCCGACGCCCGGAGCACCCTGGGCGCGCTGTGCGAGTCGCTGGGCGACTATCGCGGCCTCTCGCGTGTACTGGAAGCGCAGGTGGCGCGCGCCGAGGAGGCGCCCGAACGCGCCACGCTCGCCCGTGAACTGGCCGAGCTCTACGCGAGCAAGCTGCCCGATGAAGCGCGCGCCATTCGCGCGCTGACCATCTGGGCCAAGGCCACTCCCCATGACCCGGAGCCACTGCGCAGGCTGGCCGAGCAATACGAGCGCAAGCGCCGCTACAAGGAGCTGCTCGAGACGCTGGACGCGCTGGCCCAGGTCGAGCCCGAGAAGCCGGCGCAGGCGCGCGCGCTCGAGCAGGGAGCGCTGCTGGCCCAGGCGCGGCTCAAGGACGACGCCGGTGCGTTCGCCAGGCTGTGCGACTACACGCAGCGCTTCCGCACGCCGCTGTCGGCTGCACTACTCGACCTGGCGCGGCGCCTGTCGCGCGTGGCCGAGCTGTGCGATCTGTGCGAGCAGGAGCAACGCTACGACGAGTTCTTCGCGCTGCTGCGCGAGCGCATCTCGTTGACGCGCGAGCCGGCCGAGAAGATCGAGCTCTACCGGCGCATGGCGGCGGCGCTGATCGAGCACCGGCAGGACGACGACGGCGCGCTGGCGGCGTACGAAGGCCTGCTGACCATCGGCGACGACAGCGAGGCGCTGCGCTTCGTGCAGTCGTGGGCGATGCGACACGACGACCCGGAGCGGCTGGCCACGGCGCTGCACCGCCTGGCGTACGTCGAGGGTCTGCCCGAAGAGCGCCGCGACCTGCTCTACGAACGCGGGCGCTTGCTGCTCACGCGCCTCGAGCGGCCTGCGGATGCGATCGCCGCGTTCGAGGAGGCCGCTGCGGTCGATCCGAACTTCGCACCCGCGCTGGATGAGCTGGCGAGCGCCTGCGAATCCGCCGGCGATCACGTGAAGCTCGCCCAGACGATCGAGCGCCAGCTGGCTCACGATGGCAGCGGCCACGATCGGCTGACGCTGGTGCGTCGCCTGGCCGAGCTGTACGAAGGGCCGGCGGCAGACGACAAGCGCGCGGCGCACACGCTGACGCGCTGGGCCGAGCTCGATCTGGCGAGCCCCGAGCCGCTGCGCCGCTTGCGCAAGCGCCAGGAGCGCGGCGAGCTGTGGCCCGAGCTGCTGCGCACGCTGGACTCGCTGGCCGAACGCGAGCGCGACGAGGCGGCGCGGATCGAGGTGCTGGTGGCGGCGGGCCTGCTGGCGTTCGAGCGCTTCGGCGACGTCGCTGGAAGCTTCGAGCGCCTCGCGCCGCTGGTGGCGCTCGAGAACAGCAGCGCGGACGCCGCACTGATCCGGGTCGCGCGCGGCGGCGGGCGCGTCGACGAGCTGTTCGATCTGCTGGAGCGCGCAGAGCGCTGGGCCGACCTGGTCGAGCAGCTGGAGTTCAGCGCGCGCACCGAGCTCGAACCCGAGCGCGCGAAGCTGCTCTTGCGGCGCGCCGCGCGCATCCTGCACGCACAGCTGCGCGACGACACGCGCGCCGGCGCCGCCTACGCGCGCCTGCTCGCGCTGGGCGAGGACGCAGAGGCCTTGCGCTTCGTGCAGGCCCGTGCGCTGGAGAGCGACGATCCGCGCCTGCTCGCCGACGCGCTGCTGCGCCTGTCGCAGCTCGAGCAAGAGCCGCGCGAGCTGCGCGACCTGTTGTTCGAGTACGCGCACGCGCAGAACCGCCGGCTGGGCGCGCCCGTGGCCGCGATCCCCGTGCTGCAGCGCATCTTGACCGAGCTCGACCCGGACTTCGAGCCCGCGTTGGACGAGCTGGTCTCGGCGGCCCAGGCGGCCGGCGACGACGCTGTGCTCGCGCTCGGGCTCGAGCGACAACTGCTGCGCGAGAGCGATCGGCAAGGCCGCGCCGCGCTGGCCGAGCGCCTGGCGGCGCTGTACGACGAGCGTCTGCACGATACCGACGCGCTCTTGCGCGCGCTCGACGTCTGGGCGCGCGAGGACCTGACGGACGTGGTACCGCGCCGCAAGTTGCGCGCGGTGCTCGAGGCGCAGCACAAGCCGACGCGCCTGTTGACCACGCTGGACGAGATCGCGCGCCTGTCCGATAGCCAGGACGAGCGCCTGGACGCCGAGCGCGCGGCCGCGAACCTGTGCAGCGCCACGCTGCAAGATCCGGAGCAAGCCTTCGAACGCGCGCTCCGGCTGGCGCGCACGGGCACGCCGTGGGCCGAGGATCTGCTGCGCAACTTCGCCTGGCAGGCCGGCAGGCTGGCCGAGCTGACGCAGTACTACGCCGAGTCCGAGCGGCACGACGAGATGGTCGAGCTGCTGCGCCAGCGCGCGGCGCGCGAGACCGATCCCGAGCGCCGTGCGCAGTTGCTGCTGTCGGCTGCGCGCACGCTCGCCGAGCGCGTCGGCGACGAGCTGGGCGCCGCCGAGGTCTACCGCGAGGTGCTCGAGGTACACGAGGACGCCGGGGCACTCGGCTACCTGAGGCAGATCGCCGAACGCAACGACGACGCGCCGCAGCTCGCGCTGCTCTTGCAGCGCTTGGCGGCACTAACCAGTGAACCAGCGGCGCGACGCGATCTGCTGCTGCACCGCGCCGAGCTGATGGCCGACGAGCTCGCACAGCCGACCGCGGCGATCACGCTGCTACGCGAGGTGTTGCAGCTCGATCCCAGCTCGGCCGCGGCCGCGAGGGCGCTGGTCGAGATCGCGGAGCGCAGCTCCGATTCGGCCGCGCTGTGCCTGGGTCTCGAGACCGAGCTGTCGCTGGCGCGCGGTCCGAACGAGCACCACGCACTTTCGATGCGCCTGGCCGACCTGTACGAGACCGAGCTCTCGGATCCCGATCGCGCGGCCCAGGCGCTGCGCATCGCCTGCCTGCACGACCCCGACGACCTCGAGGCGCAACGCCGGCTGCGCGTGCACCTCGAACGCCAGGCTGCCTTCACCGAGCTGGTGCAGGCGCTGGACGTGCTGAGCCGCATCGAGGACACGCAACAGGCGCGCGATGCCGCGCGCCTGGCGGCAGCACGCTGCCTGTTCGAGCGGCTCGAGGAGCCGCACAGCGCGCTGGTGCGCCTGGCGCCGCTGATCCAGGCCGCAGACCGCGAGGCCGAACAGCTGGCAGACCTGGTGTGCAAGCCTGCGCTGGCACGCGAGCTGGCCGCCGTCTACATCATGCGCGCGAAGCAGAGCAGCGACACCGAGCTCTCGCGCATCAGCTGGCAGAAGGTGGCGCAGATCCACGAAGACTGGTTGGGCGAGCCGGCCGAGGCCTTCGAAGCGAGCCTCCGGCTGCTGGCCAACGACACCGAGAACCCCGCGTTCTTGAACGAGGTCGACCGGCTGGCCAAGAAGACGTTGTCGTTCGCCCGCCTCTCGCAGATCTACACCAAGCTGGTGCGCGACGCGGACGACGACGAGACGCGCGGCTTGCTGCTGCGCCGCCTCGCCACGATCCTCGAGAACGAAGCCAGTGAGCCCGCCCAGGCGCTCGAGCAGCTGATGGCTGCGAGCCGCATCGATCCGAGCGACGCCGAGCTGCTCGAGCACATCGAGCGCCTGGCGGCGGAGCTGGGCAGCCACACCGAGCTCTTGTGGGCGAAGGAACAGAAGGCGCTGATCGCGGCCAGGCCCGAAGACGAGATCGAAGCGCTGCTGGAGGTTGCGCGCACCGCCGACCTCAAGCTGCGCGATCGCGAGCACGCCAACGCCATGCTGCGCCGCGCGCTCGAGCTCGTGGAGAGCGCGCCCGAGCTGCACGCGCAGGTCATGCGCGTGGCGGCGGAGTTGGACGCAGCGCGCCCCGAGCTGGGCAAGGAGGACGCGCAGCGCGGCCTGTTGCGCGCGCACCTGGCGCTCGCCGAGTCCGCGAGCAGCCAACGCCGCGCCGAGCTGGTGATCGCGGCCTACCGCTGGGCGAGCGAGACGCTGCACGACGCAGGCGCGGGCTTCGACCTGCTGCGCGTCGGCTCGTCGGATCCGCCGATCCTCGATCCCGTCCTCGAGGCGCTCGAGAGCTCGGCCGCCGCCCTGAACAGACTCGACGCCCTCAATGCGCACCTCGCCCGGGTCGCCGAGCGCGCCGACCCCGAAGACAAACGCGCCCTGCTCCGCCGGCGCGCGCGCATCCTCGAGGAACGCCTCAAGCGCTACGACCAGGCCGCGCAGGCCTACGAGCGCCTGCTGGAGATCGACCCCGACGACACGCAGGTGGAGGCGCGGCACTTCGCGTGCCTCAAGCAGGCCGGCCGCTATCGCGAGCTGCTGCAGGCGCTGGAGCGACGGCTGCGACGTTCGAGCGACATCGAGCGCCGCACCGCGCTGATGCGAGAGATCGCGCGCGTGTGGGAGGTGGACTTGAAGAACCGCGCGTCGGCCGCGATGGTCTGGGGAGAGCTGCAGACCTTGTTGCCGCAGGATCCCGAGGTCGAGGCGGCGATCGCCAGGCTGTCACCCTGAGCGATGGCGCTCAGCGCGTGGCTGCCAGCGCGTCGGTTTGCTTGGCTTCCACGCGCATCAAGCGGTCGTGCCGCTGCTGGCAGAACTTCGCGAAGCGCAGCTGCGCCCCGCCCTGCTCGTTGCCCGCCTGGGCACACGACAAATACTCGGTGAGCGCCGCATTCTGAAACGGATCGGCCTGCCCCTTCACCAGCTCGCGGAACATCGCCGCGATCTCGGGCTCGCTGTCGAGCTCCTGGGGTTGCGGGATCAGCGACAGCTGGTACGCGGTGTCTTCCTGCAGCAGCCCGATCACAGCGCCGACGATGACGCGCGTGGCAGGCTCGGGATCGGCGGAGTTGAGCTGGAAGCGCGTCTCTTCGACTGCATCGCGCCGCTGATCGATCCAGCGCGCAACGTCGCTGTCGACCCACTCCGCGAGCGCTTCGTATGTACGCTCGACCGGTGCCGGTGGTAGCGGCGCGGAAAAGACTTGTCCGGCCTGCGTCAGCCCTCGATGCAGCTCTGAGCTGCGCTCGCTGCTGAGCTCGGGGAGCGCCCGCAACGAGGGCGGGGCATTGGCGTCGCCTGGGCGCAGCTTCTCGGGCTGCGTCTGCGCCGCCGGGGGCGGCTGCGTTGCACAACCGAGGACGAGCAGGCCCGAAGCGAGTAGCAACCAGCGCACCCAAACATGGTAGCGCGGTCACCCCCCGCCCACCAAGAACCGGCATGCTCTGCCCGATCTTTGTGTAGGGTGCCCAGCGCGCTATGGTGACCGCCGTGCAGCGCGCCACGGGCGTCTTTTTGCTCAGCCAGCTCCTGCTCGCTGCCCTGCCCTGGTCCTCGGCGCACGCGCAGCAGCAGTCGGTGGTGTTCATCGCGCCGAAGCAGCTGCCGCAGGACACCATCGACGCGCTGGACGAGGCCGTTTCTGCCCAGGTCTCGTTGCTGGGCGTGCATTTGGTGTTCCTGACTGCCGAAGACGCGGAGGCGGGGCTGGAAGAACGCATGACGCAGGCCGAAGCCCAGGCCAACGCACATGAGGCGGTCGGCGTGTTCTGGATCGATGTACGCCCCAGCGGTCGCTGGTTTCTCTACATCATGGATCGCAACGGTGCGCACGTGGTGGTGCGGCCGCTGTCCGCGGGCGGCGCCAGCGTGGATGCAGAGATCGAGACTGCGGCGGTGATCGCGGGCAGCGCGACCGACGCGTTGATCAAGCAGCAATCGGTCGAGGCGCGCCTGGCCACGCCGGAGCCCCGAGAGCCCGTGGAGCGCGATTCCGAGCTGCGGCTCGAGCTGGCGTACTCGGGCACGGTCTTTTCGCCGAGCTGGCCCTGGGTGCATGGGCTGGCGATGGGCGCCGCCTGGCTCTGGCCCTCCGGCCCGTACCTCGGCGTGAGCTACATCTGGAGCCCGCCGATCGTCGTCAAAGACCAGGACGCCATCTTTCAGGTCACGCGCTATCCGATCTCGTTGCTCGGCGGCGCCCGCCTGCCCATCGTCAAAGGACTCGAAATCGGGGGTGAGCTTGCGCTCGGAATCGAGGTCCGCGCGCGCGACACGACGTACTCGGACCCGATGCTCAACGCGGTGGAATCGCAGACACGCGTGGTCTACCTCGCGAGCTTGCGCGGCGTGATCGAGTACCGCCTGTTGGATTGGCTGGCGATTCTGGCGCGGGTCAGCCCCGAGTTCGTGTTCAACAGCTTCGACTACAAGAAAAGAGGCATAGATCCTGGAAATTTGGAGTTGACGACCTATCTGTCACCGTACGAGCTAAGGTTTACTGCGCAGCTGGGGTTAGCCATTATTCGCTGATCGGGTACGTGCAAATCAGGTCACCGTCCGGCGTCAAAAACCTCCGACCTGTTTGCCGACCAATATCCCACTTACCCACCGACCCGCATGGCCACCGTTCTCCCATTTCCGCGTGATGGCGCTGCCGCCGCGGATCTCTCGCTGATGAAGCGGGTGGCGGCGGCCGACAAGCACGCCCAGCGCGTGCTGGCCCACCGCCTGGCCGCCCGGGTAAGGCGCATCAGTCAGCGATTGTTGAGCAATCGGGCCGATGCCGACGACGCCTCGCAGCTCGCGCTGATAGAGATTCTGCGCTCCGCCGCGACCTACAAGGACATTTCCACGATCGAGCGCTGGGCCGATCGGATCACAGTGCGCACGGTGCTGCGCCATGCGCGCGAGCAGCGCAAGCGCCTCTGGCAGCTGGGCACGCTGATCGACATCGACAGCATCGGCAGCGCAACCGAGCGCACACCCTCACCCGAGGCCACCCCGCGTTCGGTCGAAGAGTACCTGTCCGAGCTGCCGGCTGCGCGCCGCGAGGTGCTCGTCATGAAGCACTCGCTCGGTTACACGACCGAGGAGATCGCCGAGCTGACCGACAACCCCGTGGGCACGGTCAAGGATCGGTTGGTGGCCGCGCGCAAGCAGCTGCGCAAATTGATCGTGCGCGACATGCGCCTGTGGGGCGCGCGCGGTGGCCAGGAGGGCAGTCGCAATGACTGAAACCCTCAACGGCTTCCAGCGCTGGGCCGAGCTGATGGATCGCGCAGCGCGCGATGAAGTGCTCACGCACGAGGAGCGAGCGTTCTGCGAACGCTTCGCCCGCGATCACACGCCCGCGCAAAACGAGCTGGCCGTGTACGACGAGCTCGCGCAGCTCGACGCGCAGCCCGATCCCGAGTCGCGCGCGCTGGTCGAGAGTTCGCTGCGCCGGCTCGAGTCGGAAGACGCCGAGCGCGCAGTGGCCGAGGTGCGCTCGCTGCGACCAACTCGCGCGCCGTTCTGGCTGGTGGCCAGCGCGGTCGGGGCAGTCTTGCTGGGCATCGGCCTGCTGCACCAGGCGCGCCTGGGTGGCAATCGCAAGACGGAGGCCGCCGTCAGCGGCCCGCGTCCGCTGACTCGCGCCGAGCTGGTCTACGCCTCCGGACACGTGCGCATCGAGGGCCGGCGCGCCGCCGCGGGCCGCGTGCTGCTCGACGAAGGCACGCGCATCGAGACCGGCGACGGCATGGCGTGCGTACTGGTGGACTCGGACATCAACCTCTGCCTCGCAGCCAACAGCGACATGCGTCTGTCCGCGCTGAACTCGCCGCTACGGCGCGTGGATCTCGGCACCGGCGCGCTGGCCACTCGGCTGTCGGCGCAACCCGAGGGCCAAAACCTGACGATCGCCGCAGGCAACGTGACTTCCACCGCGGTCGGCACGGCGTTCTCGGTCGAATACGAAGGCAACCGCTCGGTCGTGACCACCGTGCTCAACGGCAAGGTTCGCGTCGCGCACGGTGGCGAGGAGCGCCTGGTCAACGCGCACGAACGCGCGCGCAGCGCCGACAGCCACGTGCTGGTGAATTCGCTCAGCCGCACCGAGGAAGCCAGCTCCTGGGCCCTGCTCGGCCCGACCATGCTCTGGCACGACCCCGTCTCGGCCACGCTCGAGCTGAGTGGCGAGCCGGCGGGCGCCGAGGCGCTGCTGGACGGCCAGCCGATCGGCCGCGCGCCGCTCTCGACGCTCGTGCCGGTGGGTCCACACCGCCTGGTGGTGCGCCATCAGGACCGGGTGCTGCTCGATCAGGAGCTGCACTGGAACGCGGGCGAGACGCGCTCGATCGGCTACGCGGACAGCTTGCCGCCGTCGGCTGCAACGCCCGAGACGGAGCGCCCGCAACGCAGGTCGCAGCGCCACAGCTACGCGCGCAAGGTCGCCGCGCTGGACTTGGCCGCGAAGCTCACACCCGAGCCGGCTGCCCCCGCGCCTGCGGCTCCCGAGATCGCGGTCCAGGGCCCGACGCCGAGCGAGCTGCTGCGCGCGGCCCGCCGACTGGTGCGCGACGGTCAACTGCGCGCGGCCGCGGACACCTACCAGACCTTGCGCCGCATCCACCCGAGCAGCGAAGAAGCACACACCGTGCTGGTCTCGCTCGGAAAGCTGGAGCTGAATGCGCTGCACGAGCCTGCGCGCGCCCTGCCGCTGCTCGACGAGTACCTGCAGCGCGGCGGCAACCTGACCGAGGAAGCGCGGCTGACGCGCATCCAGGCGCTGCGCGGGCTGCACCGCAACCAGGACGAGGCCAAGGCGATCGCGGAGTTCCTGCTCAAGCACCCGCGCAGCTTCGAGGACACGAACCTACGGGCCAGGCTGGCCGAGCTACGGGCGGCGGAGTAGGCCGCAGTGTCGCTCCGCTCAGGGCGCTGGATCCTTCTCCCGGTCGTCGTAGTTCTCACGTGGGCGCTCGCGAGCTGCGCCGGCCAAAACCCCGACTACGTGGTGACCCAGCGGCCGCCCGACTGCGACCCGGGCTCGCGCCTGGTGCGGCGCGGTTATCCCGAGAACCTCGAGGAGTTGTTCATCGGCAACTGCACCGTCACGCACACCAAGAACATGCGCGGGCCCGACTTCTCGCGCTGGCTGAACGCCGTCAGCCCGCCGTGGACCAGCTGCGACGGACCGGTGGAGATATGGTTCTGGGTGGAGCGCGACATGCTCGGCGAGATCTCGCGCGTGCACTTCTGTCCGGAAGCCTGCACGCGCTTGCTGGAAGAGATGCGCTTCCAGCTCAAGCAGGACCTGGTGTGTGAGTCCGATGCCGGCATGCCCGCGAGCACAGGCGTCGCTGGCGGGGTCGGGGGCGCCGGCGGCGTGCTGCCGGTCGCGGGAGCTACTGCGGCGGTCGCGGGGACCTCGGCGATCACGCCTTGATCAGACGGCCTGTTCGCTCATCGCCGCGCCGCTCAGAGCCTCACGCGCAGGGTACGGCACGGGGTGCTGCACGCGTTGCTTGAGCAGCGTGATGATCTGCTCGCGGCTGCGCTGCGGCGCGCCCGGCAGCTGCACGTAGGCGTCCGCCAGCCGGCCCCAGCTGCCGGTCATCAGCAGCAGCCAGACGATGAAGAAGTCGATGCCCTCGAACACGATCGCGCCTTCTCTGCCGTATTGCTCGACATTGCGCTCGAATTCGACCGGGTACTCGGTCCAGTGCGCGCGCGCCTTGAGGTGGTGGCCGATGTGGTAGCCGTCGTTCCAGCAGCGCCGGTTGTAGCGCGAGTTGATGCACGTGATGCTGGAGCCGTAGGCGCTCGCCGCGGCGTTCGGGTCGATGAACGCGTGCTGCGCCCAGTTCCCCATCATCATCAGCGTGCGCATGATCAGGAACGGGCCGAGGAGCACGGCCAGAGTCGCGCCGGGTCGATAGGCCAGTAGCACGCCGACCGTGAGCCAGAACGTCGCCTCGCCCACGATCGTGCGCCACATCAAACGCGTGCGGTTTCTGCGGCGGAAGTACTGGCTGAGCTCGATCAAACCGAAGCACAGGAAGCGCAGCCAGTAGGACATCCAGTGCAACAGGCTGTCGCGGCGGAAGCGCATGGTCGAGCTGAGGTCGAACTCGAGGTTCTCCTCGGCGTGGTGCATGCCCATGTGATGCGCGAAGTACGTGTTCGGCGACTGGCCGAAGAACGGGCACAGCACCCACGGGATGATGTTGTTCAGCGCGGCATAGCGCGGCTTGAACAGCGCGCGATGCGAGGTGCAGTGCAGCATCAGCGTGAAGCGATCGATGAGCAGCGCGAACTGCGCAGCCCAGTACACCGGGGCGAACCACGGGTTCACACCGAGCACGAAGAACAGGACCACGCCGGACGCCGCGAACAGCGCGCACTGGACCATCAAGCCGACGAACACTGCGTCTCGACGATCGTTGAGCAACGGGGCGATGAGATCCGCGTAGATCGGCTCTGGTGCGAGGCGGGGGTCGGTGACTTGCACTTCGATCCTTGGGTGGGCCGGTACTCATAACAGAAATTCGGCCCCACGCGTCAAGGGGGGGGCTGAGCGCAGTTGATACCCCGTGTGCGCAGCCTGCCGCACGCGCTCGACCCGACCCTCGGACGCCGTCAGATGGTCGGGCGCACGCGCAGCGCGGCGGGAGGGATGGCTTGGAACGGATAGCTCGCCGCTCGGAGCTGCAGGCCCTCGGCGAGGTGGGAGAGCGCAGCCACGATTTCTTCGATGGCCTCGAGCTCGACGGCGTCGATCGGACCATCGAAGCCGGGTGGCCGGCCGCGCAGCTGGCTGGCCAGCAAGCGTGGATAGGGCGTCGCGTGGGGCACCGTGCCGAGCGCGCGCCTGACGCCGGCCGCCTTGCTCTCGAGCACGCGCACCAGCACGCCGAGGCGCACCAGGCGCTGCTCGTCCCAGCCGCGCGCGCCGGGCTCGACGAAGTGCTCGCGGATCGCGCGAGCAGCATCGGCCCCGAGCTGGGCGACGCTCGCGATCAACTCCGGCTGCATGTTGAGGTTCAAGCCACCTTCGTCATCGTTCAAGCGCACGCGCACCACGCGGTCGCGCACGCCCGGCATGCGCGCCAGGCTGTTGTCGTTCCAGTTCTGCATGGCGCCCAGCAGCGCGCCGAGGAAGCCGAACAACTTGGCCGGCGAGTCCGGCGCGCGATCGAAGCGGTTCCAGCGCTCGCCGTAGCCCTGGCCGTAGACATTGGGCAGGAACACGCGGCGTTCGGGCCAGTGCGACCACTCCGGTTGCATCGGTTCGAGCTGGATGCCGAAGGTCGGCCACGTCGGGAGCAACGCGTCGAACAGGTGGATGGGGAAGTTCGCGCACAGGCCGCCGTCCGAGAACAGACAGGCGCGGAAGCTGCGCTCGTCGGGGAGCGAGTCGAAGTCCATCACCCAGAGCGGCACTGCGCTGAGCAGGATCGGAAAGCTGAGGCTCAAGCGCGCGGCGAGCAGGATCGGGAAGTTCTCCGGCGTCAGCTCGCGCAGCGTGTCGCGAAACGGCGCGAGCTGCGGCGCGTCTGCGGCGGGCTCGGCCTGGCTGCGCGGCGCGGGGGCGTACGGCTTGCCATTCGCGAACATCCAGTCCAGCACCTCGTGCGGCAATACGCGCTCGAGATCTTGCTTGCGGAAGAACAGGCGTTCGAGCATGCGATCTTGCGGCATCAGGTAGGGCCGGCCGTGGTGCAAGTTGGTTGTGAACATGCACAGATCGATCGAGCGCCTGCGCTCGGGCGGCAGCTGCTCGTCCAACACTGGACCGCCGGGCGCCGCCCAGAGCTCGGCGAAGCTCAACGGTGGATCGCCGGGGCCGCGCCCTGCCAGCCGTTGGATCAGCTCGTGCAACCAGACAGTCAGAGCCGGATCCGCGTAGTCGCGTTGTGTCATGCCGCTGCACAGGCCGTAGTTGTTCTCGACCAGTGCGTGCGTCAGATCGAAGTACACGCTCGCGCCCAGCGCGAAGACGACGAGCAACAGCGCGAGCGCGCAGGCGCCGAACCAGACCGGCGCGCTGCTGCCGAGCCACGCGACGAGCCCGACCACCAGCAGCAAGCCGAAGCCGATCGCCCAGGCGTACGCGCCGAACAACGACAGCAGCGCGTGCCACGCCGCGGCGCGCGCGCTCGTGCGGTTGAGGATGCTGAGCAGGATGCGGAACAGACGCGCGCAGGACGGATCCGGCTGGAACAGGCGCACCAATCGAGTGTTGCCCGCGGCGTCGCAGCGCCCCAGCTCCTCGGGCAAGTGCTCGAGCTCCTCGTAGCCGGCGAAGCTGCCGGTGGTTCGCCGTCGATACTCGGCCGCCGCCGTCGCGACCGCGGCGATCGCGCCGGCCGACGTGCCGCCGATATTCTTGAAGTGATAGCGCTCGGCGAGTGCCTTGATCGCGCGCGGATACACGATGCCGCTCGTGATGCCGCCTTTCATGACCAGGTCACAGAACCGATCGAGCGGCGCGGGTTGGGACATGGGAAGCCTCCGGGCGCTGCAGTTAGCGGGCTAACCCGCAGCTCTGCAAGCGCCTCGCTTGGCCAGATGCAAGCGTATGCTGCATGAGTTACAAACGAAGCATGCGCTGGCTGGTCCCCCTGCTCGCAATCGCGCTGGGCTGCCACGCGCAAGCCGAGCTCACGCGGCGAGAGGCCGCACCCGCGCCGGCCCAGGCACCCGACCTCAAGCCCGCGAGCGCCCCTGAACCGGTCGCCGCACGCCGTAAGCTCAAGCTCCTTGTACTCGGTAGCTTCCCCGATCAACTCACGGACACGGTCGCGCGCAGCCTCGAACGCACCTGGTCCCTCGACATCGAACGGCTAGAGCCGCTCGAGCTACCGCGCAGTGCCTATTACCCGCCGCGCAAACGCTACCGCGCGGACAAACTGAACGAACACCTCGCCGCCATGCTCGGCGACAATCCCGACAACGCACTGCTCCTCGCCCTGACCCAAGTCGACGTCTCCACCACCAAGGGCACCCACGCCGACTGGGGCGTGATCGGCCTCGCCTTCATCGGCGGCCCCTCGGGTCTGGTCTCGCTGCACCGCATCCTACCGAGCGCGAAAGGACCCGAGCACGTCGAACGACGCCTCTCGATCGTCGCGGCACACGAGCTCGGCCACATGCTCGGCCTCCCGCACTGCGAAGAACCCGGCTGCATCATGCGCGACGCCGAAGGCAGCCTGGTGCACGTAGACGAAAGCGACGGCCAGCTCGGCCCGGAGTGCCAGGCGCGACTGAGCGGCCCCTGAGCGAGCTGCGCGGCCGTCGTCGCCCTGCCCGCTGGACCTGGGCTCGACGAACTCGACCTCGCGCGCGACGCCGACGAGCACTCTCAACAAACGGATGACACCACCGTGTCGAATCTCCGTGATTTGGCGGAGCGCACTAGCAAGGAATCGATCAGGTCTCTTGCACCGACGATGGCAAGAGTTGCGCTCGTGTTCTTTCCGGACCTGACGATTCATGCATGGGCGATCAGACTTGCATGAACGGTCAATGTGTAACTGAATCAAGCGCGCGCCGTGGCGCTCCTCAGCGCAAGATCATCGCCGCTCTTAGCTGCGCGGTCTGCTGTTCAGTCAGCCTTGCGGCTTCTGCGTCGGTGCTCGGGAACATGAGGTTATCGGCGCCAGCGCCCTGGCACTCGCTGGCCTCGAGGCCGTTGCCGTTGCGATCGCGTTGCTTGTCGCAGCTGGGCGTGTCGGGGAACGGATCGAAGACTTCGCCGTCGCGCTCGGTGGTGTGGAACAGGCCCAAGGCGTGGCCGAGCTCGTGGGCGAGGACGCGGCCGAGTTGGGGTGGGTCGGGCTCGAACATGTCGGCCGAGATGGCGATGCCCGACGCACCCGTGCCGTGCATGCCGAAGGGGACTGGTGTGCCGCCGGCGATCCCGCCCAGGTCGGCTGAACCTGCCTCGATGTCGGCCACGAGGAACACGTCGAGCGCGACGTTGGCCGCACCCGCCGAGAGCTTGAAGAGCTCGGGGAGCTGCGGGTACACGCCATACTGGCGCTTGAGCACCGCGAAGCCGCGACTGACCTCGGCGTCCGGCAAGTCTGCGCCGCGCTCGAGCAGCTCGCCCGTGACCTCGATCTCGCGCAACTCGCCGACCGACAGCTCGGCTTGCTCGAAGATGCGGTCCACCTCCGAGAGTGCCTCACGAAGCTGTTCGGAAGTCACGATCGTGCCGACGTAAAACACATTCAGATCCAGCCTGCCCTCGCCCGGTTCGACCGCCACGCGAGTCACCCGCGCGCGACCCGCGTGCTTGGTCTCGAGCTGCAGCCGGTACCCCTTGTCGCTCGGCTGCGCGCGCGGGCCGTTCGGGATCAAGACGCTGAGAGGATGCACGTGATCGCCAACGGCCAGCGGGTTGATCGGGCCCTCGGGATCCGTCAGTTGCTCGCGGTCGAACCACGTCTCGCCCCCGCGCGGCGCGAGGGTCACCGCACACAACGGCGGCCGGCATGTCGTATCCGTCGGCGGCACGGGCCAATCGTCATCATCCAGGTGCTCGATCACGAACAACGTCGGTGCAGCCGTGGGCGGCAAGTCCAGCGCGTCGATGTCACCGCTGAACGCGTTTGGTCGCGTCTCGACCTCGAACGGCAGATCCGCCATCGCCACGCACACCGACAGCGGATGCAAGCGCCCCATCTCACCCCGCGCATACCCCGACTGACAGCGCTCGCGCGAACTGCAGTCCTCCGCGTCCGCGCAAGGCACGGCGCAGGCCCCCGCCAGCAAACAGATCCCCGAGGCACACTCGCCGCCGCTCCCACACTCTGCGCCCGGCTTCCGTCCCTTCTGCTCCGAGCTGCAAACCAACGGCAACGGGTCCAGATCACCGGCGCTCGCCTCAGGCGCCACGATGCACACCAGCCCATCGCACTCCCCTGCCCCCTCGCAGCTACTCCCGACGGGCGAATCATCCCCGCAGCTCACAGCGGCCAAGGCGCACACGCAAAGCCAGCGAAGCATGCCGATAGCATGCCCCAAGACACGCCGTTTTAGTAAGCTTGTGCCGACCCGCCGCCCCGCGTGACGTCCGCCACTGCGCGGAAGCCTCGCGTCGCCGGGTCCACTTCGATGCAGTCGGCGTGGCCGATGTGGCCGCCGGTGAACGGCATCGATTCGACCTTGTGTCCGCGCGCGCGGAGGCCATCCGCCAGGGCCGGTTCCACCTCGGGTTCGACGATGACCTGGTCCGGCAGCCACTGGTGGTGCACTCGCGGTGCGCGGACGGCTTGATCCAACGGCATGCCGTAGTCGACGAGGTCGCGCACGAGCTGCACGACCGTGGTGGTGATCGTGGGTCCGCCGGGAGTGCCCAGCACCGCACGCAGCTCGCCGTCCTTTCGCAACACGGTCGGGGACATGCTGCTCAGCATGCGCTTGCGCGGCTCGATGGCGTTGCGCTCGCCTTGCACCAGGCCGTACGCGTTGGGCTTGCCCGGAGCAGCCGCGAAGTCATCCATCTCGTTGTTCAGCAAGATCCCCAGGCCCGGCAGCACGATCTTGGCGCCGAAGCCGCCGTTCAGCGTGTAGGTGTTGGAGACCGCGTTGCCCGCGCGATCGACCACCGAGAAGTGCGTGGTGTCGACGGCCGACTTGTCGGGCGCGCCGGCCCGAATGCTGCTCGACGCGGTGGCGTGCGCCGGGTCGATGTCGGCCATGCGCGACTTGATGTAGCCGGGGTCGAGCAGGCCCGCGGTCGGGATATTCACGAACGCCGGATCGCCCAGCCATTCGTTGCGATCCGCATACGCACGCCGCGCAGACTCGACGTACAGGTGGAACGCTTCCGGACTGCGCGCGGGATACTTGCGGAACTCCAGCAGCTCGCTCGCGTACAGCATCTGTCGCATGACGATGCCGCCACCCGACGGGGGTGGCATGGTGATGACTTCGTGGCCGAGGTACTCGAAGCGCAGCGGCTCACGCTCGATGGCCTTGTACTCGGCCAGGTCGCGTTCGCCCCAGATGCCGCCGATCTGCTGCATGCGCTCGACGATCTGCGCCGCGAGCTTGCCGGTGTAAAACGCGGTCGCACCTTGCTGCGCGATGCGCTCGAGCGTGTCGGCGAGCTCGGGTTGTTTCCAGACGCCGCCGGTGGGGATGGGTTGGCCATCCGCGCCGAGGTACACGCGCGCCGAATCCTTGAACCCGGCGGCGCTCATCGCCTTGGCCGCCTCCTGCATGCTCTCGGCGTGCGAAGCCTCGAGTGCGTGACCGTCGCGCGCCAGCGCGATGCCGGGCGCGATCAGCTCCGCCCAGGGCTTGGTGCCGAAGCGCGCATGCACCAGCTCCATGCCTGCGACCGTGCCCGGAACGCCGGCCGCGAGCGGCCCGAGCACGCTGGCCTTGGTCGTCCCGCCGGTCTTGGGATCCAGGTACATGTCGCGGGTGGCCTTGAGCGGCGCGACCTCGCGGTAGTCGATCGCGGTCCGCTGGCCGTCCGCCAGCTGCACGATCATGAAGCCACCGCCGCCGATGTTGCCCGCCGACGGATGCGTGACCGCCAGCGCGAAGGCCACCGCGACCGCCGCGTCGACCGCGTTGCCGCCCGCCTTGAGCACGGCGATGCCGGCAGC